>CP091724.1:967500-1722500 GCA_022009795.1 Anaerotruncus sp.
AGCGATGAAGCCGGAATTCATATTATATCCGACATGGAATGCCGCAACTTTTTATGTTACGGGCCACAGCGAATACGACAGAGATACGCTTGCCAAAGAATATTTCAGAGATTTGGACAAAGGCCTGCCGATCAAAAAGCCCGCAAACTATTTTCCGAAGGACGATATCAACCTTGTGCCGAAAATGAACTGGAAAAGCGCGGGCAACTTGATATTTTCAAACTGGCTGAACTACTTTGTTTACCAAAAAACACCTTACGACCTCAGTACATTATAAATTGCACAAATATATTCAATCAAGCCGTTCCCGAAGCTTTCGGAGAACGGCTTTTTCTTTTCTTGATATCTGCACCTGCGAAACACCGAGCGCCTCGGCGGTGGCTGTTTGTGTTTGCCCTTTATAATAACGGTAATCGATTATTGCTTTTTCATTATCATCAAGTGTTTGAAGCACTTGGGAAAGAGAAAGATAATCAAAAAGCTTATCATCTTCATCAACGGGAACATCCAGTTCGGAATTACCGTCCTCGCCGAAAGAGCTGAGCGAGATCATGGGATTTATAACATTTAAAATCTCCGCTGTTTCGTTTATATCACAGCCGAGCATATCAGCAAGCTCGCCGACGGTGGGTTCACGCAATTCACGCTTAACGAATTTATCCCTGAGCGACTGCGCGCGAATTGATTTTTCTTTTAAAGAACGGCTGACTTTAATTGCACCGCCGTCACGAAAAAGTCGCTTGATTTCGCCCATTATAACGGGAACGGCATAAGTGGAAAACTTGTAGCCCTTTGAAAAATCGAAATTATCAACCGCTTTGATTAAACCGACGCAACCGTTTTTGCACCAAATCCTCATATTCGATTCCGCGACCGACAAATCTTTTGGCAATCGAATAAACAAGGCCGAGATTTTTCCTCAATCATCAAATCCCTTTCGGATTTTTACCATTTTGATTTTTCCCTCTATTTTTTAACCAAAACAACGCTTGTGCCTTTTTCCTATTGCAGAGCGCACAGAAATCTTATCGCAAAAGCTTTCCATAACCGTGAAGCCGAGCCCTGCGCGTTCGCCCTCTCCCGTTGTGAAGAGCGGAGTCATGGCGCGGGCGATATCATCTATGCCGCAGCCCTTGTCGCGAATTGTGATTTTAACAACATCGCCCGATATTTTTCCGCTTATGTAAATTTTGCCGTATTTATCCATATATCCGTGAACAATGCAGTTTGTTACGGCTTCTGACACAGCGGTTTTTAAATCCGCAAGTTCCTCCAGCGTGGGATCGAGCGGTGTGATAAAAGCGGAAACAACAACGCGGGCAAAGCCTTCGTTTACGCTTTTGCTGCTGACGGTGAGCCTGAATTCATTTTTCCATATTTATACCTCTTTATTTTTTTACTGCTTTTTGATTTCGTTAATGACCGCAATTCTGCCGAGCCCCGCAAGCTCCATAATTTTTTTGTTTGCGGAGTCACATTTCTGATTTCAACCGAGCCGCGATGATTTTTGCATCAAGCGATAACGGCCCATAACAAGGCCTATGCCGCTCGAATCCATAAAAAGAAACATTTTTTTAAAATCCAAAATAAGATGATTGGGCTTCATGCAGCTTATCGAAGAATCTATTTTATCGCGAACCGCACCTGCCGAATGATGATCCAGCTCGCCGATGAGATAAGCAATCATTAAATTGCCGCTTGATTCAACCGTTACATTCATAAAATCAACCTCTGACTGAAAATAAAAATATCCGCTTCAGTAAATATACCAAAGCGGATATGAATAATTTATCGAATTGTGATATCAAAGCAAATATTTTTCTTAAATCACGGGCAAGATAAAACGAGCCGCAAACAAGCGAAAATTCAAAGTCTTTACGCGCAAGCTGCAATGCTTTTTCCGGATTTGAAACTGCGCACACATCGCCGCAGTATTTTCTTGCCGCCTCGGCAAGCCTTTCGGCAGGCAAAGCGCGGGAGTTGGACGGCGTTGTTGCGATAATTTTTTTGCAATGCGGGCCTATAATACTCAAATAAGAATCATAATCCTTATCCGCCATCATGCCGACAACGGCCGTTATATTTTTATGCGGCAATGATTTTTCAAGTGCGTTTGCTCCGTTTTCGTTATGAGCACCGTCTATCATAACATTCGACGCAAGCATTTCCGTGCGCGCAGGTAATTTCGGTAAGGCAGGAGCGATTTTAACATTCAAAAAATCAAGCGCCGCCTCGGCTGTTTTTAAATTATTAAGCTTAAAATCGCCGTAATCGGCAATCTTAATAAGCCGACTGCCTGTTTCGGCACAGCGATTCTTCAAACACATACTCGCATTTCGGATTGGGATAAAGCACACAAACAGAATTATTTTTTTATAATTCCCGCCTTTTTGCACGGCAATTTCCGGCAAAGCTTTACCGAGGAAATTCATGTGATCCATCGCAACACAGGTGATTACGGCGAGCTCGGGGTGCGAAAAAAAGCGTTGGTTGAATCCGCCAAGCCGCCCATGCCGCATTCCACAACGGCATAATCAACGCTCTTATCGGCAAAATATTTATACATTATCGCCGTTAAAAGCTCAAATTCCGTGGCGTCGGCATCTTTATAAGCCGCAACATATTCTGCAAAATCGGATTTTGGAATAAACTCACCGTTGATTTGAATTTGCTCGCGGTATTCCGTTACCCAAGGCGATGTAAAAAGCCCTGTTTTAAAGCCGTTTTTTTGAAGTGCATTTGCAATCATTGCGGCAACGGAGCCTTTGCCGTTTGTGCCGGCAATGTGAATGATTTTTAAGCTTTCCTGCGGATTGCCCATTTTGCGAAGCAATTTTTCTATGCGCGAAAGCCCCGGCTTAATGCCGAGGCTTTGCTTGTTTATTATGAAATTTTCAGCTGTGTTAAAATCCATAATTTTAATTATTTTTCCGAGAGTTTCAATAGAGTTTTTTTAATACTTTCGATTTTTTTCGGCAAGCTTTGCCGCATCCGCCTTGTTTTGAGCAACAACCTTTTCGGGTGCCTTATTCACAAAGCCGGGATTTGAAAGCTTTTTGTTAATAAAATCAAGCTTATCCTGAGCGGCGGCAAGTTCTTTTTCAAGGCGCTTTCTCTCTGCCTCGAAATCAACAAGATCACCGAGCGGAATATAAATTTTGGCGTCTGCCGTAATGACGGTAACGACATTGCCGAGATCGCCGAATTTATCAGCAACGCTTACACTGCTTGCAGAAGCAAGGCGCTTGATAAATTCAACACCCTTGCCGAAGGTTTCTTCGTTTGCCGTTTCAACATATACGGCAGCTTTTTTACTCGGCGGAATGTTCATTTCCGAGCGGCGGTTGCGTATACCTCTTACAACCTCCATAATTTTTTCCATTTCGGCTTCATCGGCGGCAAAATTAAGTGCCTCATCGTATTCAACCCATTTAGAAATCATTATGGATTCGGAATCATGCGGAATTGCCTGGTAAATTTCTTCGGTGATAAAAGGCATAAACGGGTGAAGCAGCTTCAAAATATCCGTAAGAACATACACAAGAACTGCCTTTGCGGTGTTTGCACCCTCGCCGCTTTGAAGGCGAATCTTTGCAATTTCAATATACCAGTCGCAGAAAACATCCCAAATAAAATCATAAAGCTTTTGGATTGCAATGCCAAGCTCATATTTTTCAAGATTTGCGGTAACATCCTTTGCAAGAGTATTTGCTTTAGAGATAATCCACTTATCCTCAATTGCAAGCTCAGAGGGCAAGCCCGGATACTCATAATCGTCACCGAGATACATAAGCACAAATCTTGCCGCATTCCAAAGCTTATTTGCAAAGTTTCGCGAAGCCTTAACCTTATCGTCCGAAAAGCGCATATCGTTTCCGGGTGAATTACCTGTTGCAAGAGTAAATCTGAGTGCGTCTGCGCCGTATTCGTCTATAACCTCAAGCGGATCTATGCCGTTGCCGAGTGATTTGCTCATTTTTTTCTGCCCTGAGCATCGCGCACAAGACCGTGGATAAGCACGGTGTCAAACGGTGCTTTATCCGTGTAAGCAAGGCCTGAGAAAATCATGCGGCTAACCCAAAAGCCGATGATATCATAGCCCGTAACAAGCGTGTTTGTGGGATAATAATGCTTCAAATCCTCTGTTTCATCGGGCCAGCCGAGTGTGCTGAACGGCCAAAGAGCGGAGGAAAACCAAGTATCGAGCGTGTCGGGATCCTGGTGAACATTTTCGCTGCCGCATTTCGGGCAGGTGCAAACATCTGTTTTTGAAACGGTTGTTGCGCCACAGTCGTCGCAATACCAAGCAGGGATTCTGTGTCCCCACCAAAGCTGGCGCGAAATGCACCAATCGCGAGAGCCGCGCATCCAGTTCATATAATTCTTTTTAAAGCGTTCGGGCACGAATTTGATATCGCCCTTTTCAACGGCGTCAATCGCAGGGCCTGCAAGTGGATCCATTTTAACAAACCATTGCTTTGAAACCATAGGCTCAATGTTTGTGTGGCAACGATAGCAGGTGCCAACATCGTGCTTTATAGGCTCGATTTCCTTGATATAGCCGCCGGCTTCAAGGTCTTCAAGAATCGCTTTGCGGGCTTCAAGAGTTGTCATTCCCGCATATTTGCCGCAGTCGAGCACTTCCGGCTCGTTTTGCGTTGCCTTGCCGCTTCTGATAATTTCGTCTGCCGCTTCTTTATCTGCCTTGCCGGTCATATGGCCATCATAGGTAAAGGTGCGGATGATAGGCAAATTGTGCCTGAGGCCAACTTCAAAGTCGTTCGGGTCGTGAGCCGGGGTGATTTTAACAACACCCGTGCCTTTGGTCATATCCGCATGCTCATCACAAACAATCGGAATTTCCTTGCCGAGCAGCGGCAAAATAACATGACAGCCGTGAAGATGCGCATAACGCGGATCTTCGCCGTTGATTGCAACGGCAGTATCGCCGAGCATTGTTTCGGGGCGGGTTGTGGCAAGCTCAAGCTTTTCACCGGTTTCCTTAACCGTGTAAAGCAAATGCCAAAAGTTTGAATCGCGTTCTTCGTATTCAACTTCGGCATCGGAAATTGAAGTGTTGCAATGCGGGCACCAGTTTACCATTCTGTTGCCTCTGTAAATCAAGCCTTTTTCATATAAACCGACGAAAACTTCCTTAACGGCCTTGCTGCAGCCCTCATCCATAGTGAAGCGTTCTCTGTCCCAATCGCAGGAGGAGCCCATTTTCTTTAACTGCTCTATAATTCTGCCGCCGTATTGCTCTTTCCATTTCCATGCGCGCTCAAGGAATTTTTCCCTGCCGAGATCGTCCTTCGTGAGACCCTCTTTGCGCATTGCCTCAACAATTTTCGCCTCCGTTGCAATAGAAGCGTGATCCGTGCCAGGAAGCCATAATGTGTCGTACCCCGCCATACGATGATATCTGATAAGAATATCCTGAAGAGTATTATCAAGAGCATGCCCCATGTGAAGCTGGCCCGTGATATTTGGGGGAGGAATAACTATTGTGTAAGTTTTTTTGCCCGGCTCACGCTTTGCGTGGAAGTATTTTTTATCGCACCAAAATTTATAAGTGCGGTCTTCAACCTCTGCGGGGTCATATTGCTTTGCAAGATCCTTTGCCATATTTTTCAACTCCTATAAATAAAAAGCTTTCACCTCATAATGAGACGAAAGCTGAAATTCCGCGGTACCACTCAAATTGCATTATAAAAATGCCGCTTAAACCCATAACGCAGGCGTGCGTGCACGGCTACTGAACTCACCGCACCGGCTCCAAAGCTACCTTCTTTTTCATTGCCGCAGCCTTGCACCGACCGGCTGCTCTCTGAACGCAAGCGGAAAAAAATACTCCTCTTTTTTTCAAAGCCTTTAAATATCTGTTTAATATTAACAGATAACCGGCAAATTGTCAAGCGGCAGATGATTGCGGCGGTGTTGCCTAAGCAGATTTAATTTTTTCTTCAGATTAACTGCCGGGTTACCACACGAAATGCATTGGCATTTTGAGGAAAGGAGAAACAGACTCCGTGCCGATGCGGAAATCGGTTGCTTTAAACATATTGCGTTCGATTCCCGCCTGCTTAAGCAAGCGAGAATAATCCGAACACGCCTCAAACAGAGCCTTTTTCGGTGTATTTTTCACTTGTCGGCTTTTGCAAGGCGCCAGCCTTGCTGCATTCTCCGCATAAAAATCCACACGAAAATTCAACCGTTTGAAGTCAAGGATTTTTCGCGCAGATGATTTTTTGCAGAGCAAGGCACAAAACGCAGTTAATCCTTTCGGATTAACGAGTATTTTAACAAAGCTATGCGGGAAATCAGCAAACGAAAAACTTGTTCGATTTACTCTCGCTTGCTTATGCACAAAAAAAGCAGCCCCTCCATGAGGGGCTGCCGTGTTTTGGATTAGCGTTATGCAAAGATATTGCCTTTATCGTCGCCGTCCGTAAGGTCCTTACCCGGCTCCGTCGGCGTTCCCGATGTTGTTATTGCATCGGCAGGAAGTAATGAATACTTTCTTATCTGCATTTGCGGATCCTCATAAGTTTTCTTCATTCTCTATCCTCCCTTTTATGCTATCGCTGCATTTGCAATTACATTTGAATATGCATAGCATTCATTTCCGTTTGCATCCGTATATATTGCGTATGCCACATAGTTTGCTGACGGATAGCCTGCATTTGCATTAAAGCTTATCGTGAACTGATTTCCGTTTTGACCGTAATTAGTATATTTCGATGCCGTCAAATTGAATATCTGCTTTGCCTGATCCACATCGGCAAGCGTAAGATTTGTTGCCGTTGCCGCCGTGGCATTTCCGTCCATTACAAAGCCGAAGTTCTTTATTGTTGCTCCCTGCGGCAATGCAAACGAACCTACAAGATATACCTTGCCTGAGCCGTCAAGCACCGGTGTGGATATTACATCTACAGATGCCTTAACATCCGTGCTCTTTACTGCCTTTACGGTTAAGTTACGGCATGCATAGAACGAATATTCACTGCCGAAGCAAAGCACCTTTCCGTTATCTGCATTTACATATGCCGTTGCTCCGTTTGCCTTAAGAGTTACAAGTTCATTGAAGTTTGCCGTTTTTTTGTATCTATCGGATGGCCTGCTTCATCAACAAAGTTGATTGTGTAATCTGCTTTTTTTCAAGCGGAGTATAGTTTACAAGAATTTTTTTGTGTTTTCATTAAACTTAACTCTTCTATTAAGCGCTTTACCCGTTGAGCTGTCAAGGAAAGTATCGAGCTCATAGAACGGGATATTTTTCGGGCGCATTGGCTACATTTGCAACCGTTATGGTTTGGCCTGCAGTTACATACTGAATATCAAGAATCTTACCTGTTTCCAACGCCGTCATATGCAAGAACGAATGTAAGCTTTACATTGCCATCATCATTTGTTGCCGTTGATGTGGTGGTAAGCTCTGTGTAGCCCTGAACATTAAATGTGTAGCTGCTGTATGTTGTTTGATACTTTGAAGGCATCTCGCTGAATGCGGCATCCGTTATGCTCTTAGGCTGTTCTTTGGAAGACCATGCGCAAAGCTCATCTGCATTTGTTGAATTCGGATTCGGCGCCGTTACAAGATCGCCGTATGCAAATTCCGTTGCTTGTGTTTCAACATCTGTGTAGCTGAATTCACCGCTTGCGCTCTTTACAAGATAATGCTCATCTTCTGCAAAGTCTATTACCTTTACTTTATACGGTATTGTATTTTCCGTAAGTGCCGTTCCGAGTGCGGTGTTATACTGATCAAAATCATAGCCCGCATACTCTTTACCGTTTATCTGCACTTTGGTAATTACGGTTATTCCGCTCACTGCAGCTTTGACTGCGGCAATGTTATATGCATCCGCATTAAGAGTTGCAAGCTTTTCAACATTTGCATCATATACGCTTGAATCAAGCTTGCCTGCGTTCATTGCGTTTACAGCCTGCTCAATTGCAGCTGCCTGAGTTGTGATTGCAGATTGATTATCTGCCGTGCCCGGAACAGTTTTTTGCTGAACAAGGGTGTAGTTATAATATGAAGCAGATTCAATTGCGCTTGCCGCTGCCGTGAGAGCTGCGGGAGAGAACTTAACCTCGCCGTTTGCAGAGGAAGCAAGCAAAGCATCAAGTGCGGTTTTGGCATTGTTATATGCCGACCAATCCGCCTGCTCATAAAGAGCGCCCTTACAATATCTGCAAAAGCCTGTGCCGTCGTTTACGCAATCCTCGGTATATTCATCCATATCTCCCTGAGCGCAATAAACAACGTGAGTTGCACCGTCTTCATTATATCTGTATCTGCGGGCATGGCCCTTAACATTAACATATTTATTGATTTCATATCCGCAAACGGAGCAAATTCTGTGGTCCCAACCGTGCTCCGTGCAGGTTGCTTCTTTATTATCATCCTGAACCACAAATACATGGCCTGAACCGTCTGCCTGATAAGCAAGCGCTGCAATTGCCGCTGTGAGATCATCATATCTTTGCTTTGATGCAGCAACAATATCTTCTGTGGACATATTTGTGTAATCCATATCGGCAATAGCTGCATTATACGCGCTCATAAAGTTTGCCCAGCTGCTTTCGGTGTAGCAACCGAATTTATTGCTTTGAGACTTTGTGATTGTGTTTGAGGCATTTTGGATTGTTTCAAACAAATCGGAAACATCAACAACCGTTACGGTTTGCTTAACATCTTTATTTGTTCTTTGCTTTGATTCGCCGGTTTGCGAAACAAGGAATAATTCATAAATATCGGGTGTTGTGAATGTTGCGCTTGAAATTCCGATATCCCCCACGGTTACGATGGTATCGCCCAAAATTGTGTGCGGACCGCTGTATTCCTTAACCGTGATATTATTTGTTGTGCCCTCACCCGTTTTTGTTTGCATAAGAGCATCATGATATGAAGAAAGATTGAAGTTTGTGCTCTTTAAGCAGTCGCCGCCTTCTTTCCAGCGAACAGCCATTTTGCCCTGATCGCTTGAATAAGTATCTTTGCCAAGTGCACCGAAGCCAAGGCCGAAGAAGTTCATATCGGATGTTTTGCCCCAACTTCTCCAATAGTTATCAAGAGTAAGATTATATGGAGTTGTGAAAGACTGAGAGCCCTTAAGCGTTTTTGAAATAAACGGCATTTGTTATTGCGCCGCTGAGGTAAACCTTAACATCATCACCGCTTGAGCCGCTTGTGGAGCCGGTCGTTCTTGAAATAATCGTTCCGTTATCAATGCCGGCAAAGCTTTTTTTGAAGATTTGCAAAAGCATCATAAGCAGCTTTAAGCACTGCGGTGTATTGGCCGATTATATCGGCTTCCGTTGTGAATTCAAGATTCGGCACGCCGTTCATAAACTCTGTTGCTTTTTGCAACATAAGACGTTGCAACATCAAAGTCTTTATACTTAGAGCCGTCAAACGCATTTGCATAAGCAATAAGGTCATTATACGAATTATTGCCGCCGTTTACTGCAACCTTAGTGTCTGCCGTGATGCGAAGACCTGCCCATGCAGTTTTAAGCTTTTGCAAGCGCAGCATCATAAATTGCCTGGCTTTCATCTGATTTATCAAGGGTGATAATCTGCAAATAATCCCTGTTTGGATAATAATCAAGGCAGGCATTTATTTGAGTTTCAAGAGCGTTATATGTTTCTGCCGAATAAT
Source organism: Anaerotruncus sp. (assembly GCA_022009795.1). Classification (GTDB taxonomy): domain Bacteria; phylum Bacillota; class Clostridia; order Oscillospirales; family Acutalibacteraceae; genus Eubacterium_R. The sequence goes on from CP091724.1 coordinate 977,169, forward strand.
AATTCTTTGAAAGCAAAGTAAACTGCTGAATTATTTTTTTCATTTCGGCATCATTCACAACTTCGGTTGCGGGCTTAAGATACTTTGTGATGGCATCTCGAAGGGACGCTGCATAAGTGGTGCCCGTTGTTGAAAGAGGCTGTGACTCATTAAGAACATACTTATCGCCGAAAAGCTCTGTGGTTTGCTCATAAGTATATACAAACTTTGCAAACAATCTTACGTTATACTGGCCGTCTGCATTATTGTTTTCGTATATACCTTTATATTGAGAATAAAGTGTTGCAGCATCAACATAGCCCTTTATGTCATACTTAAACTGATCTGTTGAATAAAGGCCTGTTGTTGCCGCCTTGATGCCCTGCGACTGATTTGCAATAAATGCTGCAACCTCTTGTGTTTCCGTGGCAAGATTTTCGCCTGTTACATGGCCTGCAACATCATAAGAGGAAACCTCATCAAGTCTGCCGAGCATTGTTTGAATTTGGCTTGATTGATACTGAAGCAGGGTTGTGAAATCAACCTTTTTGATTTCATCAAGCAACGCTGCATAGTTAAGAACATAAATCGGGGATTTAAGATCGAATGTGCCGTAGTGGCCGGTTTCAAATGCCGATTGGCCTTTAAATCCGACTTGATCGTAAACCTTCATGCAGCTGTCATCAAACGAAGATCTGTCGCCCGTAAAATAAAGTGTTGTTGAATAACGGCAAGAGCTGTTTGGCTCCGAAGCGGAATTCATATCGCCGTCCTCAACACCTACATAGCTGTTGCTTTCAACATTCTGATAGCCTTCATTATTCGTCCAGCCGTGCCATCTGTGCTTAAAGCCGAGGCCTTCGCTGGTCGTCCAAAGGGCTCTTGCGCGGTTTGAGTTATTATTCATACCGCTTACTTTATATGTGCACATTGAAATCGGGAAGCCCACATTGTCGCCGGTGCCGTCATAAAGAAGAACAGCGGGACCGAATTGTGCGCTTACACGAATCCATCTGTTGCCGCCGGAATAAATATCCGTTTCATTTGATTTTTTTGGCCTCTGATACCTGCATAATAAAGAACATTTGCCATTTCATCTCCGCCGACAAGCTGCTCTGAAGAATATTGATCAACACTTGTTTGCATGGTGGATTTAACTTTATCAAGCGACCATTTGCCGGCAGACTTCATCTTATCCATTTCGGTTTTAAGATTTATATAAAGAGTGCCCATATCGCTTGAGTCGGCATCAAGAGTGCCGGCAACAACGCAGATATAAGTTCTGTATGCCTTAATCCAAGCATTGTAGGAATTTTTAAGGTTTGTATAGAAGCTGTCGGAAGTGCAGCCTTCAATCATATTTTGATATTCATCAAGCAAAGCCTTCATTTCATCGGCAGTAACCTTGGTGCGGCTCCAATTGATATTTCCGAGTGTGAACCACTGATCCGACCAACCGTTGTCTGTGCCGTTTACCACGCCGCCGACATGCTCACTGCTTTGCATTGCCATAAAGGTAATGCCCGACCAATTGTTGGCAATAGCAGTATTTAATGCTGCCGAAACATCAAGATCATAATTTCCGTTTGATGTTGAATGCGGAATTTCTTTAATAAAATTGCTTTGCGAAACACCGAATTCGCTTTCAATATCCGAAACGGTCATAGCCTGATTATCGGACTTTGTGGTTGTGAACGAAGCCGTATAATTCTTTCCGCCGGAAACTTTAATATACGATCCGAGATCTGCGGGATTTAAGTAGTAAAACTTAACGGAAAGCGATTGACTGTCATTAATCGCCGCATAATCTTTAAGACTTGCGGTCAGCGTTGCGTTGCTGACGCTTTCAAGCGAGCTGAACTTGTAATTCCACAAGCCGACGGTAACATTATCGGTACCGCTGTCGTTAATGATATTAAAGCCCTTTGTGCTGTTTACGCGGTTTTTCCGGATTTTTTTGTTACAAACAAGAACGGACTCGGATTGCGAAATTGTGCCTGTTTGTGTGTCTCCGGCGTTGGCTACGAGCGGCAGGCTTGAAGCCACCATCAGCACCGAAAGCAAAACTGCAAGCAATCTTGTAAATTTGTTTGTTTTCATAAATTCTCCTCCTCATATAAATTGCGAACTCTTCATGCATCACCTGGCCGATGAATCTGACCAATCATCTTGGGAAAGAACGCATGATTTGTTCAAAAATTTACATAATTATGCAAATGGGTTCACTACGCCCATTTACAGTATTATTAAATACGCCATAATATTATCACAATATTGATAAAGTGTCAACATTATATTGGCGATGTTTTTAATTTATATTCGTCATATTATTGCATATTTTACGCTTTTTATTCACAATACAATTGAACGCTTGTAGTTTCATGTGAATAATATTAGCATAAGAAAGCCGGTATCATCATTAAAATATGGCACGAACGCTCTTTGCATCTATGCAGATGTGCAAATTTATACATTTTATGCAATGATTATACGCCATTTTTGTATATTTATACGAATATGCAACAAAGCGCTTGACTATCGTTTTTTCGTGATATAAAATGAGAACAGTTACAGGAAACACGGCGAAAAAAACCGATTTCCGACAGGCTGAAAAACCACACATTTTATATACGGAGGACAAAAAAATGGCTAAGGAAATAAAAAAGGTTGTGCTTGCATACAGCGGCGGACTTGACACATCAATTATCATCCCGTGGCTCAAAGAAAACTACAACAACTGCGAGGTTATCGCCGTTAGCGGCGATGTGGGCCAGGGCACCGAGCTTGACGGCCTTGAGGAAAAGGCAATCGCAACGGGCGCTTCAAAGCTTTATGTGCTTGATCTTAAAAAAGATTATGTTGAAAACTACATTTGGCCCTGCCTTAAAGCCGGCGCCGACTACGAAGAATATCTGCTCGGCACATCACACGCCCGCCCCTGCATTGCAAAAAGGACTTGCACAAATCGCAATCAAAGAGGGCGCAGACGCAATTTGCCACGGCTGCACGGGCAAGGGCAACGACCAGGTTAGGTTTGAGCTTGCATTAAAGGCTCTTGCACCCGAAATGCAAATCATTGCACCATGGCGTGAATGGAGCATAAAATCCCGTGAAGAGGAAATCGAATATGCGGAGGCTCACAACATTCCGCTTAAAATCAACCGCGAAACAAACTATTCAAAGGATAAGAATGTTTGGCACCTCAGCCACGAAGGTCTTGACCTTGAAAACCCGGCAAACGAGCCTCAATATCTTAAAGACGGCTTCCTTGAGCTTGGCGTAGCGCCCGAAAAAGCTCCCGAAGAGCCAACCTACATCACGCTTCATTTTGAAAAAGGTGTTCCCACCGCTATTAACGGCAAGGATACGGACGCACTTGAAATTGTTGAAACACTTAACGACCTCGGCGGCAAAAACGGTATAGGCTTACTTGACATTGTTGAAAACAGGCTTGTCGGCATGAAGAGCCGCGGCGTTTATGAAACACCGGGCGGCACAATCCTTTACAAAGCTCACGAGCTGCTTGAAATGATTACGCTTGACCGCGACACATCACACTACAAGAAGCTTATCGCTCAAAAATACGGCGAGCTTGTTTACAACGGCATGTGGTTTTCTCCCCTTCGCGAGGCGCTTGACGCATTTGTTGACAAGACGCAGGAAACCGTTACGGGCGATGTTAAACTGAAGCTTTACAAAGGCAATGTTATGAATGCCGGCGTAACCTCGCCCTACACTCTTTATGATGAAAATGTTGCTTCCTTCGGCGACGACGGCGGCGCATACAATCAGGCAGACGCAACAGGATTTATCAATCTTTTCGGCCTTTCCACAAAAGTTAAGGCTTTGCTTGATAAAAACAGGAACATCGACTGATAAGCAAAAGCTTTTAAACCAAGGTGCGCCCTCGATTTCGGGGGCACGCCTATATTTTATTATACGAGGAATTTTATATGGCACAGCTTTGGAAAGGCAGGTTCAAAAAAGAGCTTGCAAAGGAAACAAACGATTTTAACTCTTCAATAAGCTTTGACAGCAGAATGTTTGAGGAAGACATAAAGGGCAGCATGGCGCATGCCGCAATGCTGGGCGCACAGGGCATTATCGAAAAAAGCGAAAGCGACAAGATTATCGCCGGGCTTCAGGAAATTTTTGAGCGATATCAAAAAGCGGAAAGCTTGAAATAGATATGACAGCCGAGGATATCCACACCTTTATTGAGGGCGAATTAACCGCACGCCTTGGGCAAACGGGCAAAAGGCTGCACACGGCAAGGTCAAGAAACGACCAAGTTGCGCTTGACATTCGCCTTACCCTGCGCAAAGAAATCGGTGAAATCAAAGAAAAGGTGCGCGGCCTTATCGGCGTTATATGCGCCAAAGCCGAAGAAAACAAGCACACGATTATGCCGGGCTACACACATTTACAGCGCGCACAGCCAATCACATTTGCTCACCACCTCATGGCATATGCAGCAATGCTTTGCAGGGACTTGGGCAGGCTTGAGGACACGGAAAAAAGAATGAACAACTGCCCGCTCGGCTCAGGCGCGCTTGCCGGCACCACCTATCCGCTTGACCGCGAAGCCGTTGCCGCAGAGCTTGGCTTTGACGGAATTACCCTCAACTCGCTTGACGGCGTTTCAGACCGTGATTTTTGCATTGAGCTTGCAAGTGCGCTTTCGCTTATAATGGTGCATCTTTCAAGATTTTCGGAAGAAATAATTATGTGGTGCAGCTGGGAATTTAAATTCGTTGAGCTTGACGATGCTTTTTCAACAGGCTCATCCATTATGCCGCAAAAGAAAAATCCGGACATAGCCGAGCTTGTTCGAGGCAAAAGCGGCAGGGTTTTCGGCGATTTAACAACCCTGCTCACCGTGATGAAGGGCATTGCACTTGCATACAATAAAGATATGCAGGAGGATAAAGAAGCAATATTTGACGCCGTTGACACCGTAAAAATGTGCCTCACCGCATTCACACCGATGATAGACACAATGACCGTGCTCAAAGACAATATGCGCGCCGCCGCGGCAAAGGGCTTTATAAATGCAACCGACTGCGCAGATTATCTCGTCGGCAAGGGGCTGCCGTTCAGAGATGCTTACAAGGCAACGGGCGAGCTTGTGGCACTTTGCATAGACAAAGGCTTAACGCTTGAAACCCTGCCGCTTGAAGAATACAGAAAGGTTTGCGATTTGTTTGACGATGAGGTTTACACGGCGATAAGCCTTGAAAAATGCGTTGCAGACAGAAAAGTTGCGGGCGGACCGAGCAGCGAATCCGTTGACACACAAATCGCCTATGCAAAGAAAATCGCAAATCTTTCTTAAACAAATTGCAAACGATTTTTTAAATTGATTGACACATTACCGCCTTTTTGGTTATAATAAATTGAAATTATTACCTAAAAAAAGGAATTTTATTATGGCTTATAAAAATAGTTGTTGATTCCTGCTGCGATATATCCGAGGATATGAAGGCATGGAGCAATTTTTGAAGCGATTCCGCTTACCCTGCAAATCGGCGATTACATTGTTATGGACAATGCCGATTTCAACCAAGATGATTTTATCGACAGAATGACGGCAAGCAGCGAGCTTGCAAAATCCGCCTGCCCCTCCCCCGAAGCGTTTGCAAAGGCGTGCGAGGGTGAATTTGACGAAGTCTATATCTTAACCATCACCGATAAGCTCAGCGGCTGCTACAACAGCGCCGTTCAGGGTGTGGAGATCTACAGAGAAGATAATGAAAACGGCAAAAAAATCCATGTTTTCAACTCGCTTGCCACCTCCGGAATTGAAACGCTGATGGCGCATAAAATCAAATCGCTTGCAGACGGCGGCATGCCGTTTTGAGGAGGTTGTTTCGGCTGTTGAGGATTATTGCAAAAACGGCTGCGGACTATATTTTTGCCTTGAAAGCCTTGACGCATTAAAGGGCAACGGCAGGCTTTTCAATCTTGCCGCAAATGTGATAGAGGCGCTTCGCGTTAAACTGATTTGCCGCCGCACCGGCGAGGGCAACATTTCCGTTGCCGGCAAGGATTTAACCCAAAAGCGCGCGCTCACCAAGCTTGCAAATCTTATTGCCAAGGACACGGAAGGCTGCGATTTGGCAGGCAAAAAATGCATTATCAGCCATGTTTGCTGCCAAGAAAAAGGCAGAGAGCATTAAATCAACGCTTGAAAGCGTGACGGAATATGCCGCAGATGACATAATCGTTTTTAAAAAGCCAGCGGCTTAAATTCGCTTTACGCTTCAAACGGCGGAATTATTGTTTCGTTTGAAAAATAAGCGCACAAAAATAACCCCGAGGTTCATCGCCTCGGGGTTTTGTCATTTTATCTGCCTAAAAATCCGCATCGGGAAGCGGAGCAACACTGCGCTTCAAAATTCCGTTCATATATGCGATTGCCGTGCCGTAATTCGTAAACGGCACGCCTTGCTCAATTGCGAGATTCATTCTGTATTCAAGCTCTTTTTGATTGAGCATACAGCCGCCGCAATGGATAACAAGCTTATATTTTCCGAGTTCGGCGGGAAAACCGCCGCCGCTGCTCCATTCGTATTCAAGCTTTGCGCCGGTGAATTTTTCGAGCCAGCGCGGCAATTTAACCGTGCCGATATCATCGCATTGCCTATGATGCGTGCAGCCCTCGCTGATTAGCACCTTATCGCCGTCTTTAAGGGTTGAGATAACGGCCGCACCTTTAAGCGCCGTGCCCAAAAAGCCCTTATACCTTGCCATCAAAATCGAAAACGAGGTGAGCGGAATATCGGGCGGCACAATTTTGTTTACAACGCCGAAAGCCTGCGAATCCGTAATAACAATTGCGGGCTTTTTGCCGAGATCGGCAAGCACGGCTTCAAGCTCTGTTTCGCGCACAACGATTGCGGCGGCGCCGGCATCGATAACATCCCTGATCACCTGCTGCTGAGGCAATATCATTCTGCCCTTTGGCGCGGCGGAATCAATCGGTGTAACAAGCACGGCAAAATCGCCGGGCAAAACCAAATCCGCTGCAAGCTTTCTTTGCGGTTCATTTCCGGAAAGCGAGCCGATTTTGTTTTTGAGTGCCTCTATACCGGCCTTTTTCGCGCGCGCTTACATAAACAATATTATCTTCGTTTTTCGGGAACGGCGGCAAGCAAATCCGCCTTATTCGCCGCAATCACAAAAAGGAATTTTCTTTTTGCCCGAAAAGCGAAATCAAATCCGTTTCCGCCTCGGAGCGTGGCGTGCCCGCAACGGTTACAAGCACGGCTATATCACAACGGCGCAAAACCTTTTTCCGCCGCGGCAACGCGCTTTTTCACCGAGCGCGCCGCAATCATCCATGCCGGGAGTATCGATAATTTCAACAGGGCCGAGCGGCAGCGAGCTCCATAGCCTTTTTAACGGCATCCGTTGTTGTACCCTTAACATCGCTTACCACGGAGATATCCTGCCCCGTAACGGCGTTTACAAGGCTGCTTTTGCCTGCATTGCGCACGCCGAAAAAGCCGATATGCGTTCTTTCGCCCGAGGGAGTATCAATCAAGCCCATAATCCGTTTCCTTTCTTGCAAAATCTTGAATAAAAAACATCAAATCGCGGCAAATAAGAGCCGTAATCAAAACCTGAAATCGCGCTCGCCGTTTTCAATTTTAACAAGGCGTTCGCGCACGATTTGCTTAACCTTTTCACTGCCGATGTTGTCAATTTCTTTTTCAATAAGCGCCTCACCCTTTTTACGGGTATCCTCGCTTGCGTAATCCATCAAAAATTCTTTAAGGGTCATCAGCGCATTCGGATGGCAGCAGTTTTGAATTTGGCCCGATTTGCAAAGGCTCATAAATCTGTCGCCGGTTCTGCCCTCACGATAGCAGGCTGTGCAGAATGACGGGATATACCCAGCCGTCATAAGCCAATTGACAACCTCATCAAGCGTGCGGTTATCAGAAACATCAAACTGCTCAGTATCATGCGGCCTTTCCTCTTCGCAATAACCGCCCACGGAGGTTCTTGAGCCGCCGCTGATTTGGCTTACACCGAGGCGAATAATCTCCTCGCGCACCTTGGGACTTTCACGGGTGGAAATGATCATGCCCGTGTAAGGCACGGCAATTCTGATGCATGCCGCAATTTTGCAAAACATTTCATCGCTGAGCGAATTATCAAAATCATTAGGATCAATATCATCCGCAGGCTTAACGCGCGGCACGCTGATTGTGTGAGGGCCTACTCCGTGCACGGCCTCCAAATGCTCGGCATGCATAAGAAGCCCAGCAAATTCATAGCGGTATTTATCAAGCCCAAAAAGCACGCCGATGCCCACATCGTCTATGCCGCCCTCCATTGCGCGGTCCATAGCCTCGGTGTGATAAGCGTAATTATGCTTGGGGCCTGTGGGGTGCAGATATTCATAGCTTTCTTTATGATATGTTTCCTGGAAAAGAATATATGTGCCGATTCCGGCTTCTTTAAGCTTTCTGTAGTTTTCAACCGTGGTGGCTGCAATATTAACATTCACACGGCGGATAGCGCCGTTTTTATGCTTAACCGAATAAATCGTTTTAATGCAATCAAGGATATATTCGATGGGATTGTTGACAGGGTCCTCGCCCGCTTCGATTGCAAGGCGCTTGTGCCCCATATCCTGAAGCGCGATAACTTCCTTTTCAACCTCATCCTGAGTGAGCTTTTTTCTGGCGATATGCTTGTTTTTTTGGTGATATGGGCAATAAAGGCAGCCGTTTACACAATAATTTGAAAGATAAAGCGGCGCAAACATAACAATTCTGTTGCCGTAAAAATCCTTTTTTTGATTTGCTCGGCAAGGTCATAAATCTCTGCGATTTTTTCTTTATCGTCGCACGCAAGCAGAACGCTTGCCTCCCTGTGGGTAAGCCCTTTTTTTGAGCTTTTGCCTTTTCGATGATTTTATCAACAAGCTCCAAATCGTTCTTATGCTCATCGGCATAAGCAAGAGTTGCTCTGATTTCGGCGTCGTTAATAAATTCCTCCGCCTTTAATGATTTAGGATTATATTCTGTCATTTTTTCCCTCTTTCCGCTTAACCGTTCGCCTGCGGCTTTTTGAACATCGCCCCTTGAGGTGATGATTTTTGCAACCCGTGGTTTCGATTCTGCCTTTTAAACATTCAATGCACTGCGCCGCCTCATCGCCGGTGCAGATTTTGTTATCATAAAGCATATATTTTTTTCTTACGCCGAGCGGCGAAAGATTCGGCATAAGCACATTTGCCCCGGCATTTATGCCCTTTTCTCTGCCGAGTGGGTCTATTGTGCCGAGTGCCGTGGTGGCGGGCAGAAGCACATAAGGCAGTGTGAGCCTTATAAGCGAAAGCATAAATAAAGTCAATTCCGCCGTGCCCTGAGGCATATCGGCAAAAGGTGTGTCCTTATGCGGCACAAACGGCCCAATGCCCACCATATCGGGGCGAAGCTTTCGCAGAAAAATCAATTCCTTTGCAAGCATATCCTCCGTTTGAAACGGTGAGCCCACCATAAAGCCCGCGCCCACCTGATAACCGAGTGATTTCAAATCATAAAGGCATTTAACGCGGTTATCAAAGCTCATCTGCGGCGGGTGCAGCATTTCATAATGGCTTTTATCGGCTGTTTCGTGGCGAAGCAAATATCTGTCCGCACCCGCAAGGCGCAGCTTTTTATAGCTTTCAAAGCTGCGTTCGCCAACGGAAAGCGTTACGGCGCAATCCGGGTATTTCGCTTTGATTTGCGCCACGATATCGCAAAGCAAAGCATCCGAATAATAAGAATCCTCCCCGCCCTGAAGCACAAAGGTGCGAAAGCCGAGCGCATAGCCGTTTTCGGCGCAGGTCAAAATTTCCTCCGGCAAAAGGCGGTATCTTTCTGCATTTGAATTGCCGCGCCTTATGCCGCAATAAAAAGCAATCGTTTTTGCAATAATTCGTAAATTCTATAAGCCCGCGAATGTAAACCCGCCTGCCGTAAATCTTATTTCTAACCTCGGCGGCGGCTTTACAAAAACTTTCGGCACAATCGGTGCGGTGCTTTATCAAATAAAGATATTCGCCCTGCGAAAGCTCCTCGCCGCTTTTAAGCTTTTGAAGCAGCAAATCACACATTGCCGTAAGCCGTTTTCGCATAAACGCCCGAAAGCCTGCCGATTTTGCCGCCCAAATCGTTTATAACATTCTGCGGAGCGTCAACCGCTATTGAAATAACGCTGATATTCTTTTTTTGTGATAAGGCACGCCCATTCTGCCGATTATGTAATCGCCGAATTGCGAAAGGGTTTCGTTCAGCGCGGCAACGCTGCTTTTATCCTCCACAATAATGCCGATAACGGCAACACGAGTTTCCAAAAAACATCTCTCCCTCTTAATAATTACAGGCAACAAAAAAAGCCGCGCAAAAAGCGCGGCAAATTACGCATAATCGCAATAATAAGCTGCTCTTTCGGTCAGGACAATTTTGCGTGCTTTCCGTCAGCTGCAACTGAATAATTTATCAAAAAAATTATAGCATAAAACAATTATGATTTCAACGGGTATTGCTTTAAATTTAAAATGATGTATAATTTCATTATGCGAATTATAACTTTTAAGATTGATGAAAAAAAGCGCGGGCATGCAAATCCGCGATTATCTGCGGGGTTTCGGGGTTTCCTCTGCCCTGCTTACAAAATTAAAAGCAAACCGAAAACGGAATAACAAAAACGGTGTTTTTTTGCAAAAGCCATTGAAAAAAATCGAGTGCGGCGACGAGCTTACCATATGCATAAAAAAACGAGGGCACAATGCCAAAACCGGCCTATTTGCCGCTTGATATTATTTATGAGGACGAGGATGTTTTTGGCGCTTAACAAGCCTGCCGCCATGCCTGTGCACGAAAGCCGCAACCATAGGGGTGACACACTTTCAAACGCCGTTGCAAACTATATGAACGGCAAGCGTGATTCGGCCTTTCGCGCCGTTTTCAGGCTGGATAGGGACACAAGCGGAATAGTGCTGACGGCAAAAAACGAGCTTGCCGCGGCAAAGCTTGCAGGCAAAATAAAAAAGGATTATTACGCCGTTGTGTGCGGTGAAATAGCGGGAAAAGGCACAATAGACGCACCTATTCGCCGCCTTGGCGACAGCATTATAAAACGCGGCGTTTTTGAGGACGGCGATCCTGCGATAACGCACTACGAAAGCATAAAAACAAACGGCAAATACACGCTGCTTAAAATAAATCTCGAAACGGGGCGCACCCATCAAATCAGAGTGCATTTTTCAAATATAGGTCACCCATTGGCGGGCGATGATTTATACGGCGGTTCACGCGCCGATATCGCGAGGCAGGCTTTGCACTGCAAGGCAATTTGTTTTACCCACCCCGTAACGGGAAAGGAAATCACGCTTGATTGTGATTTCCCGCCGGATATGGAAAAGCTGATTGAGGAGATGAAATAATGCCGGCATTTTGCACTCATTACATTTTAGCAAGCGAAGAAATGAGCAATTTGCACCGCATTGCCGCAGAAAGCGGATTTAAGCTATGCGAAAATGCAGTGTATATAGGCTCTCAGGGGCCGGACATTTTCTTTTTTCACCGAACGCTTCCCTGGCAAAAGGGAAAGCCGCTTCGCGCCGCAGGCTCTGCCATGCACCGTGCAAAGTTCGGCGATATTCTTGACCGCTTTGCCGATTATATAAAAGCAAGCATAAAGCCGGATATCGCAAAAAGCTATGCTTACGGCTTTATTTTGCATTACGCGGCAGACAGAAATTGCCACCCGTATATCTATTACCTGCAAAACAGGCTGACGGACAAGCACTCTAAGCTGAACCCGAATTCGGCGCACAATATGATTGAATTTGCGCTTGATTCCGTGCTGCTGCAAAGGAAAGCGGGCATTGAATCGCCGCGCGGCTTTGACGCTTCGCAAACCTTTAATTTCACACAAGCCGAAAAGCACGAAATAGGCAAAATGCTTGAGGCCGCCTCTCCCGCCTTTGCGCCGCCGCAAATCACCGCGCGTGACGCGGAATTTGCGATTGAGGACACTAAAAACGCCGAGCGCCTTTTAACGGACGCAAACGGCAAAAAGGCGGCGCTTTTTCAAAAGCGGAAAAAGCTTGCCGCGCCTCTCACAAATAATTTTAAAATTTCCTCATTTATCAGAAACGACGACTTGGAAAAAAAGATTTCAAATGTGTTAATATAAATAACAGGCCATGGAAATCACCCTTTTTCCGGCAAGGAGAGCAGGCAAAGCTTTTTTTGATTTATACGAGCTTTCAAAAAGACGCGCTTGATATGATTAAAAAATTCGAGCTTGGCCTTTGCGGAAAGGATATTACGGGCAATTTATCGTTTTTAACGGGAACGGAAGTTAAATAAAGCCTCCCGTTTCAATAACGCGCCGTGTGCCCGCGGCGGCGCGAAAACACACTCGGGCAGAAAGGCATTTATTATGAAAACAATTCCAAGCTTTCAAATCGACCACAACAAATTAACAAAGGGCATTTATATCAGCAGAATCGACGACGATATAACCACCTACGATATCAGAATGAGAGAGCCAAACAGAGAACCGGTTATGAGCAACGCCGCCATGCACACAATCGAGCACCTTTTTGCCACCTATGTGCGCAACACGGAATTCGGCGACAATATTATTTATTTCGGCCCGATGGGCTGCCGCACGGGATTTTATTTCCTTACACGCTCCCTTTCAGACGGCTATTCGATTAACCTTATCAAAGAGGCATTTCAATTCATAGCCGATTATTGGGGCGTTATTCCCGGCGCCACAATGAAAGAATGCGGCAACTGCACAGACCATAACCTTGCCCTTGCAAAAGAAGAGGCAAAGGCATTTCTTGAAATTATCAAGGATTGGAAAAAAGAGGATTTAAAATATCCCGAATAATTTAAGGTGAGAATATGGAACCACTTTACACGGCAAAAACGGATTACACGCCCGAAGTGCTTGAAAGAATGAACAGAAAAGTGCTTTCAAGATCAAAGCCTTTCATAATCGCCATAGTGATAATGGCAGTGCTGATTGTGCTTTTCACCGCCGCATGGGTGCACAAAATCGGCGCGGCAAGCATAATTTTGGGGCTGATTTTGGCGGCCGCATTTGCGGGCACATTTTATTTCAGCGTTAAATCCGCAATCAAAAAAACATATGCTTATATGCAGTCAAACGGCAGAGCACACAGCGAAGACCGCTTTTTATGAGGATAAGCTTTCCGAAGTAAGCGGCGCGGGCACCTCCGAAATAGAATACAAAACTTTAAAAGCGATTTGCGAAACGAAAGAAGATTATTTCTTTATGTTCGGCACGCACGGCACACTTGCCCTGCAAAAAGGAATGCCCGGACGGCCTCGCAGAATTTATCGCAAAGCTGAAAAGCGACTATAGCTTAAAAAGGCTGATATTTTGCACTCGACAGAAAACAACATATAATTATATAAAGAACGCCGCCTCGGCAAAATCCGCAGGCGGCGTTCTTTATATAATCCCCTTATTTAACTTTTGTTACGCACGGCCCCCACCGCGCGTTTTTTTATTTAATTACACCTTTAAAATCCGGCTCAACAAGCGGAAGCCCCAAATCATGCACAAGCTTTTTCAACCGTGCCCTCAAAATCATGCGGCACCGGCATGCCCCAAAAAAAGGTCATATTATAAATTGCAAGCTCTTCAAATCTGGGCTGCATATCGTTTTTGATTTGCACATTATTGCCGTCAAACTTAAAGGTAAATTGGCGCACATGCGCGGTTTCAACAGGCCTTATCCAAAGCTTGAGTGTGCCGTCGCTTTGCCATGCGGCTTTTGAATATGCATGATAATGCAAATCGCAGAGATGCATATCGCTTACGCCGTATTCCCCATTCATGCCGGCAAAAAAATCGTGTTTGTTTCTTCCTTTTTCGCGCCAGGTGAAATTAACGCCGTTTTTCGGTGAAATCAAAACTCATTTTATTTATAAAGCCCGGCTTGTTAAACAACATATTAAGCACTGAAATAGAAATAACGGAGGTGTATTTATTTGTTTTGCACTCAATGATTTTGCCGTTTATCGCATTTTCCGTTTCGGGATTTCTCGGCTCAGCGGGCAAATCCAAAACAGAGCAGGAATCAAGCGTTTTTCAAAAAGCTCGGCATGCTCCGCCTCATTTTCGGGCAATGCGCCGTATTCAAAGCATTCGGGAAAATATTTCCAAAAATACTTTCATTATTTTATAATCCTCGGATTCGCCGCAGTTGAGCACAACAAGCGCATCGTATTCTGGAAACATGAAACAGCGCTGACCGAATAAGCCGTCTGCCCGGTAGCTGTTTGCAACGGGATTGCGCCAAAACTGATAGCCGTAGCCGCACATATTATCGATATAACCGTCGCTAACCGAGGCAGTTTGCTTGCTTGTGGCCTTCTTAACCCAATCGGCAGGCACAAGCTGAGTGCCGTCTGTCCACTTGCCGCCGTGAATATAGGGCAAAAAGAATTTCGCCAAATCCTCGGACTTCATATAAAGCCCCCAACCGCCGGCGTTATTGCCTTTTCCGTCCGTTTCCCAAAACGGTTTTTCGATTCCGAGCGGAGCAAACATGCGCGGATAAAGATAATCGGCAACGCTCATTCCCGTAACCTTTGAAACGATTGCGGAAAGCATAAAGGTGTTTTCGGATATGTAATTGAACTTGGTGTTCGGCGGCATCATATAGCCGGCGTCAAAAAATTGCTTAATCCAATCCTTGCCGCCTTTTTCGTCAAACACGGTTATAAATTTATCCGAGCGCATAGTAAGCAGCATGCGCACGGTTAAAGCCTTGTTTATCGGCAGCTTTGCGGCAAAATATTCGGGAAAGAATTTATACACCTTATCGTCAAGACTTATCAAGCCCTCGTCAACGGCAAAGCCCACTGCCGTGGAGGTAACTGATTTGCTCATGGAATAAAGCACATGCGGGATATCAGCCGCATAGGGCTTCCAAAAGCCCTGAGCAAAAACCTTATCGTGGCGCACCATCGTAAAGCTTTGCAGACCGAGCTTTTTGCTGTTTATCTCATCCACAAAAGCCTTGATTGCAGAGCTTTTTAACTCCGACGCTTTCCGGCGTTACATGCTGAAGCTCGGTATTTTTTTAAGAGTTATCATAACAATCGCTCCAATAAAAAAAATTTATAATATGATTTTTAAAACAAAACTCCGATTATTTCAATTGAAAGAGGCTAATTTTTGATTTTTTTCGTAAGATTGCACTAATGCGTGCTTAACTTTATATGCAACAATTCCACTCAAAATTTCACAAAGCTTGTTTTTTGTAAGTATTTTTCCGAATTATTGCATGAGATGTTAACAAAAAGCTTAAATAAAAAGTAAAATTAGCACTCTCCTCTTGACAGTGCTAACTTTCGTGCATATAATGAAGATGAACTTGAAAGAGAGGCGCACGAAAAGCACAGAACAGCTAAAGTGCAAAGCTCTTAAAAAGTTCACCGCCGAATCGGCAGGTAGCAACTCGCCACCGAGGATTTTAATCCGCAGCTACGAGCGAAAGCTAAAGTTGAATGGAGGAATGATTTATGTTACCAAGCATTTTCGGTGAAAACTTATTCGATGATATGTGGGACGATGTATTTGATTCAATGTCCGGTTTTGAACGCCGCAACCCCTTGTACGGCAAGCATGCTAAAAACATGATGAAAACCGATGTCAGAGAAACGGAAAGCACTTACGAGCTTGATGTTGATCTTCCCGGCTTCAAGAAGGACGAAATCAAGGTTGACCTTAAAAACGGTTATTTGACGATTGCCGCCGAAAAAGGCATCGACAAAGAAACCGAAAACAAAAAAGGCCGCTACATCCGCAGGGAGCGCTATGTAGGCTCTAACAGCAGAAGCTTTTATGTAGGCGATGATGTTAAGCCCGAAGACATCGGCGCAAAATATGAAGACGGTATCCTCAAAATATCCTTGCCTAAGGCGGAGGCTAAGAAATTGCCCTCCTCCGGCTCAATAAGCATTGAATAAAAGAAAGCCGCTCACCCGAGCGGCTTTCTTTTTTAAAAAAATTTCGATATATGCACACCGCCGTTAAGCGCATTTAAACGCGGCTCATATTCCAAAAAAAGTTTTAGGCACAAAAAAAGGACTTTGCAAAAAAATGCAAAGTCCTTTTTGGTGGAAGTAACAGGGCTCGAACCTGTGACCCTCTGCTTGTAAGGCAGATGCTCTCCCAGCTGAGCTATACTTCCGAATGCGCCGTATCGGCCCAACGCTGTTTATTATACCAAAAACAGAAATAATGTCAAGTGCTTTTTGCAAAATTTATTGCACAAAGCGCTGCAATATGTTATTCTTTTTTTAGCGAGCAGCAATCGAACAAAGCTTATTTTTATTTTGCCGCAGTTTATCACCGCACGCGAAAGGATGAAGAAAATGAAATTTATCAGCTGGAATGTTAACGGGCTGCGCGCCTGCATGAACAAAGGCTTTATGGATTTTTTTGAAAGCGCAGATGCGGATATATTCTGCCTGCAGGAAACGAAACTGCAAGAGGGGCAAATTGAATTTACGCCCGATGGCTATTATGCATATTGGAATTATGCGGAAAAGAAAGGCTATTCGGGCACGGCGATTTTTACGAAGCGCAAACCGATTTCCGTTTCTCTCGGCATGGGCAAGCCGGAGCACGACAGTGAGGGCAGGCTTATAACTCTTGAATTTGAAGATTTTTTTATATTTTTGCACTGTTTATGTGCCCAATTCAAAGCGCGAGCTTGCAAGGCTTGATTACAGAATGGAATGGGAAGATGACTTTCGCAGCTATATTTTAAGCCTTGATGCAAAAAAGCCCGTGATTTTTTGCGGCGATTTAAATGTGGCGCACACGGAAATTGACCTTAAAAATCCGAAAACAAACACAAAAAACGCAGGATTTACTCCGGAGGAACGAAACAAATTTTCGCAGCTGCTTAACAGCGGATTTACAGACACCTTCAGATATTTTTTTATCCGGACAAAAACCGGAATTTACAGCTGGTGGAGCTATATGTTTCATGCAAGAGAAAAGAATGCCGGATGGCGAATAGATTATTTCGTGGCATCAAAAAGGCTTAACGGCAAATTAACGGGAGCGGAAATACACACGGAAATATTCGGCTCCGACCACTGCCCGATTGAGCTTGACGCCGATTTATAAAAAAATATTATCGTGAAACACAAAAATTCAAAAAAATATATTTACATTTTCATAAACCTGTATTAAAATAAAGAACAGATGGGCAACGGAGCAAATCATTTTTTGCGCCATGCCCATTTTCTTATTTCACGAACATATATTTTTAATTAAGGAGAGATAATCAATGAAAAAAAATTTAGGCTATTACAACGGCGAATACGGACTCATAGAGGATATGAAAATTCCGATGACGGACAGAGTTTGTTGGTTCGGCGACGGCATATATGATGCCACATATTCGCACAACCACAAAATTTTTGATTTGGATGCTCACCTAAACAGATTTTACAACAGCGCAAAGCTTCTTGACATAAATATGCCGATTGAGAGAAGCGAGCTTGAAAAGCTGCTCAAAGAGCTTGTTTGCAAGGTGGACGACGGCGATCAATTCGTTTACATGCAAGTTACAAGAGGCAGCGGCCTCAGGCAGCATATATATGCAGAAGATATTAAAGCAAATCTTTGGATAACGCTTACCCCCTGCCCCGTTGCGAATACATATAAGCCTATTGACGTTATAACATATGAAGATAAGCGCTTTTATTATTGCAATGCAAAAACACTTAATCTCATTCCATCTTGCCTTGCTGCCACTGCGGCAGACAGAGCAAATTGCAGCGAAGCAATTTTCCACAGAGGCGATATTGTGACGGAATGCGCCCATTCAAATGTTTCAATTTTTAAAGACGGCTGCGTTATTACTCATCAGCTTGACGATAAAGTGCTTCCCGGCACGGCAAGGCTTCGCCTGCTTGCTTTTGCAGAAAAGCTCGGCTACAAAACAGAGGAAAGAGATTACACGCTTGACGAGCTTATGAACGCGGATGAAATCGTTGTTCATTCAACAGGCTCCTTCTGCATTCCCGTTAAAACGGTTGACGGCAAAGCAGTAGGAGGAAAGGCACCGGAAATGCTCAAAAAAATTCAGGATGCTCTTGTTGCCGACTTTGAAGCGGAGTGCGCCGCCGACTGAGTGATTTTTAATGAAAGCCTTACAAGCAGAAAGGATAACACATATGCACACACTGACGAAATCTGAGTTAACGGAATATAATGTCGGCTGCAATTTAGATTCTCTTATGAATCTTGATCCCAGAGGCTACGGCGTTTGCAGAATTTTTATACGCAGGCGCACGCAAATTTACGGGCGAGCCGATTTCAACCCATGCGGCAAAAAGGGCTTATTGCAAACATAAAAAAAGGCGAAAAGGTGTTTATTTTAACGGGATTTGTGCTGCACCCTTGGAACGAGGCCGAAACAGACGGTATTATATCATCTTGCGTTTTTGCAAGATTTTTAATGAGAGCATTCGGCGCAAAGCCTGTTATGATTGTGCCGGAGCAATGCAAAAAAGCCATAAAAGCAATCAGCAATGTGCTTTATTTCAAAACAACGGACGATATTGACAATATCGAAGACAACACGGTTTGCATTGTTGAATTCACAAAAAAAGACGATGAAGCCGAGGCACAATGCGACGAGATTTTTATCACACGGCAAGCCTTGTGCCGTTGTTAGCATAGAGGCTCCGGGCAGAAATAAAAACGGCTACTACCACAATGCTGTGGGAGTTAACACATCCGATCTTGAAGCAAAATTCGATATTTTGTTTATGCGTTGTCAAAAAGCTTGGCATATTTAATCTTTCAATCGGCGACTTAGGCAACGAAATAGGCATGGCAGCCATTGAAGATCACATCCGCAAATATGTGCCGTATGCCGAGCTCGGCGGCTGCAAAGCAGGCACGGGCTTCGGAATACTTGCAAGCAGTGCGGCAGACAACATAATAACGGCAACCGTTTCGGACTGGGGCTGCGATGCACTTATGGCGGCAACCGCATTTTTTTAATCGGCAAGCCGCAGCTTTTGCATAACGAAGAGGATCAATCGGCGGCAATGGACGCGGCAGCGGCAGTAGGCATGCTTGATATGTACGGCGAGCCGAGACCTTATATTGACGGAATCGGAAAAAGCATAAACATTCCGATGCTTTCAATGATGAAGGCACTTATTGAATATCCCGCAACGGTTGAAGACAAAAACCGAGGATTGGTTTAAAAAAACACAATAAAAAAAGGATTTTTTTCACAGAATGAAATATTCGTTTTTTTACAATGTGGTGACGGTGCCGTTACGGTTTGCTTTTTTCAAACGAGATCAGCGAAGCGGCAAATTCATGCGTCACCGAATTTGTAAGGGATTGCAGGGCAAAAAAAGATCAAGGGCATCATTGAATTTATACCCGCTTTTTCATCCGCCACTGTTATTTACGATCCTTGCATAATATCTCACGACGAGCTGATACCCGAATTAAAAAGGATTATAAAGCACATCAAGGCATCCGGCAAAAAAGCACGCAGGCTTTTTAAAATACCGGTTTGCTATGACGGCGATTTTGCGCCGGATATGGAAACGGTTTGCCGCCACACCGGGCTTTCAAAGGAAGAGGTTATTGCTATTCATTCCGAAAAAGCATATCTCATCTATATGCTCGGATTTTTGCCCGGCTTTGCTTATCTGGGCGGCATGGATAAGCGAATTTCGTGCCCGCGGCTTGATTCACCGCGCATTTCAATTCCAAGCGGCTCCGTTGGCATAGGCGGAGAGCAAACCGGAATTTATCCCATAAGCTCACCGGGCGGCTGGCAGCTTATCGGCAAAACGCCGATTAAGGTTTATGATAAATCGGCCGATGATCCCATCCTTTACCGTGCGGGCGATTGCATAAAAATTTGAGCCCGTTTCGCAAAACGACTTTTTTTGAAATAGAAAAAGCTTATTGAAAGCGGAAAATACAAAGCAGATATCGGGGAGGTGCGCCTGTGAGCATTTTGATTGTGCGCCCCGGACTGTTTACCACGGTGCAGGACGGCGGCAGATTCGGCGGCATGAGCCTTGGCTTTCCCCAATGCGGTGCAATGGATTTGAAAGCCGCAAAAACAGCGAATTTGCTTATCGGAAACAGCCCAAACGATGCCGTGCTTGAAATGACATACACGGGAATTGCAGCTCTTTTCAGAGAAGATTGTGCAATTGCATTGTCCGGCGCGCATTTTAAAGCAGCAATAAACACCGTGCCTATAAAAAAACCAACAAAGCATATAAAATCAAAGCCGGAGATGTGCTTTCGATGAGAGAAGCAATAAGCGGCGCAAGAACATATCTTGCAATAAGCGGCGGCATAGATGTGCCTCAGATGCTCGGCAGCCGTTCAACGGATTTGAAGCTGAAGCAGTGCGGATTTGATGGCAGAGCACTGAAAACCGGTGACGAGATTAAGATTTTCGGCAGCGCCATACCGAGCGATATAGAACGGCGCGAAATTCCGGAATTTGAATACGCCAACGAAATAACCCTGCGATGCGTTTTGGGTCCGCAGGATGATATGTTTACTTCAAAATCGCTTGAAACTCTTTTTTCGGAGGAATACAAGGTTTCCGCCGAAGCAGACAGAATGGGGATACGCCTCAGCGGAGCCGTGCTGAAATGCAAAGGCACGCCCGATATTATCTCGGACGGCATTGCTTTCGGTGCCGTTCAGGTGCCGAAAAACGGCCAGCCGATAATTTTGGCGGCAGACAGGCAAACAACTGGCGGATACGCAAAGCCGATAACAGTAATCACTGCCGACCTTCCGCTTTTAGCGCAGGCAAAGCCGGGAAACACAATTCGCTTTAAGCCGATTTCTCTTGCCGAGGCCGAAGCAGCGGCAAAGGAAGAACAGCGTTTTTTTGAAGGCTTAAGGTTTTAATAAAAGGTAAATAATATAACTGAATTTGTGAGGATAAATTATGAATTATTCAAACGCATTGCCGAGCGAAGTTCGCAAATTGATAAAAAACGGTGAAATCACGGAGCAAACTTCCGGAATGTGCAACGGCTATGCCCAAGCAAATCTTTGCATTTTGCCAAAAAGAACAGGCATATGATTTTTTACTTTTTTGTATGCGTAATCCCAAGCCCTGCCCGATTCTTGAGGTTGGCGATTGCGGCTCTCCGTTAATTAAAAAGCATGGCAAACGGCGCAAATGTGTGCACCGATTTTTCCCAAATACAGAATATGGAAAAAAACGGCGTGCTTGAAAAAGAAGTTTGCGACATCAGCGATTATTGGCAGGATGATTTTTGTTTATTTTTTTAATAGGCTGCTCTTTTTTTCGTTTGAAGCAGAGCTTTTTGGAGGCAGGGATTCCCGTTCGCCATATTGAAGAAGGCAAAAATGTGCCTATGTTTAACACAAACATTAAGCTTGAAAGCGCCGGCGCTTTCAGCGGCAACATGGTGGTTTCAATGCGCCCGATTCCAAATGACTTGGTGGTTAAGGCAGTTAATGTTACGGCTGCAATGCCAAGAGTTCACGGCGCACCTATTCAAATAGGCTGCCCTGAGCAGATAGGAATTAAAAACATACACTTGCCCGATTACGGAGACAGTGTTACAATAAACAGCAACGAGGTTCCTGTTTTTTGGCCTTGCGGAGTTACGCCGCAAAACGCTGTTATGAACAGCAAGCCTCCTATTGCGATAACTCACGCACCGGGGCATATGTTTATAACCGATGTTAAAAACACAAGCCTTAAATACTGACGAAAAAATTAAAGCCAAAATATTGGCAGAGGTGGCATATGTTTAAAATAGATTTAAACTGCGATTTGGGAGAGGGCGCAAAGCACGATGCAGATATAATTCCGCTTATCACAAGCGCAAACATTGCCTGCGGATTTCATGCAGGAGATTTGCACACAATGACTGATTCTGTTTTGCTTTGCAAAAACAGCAAGGTTTCATTGGGTGCTCATCCGGGATATGCAGACAGAGAAAATTTCGGAAGAACAGCGATTGAAACAAAGCCCGGCGAAGTTTATGATTTGATGCTTTATCAGCTTGGTGCTTTATCTGCGCTTGCCTGCGCAAGAGGGCTTAAGCTGAGCCATGTTAAGCCGCACGGTGCGCTTTACAACGCTGCGGCAAAAAATCGCGAGCTTGCAATTGAAGTTGTTGAAGCAATCAAAGATTTTGATTCAAATTTGATTCTTTTGGCTCTTTCAGGCTCGGAAATGATCAACGAAGCAAAAAGCAGAGGATTAAAATATGCAAGCGAGGTTTTTGCCGACCGTGCATATGAGGCAGACGGATCTTTGCGTAAAAGAAGCCTGCCCGGCTCAATGATAGAGGATGAAAACGAAGCCATGGAAAGAGTTATCAAGATGATAACAGACGGCAAGGTGAAAGCCTATACGGGCGAACAAATTGAAATTGAGGCTCATTCTGTTTGCGTTCACGGTGACGGCGCAAAAAGCGCTTGATTTTGTTAAACGCCTTAACGAGGCTTTCGTGAAAAGCGGAATTGAAAAGGCTCCGCTTTCAGAGGTAATCAAATAATGTTATACAGAACAGAGGCAGCGATTGATCTTGACGCTGTTGACTATAATTTTGAAAACACAAGAAAAAAGGTGCCGCAAGGCGTAAAGCTGCTTTGCGTTATAAAGGCAGATGCTTACGGATACGGCGCAGTTGCGCTTGCACGCCACTTGGAAAACAAGTGCGATTTTTACGGAGTTGCCTGCATTGAGGAGGCAATCGAGCTTTAAAAAAAGCGGGAATCAAAACTCCCGTGCTTATTTTTAGGCTGGGTTGCACCCGAAATGTTCGGCGAAATTGTTAAATACGATATTCGAGTGCCGATTTTTCATTATGATGATGCAAAGGCACTTTCAAACGAAGCGGTGCGCCAAGGCAAAACGGTTGCATTTCATTTTTGCATAGATACGGGAATGAGCCGAATCGGCTTCCAAATAAACGAAGAAAGCGCCGGTTTATGCGCCGAAATAGCAAAGCTGCCCGGAATTGAAGCAGAAGGGCTGTTTTCCCACTTTGCAACGGCGGACGAGGCAAGCCTTTCAAAGGCAAAAGCACAGAGAGAGCGTTTTAAAAGCTTTGTTGCCATGCTTGAGGCAAGAGGAATCAATATACCGATTAAGCACATTAACAATTCGGCCGGAATAATGAATTTTGACGAATATTTCGATATGTGCCGCATGGGAATAATTCTTTACGGGCTTTATCCCTCTGCCGAGGTTGACAAAAGCCTTCTTTCAATCAAGCCCTGCCTGCAATGGACAACGCATATTTCACACATTAAAACGCTTGAGCCCGGCAGAGAAATATCATACGGCGGCACATATGTTACAACAAAAAAAACAAGGGTTGCAACCGTTCCCGTCGGCTATGCAGACGGATATCCGCGCTGCCTTTCAAACAAAGGCAAGGTTATTGTTAACGGAAAATTTGCGCCGATTATCGGCAGAGTTTGCATGGATCAATTTATGATTGATGTTTCCGGCATTGAAGCAGAGCTTGAGGATAAGGTTACTCTGGTGGGCACAGACGGCGGCTTAACTCTTTCCATGGAAGAAGTCTCCGAGGCGGCATATTCGTTTAACTACGAGCTCCCCTGCCGCATAGCAAGAAGAGTGCCGCGCACATATTACAGCGGCGGCAAGCTTAAATTTGCAACTAATTATATGTATGGAGAATAAAAATGGAATTATTTAAAGGCAGGCCCCAAGACGAAACAGGCAGACTTGAAAAGGAAATAAGAGTTTATGATTTTCTTGACAGGCTTGGAATAGAATACGAACGAACGGATCATGAGCCTGCCGACACAATGGAGGCCTGCAACAAAATAGACGCCGTTTTGGGCACGCTGATATGCAAAAATCTGTTTCTCTGCAACAGGCAAAAAACCGATTTTTACCTTTTGATAATGCCCGGCAACAAGCCGTTTAAAACGAAAGACATCACTGCCCCGCTCGGCTGCTCCCGCCTTTCATTTGCCTCGCCCGAATACATGGAAAAATTCCTTGATATCACACCGGGCGCGGTTTCGGTTATGGGCCTTATGAACGACACGGAAAACAATGTGCGCCTTGTGGTTGACAGAGCCGTGTTTGACGATGAAACCTTCGGCTGCCACCCATGCGTGAACACATCAAGCCTTAAGCTCAAAACAAAAAGATATTATAGAAAAATACCTGCCGGCCGTTCATCACGAGCCTACGGTTATCGAACTGCCCTGGCACGAGGAATAACAAAAAGCATAATGATAAAGCATCACAGACGATAAAGCCGAATGACGACCGACTGTGATGCTTTTTATTATTGCCCGAATTTAAAAGACTTCAGTGTATTCACGATGAAGCTTCAATAAAAAGCTCCGTGCCAAAACACACTGATTGAAATATATTTCGATTTACCTATGCAACATACACAAATTTCATATTATATTTTTTTACCTCGGCGGTTATTGCGTGCCGCCGCGGCGATTGACAGCCTCAAATTCCGTATGATATACTTTTTTATATAAACAGTAAGGAGGTTGGCGCCATGGCCGACTACGAAAATAATAATCAAACAAACAAACCGACAGCCGAATCGGGAGCAGAAAAACCAAAACACTCAAAATCAAAATAACTTTACCGAGCGGCAAAATCAAGCGGCTTTCGGCGAGGGCTATGCCAATCCGCAGCAAGCGGCGTATTATGCAAACCCACAACCGGGAACATATTTTAACCCACTGCAGGCACAGCCGAGTTCTCAGGGAGCACCCGACGGAAACGCTTATTACGCTCAGCCGGGCCAACAGAGCGCACCTGAAGGAAATGCTTATTCTGCGCAGCAGGCAGCTTATTATCCGCCGGCCGGCGTTTACCCCGTTCAGCCGATTGAGCAAAAGGCAAATGTGTGGTATGTGCTGCTTTCGTTTTTCGTGCCGATTGCAGGGCTTATCATTTTCCTTGTGGAGCGTGAAAGCCGCCCGAAAACGGCAAAAGCAAGCGGCATATGCGCGCTTGTGAGCTACATCACCAGAATAATCGCCTATGTGCTTCTTTGCATGGTAATGCTGTTCGCAACGGAAACCATTTTTTTAACTGCTTTGACGATGTTTTCGACGACACCGATTACTATTCTTACGAAACGGACTCAAATTTGGTGACGGACACAATTTCCGATTACAAATGCATTGTTAAAAGCGCCGAATACGCCAAGGATTACCAAGGCAACGACGCTGTTGTGATAACCTACGAATTCACGAACAATTCAGAATACCCCGAAAACTTTTTATCGGCATTATATGTGAAGGTTTACCAAAACAGTTCACCGATTTATGAAACCCTGCCGGCAGAGGGCGCAGCGGATATAACCTTCAACAAAACGCTTGCTCCCGGCGAAACCGCCGAAATCAAGGCTATTTACAAGCTTGACAGCAAGGACCGCGATATCAATGTTGAAATTCACAACAACAAAGATCAAGCGGACGGAGATTATATTGACGAATATCTCACAATGAGCGGCGCAATCAATTAAAGCAAAAAAGAATTACGGTTCTTTTACCATTTCCCAAATACAAAATATAACTTTTATTGACATCATAACACAATATATGGTATTATGATTTTAACAACAGCAAAGGAGATTGGCATTATGGCTGATTACGAAAACAATTTAAACAACACCGAAACCACATCCGGCGGCGCACCGCAACCGAATACAAACGCGCAAGTTCAGCCTGCAAGTGAGCCTAAGCCCGAGCAAATCAACGAGCCTGCACAGGGAGCGCAAAGCGCACCTTCCTACGCAGAGCCGCAGGGCCAAAGCTACACCACTCCCCCGCAGGAGGGCACATATTATGCTCCGCAGGCAAACCAAGCACCGCAGGGCAATTATAATCAACCCGGCTACCAAGCTCCGCCTCAGCAGGCATATTACGCTCCGCAAAACGGCGCGCAGGTGCCGCCTTACGGCATGCCGCAACAGCCCGTTGAACAAAAAGCAAGCGTTGGCCTTGCCATTCTTTCCTTTTTCATTCCGATTGCAGGCCTTATAATTTTTCTCACAAAAAAGAACGACAGACCCAAAACAGCCAAAGTGAGCGGAATTTGTGCACTTGTAAGCTTTATTTTAAATATTGTTATCGGCGTTATCGGTGGCGTTATCGGCGGCGTGGCCGCAACTAAGATTGCCGAAAATCCCGACCAGCTTGATTCTTACATTTCCGATGCAATCGGCGACAATTCAGATAATCTTGTTCAGGGCGACGAGCTTGGCAATTTCGTTTGCGATGTTACCGATGTTTCAAAAAAACAACAGATGCAAACGGCAAACCGGCAATACTTGTTACATATTATTTCCAAAACAATTCGGATACAGCAATTGATTTTTGATTCGGCGCTTTACACAATCGTTAAGCAAAACGATAACACACTAATAAGGACAGTTCTCGGCACAAGCGATGACACCGACCTTGCAGACACCACTGCAACCGAGCCGGGCGCCACATCAAAAGTTAAGAGGGCTTACACGCTTAACGACCAAACAAGCGATGTTGTATTTGAGCTTTACGACAACACCGATGAAAATAATATGTATTATCTTGAATACACCTTCACATTAGGCAACTGATTTATTAAGCTCAACAAAGCACAATATAGCAACAAAGCGAGCAGCGAGGAAAATTCACGCTGCTCGCTTTTCATTTGCCGCGGCAAATTATTTCACCGCCGCAAAGAATTAAATTTCGATATAAATTATCAGCACGCCTCTTCCAATTTTTCCGCTGCCGAAATCCCTGCCCGACCATTCATAAATGATTTGCGGATTTGAAAAAATCTCATCAAGCTTATTCAAAAACGGAACACAATCTCCGAAATCAAGCGCGCGGTGATCCGCGGCAATCGTTATCGGCAGGATAGAGCGAATCTCTATTTTTTTGCGGCCGAATTCATCGGTTACAACAATGGGGCGTTCCTGAACGGCATTGATGGCAAACGCCGTTGTTTGCGGCGGAATAATTTCAAGCAGCATACACATTCCCTTTTGATTTCTGCAAACGGAGCCGAGGTTTGAAATTGTGGTTGTGCCCTGCTCGATATCATGCTTTGTGAGCCTATCCTTTTCGGATATTGCATAATAATCTTTCTTTGCTTGGCCCGACAGAGTGTGAACCTTATGCTTGCCCGGCATCTTAGAGCCGAAAAGGCGGCAAAGGGTTTGCTTGAGCTTGCCTTTTTTCAACCCGTTTACAGTGTTGTCCATAGACACTTCAAACATAACCTCATTCATATCGCTGTTGTTGGCGCGCCTGATTGTGTCGTTAACCGCAGCCGCCATTTCCTCAAGCGTTTTGTTTCCCATATCGTGCATATTAAGAGTCATCATCTCGCCCGTTGAAAGCATTGTGGGTATTGAAATATCTATTTGATCTTGATAATTCAAAGTGCCTCTGACAAGGCTTCTGTTAAAAATCAAGCGTTGTATTCATCTTCGGTGCGGCCTTTAAGCCCTCGCAAATAACCTTCATCATAACGGTGTTAATCGTTATCTTTTCGTTCTTATCCGCACCTGCATTAAGCTTTTTGCATTCCTTAAGAAAATCTGTTACATCCGCTTCATAGCTTGCAGACATATGCGGAATTTGCTCCCAGCTTTCAGAGGTCATATTTGAAACTATTTTTCTTGCTATTCCGAAATGTTCTTTTTTGTAAATTGCCATTACTGTGTTCTCCCATAATAGATAATTGATTTTTTTCGGCATTTCCTTTGCCGTGATTCAAGGATATCAAAACGCAACAAAAAAATCACCACCAACTTTGGTTTACACAGGGCGCAACTTCGGTTTTACACAGCAGTTTACATACAAAAAAACCGCACGGTTATGCGATATTCCGTGCGGATTAGCTTTAATATTAAATTGATTATTTACGCTTGCGGTTTTTATGTGCATACGCCGCGGCGATATAATAAATCGGGATTGTGACGAAAAGGATCCAAAGCGGATGCCACAAGCTTGCATAAAAGCCGCCGAGCAAAAACACAATAAGCACAGCAACCGGATAGCAAAAAATCAACGCATTCTTTTTTCTGATTGCTATTGAGCCTGTGTAATAAAGCGGAATGGTGAGCAGAAAAATCCACGAGGTTTTCCAAAGTGCGGAATCAAACGCACCGAGCGCAAGGGTTATAAAAACGGCAATGCATGGATATGCCGCAAAAAGCCAACTGTGCTTTTTGTGCTTTTCCGTGCTTTTTACTTCATGCTCTTTTTCGGCAACTGCATCATCGTGCACTTCTGCCTGCTGCGATTTTTTTGCGGTTTTGAAGCCTCTTCTTTTTCATCTGCGGCAGCCTTAGGGGCTTCGCAATTCAAAAATATCATCCGCCGAAATGCCGTAAAGCTTAGAAAGCTCAAGCACGTTATCGGATGACGGCACGGCATAGCCTTGCTCCCACTTGGAAACGGACTGCCTTGAAACGCCGAGCTGCTCGGCAAGCTTTTCCTGGCTGAGGCCTTTTTTCATTCTTAATTCTTTTAAATAATCGCCTTGCTTAATAGACATATAAATTACCTGCGCTGCTAAAAATTATAATAACATTATTATAATTTATCTCCGGCTATTTTGCAAGTCTAACCGTGATTTGGGTGCCCTCGTTTTCCTTGCTTTTAACCGAAACACCGCCGCCCAAATATTCCGCCGTGTGCTTAACTATGGCAAGGCCGAGCCCCGTGCCGCCCGTGGCCTTTGAGCGGGACTTATCAACCCTGAAAAAGCGTTCAAACACCCTGCTGAGATATTTTTCCGGTATACCTATACCGGTGTCGGAAACGGTTAATAAAACTTCTTTTTCGCGCTCGCTCACATCAATTGCCACACTGCCGCCGTCCACATTATACTTAATGGCATTTTTCAACAAGATTATACACAAGCTCCTCTATAAGCGATTTTGTGCCCTTAACCTTGCAATCGGTGCCGCGAACGGTGATTTCCACATTCTTTTTTTGCGCTTTAAATTTAAGCACATCAACACAATAATTAACAACCGGCATAAGATCAACATAATCTATTATCGGCTTATAATCATATTCCTCCAGCTGCGAAAGCTGAATAATATCGTGCGTTAAATTTATAAGGCGCTGAGATTCCTTATAAATAATTCCGCCGATTTTCGGCACATCCTCAGGGCGCACCATATTGGTTTGCAGCATTTCGCCGTAGCCGGATATGGAGGTTAGCGGAGTTTTTAATTCGTGCGACACATTTGCAGTGAAACGCTTTTTCATATTGAGCAGGCGCTCTTTTTCATCAAGCTGCTCCTGCACCTTATCGGCAAAGGGCTGCAATTCCTCATACCTGCAATTTTTGCTGATATCCTTAATATCCTCGCCCATTTTTTCAATATTTGCGGCAAGCTTTTTTGAAACGGAATACGCAGCCGCAAGAGAAAAAAGCGCAGCAAGCACAAGCGAAGGCAATGCGCCCGCAAGAATATAAACGGTGAGCATGCTCATGCCGCTTTCCGCATAGGAAGACTGAGCAATGATCACCGAGATGACTATCGCAACGCAAACCGCCGCAGCCGAAGCCGCAAAGGTGCCTTTAAAAATTCTCCAGTTCATTTAATCACCAAGCTTATAACCGACATGGCGAATGGTTTCTATAAGCGAACCGCTTTCGCCGAGTTTTTTTGCGAAGGGTAAGAATATGGCTGTCCACCGTGCGGGTTTCGCTTTCGCTGTCATATCCCCAAATTTTATTGAGCAACTGCTCTCTTGTTACGGCAATGCCCTTATTACGCAAAAGATATTTTAAAATTTCATATTCCTTAAAGGTGAGCTCCACCTCGTTGCCGTTTGAATAAACCTTGTGCTTTTTATCGTCAACAGTGATCGTTTTATAGGTGTAATCACGGCGTTCGTCACTTTCATAAACACGGCGAAGCACCGCCTTAACGCGCGAAATAAAAATCATAACGGAAAACGGCTTTGTGATATAATCATCCGCGCCGCCGTCAAGCCCTTTAATAGCATCTATTTCCGAATCCTTTGCCGTTACCATAACAATCGGAATACGCTTGAATTCCGAGTTTGCGCGCAGCTTTTTGGTGATAGAAACACCGTCCTCGCCGGGCAGCATAACATCGATTATTATAAGATCGGGCTTTTGTGTATCAAGCGCGTTGTAAAAGCTTTTAGGCTCTTCAAATCCCTTAACCTCAAATCCGCTTCCCTGAAGCGCATATGCTTCAAGCTCGCGAACGCTGTTATCATCCTCAAGAATATAAATAAGCGGCATATAAAAACCTCCGTTCAAGCGCCCGCAGTTTAGCTGAGCGAATATTTTTTAAGATAATTGTCAACTTCCTCAACGAAATTCTTATCGGAGGTTTTAAGCTCTCTTGTGTATTCGTGCACATTGTAATCGCCCGCCTCAAGCTCAATCATGGAAACTGCAAGGCTAGCGCAGTGATCCGCCATACGCTCAAAAGCGTTTATCATATCAAGATAAAGGAAGCCCTGATCAACTGAGCATTTGCCCTCTTCGATTCTTTTAAGGTGCCTGTTTTTAAGCTCTTTTTTAAGTTTATCGATAACGGCCTCAAGCGGCTCAACCTTGTGCGCTTTTTCAAGATCGCCGTTTTTAAACGCCTCCATGGTGAGGCTGATTATTTTGGTGGTGGCGGCAATCATAACGGAAAGATCATATTTTGCCCTTTCGGAAAATACTATATTACTTTTGATAACATTCTTTTTAATTTTAAGAACATCTTCGCAGTAATCGCCGATTTTTTCCAAATCCTCAATCGCATGGTGAAGCAGGAAAACCGTTTTACTGTCTTCATCCGTTAAATTCATTGCGCTGATTTTTAACCAGATATGCATCAAGCACTTCTTCATATCTGTCTATCTTCGTTTCGTTTTCTTTAATGCCCGCAGCTTTTTCTTCGGAATAGTTTTTAACAAGCGAGAAAACGGTTGAAACCGAATTTTGAACAAGATCTGCCATTGTGTCGGTCAATTCTCTGCTCTTTTCAACGGCATATGAGGGGTTGATGAGGAAGCGATCATCAAGCAGCGGCGCCTCTGCCGTGTGTTTATCGCTTGTTTTAACCGTTTTGCAGGCAAGGAATTCAAGCTGCTTTGTAAACGGAAGCAGGGCGGCGGTTGAAAGCACATTAAACACGGAGTGAATCATAGCTATTTGCGCCGCACCGACGCTTTCATTAAGAAAGCCAAACTTAAATATAGCATTGCCGCCGTAGAACAAAATCACGGCAAGAAGCACGCCGATAACATTGAAATAAAGATGCACAAAGGCTGTGCGCTTTGCATTTTTGCTGGTGCCGATTGAGGAGATAAGCGCGGTTACACAGGTGCCGATATTTTTGGCCCAAAATAATCGGGAATGCCGTGGCAAAGGTTACGGAGCCGCTGAGCGCGAGTGCTTGCAAAATGCCGACGGAGGCCGAGGAGGACTGAATAACCGCCGTTAAAATCATGCCAACAAGAATACCAAGCAAAGGATTGCTGAACTTTGTGAAAATCGAGGTAAACTTTTCGCTTTCCGCAAGGCCGGACATTGAATTGCTCATAAATTCCATGCCCATCATAAGAATACCGAAGCCCGCAAGTATGCCGCCGATATTATTGCGCTTTTCTTTTTTTGAAAACATCAAAAGAAACACACCTATAACCGCAAGCACGGGCGCAAAAGAAGACGGCTTTAAAAGATTCATAATTAAACTGTCGCCGCTTATTCCCGTAAGTGAAAGAACCCAAGCCGTGGCGGTTGTGCCCACATTGGCACCCATAATAACGCCGATGGCCCTTGAAAGCTCCATAATTCCGGAGTTTACAAAGCCTACAGCCATAACCGTTACCGCCGATGAGGACTGAATGATCGCCGTTACGGCACAGCCGAGCAAAACGCCCTTATATGTTTTATCCGTCATTTTTTCAAGGATGCGCTCCAGCTTACCGCCGGAAAGCTTTTCGAGCCTGTTGCCCATTAAATTCATGCCGTAAAGAAAGAGCGCAAGCCCGCCCAGCATGGAAAAGAACGAAAATATATCCATATTAAACCTCTTTATAAATTATTTCTGACACAAACCAAACAATATATACTGTAATTTCTTTATATATTTTTAGTATATCATCTGTTCAAAACCTTATCAACACTTAATCAAATGCAAATTCAAATTGTGTCAAATCTATGTAAAAATCGGTTTGATTTGACAAAGTTTGTGCAATGTGCTATACTACAAAAAAATTCATTAAACGAATATATGCAAATAATCACGAAAAAGGAGGCGAACACATAATGAGAAAAACACAGATACATCGCAACTTATATGCCATATTATTACGGCAAAAGCACAACTTTATATAATTATTTCAAAAAATCATCCTGTGTTCGCACGCATGCCGCATATAAATAAGCTTTCCAATCCCCCGGGCAGCTTATAATATATTGCCATTGCTTTTTGCGCCGCCGGCTTGATTGCCGGCGGCTTTTTTTATGCAAAAACGGCAATGCAAAAAAAGAATGTGCCGAAAGAATCTTACTTAAGATAATTTTCACTTGTAAGCAGGTGAAAACGCACCTGCTTTCCGACACTTGATTAAGGAGGTTGAAAAATGGGCTGGATACAAGTTCACGAAAACACAAAAGTGCCCATACTGAAAAACATCGCCTATGCGCTGAAAATACTTTTTAAATGCAGCAAAACCTTTATGCTGTGGCAGGTTATCGCAATGGTATCCTCCATGCTTTTCACAAACTTTTTGCAAAGCGTGCTGTTTTTAAAAGCGCTGCTTTCCGTTATTGAGGGAGGATACGATTTTGCATATTACGCAAAAACCGTGCTTGCCTTTGCCGGAGTTTCGCTTTTAAGCGAAGTTATAATGTGCGTAAGCGATTACAAGGGCCTTGTTATTCAAAAAGATATTTTCAAGGCCATGAACAATATGATTTTCAAAAAAGCATCCGAGGCAGACATAAGCTGCTATGAAAACCCGGAATTTTACGACAAATATCAAAGAGCCACCGAAATACTCACAAGCGGTTATTTCATAGCCTTCAGCTACAGCTTTGCAAATGTGGTTGCGGGAATAATATCATTTTTTTCTCCGTCATCGGGCTTGTGGCGGCGATAGACGCTTCTTATTTGATTTTTTTCTTCTTCCGTTGCTGTTTGTTTTTTTGCGGTTGAGCTTATCAAAAAGCAAAACGATTTATAAGCGCGATTTGGAAATGACAACGAACAACCGAATAAAAAGCATATGCGCAAAGAACCTTATTTTTTTAAAGGATTATGCAAAAGATATCCGCACATCAAACATTTTTTTCCGTTATCATAAAAAGATTTGACCGCGCCGTTTCGGATAACATTGCAATCTTAAAAAGATACGGCACAAAGCTGTTTTTATACAGCATGCTAAGCTCGCTTTTGGGCGAATTCATTCCGATAATAGGAACATACGCTTATGCGGGATATCAATTTTCGGTAACAAGAAATTTGCAGATTTCGGGCTTTTCCGTTGTGCTGTCCTCAATAAATTCCGTGCGCGAAGCGGCAAACAGAATCGCAAACGGCTTTTCGGAATTATCCGCCGCGGCACTTTATTTTCAAAATCTGCACGATTTTTTCGATTGCGAAACGGAAATCAAATCCGGCAGCAAAAAGGCGGGTGAATTTGAAAGCCTCGAATTTAAAAAAATGTTTGCTTCAAATATCCCGCGGCAAAAGAAATACTCCCTGCAAAATCTAAGCTTTAAAATCACCAAGGGCGAAACCGTTGCCGTGGTGGGCATAAACGGCGCGGGCAAAACCACGCTTGTGAAGCTGATGCTTCGCTTTTACGACCCAAACGACGGCGAAATACTTTATAACGGCGTAAATCTAAAAGAATATGAGCTTGAAAGCCTGCGCGGAAAATTTGCAACGGTTTTTCAGGACTATAAAAACTTTGCTTTATCGGTAAACGAAAACATCATATGCCGCGAATGCTTGCCCGAGGATGAAATCCTTGCCGAAGAGGCATTAAAGCGAAGCGGTGCATACGGCAAAGTAAGCACCCTGCCGCAAGGCGCAAACACTGTTTTTGACCCGTGAGTTTGACGAAAACGGCGCAGGCCTTTCGGGCGGCGAAGCGCAAAAAACTGCTGTGGCACGAATGTTTGCACGCGATTTCGACATTGCCGTGCTTGACGAGCCCTCCTCAGCGCTTGACCCGATTGCGGAATACAAAATGTATCAAAACCTGATTGAGGCCACGAAAAAAACAAAACGGTTATTTATATTTCGCACAGACTTTCAAGTGCGGTGCTTTCCGACAAAATCATAGTTATGGAAAACGGCACCGTTGCCGAAAGCGGCACCCATGCCGAGCTTACGGCGGCGGGCGGAGAATACGCAAAAAAATGTTTGCTCTGCAAGCGTCAAGCTACAAAAAAAGGAGGCGGAATAATGGAAAAAAAGCAAAATCAAGCTTATCAACGGGCGCAAACATATTTTTATTTTTATAAAACTGCTTTTTTTAAAATATCGCCGCTGCTTGTTATCGGCGATGCGCTTTCGGGCATATTCACCGCCCTGCCCACAAGGCTGATTGCCGTTATAGGTGCTAAATATGTGGCCGACACCGTTGAAAGCGGCAGCAATGCGCGCCAAATTCTTTATGCAGTTATTGCAATTGCGGCAATTTTGATTGCAAGCACAACGGCGACCTGCCTTTTTCGTGAGTTTTATTGGAACATTGCGCGCGAAAAGGCAAACGCGGGCTTAAGCAAAAATATTTTTACGACAAAGCAAAATCACTTGACCTTGCTTCATACGACGACCCATATTTTTACAACAATTTCATTCTCGCCATTGAATCCTCAACGGGCAATTTAAATCAAATTTTAACGCTTATCCGCCGCTACATCGGCGAGGTTGTTTCGTTTATAACGATATGCGGAATTATTTTGGCGCTTGACCCGATTTGCATGCTGATAATTCTTGCCACGGTTATAATTTTTACGCCGCTGAGCAAAAAAATCGGTAATTTGCAGGCGGAACGCCAAATCGAAAACAACAAAAAAAGCACAGAAAAAGCGGATTATTTTGCAAGGATATTCTATTTGCAGGATTATGCCAAAGAGGTGCGCATGAACGGAATTAGGCCGTTGCTTATCAAAAAGATACAACGAGGCGGCGGACGAGGTTATCGAAAACCAGCGCAAATATGTGGGCAAAATCGATTTCATCTATTTCTTTCAGGAAAGCGGCGTGCAGATTTTAGGATTTATGGTTGTGCTTCCGCTCTACCTCGGCTACGGCGTGCTGAAGGCAAAAACACTTTCGGCAGGCGATTTCATTGCCGCCTTTAACGGCGCGTGGAGCATTGCGGCGTCCTTTTCGTTTTTAACAGTTTACATAGCTCGCGAATTTTCTCAGCAAACAAAAATGATTGGTAAATTCCGTGAATTTCTTTCCAAAGAGAGCATAATTAAAGACGGATCCAACGAAGCCGAGTGCGGCGAGCCGCAGAAAATTGAGCTGAAAAATGTTTCCTTTTCATATCCGGGCACATCAAATCCGGTGCTGAAAAACATAAATTTAACTATTGAGCCATACCAAAAAATTGCGCTTGTGGGCTACAACGGCGCCGGCAAAACAACGCTTACAAATTTACTGCTCAGGCTTTATGAAGTGAGCGGCGGCGAAATTTTAATCGGCGGAAAAAACATTAAGAACGAATCGCTTGAATCCCATCGCAGCAGATTTGCGGCAGTGTTTCAGGACTTTTCAGCTTTTTGCGGCAACGCTCGGAGAAAATGTGGCTCTTTCAAGCGAAATTGATGAGCCGGATGCCGTTAAAGCGCTTGAAAACGCCGGCTTTTCCAAGAAGCTTCAAAACGGAATAAACACTCCCCTGCTGCGCGAATTCGACGAAAACGGAATCATGCTTTCGGGCGGCGAGGCGCAAAAGGCAGCGATTGCAAGAGCTTTTTACAAGCATTGCCCCTATGTTATTATGGACGAGCCCTCTGCAAATTTAGACCCGATTGCGGAATACAAATTAAACCTTGCAATGCAAAAGGCAGCAAAAAACAAAACCGTTATTTTCATTTCTCACAGGCTTTCCACCACGGTGGGAGCGGATAAAATTTATGTGATGGAAAACGGCGAAATTGCCGAAAGCGGCACCCATGCCGAGCTGATGGCGGCGGGCGGCAAATACGCTTATATGTTTAATTTGCAGACAAAGAAATACAGAGCATAAATTATAAAGCACATTCGGCAGATAAAATGCGCTCCTTTGCGTAGTTCACGCTCCGCAAGAAATGCGTATCTGCCGACTGTGCTTTTTATTATTATGATGAATAAAATCATAATTCGAGCCTTCGAGCCTGCAAAATTGTATAAAATAAACACACTCAAAGCGCTTATTTTAATAAATTATAAATATTTACAAATGCCGCCGCTTGGTGTTAAAATTATATAAGATAAACATTATAGCATAATATATTGACAATATTCAGGCGGAAAGTTATGAGAAAACGAAAACAAAAGCAAATGTCCGAATCTCTGCTTTTGGGAGCGATTTTGGCGACTGTGGGCGGATTTTTGGACGCACACACATATATTTGCCGCGGCAAAGCTTTTGCCAATGCCGAAACCGGCAACATCGTTTTGATGGGCGCAAAGCTTGCCGAGGGCGATTTTAAGGACGCATTTTTTTACCTTATCCCGATAACGGCATTTGCCTGCGGCGTTTTTTGCGCCGAGGGGATTAAAAAGCTTTTTAAGCAAAATAATTACATCCACTGGCGGCAAATAACCGTGGCGGCGGAAATAATCGTTTTGGTGTTTATATCCTTTGTTGAACCCACAAGAATGCACAACATATTCACAAACGCCTTGGTGGCATTTGTGTGCTCGCTTCAGGTGCAAAGCTTCAGACAAATCAGCGGCGTGCCGCTTACCACCACAATGTGCACGGGCAATCTGCGCAGCGGCACGGAGCATCTTTTTAACGCCGTAACCACAAAAAACAAAACCGTTTTGAAAACGGCATTTAAATATTATTCCATAATTTTTCTTCTTCGTTTTAGGTGCTGCAATCGGCGCAGTGCTTTCGAGCGCAATCGGCAGATATTCAACACTGATTGCGGCAGGCGGGCTGCTTGCGGCATTTCTTTTTAATGTTTGTAAACAAAGAAGCGGAGAAGCGCGAAGAAATTTTTTTGAACGCGCCGAGGAAGAAAGAGAAGAAGCGGAAATAAAAGCTGCCGAAAAGCTTTAATTTCGGAGATGACAGAATGCAATCGGATAATGCAAAAAAATTTTAAGCGCGGCCGAAAAGCAATACACAAAAATGACGCAAACGCCGATAAAAAAAGCTTGTTGCATCACTTGCCGTGCCAACGGTTATCAGCATGCTGATAACAACGATTTATAACGCAACGGACACTTATTTCGTTTCAAAAAAATCAACATTTCGGCAAGCGGCGCAACGGGCGTTGTTTTTCAGCCTGATGGCGATTTTGCAGGCTTTCGGCTTTATGTTCGGCCACGGCTCCGGCAGCTGCATAAGCAGAAATCTGGGCGCGCAAAACATTGAAAAGGCACGGCGATATTCCTCAACAGGGTTGTTTTTAGCACTGCTTACGGGTGCGTTAATCGGAATTTTGGGCATAATTTTCTTAGCCCCTTTTATGCGCCTTTTGGGCAGCACTGCCACGATTTTACCCTATTCAAAGGCATACGGAATTTTTATTTTGGCGGCAGGCCCGGCAATGACCGGAAGCTGCGTTGCAAACAATATATTAAGATACGAGGGCAAGGCCTCGCTTGCCATGGTGGGGCTTACAGCAGGCGGCGTGCTCAACATAATTCTTGACCCGATTTTTGATTTTCGGCGCAAAAAAATGGGAATTGCAGGCGCGGGACTTTCAACCGCAATTTCGCAATATATTTCCTTTGCTATATTGATGATTATGTATTATAAGGGCGATGCGCAAAGCAAGCCCCATATTAAATACATCACCTTAAAGCCGCGATTTGTGGCAACGATTATAACAACGGGTCTGCCGAGCCTTGCAAGGCAGGGGCTGAACAGCGTTTCAAACATGGTGCTGAATATTGAGGCTGCTCTTTACGGCGATGCCTGCATTGCCGCCATGAGCATAGTTGCAAAATGTGCTAATTTAATTTTCAGCGTTTGCGTGGGAATCGGGCAGGGCTTTCAGCCCGTGTCTGCCTTTAATTACGGCGCAAAAAAATATTCCAGAGTTAAATCCGGAGTAAAATTCACCTGGGGCTTTTCCACGGGAGTGCTTGCCGCCCTTGCGGCCGCATGCTTTGCCTTTGCGCCGCAGATAATCACCGTTTTTCGCCACGAAAGCGAAGTGGTGGAAATCGGCGGCAAAACATTGAGACTGCTTTGCATTGCGCTGCTGTTTTTGCCAACGGTTATGGTAGCGAACATGACCTTCCAAAGCATAGGCCAAAGCGGAAAAGCATTTTTCCTTGCATGCTCGCAAAACGGGCTTTTCTTTATTCCGCTTGCAATAATTTTGCCGAAAATTTGCGGCATAACCGGGCTTGAGCTTGCCCAGCCGATCGGCTATATCTTGGCCGCCGCGGTTTCCGTGCCTTTTCTGCTGAGGTTTATAAAAACGCTCACAAGCTATGCAGCAAATCAAAACAGTAATGTTTCAAACAAGCAGACGAAAAAAACGGGCAGCAACCGTTTGATTTAACTCAATCCGATTAAAAAAATACAAAAAAATCCCGCTCAAAGGGGGCATTCTTCTTTACGAAGTGCGCCCCTTGTGAACGGGATTTTATTATATTCAGAATTATGAATTGTTTGAAGCTGTGGGCATATAAGGAATAATGGCGTTTGCAAGATTGGATATCGGCATTGTTTGCACAACCACCTTGCCCGGGCCGGTTACAACCGTGTTAAACAAGCCTTCACCGCCGAACAGCACATTTTTAACACCCTTAACGGTTTGCACATCAAGCGAGCATGTGCCGCTCATCATAACAACATGGCCGGTATCGAGCACAAGCTGCTCGCCCGCAAGCAAATTATATTCAATCGGTGAGCCGTCTATCTCAATAAAAAGCAAACCTTGGCCGCTGAATTTTTGCATAATAAAGCCCTCTCCGCCAAACAGGCCTGCGGAAAGCTTTTTCCTGAAGAATACTTCCATATTAACTCCGGGTGTGGAAGCCAAAAATGCGCTTTTCTGGCATATGATTTCCTCGCCGGGATGAACTTCAATCGCCTTTATATCGCCGGGAAAGCATGAAGCAAACGCAATCATGCCGTTTCCGCCTTGGCAGGTGTAGCGATTTTGAAACATTTTATCATTGGTGAAAATTCTGCCGATTGCCTTGCCAAGCCCACCGTTTGTGGTGGTTTCCATAACCATATTCGGGCTCATCCAAGACATACCGCCGCCTTCTGTTATCATCTGCTCGCCTGCTTCAAGATAACAAATTGCAGCCGGGAACGGCACACCTTTAATTTCATAACGCATAATATTACCAAACCTTTCGTTACAATTTATACAATTTATATTATGTGTATAACTCATTTTACAACATTTTTGATACAGATTGCAATAAAAAGCATATGCTTTTTTTGCGGCGATTTTATGCAGTATTACTGTAATTACGATGCTTTTTATAATTTACAATAATAAACCCTCAAATGTTCAAATTTTTCCGCTTTTGAGCCTGAATCCACCCGGAATTTTGCCGATAGATACACAAAAAAAGCGGCGCACCGGTTTGCCCGGAACGCCGCTTTGACAATACAAATTACATTTTTTTGAGCCCTTAGAGCCTTTTTGAACCGCCGAGAGCACCCGATGAAAGAATATTCGTGTCAAACGAATAAGTGATTTCCTCGCGGTTGCGCTGCCTTTTGAGCGCAAGCGAAATAAGCTTATCAAGCAATTCGGAATATTTAACACCAAGCGGTTCCCACAAATAAAATGCAAGTGAGCCGGGGATCGTGTTAAACTCGTTAATCCAAAATTCACCCGTTTTTGAATCCATAAGATAATCTATTCTTACAACGCCGTTGCAATCAAGATACTTGAAAGCCTCAACGGCGATTTTTTTGATTTCGGCCGCGGTCTCTGCGGGGATTTCTGCGGGAATTTTTTTCTTTTAAGGCTCGTCATGCCCTTGCTGCCGCCTGTTTTCTTGCCGCCGTCCAAATACTTATCTTTATATGAAAGAATTTTATCTGCGGAAACAGGCTCTTCAAGCTCGGATGCCTCTGCCTCCATATAATCTCCCACCACAGAGCAGTTGATTTCTTTAAGATTAACAACAGCAGGCTCAACAAGAATTTTATCTGAAAAATTGAAAGCAAGCTCAAGCGCATCTTCAAATTCGGCGCGGTTATCGGCCTTGCTGATGCCTACGCTGGAGCCGAGATTTACAGGCTTAACAACAACGGGATAGCCGAATTTTGCCTCTGTTTTTTCAACAATCGAATCGCTGCTTTTTATAATCGGTGATTGAAAAGCGCAAGCCGTCAAGCACGGGGAAGCCCGCGTCGCGCAGCATAACCTTCATGGCATATTTATCCATGCAGATTGCGCTTGCAAGCACATCGCAGCCAACAAACGGCAAATTAAGAGTTTTGATAAAACCCTGCAAAGCGCCATCCTCAACATTGGTGCCGTGCACAATGGGAAACGCAACATCGATAACGGCAATCGGCTTCGGCTTTGAAAACATTTTTTGGTGCTGAGGGATAATGTAAGTTTTATTCCCATCCGTAACCATATTTATTTTTGTGCTTTTTTCAAGCAGCCTCGGAATATCCTTATATTCATCGATTTTATCAAGATATTCACCGTAATAAAGCTCGTTTTTCTTTGTGATGTAAACGGGATAAAGCTGATATTTATCCTTATTCATATTTTGCATTGCCTGCAATGCGGAGATAACGGAAACCTCGTGCTCAACGCTTTTTCCGCCAAACAAAACGGCAACATTTATTTTTCATAATAAATCACATGGCCTTTCCGACTACCGTATATTAAATATATCGCCTGCCCGCCGTAGCCGAAGCGGAGCGATTTGCGCCAAGCGGCGCGGAAATATTACAACCGGCAATCAATAATTATCCGGCAAATCATTTTCAATCAGAATAATTTTTTCGGCGGGCGAAGCGCTTGCCTCGTTAAACGCCTCAATAAAGCTTTCACTTATCGTTACTGCGGATTCGGATATACCGCCGTCCGCAAGGCCCTTATAAATGGCTTCCGTTTGCTTTTTGCCCACAAGGTAAACATGATTGCAAACAACCGCGGCGGATTTGCCGAATTCGTAATTGTAATGATCCTGCATTTTGCCGAGTTCAACCATACCGGGCGTTATCAAAATCTTTTCGCCCTCAAAAAGCGCCAGGGTTTTAAGCGCCGCCTCGCAGCCTGCGGGATTTGAATTATAAGCGTCGTCAATAATAGCGGTGTTGCCCCTGCGGGTAAGCTGCAATCTGTGCGGCGGGGAGGTAAGCTTTTTAAGCTGCATTTTAATATCGTCTGCCTCAACGCCGAGCTGCCTGCAAACCGCAACAACACCCATAAGATTGGTTACATTGTGCTCGCCCACAAGCAGAGTTTGCAGATTTTTCGATTTTTTTCATTGCCGCAAACAATGG
Organism: Anaerotruncus sp.; assembly: GCA_022009795.1. Taxonomy (GTDB): domain Bacteria; phylum Bacillota; class Clostridia; order Oscillospirales; family Acutalibacteraceae; genus Eubacterium_R. The sequence goes on from CP091724.1 coordinate 1,018,908, forward strand.
AAAAAGCTTGTTCCTTATTCTTGTTACACGAATATCGCTTGCATATGTTTCGTTTTTGACTGCCTATTCCGTAGGTATGGAAGCCCGCGTTCGGATTTTTTTCGCAAGCTTTGCCGAAATATATTGATTATCGCCGTTTAAGAACATATTTTTTTCTTATCGGGCACAGCGTCATAAAGCTCAAACTTAGTTTTAACTATATTATCAATTGATTTAAAAAGATTCCAAATGCTGCTCGCCGATCGAGGTTATAATTCCGTAATCGGGGAAAACAATATCGCAGATTTCCTTGATATCGCCCACATTTCTTGCACCCATTTCGCAAACGAAAATCTCGTGTGTGGGGCGAAGCTGCTCTCTGATTGTTTTAACAACACCCATCGGCGTATTATAGCTTTCGGGAGTCATCAGCACATTGTATTTTTGCTTTAAGAGCCGTTGAAAGAAAATATTTAACGCTTGTTTTGCCGTAGCTTCCCGTGATTCCGATAACCTTTAAATCGGGGCAGGCTTTAAGCATTTTTTTAGCGTCGTTAATATAATACTGCCTTATTCCCTTTTCTATCGGCGCATTGATGAAGTTGCCGATAAGAACAAGAAACGGCATAAATGCAAGCGTCAGCGCAAAGCCGAAAAGCGCTCTTTTTTCGCCGCCGGCAAAAAACGCCGCCGCATAAGCCGCAACGGAAACGATTGCATCCGTTACAAGCATTCTTTTAACCCTTGCCGTGTAAACAAGCGGCTTTTTTGCATTTTTCATCGGCTTATTCACAAGCGCGCAGATTAACGCGAGCACATAAAAAACGATATAAAGCCAAATTTTGTTTATGAAAAGTGCCGAAACGGCAAGCACCAAAATCACAAGGTTAATTACAAAATGCTTTGCGTTTGCCGCCATCCATTTAAGCTGAACGCGCGGCTTATATGAATTTTGCTGAAACATATGTGTGGTGCGGATTACCGTGAGCACGGACGCCGCGATTGCAAAAACCGCGCCGATTATATTTAAAGCGATATAAATATCAATCACCGACCTTCAGATAAGATTTAATGATGTTTGCAAAAAAACAACCGGCTGATCAAGAAACGAATAATGCCCCGCGTTTTCGATAACGGCAAGGCCCACATCCGTGCCCGCCGCGGAAATTTCGCGTTCAAAAATTTTACCGTCCGCCAAAGGGGTTGCGGTGTCGTTTGCACCCCAAATAAGCAAGGTGGAGCATTTAACATTTTTCATCAGATGCACCAAATCCTCGTTTACCGATTTAACAAGCACGCCGCGCATAATCTCGCTTGCGTTGAGATAATCGGCGGAGGAGAATTTTTTTCTTAAATTTTCAAGCGCCTGCGGAAAAAGCTTGCGCACGGGATAAAGGCTGAGGAAAAAAATTTGCCGCATTTATAAACCTTTGTGCGCGCCCTTTGCTTTTTGCTGCGCTGCGGCATAACCCCGGCGCAATCCACAAACAGAATTTTTTTGAAATTTCAAAGCCGAGGCTGTTATCGGAAACAAGCTTTAAAAATAACCCTGCCACCGAAGGAATGCCCCCAAAAAGGATAACGCTTTTTAACGCCGAAAGAAGCTATAAATGCCTTTTGTGAAATCGGCATATGCCGACACATCCCAAACATCGTTCGGCTCCGGAGTTTTGCCGAAGCCCGGAAAATCAAAGGAAACAACAGTGTATTTTTGCGCCAGCAGATTTACAACCGAGGCATACACTTCAAGGCTTGTGCCCCAGCCCTGCAAAATAAACACATAATCGCCGCTGCCCTTTCTATCGTAATTAACGGAAATTCCGTTTATTTCTTTATTCAAAACACAACCTCCAAAAAAGGTAACGAAAAGCGGATTGAATTCGGCCAAAGCCGATTTGAGCGTTTTATTTTTTCACACGCCCGAAATACCGCCTATATATAAATTATTATTAAACATATTTTTAAGCTTTTTAATATTTTTAACACATTAAAATTATATGTGCAATAATTTATTCAAATTAAAGCGGCGATTTTATCGGCTCAAACAAGCATTAAATTGTTCACTTCAAACAAAAAAATGCCGGCGCAAAACAATCCGCCGGCTAAGCCTTTTTACATAATGTTTTAATATTCTGAAAATTTGCAAAAGAGCATAAAATCGATCTTATTTATTTATCGGCTTATATGAGCCGAGGCGGCGAAGAAGGCCTCTGTAATAATCCCATTGCATTGAGAATGACGGAATTTTTTGCTCTGTTTTTTGCTTATAAGCGATAATATCGCGTTCTCTGTCGTCAGGATTGCGCAGGGTTACGCAATCGTAAACAAATGGGTTGACCTTATCCGTGATTTTGATATGCGCAACCTCACCAACAGGGCAGTTAACGGAAAGAACTCCGTTTTCCGCCGTGCAAACAACGCCCCTCGTTATCGCAGGAAACATCAAAAATCCGAATCCGAAACGGCAGGATATGTGTAAACGGAAAACTTCTCCCTGCCGGATTTATTAACTATATAATCATAGCAAAAAAATCGCCGTTTGAGTTTTTGAAGCTTGATAAAGCGCGTATTGTCATCCGCAGGAATATCAAATGCCTCTATTTTTTTAAAAAGTGAGCATGCGCCCGTGCAGCTTTTTAATTTTAACGGCAATCATATTTGTTTCCGTAGGTGGAAATTCAAAAAAATCGTGGCCGCACCGTTTTTCCTTTAACTCCCCTGTTTTGGAAGCTGTGCCTGCCTATCATAAGCTCGGCATTAACGATGTGGCTTGCGGGATCCGGATTTTTCATAAAGGGCAACACAGCAGATTTTTGCGGGCCGCGGGCAGCATTGCGGCAACGATTTTTTGCTCATCGCCTGAATCGGCAACCCAAACGGAGGAAAGCGGCAAACCGGGGTTGTTTTTTTAATATCGTTTGAATCAAAAAAAGCTTAAACTTATTAAGATGCGAGGGATCGCCGCTCGTGGCCTGCATTTTGGCATTCAAAAGCAAATCATCCGTTCTGCGCTGCCAAAACACCTTATCGGAATTTAAAATTCCGTTTGCATGATCTGTTGCCGTTTGGCTTGAATAGCACTGCATGGCTTTGTAGCCGGAAGTGTTTTGCATAATGCGCGAAAGCGATTCTTTTGCAACGGGAATACGCACTCTGTCTGCCCAATTATAGGCATTGACCTCACTCATATAAGAACTTTCCTGCGGCAAATGGGTTGAAAGCGCATTTTCGGAATAGTAATCGCACTTGCCGTTCCACGCGGTTGAATAGGCAAAGCCTTTAAACACCTGAGGCGCATAAAATGAATTTTCGGCAAGCACATTTCCGAGCGCTTCTTCAAAGAAAAGGCTTATTGCGCGGTGATCGGCATGCTCGTCATAATCGCAACAATAAAGCACATCGGGCATAAATTCAGCTATTGCCGCCTGCATATCGGCAACAATGTTATCGCGCGTATATGCGCTTTTGCGAAACGGCGGCTTTTTGTCCGTGCCGTAGGTTTCGGCATAACCCGCCGCTGATTTCACAAGCTCATCACCCGCGCAGTTATAAATATGCTTTCCTTTTTTATCAACCAAGCTGTCTCCATAGCCGAAAAAAATCACATTTTCCGCCTTAACGCCGTACAACGCCGCAACGGAGAGTGCTTCTTTGATTCTAAGCTTGCCGAGGCGGTGAAAATCGCCGTTTGTGGAAAACAGAATTTTAACCTCGGAACCGTTTTTAACATATTGCTCTATCACGCCGCCGTAAAGATTTATTTCATCATCCTCGTGCGGAGCGAAAAGCATAACCTTTTTGCCGCCGAAAAACGCACTGCGATCCGCTTCCTCATAATCATAAGCAGTGTTTTTCGGAATCAAAATTCCCGCGGCAAGAGCCTCACCTGCGCAAAGCAACGCGGCAATCAGTGACGCAACAAAGAAAAACACCGTTAAGCCGGACGGAAGCGGCACAAGCGCCGCCGAATACATTGCAACATCAAGCACGCCGAGCAGCATATAAATTTGAAGCATTCTCGATTCGATATGCACCTTAAACGCCACGGTTATAAAAATACAAACCGCCGTAAGAGCTTTAAGCGGCATAAGAAGCAGCGGATTTAAAAATGCAGCCGCCACGGAGCCTGCAAAAAAAGCAAAAAGCAACACAATAATTACGGGAATCGCAAACGCCGCGCTTTCAAACGGCTTTATTTTTTTCCAATTTACTTTAATCAAAACCGACACCTCCGCAGTGCAAGATATAATATGTTTAAATATAATTATTTTTTTCTTTCGTTTAAATAAGATAACAGATTATGCGCAATTAGTCAATTAAGAGCAAGGCAAGAATATGTTTATTTAAAAATTTTTTTCAAAAAAGAGTTGACAAATTCGATTTTTTTGTGTTATACTCTAATTGTAATCGATACAAGTTAGTAATCATTACAAGGTGGTAAACAATGACTCAGGAAAAAATCTTAGCGCTTTTCAGGGAAAAAGGCTTCAGAGCCACTCCCCAGCGAATTGCAGTTTTCAATTATGTTTACGAGCACAGGGATCACCCCGATGTGCTTGCCATATATGAAAATGTGCTTAAAAAGCAACCCGGGATTTTCAAAAACCACAGTTTACAACGCACTTAAATCACTTTGCGAAAGCGGATTTATAACGGCGATAACGATTGACGGAGGCCGAATCCATTATGACGCCAATGTTAATTTTCACGGCCACTTCATTTGCAAACACTGCGGTGAAATTTATGATTTTCAGCTTGAAGAGCCTGTTTCAACCCCTGCCGAAAGGATTTATCGTGCAAAAAAAAGATGTATATTACAGCGGCATTTGCCCAAGCTGTAACAATAAAAAAATAATTATTATTTTGAAGGAGTAATTTATTATGAACAAAAAGTATTATTGCCCGGCATGCGGCTACACAAGTGACGAACCCATCGATATTTGCCCCCGTTGCGGTGCTAAAATGAAAGTTCGCGAAGAAGGCGGCGAAAAGGCTTGGGCCGCAGAGCACATCGTAGGCGTTGCCAAAGATGTTGACCCCGAAATCATTCAGGGCCTTCGCGATAACTTTAACGGCGAATGCTCGGAAGTAGTCATGTATCTTGCAATGGCAAGAGTGGCACACAGAGAGGGCTACCCCGAAATCGGCCTTTATTGGGAGAAGGCCGCTCACGAAGAGGCAGAGCATGCCGCTAAATTCGCAGAGCTTCTCGGCGAGGTGCTTACCGACTCCACAAAGAAAAACCTTGAGATGAGAGTTGAAGCCGAATACGGCGCAACGGCAGGCAAAACGGAGCTTGCAAGGCTTGCTAAAGAAAAAGGCCTTGACGCCATTCACGACACTGTTCACGAAATGGCTCGCGACGAAGCCCGCCACGGCAGAGCATTTGAAGGCCTCCTCAAGAGATACTTCGGCGAATAATCGCATAGAAAGCCAATATCAAACGGCTTCGGAAAATTCCGAAGCCGTTTTTTATATTCGTATAATTATTTTCGGCAAAAGCAAAGCAACGCCGTGTTCCCCTGCTTAAAAATCATTCCGATACGCTTGGAGCACACCCGATTGCTCTGCCGCAGCGCGGCGCTCGGCAAGCTCGGATTCAACCTTTTCGCGCTCTGCCGGTGTGTAGCGAATAAACAAAAGCGGAATTATATAAAGCAGGCTTGCGATTGCCGGAGTGAGAATAACAAGCGGCCAAATCCATTTATCAAACGCCGCAGATTGAGTGCCCACATATACGGAAGCACCGTCTATCGCCTTATATTTAAGCAGATGAAGCGTAAGCGCGGCAAGGCCTGCGGTTATGCCGCTTGAAATTTTAGTAAACATAGTTTGCATCGAAAATGTGATGCCCTCCGTGCGCTTCCCCGTTTTCCATTCCATATAATCGATGCTGTCGCAAAAAATTGCGGTTTGCGCAATTGAAATCGCGCCAAGCGGAATACAGCCGATTCCGATAACGGTGAGAGCTATCCAAAGCTTTTGCCCCTGATAACCGATTGCATATGCGATTATGCGCGCAACGATGTTTGCCGCCTGCATCATGATTATGGCATTTACATAGCCTTTGCAGAATTTTTTGATTTTATCGGCAAGCATCATTCCCAAAAAGCCCGGCAATGCGGTGAACATATAATAAACAGTGGTAAGCCCGAGCGCGCCGATAATACTGTTTTCCCCAAGAAAATCGGCAGGAATTTCATATTTGAAGAAATATGTTACAAGATTTGCGCCGAATCCGACCGAACCGAGGATATTTCCGAGTGTTAAAAAGCATCAACATTCTGTTTTTTTAAACAGCAGCGAAAAAGCTTTCGCCGAGGGAAACCTGCTGCTTTTTCCTTAACGACTCTGACGCGTTCCTGAGCGCCGTAGCACCTGAGGCTGAGCATTGCGCCGCCGAAGCCGAAAATCAAGGCAAATACCAAAGTCATCAGAGCCATACTGCTGCCGGTTGCATTTGCAATCATTTCAAGCGCCATCGGAATCAAAGTGCCGAGCGCGCCGTAAACGCACGAACCTATTGTGCGTGCCCACTGCACAAAGCGATCGCGTTCATCCGTGTTAGGTGAAACGCAGGAGGTTATGCCCCCAAATTGCCACATCCTGCACGGTGTAAGCCAAATCCCAGCAGATATACATTATTATAAAAATATGAAACGCGAAGCCAAAGCAAATCCTCTTTTGTGGAAAAAAACAACGAAGATAAGCACGGTGAATATGCCCACGGGAAGCGGCGTGTATTTTAAAAACGGGCGCAGCTTTTCGCCGTTTTTAAAGGTGTGCTTATCTATGAACGAGCCGACAATCGGGTCGTTTACACCGTCCCAAATTTTCATAACAATAAGCAGCACGGAAACCGTAAGCGCCGGAAACAGCGCAATATCCGTCATAAAAATAATTAAAAAAACGAGCCACCTATAAGCGAATAAACCATATTTTTGCCCTGTCAGCCCGGCATAATAATTTATTTTTTCCCTTTTTTTACCTATATATTCCAAAAAAACCGCCTCCAAAACATAAAAATTACCCTGATTTTATAATAACACGGCAAAAAAATTAAAATCCAATGTGCAATGTATACAACATTTCATTTGTTTGATTGTATATAACGCCGAGGCGGGCGATGATGCGTTTATGGCACTCCCATGTGCGCTTTCCCTTTTACTTGACATTTTTCGCTTTGTGATATATTATTGTTTAAGCTTTTTTTATATAAATATTTAATTTTTTATAAGCATTGCCCGGAGCAATGCAAAATCGGGAGTTTATTTAATGAAAAACAACACAGCCGCATTAAAAAAAGCGAGCCGCAGAGCACGGCAAAAAGAGCAAAGCGAGAATATGCGCCGAAAAATTTATCGGATCATATTTTTTTCAGATACACGGCAATATATTTAATTCTTTCAGCCATCATTTTTACTCAGTTTTTGATTTTCAGAAAAGCGCTTGTTTGGGATCCGGACGGAATTGCCCAGCACTATGTGGGATTTGTTTATTACGGAGTATATCTTCGCAAAATAATAAAAAGCCTGCTTGCAGGCTCACTCGTTATTCCGCAGTTTGATTTATCCATAGGAATGGGAAATGATATTTTCACTTCCCTGCATTATTACGGAATAGGCGATCCGCTTAATCTTGTTTCGGCATTGGTGCCTTCAAAATATGCGGCATATGCGTTTTCATTGCTTGTTTACCTGCGCTATTATCTTGCGGGGTTTGCCTTTGTGCTGCTTGCAAAATACAAAAAGCAAAGCAAAACCGGAGCTTGCGCCGGCGCAATGATTTATATTTTTTCCGCATATGCAATGTATATGACCCTCAGGCACCCGTCATTTATAAATCCCCTTATTTATTTTTCCGCTTATCATTCTCGGCGGCGAAATGATGTTTGACGGCAAACGCCCGTATTTGTTTATCATATCCGTTTGCCTTGCGGCAGTAAGCGGCTTTTATTTCTTTTTATGTTATTTCAATTTTTCACCATTCTTTATGTTTTTCCTCAGAATATTCTTCGCTTATCCGAAAGATAAGTTATTAAAAGGCTTTTTTTCAAGCCTTGTTTTAAATTCGGAGGCTCATATTTGCTTGGAATGATTATGGCGGCAGTTACCCTGATGCCGATGATTATCACCGTGCTTTTTTCAAACAGAGGCTCTGTTCAGCACGCTCTTAATCCGTTTTATGCAGGCGAATATTACAAAGAATTCATCGGCGCATTTATGGGATATGTGCAGCTTGACTGCAATGTTTATATGGGCTTTACGGCGGCGGGAGCAGCGGCAATTGTGCTGCTCTTTATGCAAAAGAAAAAGCACGGCTTCCTTAAAGCTGCTTTCATCACGGCAACCCTGCTTATGATGTTTCCTGTTTGCAGCAAGGTTATAAACGGATTCTCATATGTTTGCAACCGATGGAGCTGGATTTACGGCCTTATAGCCGCATATGCATTTACGGTTTCCATCAGCGAAATAAAGAAAATCACATTTAAAAAATCCGTTGTTTTATGCGCCGCTGCGGCCGTTACAACCGTTTTAATTTCTTTGGTGCCGAATGCAAGAATTAAAGAAAACTATGTTTCCTGCGCTCTGTTTGCATTTTTTGCGATTGCATGCCTTATATACTCGGCGCTTCCTTATGTTGAAAAAACAGACACTAAAAAAGCGGCGAAAGTTGCCAAGGCCGCACTTTGCATGATTGCGGCAGCTGGCGTTATTTTCAATTCGCTTTTCATTTACGATTACAACCATGCGCGCTTTGCAACAAACTTTTTAACGATGGGTCAGGCAAACAGATTTTCTGGCTCAAATTCATACAAAGCCATTGCAGAGCTTCAAAACACCGAGTCGGCCGTTGAGCGATACGGCGGCAGCGGCATAGAGCTTGAGCAAATGAACAATTCCATGCTCAGCGGCGCATATTCCTCGGCGGGCTATTTAAGCCTTACCGACCCCAGCACAAACAATTTCCAAAAAGAAATGGGCCTTGTTTACAATAATTTTTCCATTTTGGACGACAGCCATGCAGACCCGTATATCTACGCTCTTGAAAATGTTAAATACTATGTTTCGGGCGGTGATGAAAAGAAAGAAAGCGCAATAGATGAAAACGATATTGCCACGCTTCAAAACATAAGCAGCGACGGCACTTACACCGCACGGGTTTACGAAAACAACGATTATATTCCCTTTGGCTTTACATATGATAATGTTATTTCCGAAAGCGAATATTCCTCATTAAGCCCGGTGCAAAAGCGAGAGGCACTTCTGCAGGCAGTTGTGCTGAACGATACCGACGAATATGTTAATTCAGACCTGTCTTCAATAAGCACAGAGGTTTATAAGCCCGAATTTGAAACCGTATTGCCGAAAGACGGCTGCGTTATTCAAAACAATACCATATATTCTCAAAGCAACGGCTCGGAAATTCACTTGAAAACTTCCGTTAAGGAGGGCTATCAAACCTATATTCAATTCAATAATTTAAGATACACTTCGCTCAGCGGAATGCAACTTAAAAAAATAATTTCTCCGGATGCTTACAACAAATTAACAACATATGAGCGCCGCAAAATTTCTTACAGTGAAAAGAATTTTGAGCCAAGCACATATGCATCCGCAGTTGTTTCCTCCGATTCGGGCGCAAAAACATCATTTTCGATTTCAACACCGAATCACGATTATTACAGCGGCATAAATGATTTTACCGTTAATCTGGGAGACAAGCCTATAAATGACATAACCTTGAGCGTCGGCTCCGGCGCATATGCATATGATTCAATTGAAATTATCTGCATTCCGAAAAACAGACTACAAAGCAAATCTGAATGCTCTTGCAAAGGATCACCTGGAGGATTTAAACATTGCCGTAAATGAGATTTCGGGCAGCATTAAACTTGAGAGCGACAAGGTTTTGTTTCTTTCAATTCCGTATAATGAAAACTGGACGGCTTATGCAGACGGTGAAGAAACCGCGATTTACAAAGCAAACACGGGCTTTTGCGCAATTCCGCTTAAAGCCGGCGAGCACAAAATTGTGCTAAAATACAAAAATAAACAGCTTAAATTTTCGTCGGCCGTAAGCGTTCTGGGCTTTGCGGGCTTTTTCAACTACCGTTGCGGCAGTTGAAATAAGCAGAAAAAAGAAAAAGAGCGCAACAATTAAATAAGCCCTTCGCGGCATAAAAAAACGCTTCGGATTTTATAAGCATCATCCGAAGCGTTTTATTTTTTTATCGCCAAGCGATTCAAATAATTCTTAAGCCGGGCTTAACATTTGCCGTTGCTGTCTTTGGCATTGCAAGCACCGCCGCATTTGCCGCAATCTCCGCAGCATCCGCCCTTTTTTCTTTTTTTGCAAACTGCAATTGCCGACACAAGAGCAAGCGCAAGAATTGCGCAAATAATAACATCCCAAATATTCATAACGCACCTCTGCCGTTACACACCTATCAAGGTGCCGACCGAATAGATTATAAACGCTGCCACCCATGCAACCAGGCACTGCCAAGCAACAACCGCCGCTGCCCATTTGGCGCCGAGCTCACGCTTAACGGAAGCAACCGCAGCAACACATGGAGTATATAAAAGGCTAAACACAAGCAGACTGAATGCCGCCAGCGGAGTAAGAACAGCCGCAATACTTCCTCCAAACAGAACCTCCAGGGTGGAAACAACGCTTTCCTTTGCCATAAAGCCGCAGATAAGAGCCGTGCAAATTCGCCAATCCCCTATGCCGAGCGGCTTGAATATCGGCGCAATCAGGCCGGAAACGGCAGCCAAAATGCTTTGTGAAGAATCCTCGGTCATATTAAATTTAAGGTCAAATTTTTGCAGGAACCACACAACAACCGTTGCGATAAGAATAACCGAAAAAGCCCTTTGCAAAAAATCCTTTGCTTTTTCCCAAAGCAGCTGAGCCACATTTTTTGCACTTGGCAATCTGTAATTCGGAAGCTCCATAACAAACGGCACCGGTTCGCCCTTAAACAATGTTCCTTTATAAAGGAATGCAGCCAAGATACCCATTAAGATTCCCAGCAGATAAATAACAGACATTACAAGTGCACCTTTTTTTGGGAAAAACACACTTACAAAAAACGAATATATCGGCAATTTTGCGCTGCAACTCATAAAAGGAGTAAGAAGAATTGTCATTTTTCTGTCTCTCTCGCTCGTCAGAGTTCGTGTTGCCATAACAGCAGGCACCGTGCAGCCAAAACCTATAAGCATAGGCACAATGCTTCTTCCGGACAAGCCGATTTTTCTGAGCAGCTTATCCATAACAAAAGCCACCCTGGCAATATATCCCGTATCCTCCATCAATGAAAGGAAGAAAAACAGTGTAACTATAATCGGCAAAAAGCTGAGGACGCTGCCTACACCCGTGAAAACACCATCGATAATCAAGCTGTGAATAACCGGATTTACATTGGCTGCGGTAAGTGCACAATCCGCAAGCGCACTGAGCTTATCAATGCCAAGCTCAAGCAGGGTTTGAAGCCCCGCGCCGATAACATTAAAGGTGAGGTAAAACACTGCCACCATTATTGCAATAAAGCAAGGAATGGCTGTATATTTACCGGTTAAAACTCTGTCTATTTTTCGCTGCGAATTCTTTGCTTGCTCTCTTTCGGCTTAATAACTGTTTTTTTCGCAAAGCTGCTCTATATAAGAAAAACCTCATATCTGCGATAGCGGCACTGCGATCAAGCCCGCGCTCTTTTTCCATTTGATCAACTATTGATTCAAGCATATTAAGTTCGCTGCTTTGCAATTTCAGGCGATCAATAATAAAGCTTATCACCCTCTATTGACTTTGTTGCCGCAAACCGAACGGGAATTTGAGCACTTTCCGCATGATCCTCTATCAAGTGAATAACGGCATGGATGCACCTATGCACGGCGCCGTCATGATCTGTTTTGCTGCAAAAATCCTGCTGCAATGGCTTTTCCTGATATTTAGCCACATGGATTGCATGGCGCACCAATTCATCAACGCCCTCATTTTTGGATGCCGAAATCGGAATAACCGGCACCCCGAGCATTGCCTCCATTGCATTAACATCAACAGAGCCTTGATTACTTATTACCTCATCCATCATATTAAGCGCCACAACCATCGGTGTGCCCATTTCCAAGAGTTGCATTGTTAAATAAAGATTTCGCTCAATATTGGTTGCATCAACAATGTTTATTATTGCCTTCGGCTTTTCATTCAGCACAAAATTGCGGGAAACTATTTCCTCGCTGCTGAAAGGAGACATTGAATAAATACCCGGCAAATCCGTTACAAGCGTTTTCGGATAGCCTTTAATAACACCGTCTTTTCTGTCTACCGTTACACCGGGAAAGTTGCCGACGTGCTGCTTTGCACCGGTAAGCTGATTGAAAAGAGTTGTTTTTCCGCAATTTTGATTTCCAACCAAGGCATAGGTAAGAACAACATCGTCATCAAGCGGTTTTTCATCCTTTTTGGAATGATATTTGCCGTCCTCGCCAAGGCCCGGATGATCAATGTTTTGTTCCCTGTTTATACCCTCATGGCTGCGGCTCCTTTTTGCTATAGGTTCAATTTCTATTTTTTCGGCCTCTGCAAGGCGGAGTGTAAGTTCATAGCCGTGAATTTGATATTCCAACGGATCACCCATTGGAGCGGTTTTTATCAATGTGATTTCCGCGCCGGGAACCATGCCCATATCAAGAAAATGCTGCCGAAGCGCACCTTGACCGCTGACTTTGGTTATAACGGCACTTTTTGCGACCTTTAATTCATTAAGCTTCATAATTTCCCTCTTATAATATTCAGTACCCTCTTTCAACATTATATTACATAGTTCAACCATATTCAATAGAAGCAGACCCATTTGGGGGCACACTTTATAAAGAAGAATGCGGTTTAAGCTTTCCGAATTTTGCCCGTTGCACTATTAAAAATCAAAAAAACGGATAAAAGGCAAGGCTTTCGCCTTTTTAAGCGAAAAGCCTTAGACTGTCGATAAAGTGGCTAAAGCGCGCCGAATAAAAAAATAAATTAACCTTTTTGCCTCCCTTGCAAAGGGAGATGGGTGCAACTTGTGGCACTCGGAGGGATTAGAAAAACGGCTTGGACATCGAGTCCAAGCCGTTTTTTTAGCGCTTTTTGTCTTTTTGCTCGGGGGGCAGTACCATCGTACAGCTCCCACTCGCAAAAATACAAAATTTATCTCACTTTCTCGAAATCTACCGGCGTGTAGAAATTTATAATTTGACTTTTTCTACACGCTGAGGCTTTCGCCTTTTTTTAAGCGAAAGCCTTAAAATAACAAGTTTAAATATTTATGATTTCAACACACGGCATTTTGCATTATTACTGCTTAGTTTGCGCTGTTTGCAATTGCCTGATCAATCAGTGCATTAAGAGTTTTTGACTGCTCTGCCGATGTGATTGCGCCTACAACCTGACCGACGATGTTCCCGTTTTTATCAACAACATAGGTTGTCGGGAAGGAATAAAGGCCTGAGGTGAATTTGCCGGCTTCGCTGCTTGAATCAAACCAAAGGTTTTTTTATAGGTTACTCCCTTTTTTTATCCAAAAATATCCTTTGCTTCGAAAATAGCCTTACTGTCGCCATCGAGCATAAATGAATTGATGCCGACAACAGAGCCGCCCTTTTGAGCAAGCTCCTTGTTTAACGCTTCCAAATCGCCAAGCTCACCGACGCAGGGATTGCAGGTTGTGAACCAAAAATTTACAACCGTTACCGTATTTTTGGCAAAAAGCTCGCTGCTGTTAACATCATTGCCGTCAAGGTCCTTTCCCTGAAAGCTCGGAAACTTTGTTAGGTCGGCGGTATTGCCGCCCGTCATTCCCGCGGTTGCGGCATCAACACTGTCGTTTTCCTGGGGCTTGCTTCCGCAGCCGGGATATTTTTGCTCCAAAACCGTAAGCTTATTTTCAATTTCCTTAATTTGCTCCGCACCTGCTTTAAGAGTTTTAAGTTCTTCGGCAGTGAAGCTGTCTTTTGCGCCTTCGATAGTTGAAAGCAGAAAATCGCCGTAATTTGTGCCGTCTTCAATCATGGAAGTGTTTTTATTAGCCGAAAGAAACACTTTTTCCCAAAGCTGAGAATTATTTGTTAGGATATCGTTTTCCTTTTGCATAAGCTTATTATAAAGCTCTGTTGCCTCATCGATGCTGCCGGGTTCCGTTGCCATTAATGAGGCAATTTCGGAATCGCCGCCCTTGCTGCCGTCTTTGCTTGCCGAGCAAGCTGCAAGGCCAAGCGCAAGCACCAACGCCATTATAACAGCTAATATTTTTTTGATGTTTTTTTGAGATTTTTCATAACTGTTCCTCCGTTTTTATTATTTAATTTGTTTTTTTCTTACACGGTGTCGAATTTCCGCCGATGTTTTTTGACGGCATTCCGAATCCGTAATGAAAGCTTAAAGCATCCGTAGGGCAGGCGGTTATGCACTTTCCGCAGCGTATACATTCGGTGTGATTGGGTGATTTTGTAACATCCACATCCATTTTGCAGGCCTTTGCGCATTTTTCCGCATGAAACGCACTTATGCTCATCAACCTTTATGCCAAGCAGGGAAACCTTGTTCATAAGCGCATAAAAGGCACCGAGCGGGCAAATCCATTTGCAAAACGGGCGATAAAACAAAATGCTTAAAACAACCACTGCAATTAAAATTATAAGCTTTTTGAGTAAACAAAGAGCCCAAAGCAGCGCGTATTCCCTCGTTAACGGCAGACAGCGGAATTGCGCCCTCAAGCACACCCTGCGGGCAAATATATTTGCAAAAAGAAAGGATCGCCCATACCCACATCGTTTGCAACAAGCGCCGGAAGCAAAACCACAGCAAAAAAAGCAAAACGGCATATTTCAGATACCTTAGGGGTTTAAGCTTTTTTTGTTGAAAGCTTTTTGCCCGGAATTTTTATGCAGCAAATCCTGCAGCCAACCGAACGGGCACAAAAAGCCGCAAACAAAACGGCCGAGAAGCACACCTATCAAAATCAGAAATCCGGTTATATAATATGAAAAGCTGAATTTTGAAGAGCCCACCACCGCTTGAAATGCGCCTATAGGGCAAGCGCCCGATGCAGCCGGGCAGGAATAGCAGTTTAACCCCGGCACACAAACAGCCTTGCCGTTGCCCTGATATATTCCGCCTTTAAAGAAATTAGGCAAATGTATGTTTGCTGCAAGGGCCGCGCAAGCCTGTATCAAAGCCTCTGAAGCGGCTTATAAGGCGCGATGCTTTTTTTCTTTTTCTTATCCAATTCCAATACACTCCAAGCACAATCTTATTGCCTTACTTAACACGGATTCAACCTCGCCCCTCATTGCGCCGCAGCAAATCATAACCGCGCCCGCAATCAGCAAGCCGCCCTGAGACAAAGCTTTTTTCAACTTAAACAACATGATCACTCCCTTCAATTTCCTTTGTTGAACACATCTTATCACAACAGATGTAAAATCTTCGTTAAGAAAAAGAAATTTAACAAAGATTTTATCTCTTTATGATATAATATCATCACATAGCAAATTTTTCTGTTTGCAAACGGCACTCATTGCATATATAACCGTTTGCTACGGAATATTTATTGTGCAGGCAAGCCTTGCTTTATGCTATAATATAAATACTCTAAAGCCAAAACCCTGTTAGGAGAAACATAATGCATATTTTAGTTGTTGAAGATGAAAAAGCACTTTGCGACACAATCGTTCGCAGCCTGAAGCGCCTTGCATACAGCGTTGATTATTGTTACAACGGAAAAGCGGCGGCAGAAATGCTTGCCGTTGAAAATTTTGATCTTGTTGTGCTTGATCTTAATCTTCCGGATACAGACGGAATGACATTGCTTAAATCCCTGCGAAAAACGGATTGCGACACAAAGGTGCTTATTTTTATCGGCGCGCTGTGAGATTGCAGATAAGGTTGAGGGATTGGACGCCGGCGCAAACGACTATCTTACAAAGCCTTTTCACTTAGACGAGCTTGCTGCAAGAATTCGCAGCCTGACGCTCAGGCGCTTTACGCAAAACGATGTTGTTTTAACCTGCGGAGAGCTTACATTTAACACAAAAACACGCAAAGGCGCCGTGGACGGTAAAGCCCTGTCTTTAACCAGAAAAGAAACGGGAATACTTGAATATCTTATGCTTAACCAAGGGCGCCCGGTAAGCCAAGAGGAACTTCTTGAACATGTTTGGGACAGCAACGCTGATTATTTCAGCAATTCAATAAGGGTGCATATTTCGGCTTTGAGAAAGAAACTGCGTGCCGCCATGGGATATGACACCATACACAATCGCATAGGCGAAGGCTATGTTATGGAGAAAAGAAAATGAAAACTATCTTTGCAATGGCGCATAACCATAATGACTGCCATTTTAATATGCATAACATGTGTGCTGATGAACTTCTTGATAGGATATTCCGGCAAGCATTATATGGATTCAATAGGAAACGGCATTTCGGCTTACAGCGATATTGACGGCGGCGAGCCGGGAGCATTTGACCCGCAAAGCGAAAATCTTGATAATGAGGTTACTATTATCGTTAGCGGGGCACAGCAATCCTTCGGCACAACAAATTGGTATATAACCGCGGCAGTTACTCTGCTTGGCGGCGTGCTTGCATATTTTGTAAGCGGCCGTGCATTAAAGCCGCTTCGCAGCTTTGCCGCTCAGGTTGAAAATGTGCAACCGAACAATCTTGCAGATATGGAAATCAGCGAGGATGTGCTTCCCGAATTCAAGCAATTCAGCAAATCATTCAACAGCATGATCAAAAGACTTGATGAAGGCTTTTCGGCACAGCGCCAATTTACGGGAAATGCAGCCCATGAATTGCGAACTCCCCTTGCGCTGACCCAGGCGCAAATTGAACTTTTGCCGCAGAGCATCCCGATGCACAGCCGGAAACGACAGAGTTTTTTTAAAGCTTTTGCAGGAGCAAACCGAACGAATGTCTCAAATGACAAAAAAACATTGCTTGAAATGAGCGAGCTGCGCTCTGTGCCCTGCAACGACAGAATCGAGCTTGCCCCAATGATAGAAGAAATCATAACCGATCTTGAGCCGATTGCGGAGGAAAAAGGAATTGCCCTTAATTATGACGGCAACGGCACAATGATCGGCAGCGACACATTGATTTACAGATTGATATTTAACCTTACGGAAAATGCCATACGATATAATCGCGCAAATGCGCAAGTGCATATTTCCGTTTGCGATGACGGCGATAAAATTTCAATTCGTGTGCGTGATAACGGCCACGGCATACCGGAACAATACAGAGAAAGTATTTTCCAACCTTTCTTCCGCATTGACAAATCACGCAGCAGAGCGCACGGCGGAGTAGGCCTTGGATTATCGCTTGTTTGGGAAATTGTGTTGCTCCACAAGGGTGCAATAAAAATTGAAGAAAGCTCGGATAAAGGCACGGTTATGCTTGTAACACTTCCAAAAGAGCAAGCTTAATTTCATAAGAAAACAAAAAGAGCTATCAGACTTTCAAATAATCTGATAGCTCTTTACTTTTTACAATAATTCAAATTATGTTGCCATTTTGTTGCAAAAAAAGCATATACAATCGGCAAAAAGCGCAGTAAAAGTAAGGCTTTTTTTCACTGTTGTGGAACTACTCCCACTCTTTTTCCGAGATTATCATTTGTCCTATTTTACCTCTATTTCAAGCCATTTTAATGCTGTTTTAGAGGTGTTTTTCTTTGTCTTATTCTCTTTATCATCACTCGTGTTGCAAAATATGTTGCAATTATAGCAAGAGAATAATTCCCTGTGGCTTGCACCTTGTTTTACCCAAGAGAAAAAGCCCGGCAATTAAACCGAGCTTTTTTTCAATTCAAGTCATCCATATTCTTTTTATAAAATTTGCTTTTGTGCGTTTCAAAATGCTCCGACTGAATCGTAAAAAGCGTTTTTTTATTTTATCTGCATTTTTCTGATTTCGTTTTTATAATGTCGTTCATTTCTTAGGGACAAAAAACTCTGACATATTCACTTTCTCCAATGTAAGCAGCTTTACCTTTTTGTCAATCCCACCTGCATATCCTGTCAGACTTCCATTTGTACCGACAACACGGTGGCAAGGAATAATCAACGAAATTGAATTATGCCCCACTGCACCGCCGACAGCCTGTGCGGACATTTTTGAAAGTCCTTTTTGTTTCGCAATTTGATTTGCGATTTCTCCATAGGTCATTGTTTTTCCATAAGGTATTGTGAGCATAATTTCCCATACGGATTTACGGAAAGGCGTTGTCTGCATACACAGCGGCGGTGTGAAATCAGGTGCTTTGCCACTGAAATAAATGTCGAGCCAATGAGCGGTTTCTTCAAATATGGGCAAGTTCTTTTCCTCGTATTCTTCTTCCAATGTGTCCCCAAAATATTTTTGTCCGTCAAACCATAAACCGGTAAGTTCCGACCCATTGCTCGAAAGTGTGATACCGCCTAAAGGCGAGTCATAGTGATATGTATACATCATAAGTCTATACCCCAAAATATTCGTTGGAGTCCGCAGGTGCTTGTTTGCGTTCTGTATCGGTATAGGAGCGAATTTCGGAACAAACGGTAATCTTATAACTTTCAAACAATTTTTCTCTTCCTTTCTTTTGGCTCATTCGGTGCTGCATAACATTTCTCCAACGCTCTACCGCAGCTTCATCTGTCCATACATTCATAGAAAGCAGCTTTCCTTCTTCATTCAAACCGGAAAAGCGTTCCGCACGAATGAAGCCTTCAAATCCTGTAAGCATCACTTGGTTTATTTTTTTAGGCATATAGAATTCCTTATATTCTTTTTTTATAATCAAAAAGCCATATTTTACACCTTACTTGCAAATTGTAATTTAGCAATTACTCTATTCTTTATCTAAAGTCTGTGAAACTAATTTTTAAATATGTAGTTAAATCTCCTATAGAATAATTTTTCTACAATATCATTTCCACCAAGCATTATCCAAGGATTTAAAATATATGCTTCATTGTATTTTATAGTTCCTACTTTTGAATATACATTATTAAATTTATCCTTTAAAAGTACACTAGATATAATACCACTATCAATCAATGCACTATTCAATAGTTCATCAATATTATCTGTAATTTCCTCCATGTTGTTATATTGTGTTTGAAAAAAATAGCATTTTTTTCACTTCTTGGACTATATATAAACAAATCCCCAAATGCAGTAGCAATGATAGGAATGAAATATTTTTGAAATCTCCATTCCCACGCTTTCATTATATTTACAGTTACATCAATATCTAAAACACTAATTAGTCCATTATTATAACTTCCTGTTTCAATGTGTATTTTTATCTTCTGTAATATGAGTAATTGTAGATTCTTTTCATTAATTTTTTTCTGTAATTTTTATATTCTTTGTAAAAAAATTAGTTTTTATTGTTTTTTTCTTACTAAATATTCCCATAATATACCTCACTTTCAAATTGTAATTTATTTTTCGATAATTATTTCTTTTTATTGAAGAATTATCATTTATAAGAGTAAGCTCATCAATATGATGATCATCATTAGTTTTAGACATAGCCAATGAAACAAGTAAATCTGACAATTCTATAAAATCCTCGCTTGTTCCATTTATTATCAACTCTTTATTACTTGTTAAAGATATGTTTAGTCCGAATTGTTTATTTTTCAGATTTAGGATATAAACCTTTTTCTTTTTAAACTATTACTTACAAAATTTGTGTTAGTCATCAATAGTCAACTCACTTTCAAATTACTATTTAGCGATTATATTTAATTCACTAAAAAAATATCTTTTTAAAGATATAAGGACATTTCTGTTATCAATCATAAATGAAAGAAAATCATTTTTTTCTTATCATTAGTATCTAGCCTATTCATTACTACTGAAATAACATCTGATTTTTATATTTTTGTCTATCTAATTCTTTTTAATATTGAACAATCTAAGTTTGATAACATTACTACCCTCTCCCAACGGTAATAATTATATCATTTAATTTATTTTTTTACCATAATTCAGACAAAATTCATTTATCTTTATCTGGTCTTAAATATTTGTTTTTTTCATATCAATAATAAACTCATCTAATTTATCAATTTCTTTTTTTAAATGAGGCACATCTATTACACCTTTTGCATTTGCAATTCTGGCTATCTGATTTATATTATTTCCAATGTTGCGAATATTTTTTTATTTCTCCATAAAAATTGCTCTGACGGTTTTTTCTTTCGGTTTATAGCCTACAATTTCCTTATTTGATTTTCTTAAATGAGGAGTTATACTTAATATCTGATTTATCTTTTCATCAACTACAATATAATGTGTGTATCTGCCTTGTTCAATCAATTTGTTTTTTTAAATTTATAAGGGAAGCAACAAATTCATTTCGTTCTCTTGTACTTAAATATATGGTATTTTTTTCTGCTCTCATACTATCCACCTCGCTGTTTTCATCTGATTTGATGATATATTAAAGAGGGAATTTTTATCAAATATGCAAAAAAAGGCTTCTGCCTTTTTTTGGGGCAAAAGCCTTAAAAATTATGTGATTTTTTTGGGTTTAGTTGCAAGCCAAAGGGGACTATTTCATCTGCCCGAAAAACACGTTTTTGAAAAAAAGTGTTGCAAAAGTGTTGCAAAAACGGTTACCCGAAAAGTTCCAACTCCCGAAACCCGCATAAATACTGGGTTTTTCGGCACATCTAAACCAAGGGGAACTATTCCCACTCCACCGTTCCCGGGGGCTTAGAGGTGATATCATAAACCACTCTGTTAATATGGGCGCATTCATTTGTTATGCGATTGCTTACCTTGGCAAGAATGTCATAAGGGATACGAGCCCAATCGGCTGTCATAAAATCATCCGTAGTAACAGCGCGAATAACAACCACATTATCATATGTTCTGTGGTCGCCCATTACGCCGACGGAATTTACACCGGGAAGCACGCAGAAGAACTGAGCAAGATTGCTTTCATAGCCGTTTTTGCTCATTTCATCACGAAGAACCCAATCGGCATCCTGAAGAATTTTAACCTTTTCAGCGGTGATTTCACCAAGAATTCTTACTCCGAGACCCGGACCGGGGAACGGCTGGCGCCAAACAAGCTCTTTCGGTATGCCAAGCTTTTTCGCCGACCTTGCGAACTTCATCCTTAAACAGATCGCCGAGCGGCTCAATAGTATCTATAAAATTGATATCATCGGGCTTTTTTTAACCATGTTATGATGCGTTTTGATAACGGCAGTGTTTGCCTTGCCGGCGCTTTTGCCCTTGCCGGATTCAATTCTGTCAGGATAAATTGTGCCCTGTGCGAAATAGCCGTCTTCTGCGCGTGAACGAACTTCACCCCAAAATACTTTATAAAAATTCGGTGCCGATTATTTTGCGCTTTTTCTTCCGGATCTGTTACACCCTTTGAGGCATTCCATAAAATGATCTCCGCAATTTACACGCACAAAATTCATATCAAAAAGGCTTGTGAAGGTTTGTTCAACAAAATCGCCCTCGTCCTTTCTCATAAGCCCTTGATCAACAAACACGCAGGTGAGCTGCTTACCCACCGCTCTTGAAAGCAAGCCGGCAGCAACTGAGGAATCCACTCCACCGGAAAGCCCGAGGATAACATTTTTTTATCGCCGATTTTTTTCTCTTAACTCGGCAACGGTGTTTTTTCAATGAAATTATCCATCACCCAATCGCCATGGCAACCGCAAACCTCATAAAGGAAATTATAAAGCATTTTATTGCCGAATTCGGAATGAGTAACCTCAGGGTGAAACTGAACGGCATAGATGCTTTTTTCCGTGTTTTGCATAGCTGCGCACGGGCAATCGTTTGTGTTGCCGATAACCTGAAAGCCTGCGGGCGCGATTGCTATATAATCGGTGTGGCTCATCCAAACAACGGATTTTTGAGGCACATCCTTAAAGAGCTTTGAATTATTATCAAGCACATTAAAATCGATTTTGCCGTATTCCGAAACAGGGGCAGTTTTAACCTCGCCCTTTGCCATCCAAGCTATAAGCTGGCAACCGTAGCAAATCCCCAAAACAGGGATTCCCAAATCAAGAATATCCGGCGAATAGTGCGGCGATTCCATATCAAAAACAGAATTGGGGCCGCCGGTGAAAATAATGCCCTTGTAGTTATTATTTTTAATTTCCTCTATCGGAGTTGTATAGGGCAAAATCTCGGCATAAACCTTATGATCACGCACACGCCTTGCGATGAGCTGATTATATTGGCCGCCGAAATCAAGAACGAGAATTTTTTTCCATATTTTTCCTCCAAAACAAATATTTTTCGTACGAAATTATTATATATTATCGGGCAGGTTATTGCAAGAGAATAAACGAACAATGAAAAAAATAACCTGAAAGCAATGCATTGTTTTTGCGCCGTATTTTGCCGTGCATTTATTTCTGCACGGCAAGCAGATGAAAAACCGCCAATGCTTTGGCATTGACGGTTTAATTACAATTCGGCAGGCAAAGCAAACGCCTTGCCTAAAACGCTTTGAAAAAGCACTTTATAATTTGCTTTTTCAGATTAAACGAAACAAATTATTTAATTTTTGTGAATTATGGCTTCTCTTTCGGGGCCGTTTGAAACCATCGTTATCGGGAATCCTATTTTGCTTTCGATAAACTCAACATAATCCCTTGTTTCCTGCGGAAGCTTATCATATTCCTTTATACCGCGGATATCGCAGTGCCAGCCCTTAAAAGTTTTGAAAACGGGCTTGCATCTTTTAAGCTTAGGTGTGGTTGGGAAATAATCAATTACTTCACCGTCAAGCTCATAGCCGACGCACACTTTGATTTCCTCAAGATACGAAAGGCAATCCAGCGCCGTCATAACAACCTGAGTTGCGCCCTGGCATTCAACGCCGTAGCGGGTTGCAACGCAGTCAAACCAGCCTACCCTTCTCGGTCTGCCGGTTGTTGCGCCGAATTCGCCCTTATCGCCGCCGTGAAGACGAAGCTGCTGAGCCTCTTCTTCATCAAGTATTTCGGAAACAAATTCACCTGCGCCAACCGCGCTTGAATAAGCCTTTTGTTACGCAAACAATATCCTTAATTTGATTTGCGGGAATACCTGCACCTACGCAGCCGTAGCCCGCAAGAGTGGAGGAAGATGTTACCATGGGATAGATACCGAAATCGGGATCTTTAAGAGTGCCGAGCTGGCCTTCAAGCAGGATTTCCTTGCCCTCTTTAAGCGCATTTTGAATATAGGTGTGAGTGTCGCAAACAAAGGGTGCGATTTTCTCTTTATATTCCATGCATTTTGCATAAAGCTCATCCACATCAAGCAGAGGCTTGTTATAAACATATTTAAGAGTAAGATTTTTAAGAGTGCAGATATTTTTGAAGCTTTTGCTTTCAAAGTATCGTCGTCAAAAAGCTCGTTTACCTGAATACCGATTTTTTTGCATATTTATCGGAGAAGAACGGAGCTATACCGCTCTTTTTGTGGAACCGAAAGCAGCCTTGCCGAGCCTTTCCTCCTCATATTCATCAAGCTTAACATGATAAGGCATAAGAATTTGGCAGCGCTCCGAAACAAGAAGATTGGGATTAAGACCCGCTTTTTTGATATCTTCAAGCTCGCTGATAAATCTGTCTATATCAAGTGCAACGCCGTTGCCGATAATGCAAGTGGTGTTTTCGCTGCAAACGCCGCTTGGCATAAGATGCAGTGCGAATCTGCCATGCTCATTTATAATAGTGTGGCCTGCATTTGCACCGCCCTGAAAGCGAACAACAATATCCGCCTGCTGAGCAAACATATCTGTAATTTTGCCTTTGCCTTCGTCGCCCCAATTGGCGCCGACTATTGCTCTTACCATAATTACAATTTCTCCAATCACAAATAAAATAAACATAAAAAAAGGGAACGGGGTTATTTCCCGTTCCCTTTGCTAATTATATATCAACTTAAAAAAATTAAGTCAACCGAAATCACGCAATTTACTTAATTAAGCGGGCTTTTTTTCCGCTTCCTGAGGCTTGCCGACGATTACATTATCCTTATTGAGCCTCATAATCGGAATCATAAGCCCCGGCATACCCGTAAGCGAGGTGATATTATTGATAACCATTCTCAAAAACGGAAAGAGCTGATCAAAAGACTGCGTGTGAATATCGGCTTTTTCATCCTCTTCGCCAAACGAAAATTCGGCGGCCATTTCAATTTTAACCTCAAAGGGGTTAAGATTGGCATCCGTGATGCGAAAGCCGAGAATGCCCACGCATTTTTTACATCATCCATATAATTAACATTATATTTCACCTGATTTTTGAAGCTTTAACTGAACACCGGGTGCAACTCTGTTTTTCAATCTCAAGCTTATTAACTTTGTAAGCATTTATAGCAACCATAAACGATTCCCCCGTCATTTAAACGAATAATAGATTTGGCCGTTTTCAAGCGAAGCGTTTTTATAATATGCAAGCTCCGCAATATTAACAATTTGATAGCCCTCTTCAACCAGCTTTGGCACGAAATTGCTTACCGCTTCGGCTGAGGATTCATAAATATCGTGCATAAGGATAATATCTCCGTCCGAAACATTATTCATAACGGCATCATATGTTTTGTTTGCATCCTTTTTATGGCGCCAATCGTTTGTATCAAGACTCCAAATACAAATCGGTGCATTGGCATTTTGCTTAATCGTGTCGGATATATAACCGCCCGTTGGCCTAAAGGCTGTCGGTTCATACCCCGTGGCTTCCTTAATTGCGTTAATTCCGTTTTTAATATCATCGGCGGTAACATCATTGCCGTAATGCGAATGATCATAGGTGTGGTTGCCGAGCTGGCAGCCGAGTTTAACCATACGCTCGGCGCATTCTTTATTGCCCTGATACTGAAGACGGTTGCCGACTATAAAAAAGGTTGCAGAGCCGTTATATTGCTCCAATGTGTCAAGAACGATGCTCGTTGTGGCTTTATTAGGCCCGTCATCAAACGAAAGCGCAACCATTGGCTTGTTTGGATCAAGATTTGTTCTGATATAATACGGAGCCTCAACAACCGTTATTTGGCATGTTGCCGTTTTTCCGTTAAATGTGGTGGCCGTTATATTTACCGTGCCGTCAGCAACGGCAACTATCTCGTTACCCTGTGCCTTTGCAACGGCATCGTTATCCGATGCATAGGTGATATTTGCAGATGCACTGCCCGAGGGAAGCACAGGTGCCAATTTAAGCTTTTCGCCTGCAAAAACATTAGTGTTTTCCTGAGGGAAAGAGATGCTTTCCGGGGCATTTTGAACAGCTACAGAGCACGCCGATGAAAGCCCGTTATATGTTTTAACGGTTAACTTTACCGTGCCGAGCGCATTACCGGTTACAGTGCCGTCTGCCCCTACAGACAGAATATTTGCATCGGACGATTCAAACAAAAATCCCGTGTTAATATCGCTGCCGTCAACGCTGAGCGGCGGTTTATAGGTTTCGCCGCTTCCGAGCGAAAATTCGGACCGGGCAAATGCAATTCCCGTGGGGGCATCCTCAACCTGAACGGTGATTTCATTTTTGCCAACCTTTACTTTTGCATTTCCTTTGGCAACGGCAACGAATTTTCCGTTTTTATCAACCGTTACAACATCATTATTAAGACTTTTGAATTTCGGTGCTTTTTTATTATCTCCAACAGGATAATCATATTCCTGCCCAATTCCCAATATCATTGTTGAAGCAACTGCAGGAACATTTTCCTGCTTTTTTGTATTTGCCACTGCGGCTGCAACAATTGCAACAGATAATAAAATTGCAACAAACACAACAGCTGTTTTGATGCTAACGGATTTTTTCTTTTCCACAAACATCAATTTTGCCTCCTGACTATTTCATATTCTCCGCCATCCGGGCTGAAATAACGGCAGGTTTTATCCGTGCCGCTTTGTAAAAATCTGATATATTCATCCTCATCAAGCTCAAGATCGCAAAAGCCTTCTGCCGTTTCATCATCATTAACAAACCAACGGCATTGCTCGCACAAAGAATCCATCTTTTTCATCTCCGCCCGTTATAAACAGAATTGATATATATAAATAATTATATCTATCGGTAATGCTTATTATACATTGAGTAAACGCGAATAGCAACAGGTAAATATACCATATATAACATTTTTAATTTATTTTTTTATATATATTTAAATTGAGTTCATCCGCTTGGCTTCAGCAAAGATCAAGTGCCGGTTCGGCAAATTACAATTATTATTCGGCAAAACGGCAGGTGCAAATGCACCTGCCGCATGTGTTATGGCCGATTAAACTAATCAGTCAAGATTCTTTTTAACTGTTTGAAGCTCTGCTTCAAGCTCTTCGGGAAGAGTATCACCGAATTTAGCATAAAGCTCTTCAACGCCGTCAAGCTCTTTCTTCCAAGCGTCTTTATCAACATCAAGAATCTTTTCAAGATCTTCTTTAGTCATATCAAGACCTTCAAGGTTAATATCGTCTGCCTTGGGAAGATAGCCGATAGCTGTTTCAACAGCATCAACCTTGCCCTCACAACGATCGATAATCCAATCAAGAACACGAAGATTGTCGCCGAAGCCGGGCCACATGAAGTTGCCTTCATCATCCTTACGGAACCAGTTAACATTAAAGATCTTAGGAGCTTTTTCGGGATCAAGAGTTTCGCCGATTTCAATCCAGTGCTTCCAATAATCGCCCATATTATAGCCGCAGAACGGAAGCATAGCCATAGGATCACGACGAACTACACCGACTGCACCTGTTGCTGCAGCAGTTGTTTCGGAGCCCATGATGGAGCCTACGAATACACCGTGATTCCAGTTCTTTGACTGATATACAAGCGGAGTAAGCTTTGCACGGCGACCGCCGAATACGAATGCGGAAATCGGAACTCCCTGCGGATTTTCAAATTCGGAAGAAATGCAGGGGCAGTTAACTGCAGGAGCGGTGAATCTTGAGTTGGGATGAGCGCCCTTTTCATCGGATTCCTGGCCGTTCCACGGATTGCCCTTCCAATCAATGCCGTTTACCGGCGGATTCTTGTCGAGGCCTTCCCACCAAACAGTGTTATTATCAAGGTTAAGAGCAACATTTGTGAAGATAGTGCCCTTCTTTGTTGCAGCAAGAGCATTCGGATTTGATTTTTCGTTTGTGCCGGGAGCAACGCCGAAGAAGCCGTTTTCGGGGTTGATTGCATAAAGGCGACCGTCCGGACCTTTTCTGATCCAAGCGATATCATCGCCGACGCACCAAATCTTGTAGCCCTTCTTTTTGTAGCCTTCCGGCGGAATAAGCATTGCAAGGTTGGTTTTGCCGCATGCGCTCGGGAAAGCTGCGCAAATATATTTGATTTCTCCGTTGGGCTTTTCGAGACCGAGAATAAGCATATGCTCTGCCTGCCACATCTCTTTTTTACCGAGATAGGAAGCTATACGAAGAGCAAAGCACTTTTTACCGAGAAGTACGTTGCCGCCGTAAGCGGAGTTAACGGAGATGATAGTGTCGTCCTCGGGGAACTGGCAGATCCATCTCTTTTCGGGATCAACATTACATTTGCAGTGCATACCGCGAACCCAATCATTGGAATCGCCGAGAGTGTCAAGAACCTTTTTGCCGATTCTTGTCATGATATTCATATTAAGAACAACATAGATTGAATCCGTGATTTCGACACCGATCTTTGAGAAAGGAGAGCCTACCGGACCCATTGAATAAGGAATGATATACATTGTTCTGCCCTGATAAGAGCCTCTTGCGATATCATAAAGCATTTTATAAGCTTTTGAGGGCTCCATCCAATGGTTTGTGGGGCCTGCATCCTTTTCTTCTTTGGAGCAGATAAGAGTTCTGTCCTCAACGCGGGCAACATCGTTTTCCGCAGTTCTGTGAAGATAACAATCGGGAAGAAGATCTTCGTTAAGCTTAATCATTTCCCCTGTTTCAACAGCTTCTTTTTTAAGAGCGTCGATCTGCTCTTTGGAGCCGTCTATCCACATGATCTTTGATGGCTTTAAAAGTTCTACCTTTTCATCAAGCCAAGCAAGGAGCGACGGATTTTTTGTAAGATTTGTTTCCATATTCATTCTCCTTAAATAAATGATTTGCATTTTAAAGGGCAAAACGCGGTTGCGGACTCGTTTGCCTGCCGCCGTTTTTTACCAACATTTATTATATCAAGATTTATTTTTAAATTCAATAGTTATAGTTGCTAATTTAACTAAAAAAATTAACATTATCTATTGGCATATTTGCATAAGCATTCAAAGAAAGAGGTGCTTTTACACCGGCAAGATATTCATAATAGCCCTGCGCGGCAACCATGGCACCGTTATCCCCGCAGTATTTAAGCTGAGGCAGCCTAAGCTGCCAGCCGTGGCGAGCACACATCTTTTCGCTTTCCGCCCTCAGCAGTGAATTTGCCGAAACGCCGCCGGCAAGCACAATTTTTTTATAGCCGAAATCCACGGCAGCCTTTTCAAAATTGCTTATAAGGCAATCAACAACCGCCTTTTTGAAACGATGCGGCAAGATCGGCAGTGTTTATAGGGTTCCCTTTTTGAGCAGAATTATGAACGGTGTTTATAACCGATGTTTTAAGCCCGCTGAAAGAAAAATCATAAGGTGCGTTTGCAATTTTCGGATGCGGGAAAGAAAACGCATTTGCATTGCCGAGTGGGCTGATTTTATCTATACTGATGCCACCGGGATATTCAAGACCCATTGTGCGGCCCGCCTTATCAAGCGCCTCGCCCGCGGCGTCATCACGCGTTTTGCCGATTATTTTATAATCCGTGTAGCTGTTTACCGCCACGATATGCGAATGGCCGCCGCTGACAACAAGGCACAAAAACGGCGGTTCCAAATCTGAAGTAAGATAATTTGCCGCAATGTGAGAACGCAGATGGTGCACCGGCACAAGCGGCTTGCCCGAAGCTGCGGAAAGCCCCTTTGCAAAATTGACGCCAACAAGCAGCGCACCTATAAGCCCGGGAGCATATGTAACGGCTATCGCCTCGATATCGGCAAGCGTGCAATTTGCCTGCAAAAGTGCCTCGGTCACAACGCCGCTTATCGATTCGGCATGGCGGCGCGAAGCGATTTCCGGCACAACGCCGCCGTAAAGCTTATGCTCATCCAGCGAGGTTGCCACAACATTTGAAAGCACATTTCTGCCGTTTTCCACAACGGCGGCGGCAGTTTCGTCGCATGAGGATTCAATTCCGAGTATTTTTCAATTTTTCCGCGCCTCCTTCACAGGGCTTATCCCTTTTCATTAAAACGGCATTTTCCGTGGGCATTGAATAATAATCCTTACGCACGCCCGTGTCATAAAAATCCCAGTGATTTATAAAGTGCAATCGCGGGCGCATTGCTTTCGCGCACATCAAGAAAAACATCGCAATCAGCCTCATCAAGCGCTTTTGTAAGCACGGCGCGGGCAATTCCCCTGCCGCGATATTCGGGCAAAACCGCCACGCGAACGATATCCGCCTCGCCCGTGAGGGCATAAATGCCCACATAACCGACGGCCTTGCCGCCCGTTATCGCCACATAAAAGCGCGAAAATTCATTTTCAAGCTCCGCGGCGATTGCAATTTCGTTCCACGGGCGCGAAAAACATTCGCTTTCGATTTTTGCCACATCCGCAGTATATTCGGTTGTGAGCCTTATAATTTTAAAATCCGTTTTCATTGTTTTTTTCACTTAAATTTATTTTTTTAATGAGCCTCATACCAGGTTTTGCCGATTTTGCCGTCCGCAAGCAGCTTGACGCTGAATTTGCAGGCGTTTTCCATTTCTTCGGTAACGATTTGCAGGGCCTTATCCGCCTCTTCAAGCGGAGCCTCAACTATAAGCTCGTCGTGCACCTGCAAAATAAGGCGTGATTTCATATTTTCCTTCTCAATGCGGTTATCCACCCTGATCATTGCGATTTTGATTATATCCGCGGCCGTGCCCTGAATCGGCATATTCATTGCCACTCTTTCGCCGAAAGCGCGCATCATGTGATTTGAAGACGCAAGCTCCGGCAAATAGCGGCGGCGTTTAAACAAAGTTTGAGCGTAGCCGTTTTCCTTAGCGTCCGCCACCATTTTATTCATATATTCGGCAACACCCGAAAAAAATGATTTAAATAGCCGTTTATATAATCCTTTGCCTCTTTAACCGAAACACCGATATCCTTTGCTAGGCTGAAGGCGCCTATGCCGTAAACAATGCCGAAATTAACCGCCTTGGCGCGCGAGCGCAATAAAGGAGTTACCATTTCGGCAGGCAGATTAAACACCTGCGCCGCCGTGGTGCGGTGAATATCCTCGCCGTTATTGAATGCGGCAATCATATTTTTATCGTTTGCCAAAGCGGCAAGCACGCGAAGCTCAATTTGGCTGTAATCCGCGTCAATCAGCGTTTTGCCTTCTCCCGCAACAAAGAAACGGCGCATTTCCTTGCCCAGCTCCGTTCTTATCGGTATATTTTGCAAATTCGGCTCAAGCGAGGAAATTCTGCCCGTGCGGGTTTCAACCTGATTAAAAGAAGTGTGAATTCTTCCGTCCGCCGCGATAACCTTTAATAGGCCGTCGCAATAAGTGGATTTCAGCTTTGAAAGGCTTCTGTATTCCAAAATAAGCTTAACTATCGGATATTCGGGTGCAAGCTCCTCCAATATTTCCGCTTTTGTGGAATAGCCGCTTTTTCGTTTTTCTTTTTGCAGGGAATTTGCAGCTCTTCAAACAGCACAACACCGAGCTGCTTTTGGAGAATTTATGTTAAACTCGTGCCCCGCGGCTTCGTATATCTGCGATGTAAGCTCCTTAATCCTTGCAAAAAGCTTATCCGAAAAGCTTTCTATACCCTCTTTATCCACCTCAAAGCCCGCGATTTCCATTTTGCCGAGGACGCGCGCAAGCGGCAATTCGATATTTTCAAGAAGTTCCTTTTGATTTGCTTCTTCAAGCTTTTTCATCCGTTTTTGCAAACAAATCGGCAAGCACAGCAGCGTTTACAACATTTTCATCTGCCGAGCCGAGCTCGTTTTTTTATATTCGGGAACGGAAACGCCGTATTCCGCACAAAGGTGGGAAATTTCATAATTACTGTCCGACGGGCGAAGCAAATATGCCGAAAGCATTAAATCTCCGCGCACATTTTTTTGCAAGCCGTGCCGAGCGAAGCGGCAAGGCGGTGAAGATATTTTTGTGTTGTAAGAATATTTTTTTCAACATCACTTTCAAAAAAATGATTTTTATAAATTCGGCATGTCCCTCGTCAAACGAATGAACAGCCGTGATTTCATCGCCGTTTGCAAAATAAATATCGGTGATTTCATTTTCCGAAACGGCGCAGTAAAAATATGCTTTGCCGCCGAATTCGAGGCTTGAATAATCTGCCTCTTTTTTGATTATACTTCTGTTTACCTTTTTCGGGCTCCGGCTCATGCGCGTCATTTATATTCAGCTCAAACTTATCCATAAGGCTGAAAAGCTCATATTTAGCAAAAAGCCTTGCCGCATCCGCACTTTTTTTCGGCAGGCACATAATCGGCTGCATTTGTATCAACAGGGGCGTTTGTTCTGATTGTGCCGAGATCAAGCGAAAGATATGCTTTTTTTCTTTATCACGGCGCAGCTTTTTCACGCACGCCCGGCTTAATTTCAAGCTCATCGAGGTGCTCGTAAATATAATCAATATTATGATAATCGTGAATAAGCGAAAGGGCCGTTTTTCGCGCCGACTCCCCGCAACGCCGGGAATATTATCGCTGGAATCGCCCTGAAGCGCCTTAACCTGAATAAGCTCCTGCGGAGTAACTCCGTATTCTGCCTCAATGGCAGCTTCGTCGTAAGGGTCGGTTACCGCTTTGCCTGCTTTTGTGTGAGCAAGAAGCACCGTTACGCCGCCGTGAGCCAGCTGAAGCGAATCTCTGTCTCCGGTTGCTATAAAGCAAAGATCGCCGTTTTCACGGCATTTTTGAGCGAGCGTGCCGAGAATATCATCAGCCTCCCAGCCCTCACATTCAAGAGTTTTTGATTCCGAGGCTTTTTTTAATATTTCCTTTATCATCGGCATTTGCGAGCGCAGTTCATCGGGCATTGCGTGGCGGCCCGCTTTGTAATCCGCAAACATTTTTGTGGCGGAAGGTGGGCGCATGCAAATCAAAAGCAACGGCAATTGCCTCTGCCTGCGACATTTCTTTAAGTCTGAGCAAAATATTCAAAAAGCCGTAAACGGCATTTGTGTATATTCCGCTTTTGGTGGTGAGCACTTTAATTCCGTAAAATGCCCTGTTCATGATACTGTTGCCGTCCACAACAAGAAGTCTCATCAAAATTCCTCACTTTTCCGGGTAAGCAAGCGAGAGTAAACCGAACAAGTTTTTCGTTTGCTGATTTCTCGCATAGCTTTGTTAAAACACTTGTTAATCCGAATTTAAGCGTTTGCATTTTTCGCAAATGATTATACCGCAAATTTGCGCATATATCAACAGCGGCAAACGAATTTATCGCCTGCCGCTGCTTTTTTTAATCTCTATTTATAAATTATTATCTATTTGTAAGCCCGTCTATGCCGTCTTTATCAAACATGCAACAAGCCTCTATCATAATCTCTATGCCGGCTTTGATGGCCTCGGGGCGCAGATTTTCGGGAGTGTCAAGCCTGGTGTGATAATATCTCGGCGGAGCCGGATCCATTGCGGCAAAGCCCGTTGCCGGGATTCCGCGCTGGGTAAACGAAGCGGCGTCGGAGCCGCCTATGTAAATAGATTCATATTTAACATCAAATCCGCAGTTTGCGCAGGCATCGTGCACCAAAACCTTAGTGCCTTCGTGATGCTGCAAGGTGCCTGAGAGATCGCGATGATAAACAGCCATGGTTTCCAAATCGCGGAAGGTGTCAAGCGCCACAACGCAGGTTGGGATTTCTTTAAGTTCTTTTTCATGAGCCTTGGCATATGCCTTTGAGCCTCTGAGGCCCGCTTCCTCCGAGCCGGAGCAAATCACAACGACCTCGGTGTTTTCAAAGCGAACCTTAGCCTCATCGAGCGCTTTAACAGCAGCCATGCCCACATAGCAGCCCGAAAGGTTATCCGAAGCGCCGGGAACGGATTTCGTCCAGCTTTGGAAGAAAAGAAAAGCAAATTCAAACGGTATGAAAACGCAGGAAACAACAAAGAACAAAATGAAAAACCACCTTGCGCTTTGAATATTAACGGCTGCGCCGCCCTTGCCGGCAATAATGCACATAAGTGCAAACACCGTTTGCACAATAAGACCAACAACCGCGGGAATTTCAACAAAAAGCTTCGCCTGAAGGCCGCCGATAAGGTAATTGAGAGTCCATTCAAACTGTGAATCGGAATGCCCCACCATAACTATGCGCTGCTTAACCTCGCCCTTGGGCTTTCTTACGGCAATCATATTGTGAGAGGTTTGCTTCGGGAAAAGAAAATCATCAAATTCCTTATACATAAGAAATTCAAAAAAACAAGCGGCACAAACGCGCAAATGCAAAGAATTAGCGCCGCAATCGGGCTTGCAAACCAATTCACAAAAACGCTTGCGATTCCGCAGGCAACCGTGAAAGGAATAAAGCCCATAAAGCCTTGGCGGTGCAGAGTAAATTCCTCGATTCGGGTTTCCTCACAATAGTTTTTCATATCCTTTTGAAACCACTGCTGTGCCCTGTATTCCTCCGGCGAGCCGGGCTTTCTGGGCCCGATGCGCCTGCACACCTTTGTAATTCCCTTAACGGCATATTCCACCTGGCGGTCTATGTCGAAATCCTTACTGTATTCCAATGCTGTTTTCATAAATTTTCCCCTTTAAAAACAAATTCAACATATGAATTTTAGCACACATTAAAAAAATTTATGCAAGCATTATATACAAATACGCAGCGGCAATTCGGCATAAAAAAATGTAAATTTATAACAAAGGTTATTGTTGAACAAGCACTGTGCGGTTTAATGCAACCGATTTACCGCCTACTTAATCGGCGTGCAAAAGCAAAATCACGCCATTCCGATCAAGCTGCCGAGCACGAAATCATAATAAATGGGGGCATCCGTGCAGGAATGCCCCCATTTTTTTATATTATTTTAGTTATTCAACATTCCTCAAAGCCGCGATTATTTTTTTGAGGGCCGTTAAAAGCCGTTTTTTTCTCCTGGAAAGCGGCAATTTTATCGATAACGCCGAGCACAACCTCAAAGCCGTCGCCCACCGTTTCCATATCAAATCTTTTCGGGCATATCGCGCCATGTGTGATAATAATATGTAAGCACGGGATTTTTGAGCCGCAAAGGTAACGGATTTGATACCCGCTTTTGTGAGGGGTGTGCTGTCGCATCCGCCTACAGGGTTGTGAATGCAATAATTTGTTTTGCTTTCAACGCCCACTTCCTTAAAGGTGTCCTTAAACATTTGCTCAAGATCCTTGTCAAAGCGGGTGAACTGCCAATCGTCCTTAATAACAACCTCAAAATATTCCTTATCAGCAACGGAATCGATGTTTATATTCCAAGCATTTTTGGTAAGATCATCGTTTTTATGTTCTTCGGCAAATGCCATAGAGCCTCTGAGGCCCGCTTCTTCAGAGCCGCAGTTAAAATCAACTATACGGCAGTTTTTAGGCATTTTGTCGGGATTTTCGGCAAAATACTTTGTAACGGCATAGCTGAGTGCACAGCCCGTTGCATTATCCATTGCGCCTCTTGAGGCATTGCGCCCGTGAGGATCCGCCCACATAATAACAAAGCAGCTGCCGAGAGCCGTGATTGCGGGCATAAACAGCATTGCCGTATTCAAGCGGGCAAAAGATTCTGAATAAAAAGCGTTATATGCAAACTGAGCGCCGAAATAACAACCGCCGTAAATAACCGCCATTGCAATCGAAACGCCGATCATAAAGAAAACGCAAAGTGCACCGAAGCCGACCTTGCCGTAAGTGGCAATCATGCCGAGAGCGGGCTTGTGCTTATATTTATATGAATGCTCGGAATGGCGCCAGGTCCAGCTTGTGTCCGTATGGCCGGAAAGAATGATGGTGTAATCATATTTACCGTCCGGCGGAAGAAGCTCACCGTATGTGTTTTTGCGAAATTTGCTGCCTGAAAAAAACATATCAAACCATGTTTTTATAAAGGAAAAACGCTGAACACAAGCCACACAACAACGGCAATGCCGAAAAAAATGCCATGCCGAACCAGAGCGTTTCAATTTTAAGCGCAAAATAAGAAAGCACGCTTAAAAATAATTCCTGCGTAACCGGCATAAGGAATACCGCCGATAGAAGCCCTCGGCGAAACCGCAAATTCCTCCTGCTTAGGCTCAATACCGATTTCACGGAGCTTATCGCCCATGTAATCGGCGTACTTTTTCTCGTTGTCCGAGCCGGGCAGCCTTGAACCGATTTTTCTTTGCCGCATGAGTAACAATGTCATATGCCACTTGCGCGTATTTTTTTAATTTTCGTCTTTCACTCAATTGACCTCCTATAATGAAATACAAAACAAGTTTATCACACTATTTACAATTTGGCAACTTTTGTTAAAAAATTAACATATCGAACAGGAGAACGATTTGTGCATGCATATTTAATAATTTTTTTAAATATAAAGAAAACGGCAACGCGCATTAAAAACGCATTGCCGAAATCTGCAAAAAAATAAAATTATTATAAATGGAGTTAATTTATTTTTTTATTCTTGTTATAAATAATTTTTTTAAGCCGTCCAGCAGCAAATTTTTCATCCACAACGACTTCGATTTTTAAGTGCCTTTGAAATGGCATTTGCAAGGCCGCCGGTTAAAACAACCGTTGCTTTTTTTCGCCAAGTTCCTCCTCAAAGCGGGAAACCATGCCCTCTATCATGGCCGCAGTGCCGATAACCGAGCCGCATTTCATTGCGTCTATCGTGTTTGCGCCGATGATTTTGGAGGGGGCGGAAATATCGATTTGCGGCAGCTGAGCCGTGCCGCTCGCAAGCGAATTTATGGCTGTTTTAACACCGCACATTATCGCGCCGCCGAGGTGCGCGCCGTTTTTATCTATAACGGAGGCCGTTGTGGCCGTGCCGATATCAAAAAGCACGGCGGGAAGCGGATATTTGTTTATAACCGCCACATCTCCCACAACCAAATCGGCGCCCATTTCGGCAGGATTGTCAAGCTTAATATTAAGCCCTGTTTTTATTCCGGGGCCGACAATGATAAGTTCCTTGCCGCAAACGAGCATAACGGCTTTCTTCAGCGTGCGCACAAGTGCGGGAACAACGCTTGAAATTATGCCGCCGTCAATATTCGAAACGCCGTTTATATCAAGAAAAGTTTTCAGCTTCATCGAATATTCGATCTCGGTTTCCATAACATTCGTTGAAAGTCTGCCGCAGCAAACAAGCTCATCGCCGTTCCAAACTCCGAGCACTATATTCGTGTTTCCGACATCTATTGCAAGTATCATATCACAACTTCCTTTTTGAAGAAATCAATCGGCCGAGCCGAGCAAACTCATTATAATATAACACCGCGCCAAAGTAAAGCAAATTAAATACCGCAAAATCAAATTTTGCGCTGCATTTACACCGGCTGCCTAAATAAAATGTAAAAATAGCCAACTCCCTTTGCATTAAGCGCGGCATATTCATTCCCCACAGTGGCGGAGGTGGATTGCTTAACAATTATGTCACTTCCCGAAATCCGCAGGCCGATACTTGCACCTGCCTTTGATGCAGCGGCAAAATAATGCGTGCAGGCTTTCGTTTCAAACTTGGTTACAATCGCCGCACCCGAAAGAGGAAACACCAACGCATAGCACGCCTCAAACGGGCAGCCCGTGGCGATTGTTTTTTCTATTGCGCCGTCACCGAAATATGTGCCGACATATATCGGCGTTTCAAGCCTTTTCCCTGTCCTCCTGCGAAAGATGCGTTTGCATATCGCCCGTATGGCTGCCGAAAGCCGCGTCTATTTTTTCGTTATCGCTGTTGTAATCCGCCATCTTGGGCCTGTCCGTTCCTATCCAGCTGTTAAGCTGCAAATTGGCGGTTTTGTTTGATGAACTCATATTAACCAACCTTTCCGGCTGCGTTTTAAAGCGGCAGCAGCCGCGCCGCGTGATTTATTCCGCAATTCCGTCCCACACAAAAAAGCGAAATTCAAAGCCGTCCCTGATATACCAAGGCAAATCCAGCTCATCCTGCTTTTCGCACTTTATCGCACCGAATTTAAAAGGATTAACCGAAACAAGCGGATAATTGTTTTTAAGAAAATCCGCCATATCGTAAAGCCCTTGCTGTGTAATATTCCACAATCCGAACCAAATAACCTGCTGATCATAAACCGTGCTTAGATCGCTAATGGCATTGAAAGCGGCTCTAAACTCATCAAAGGCTTCAACCTCGGGCACATATGAAAGCCGCTCAATTACCGCCGCGCGTGTTTCATCCTCGGTTTCGGCAGGCACAAGCGAAAGCAGCGAGCAATATTCGGCAAGCCCGGCTTCATCGCAGCTTTGCGCAAAAACATTCGCAAGCCCGCGGTCGAGCATATCATAAAGGAGCTGCACCCCCGCGGAACAGCCGCGCATTTCGGCTGCGGCAACGCTTTTCGGCAACGCAGGAATTCCCGCGTTTTCGCAAAGTGAAATCAGCCTTTCATATGCGTTACTCATACACATCCGCCTCCACGCTTTCAAGCGAAAGATAAGCGAGCGAATCGCAAACCGCAACACCCGCGGCGGAGGGCGAAAGCGAAACCTCGGCATATTCGATTCCGTCTATCGCTGATAAACCGAGCACCAAAGCCGTAGATGATATATTCTGCCCGATTTTTGTTGCAGAGCACAGCTGCGTGATTTTTTCCTCTGCGGCGGCCTTTACCGAGGATTTATCCGCACCGGCGGAAACCTTGATTGCCGCAAACGCGGAAAACTTCTGCGGTGTTGCCGTTATATATTCATATTGCATGCCCGCATATTTATATTCCCAAAACGCACTGCTGAGCTGTGATTCAATGCCGGTTGTAAGATTATCGCCTGCCGCTTTTATGCAAATTTGCATGCAATTTTTGCTTTGATCGTAAGCAAACGCCGCGTCGAGCACGCCGTCAACTTTAAGGGCAAGCTGTTTATAAGCGTCCTCCGTCAAATAATTAAACTTGCCTGCATACGATTGCAAAATACGGCTTCTGATCGCTTCGTCGCTTTCCTCGTCACTGCCGCCGATTATCGCGCTGTTATTTGTTACCGTGCTTACATAATCCGGCGGGTTCACCATAACGGTAATTCTGTTTGCAGCGCAATTAAACTCCGATCCGTTCGCAAGTGCCTCGCACTTGGCACTCACGCTGCTTTGCCCCGCAGGGCACACAACGCTTTCTGTGGTTTTAAACTGCACCAGCGGATTATCCTTATCAGAACAAACCGTGTTCTTCGGGAATTTCAACCTCCCTGTTTAAATCGGCGGGCACGGAAAAAGTTATAATGCCTGCCGCCTTTCTTCCCGTTTTTTCTCTTTTTATGCCGCGCATTTCGGCATGCATGTCAAGATATTTGCCCAAAGCGGTTTTTTTGCAAAAAGCCTGTTTCAGCACGAAATCTGCATTTGCGGCGGCCGCATAAATCTCGCTTGCAACCGCCTTAAATTTCATATCCGTTTCCGAATAATTTTTTTATATTTTTCGCCGCATTCATCATAAAAAAAGCGCTGCGCATCCGAGTTAAAATTTGATTATATGTTAAGCTCAAAATTCAATATTCACCGTCCTTTCCTTTCCGTTTGCAATAAGCGTTATTTTATATGCGTTTTCCGCTTTTTCGGCGGCGGCAACAAAAACGCCGTCTGCCGATTTAAGCGCCTCACCGACAAGGCACGCCGCCTCGCTTTCATCCGAGGGATTTGCCGCAATTCCGTATTCCGGCTCGGGATAAAAAGAGCCTTTTTTTGAATTTAAAATTCTTTTCGCGTTTTCAAAAGCCTCGTCTTCATCTGCCGAGGCCGCATTGGTTTGAGCCATTCGCACCCTGCCTTTCTAATTTTTTTCGGTTATTTTTCCGTTTTTGCCTATTACCGCTCCGTTTATAACAACGCTGCCGTCTGACCTAAGCAAAATATAAGCTCCCGAAAGAGAGCATATTTTTTTATTTCACCGTTTTTCAAATTCGACTGCACGGCTTTTTGTGCCTGCTATCGCACCGCCGAACGGACTGCCGATAATCAAAACCTCTTCACCCGCGGGTGCGCAAAAAGAATAGCCGTAAGGCGCATAAACCTCGGCATTTCTGTTGCCCTCGCCCGCGTCCACATTCGCTGTGCCTCCGAGGGTAACCGTGCCCTTTTCCGCAAAACTTTCCGCCTGCGAATTATAATTTTTTTGTTCAGCCACATAATTTAAGTAACCCTCCTCCGTTTCCGGGATAAAATGCACGGTTGTGGTTTCTCCGCCGGCATTTTTTGCTCTTATTGTTTTCATCACGATAAAAGCCTGCCCTTCAAAGCCTTTAAACGGCAATGTTACGCGCCCCGCAAGCTTAAAATCGGCATCGCGGGAGAAAACGACCTGCACCGTGCAAAATGATTTTTCGGAATTTTTCAGCATTTGCACGCATTTTTTATCGCGCTGCCACGGCGGAAGCGCCGAAAGATTAACAAGCCGCCTGCGCAAAACAGAATTTTCCGCGGCAAGCTTGCTTTCAAGATGATAAATATATTTATCGGCAGGATTGATTTTGTAATCCACGCGGCTTATAACGGCACTTCTGTCGTAAACAACAGCAGCGGAAATCACATCTTTTTCATCGGCGGCGATTATATTGCCGTTTTTCTCGAACGCTTTAAGCTCGTTTTCCGGTGAAACATAAATTGCCGTGCCGTGGGTATAAAGCATAAAATCGTTTATCGCCGCATAGCAGCTTTTGCCTTTTTGAACGGCATATGAGCCTTGCGAAGCAACTTGCGGCAGTGCAAATTTAATTCCGAAAGGCTCTGCACAGCACAGCCAAAGCTGTTTTGATGTGGGGTGCCTGTATTCGCAGGGAATCGCCTCGTTATCCACCAAAAACACTGCCGCCGCTTCTGGCGTAAACATAAATATATCCGCCGTCTGTCAGCACGCTTTTTTTGCTTATCCGCAAAGCCGCAAAATATTTTTTCACCGCCTCGGCGCGCAATGATTTTGCCGATTTTAACGCAGCTTTCGGCGCAGATAAATTTAATCTGCAAGCCGTCGCACGCGGCGGAGGTTTCGCTCACAAGCTCGTAAGACAAAATATTGTCCGCCTGCACCGCATTGCCGTTTATATCGTATATTTCAAAAAGTCAATTTATAATCACCCTCGTTCCCAAAGGCACATCAAACGGGGTTTTAAAGCAGTTCAGCCTCATAATTTTCTCAACCGAAACGCCGCACCGCGCCGCGATTTCAAATGCGTTTTCATTTTCGAGTGCCACAGTGCTTTTGCAAACCAAGCTTGCCGATTTGCCCGTTTGCGATTCCGTAAACTGTGCGGAATACGATATATAATTTTCTGCGGCATTGCGCGTTGCTTCAAAAGATGTGAAAAAAGCATTGAAATAATCGCCGCCCGGCAAAAGCAGTGCACCCGCGTGCTTTTTGGCTTTGCAGGGCATAAAGCCTTTTAACCGCCGCCTCGCCCTCGTGCCCGTAAAACCTGCCGGATATTTTTTTATAACCGCGGCATCATAGCATATTTCCTGCGCCGCCGTGCCGAAGCCCAACAAAGGCTTCAAAGCCGCTTGATTTTTGATTTTTTTAAAGGATATTTTTTTGCGGATTTTGAAAAAAATTCAAAATCCTTGTATTTGAGTTTCAATAAGCACCTTCCTTTTTCAAAAGCGGCCGCAGGCGCACCCCTGCGGCCTTTTTAACGCGTGCAAAGATACACTCTCTTTGCACGGCACACCAAGTGATTACGGCTTTTTATAATTCGCTTTGCGGCACATAATCATACCTCATCGAATCAAGCCGCAAATATTCGGAAAGCTCCTCCGTGCTTAAATATTCGATATTATCGTTTTCCGTTTTAATCACCGCCCGCAAATTTAAAAATATCGGAATATGTTATTTCCGTGCGCCGAACAAAGCATTGCACCTTTGTGTGCGAGTGGGCTTCATTCAGCTTAACGGCTGAAACATTATCCGAATACGCCGCCGCGCAAATTCGGCTCACTGCCTGTGCAATATCAAATCCGAGCATGCTCCACGGCACATAGATATCCGCAAAAAGAGTTAAACTTCCCGCCCTTATATCTTGCTCCAGTGCCGTGTTTTGTACGCTGCCGCCGACAAAGCCGCAAATCACCGTTGCCCTTGCAGGGCAGGTGGGCTTAACGGCGGAGGCGTATGATTTGGCGACGGTGATATCGGAGAAAAATTCATCCGCCTTTATTTTTTCAATAAGCTCGGAAAGCAAAGAATCAACATCCGTCATAATTCCTCCTCCGAATCATAAACGCGGCGTGCGATTGCCCAATAAAAGCAAAGCTCGCCGCCCACGGTCACGCGCTCTTTCTTTTTAAAAATAAACTTATCGTTGCCGTAAATCAGCACAGCGTTGTCCGAAAGGGCGCATATATCATGGTCATACGGGCCCACATATGTGAAATAATCGGGGCACACCTCGCCGACGGGCGTTTGATTCGGCTCAAAATTTGATTTGTTGCTTCGCCACTTTTGCGCCACCACGGCATAAAACGGTGCGGAAACCCACTCACCCTCGGCAAGATAAACCTGCTTGCCCGTTTTCACAAGCCCTTTTTTAACGGTTTCACAAACGCTCACGGCTACACCTCCACAAACGCAAAGCCATCGTCCTTTAAATAGGCAGCGGCGCCCTGCTTTGCCAAATCGAGGATTTCCTTTGCACGCGCGCTTTTGCTTGGCATGCCGGCGATTGTTACATCTCCGGCGGTAAAAGACGTAAAGTCGTCGGAA
Source organism: Anaerotruncus sp. (assembly GCA_022009795.1). Classification (GTDB taxonomy): domain Bacteria; phylum Bacillota; class Clostridia; order Oscillospirales; family Acutalibacteraceae; genus Eubacterium_R. Next base: position 1,060,854 of record CP091724.1, read on the forward strand.
GTCTCTTGCGTTATGCAAATTGCATAATAAGCCCTTGCCGCGGCAAGAAAAATCAGCTGAGTGCTTTCCGACTCGCCGATCGGCGCAGCCTCGGCTTCAACGCCCCTGCATGCATATTCGATTATTTTTTCATAATCTTTTTCAAATCCGCTTTCAAAGCTGCCCAATTCTTTTTATGCAGGCAATAACATTTTGCTTGTTAAGCAGCATATCATCCACCGAAGCTGCAGCCGAGCGTTGCTTTTTCATCAAGCAAAGAGAAACCGGTTGTAACGGTGATAGAAGCTCTTTCAAGCTGGCGGTCGATAAGCTTATCGTATTCGGTTACAACGCCGCCTGCCTGCACTTTTTCAACTGCTGCGTTTTTATCAAGCACAAAAATGGAGTTATCCGGCATATCGTCGTATTTAAGCAAATCCGCACCGAGCGGAGTAATAAGCTTGCCTGTGGCATGGAAATTCAGCCCTGCGTTTGAATCCTTAAATTCCGCCATATTCATAATCGCTTTATATTGATCCGACGCCGCGACAACGGTTGTCATTTTATACGGTGAAAGCTCAAGCCACATTTCAACAAGATCGGAATATGTAGGCGGATTTTTCTTTGCACTCATAGTATTTGTGCTGCCGTAAAGAATTGTTTCGATTGCGTCAACATATTGGCTTGTTGCAATATGAGCGCCGAGCTGCTTCATAATAAGGGTGAAAAGATCAAGCTTTTGATACTTGATTGCTTCATAAGAAGCCACAAGCATTCTGCCCCTTTTGTGAAGCTTGGTGAGGTTATCGTTTGTTTTGATTTCCGTTTGCGGAATCAAAGCGCCCTCACCCACTGCGGCAAGTTCTTTATCCGCCTTATCCGTTGCAAGCTGCACGGAGCGGTAATCGAGCGAATCGATAATCGTTGTGGTGGCAACCATCTTTGAAAGCACATCGTTTTCCTCCATGCCCTGTGCCACGGCTCTGCTGATATATTCGGGGAAAAGCGCTGCCGAATCCGTGCTGCTGAAAAAAATTTTTGAAACGCAGTCCGAATCCCTGCCGCTCACTTTTTATATCAAATCTTTTAAGCTGCCTTTGATAGGCGTCAAGCCCTTCCAGCTCGGTGCCGATATAATTTTCGGAAGGGTCTATTTCCTCAAGCGAGGCCGTAAAGCCTTTTGTGGTTGAATAAAGTCCCTTATCAAGTTTAATATTATCAAATGCCATAATTAAGTTCCTCCCTGATTAAAGAATAATTCCTGCTTTTAAAGTTCTCACAGGCGCCGAAACAACAAGGCGCGGACACTTGCCTGTGCTTGCGCTTAATACGCCGCCTTTGCCGTCCGAAACCACATATTGATAGCCCGTTGCCGGAAATGCGGATGCGGAAGACATTGGCAATTCAATAAAGCCCTTAACCAAAAACGGAAACATGATCCTCGCAAACCGCAAGCACAACGCCCACAAATTCGCTGTTTGCATCCGCAAGCACGGCAGTGCCTTCGCTATCAAGCCTTATAAAATCGCCTTTATTAAGATTTTTTTATATGTTTTTAAAGGTAAGCACCGTTTCGCCGATGCCCTTATATGAATAGTGATTGATGTTCATAAAACTTCCTCCTAAATTTTAAATTTTCCGTTGTCTGCGCGCTTTGCTGTTTGTGCCCTTGCAAGCTGCGGAGCAGGCTTTGAATTTTCCGCCGCGCAGCCCTCAAAAGCGTTTTTAAAAGCAAAAAGTTCCTTTGCCGTCATAACCTGCGCAACACTTTCGAATGCCGATTTGTCCATTTTTCGGCAGTGCTTTGCCGCACAGGCGCACAAGCTCGCCTATAATGCTTTTTTTCTGTATTCCCTGCCAAGCTCGGCGTCATCGCTCATATTATCAAGAAAGGCTTTTATTGATTCTGCCTGGCCGGAGGAAAGCGTTATTTCACCGCCGCCGGAAAGCATTTTTTTCAACATCGTCCTTTTCGGCAAGCCCGCCGAATGATTTTTTTCAACTCCTGCCTCTTTTTGAGCAGGCACGGCAACAAAGCTGAATTCATAAGCATCCGCAATTCCGTCAAGCACGGTAAAGCATTTTTTGCCGCCGTAGCTTTTTCCGGCAACATGGCCGCAATATTCGCGGCTTTTATCCTTGCCGCAAACGGAGCAAATTCTTTTTTCCGCACTGCATGAAACGGAAACCTCTTTCTTTATTCCCGCGTCAATATCCGTTATGAGCTGAGCCGTGGCTTCGCTTCTCACCATATAGGCTTTTGCGCGCAGAGTGTAAAAATCCTCGCCGTCTGCGGTTTTTCTGCCGGGAATCCGCTCCACACGGGTTTCAAAAATCCTTGCGCTTTGATCCTCCGCCCTCATGGAATGGTTTTTTATTCCCGTTTTGCCCACAAATTGCTTTGCAAGCTCGTTTAGAGCGGCAACGGAAAATTTTTCATTATCCCTGTCCACATCGTTGTTGCAAAGGGAAACTTCAAACACATAAAGCTCATCCTTTTCAAAATCTCTGCGGGTGAATTTTCTTATTTTTTCGTAATCGGATTCTTCGGGTGTGTAGCCCTTTTCGATAAATCCTTCTCTCAATCGGAAACCTCCTTTTGATTTGCCGCGTTTTCCGCAGCGGCATTATCCGCCTGTGCATTATAAAGGCGAGCCTTTGCATGCTCCGTTTCATCCTGCAGGGTGATATCTGCCCATTTCACATTAACGGGCAACCAAACGGATTTAATATCCAAATATTTCCTTGCGATTTTTATAAGCACGGGGGTTATGACTTTTCTGTATGCTTTAAGCTCCGTGGTAAGCATATCCGCCTGCTGAATGCTCATTCGCTCCGTGGTGCTCCACGAAAGCCCAAGCATATACGGCGGCAGACCCGTTTTGGCAATGATTTGCTCCGTTAGCTGGCGCACGGGGATTTCGCTTGAAAGCACATTGTTATCGGCACCTATAACCTTAACGCTCACATCACCCACGGCAACAAAATCCTTAACGGAATCCTTGCTGCTCATGGCCTCCTGCCAAGCAGAGCAGATTTGCTTTGCCCTCGCCTGCGCGGAAACGGAATCGGTGCCGTCTCCGCCCGGTTTATATGTTACGGCATACCGCAAATTCCCGGCGTGCTCCCAATTTTCGCCAATGGTGTTATAAACCGTAAGCAAAAATATCGGCTATAAACGGCAATCCGCTCAAAAGGCTTGTGCCCGTTATCTCTCCGGGCTTCGGATTAAGCGCCGTAAACAAAATCAAATCCTGGCGGGCGATTTTTTCACTGCCGTTATAAAATTCAATGTCAAAGCCGTTTTCGGCGCGCTTAACTTCAAGCGTTGCAAGCTCGCCGTTATAAAGCGCGTAAAACCCGTTGTCATCCGCAATCATTTCGCCGACGGCACTGCCGTAAGTAAGCAAATCGGATAAATAGGACGAAACAAATGCGTCAATGCCGATTTGATTGCCGCCAACATTTATGCTTTCAAAAAAGCCGTTCAAATCCCTGTCAACGGCTTCATCGCCGGTTTCAAACTTAAAATCATTTACAAGCCGGATTATTTTTAACACGGCGGCGTCGATAATGGGCACGCTTTCACGAAGCGAAGCGTACACATGCCCGTTCGTGCCCAGCGGTGTGTATAATGCCACTCTGCCGAAGGGATGCCGCGCGCACGAGCCTGTTTGCACCGCCGCGGCTGAAATTTTTTCGCCGCCCGAATTTTTTTTGCTGAAAAGCCCCAATGCCTCACATCCTTTCTACCGCAAAGGTGTAAAGTTCGCCGCCGTTTCCGCCGCCGTTTAAAACGGTGGAAACAAAATAGCGAATATCATCCATTGCGTGGTCGTTTTCTTTTTTCGGCGCATCTCTTTTTATTCCGTTATCCCATCTGTAAAGCGAAAATTCGCGAATGGTATCGGCGCAGCGGGGATAAAAAAAGATATTGCCGTTTTTAAGTGCCTGGCACACAAGGTTTATTCCTCCGAGCACATCGTTTTGCGCTTTAACAACCCTGTATTTTCCGTGGCGGCGAACGGTTTGCGCAAAGCTGGCGGCAGAGGGGTCTATGATAAGCGCCTCAATTTTTCTGCCGCCCGCAAGAGCGCAGAGCTTATCGTAATATTCCTCATCCGTAAGCTGCAGCCCGGCATCGCGTGCGGAATGATAGTATTCATCTATTCTGAACCATTTATCGCCGCATTTGCCCCACAGGCCAAGCGAAAAGGGATTCACCGTGCCGTAATCGCACGATAAATAATATTTTGAAAATTCGCCGTTTGCCTCGGCAATGTGCCTGTTTGCATCAAACATCGGATACACAAGTCCGTCTGCCGCCACCCATTTTCCGTCTATAAACCGCTCATAAAACGCGCCGCTGTAAAGGCTTTTATATCGGTTTATAACCGCCGGTGAAAGCGAAGGATTATCCTGCATGGTAAAATGAAGATAAAGCATGTTTTTTTGGTCTTTCTTCTTTATCCATTCATTATAAAACCAGTGAAACGGGTGCTCCGGATTGCAATTAAACCAAAACTTTGAATTTTCAAGAGAGCATCTTGCAAGCGCCTGCTCAACAAAAGAGCGCGGCATAAGCGCCACCTCATCAAGCAAAACGCCGCCCAGGGTCATACCCTGAATAAGGGATGCGGAGGATTCATCCCTTCCGCCGAAAAGATAAAACCGATTCACCGCGCCGCCCTTTTCGATTTCAATGCAATTTCGGCTGATTTTAAAATCACAGTTAAACCCGAACGAGGAAAGAAGCGGCAGCAAAGGCGTTATCACATTTCGCCGCAAAGAGGAAACCGTTTTTCCGCAAAAGGCAAACGACGCTCCGCTGAAGCGGTAAAACGCCCAGCTCACAAACGAAATGCTCATGCAAAGTGTTTTGCCGGATCTTACGGCACCGTCGCATATAATTCCGTTTTTATCCTTTGAGGGGCTGCCGTTGCACCACCAGGTGAGCACGGCAAGCTGCTTTTCGGAAAACGGCACAAAGCTATTCAACGGGATCATCTCCCTGCGGCTTTGATATGCGTTTTGCGCTTTCCTCAAGGGCTCTGTAAAAGCTAAGCGGCTCAGAATGAGTTTCGCCGTCCAGCTCCGAAAGCTTTTCAAGAGCCTTAATTCGGTCAAAAAACTTAATTTCCATTCCGCCGCCCTTGGGCCGCTTGATTTCGCTGATGTTGTAAAGATCAAGCCCCGGCAGCTGCGAAAGTATATCACCCTCCTGAGCAAAAAGAAGAAGCACTGCGTCCTTTATCTCTCCGAAAGCAAGGCGCTTTAAGCCTTCGCGCACTTCATCTTTGGTTGTTTTTTTCTTTCTTGCCGTATAAATTCCTCCTTCAAAATTCTCGATTGCAAAAGCTGCTCTCACCTATAGCCCGAACAGCGCAAAAAAATATAGCCTCAAAACGCTATATTTTTTTCAAAAAAAGTTGCAAAAAAAATTTTTTTATTCGGATTTTATGCATATTTTTTTGAAAAAAACGCCGATTGAAAAATATGCTTAAGAAATCAAACGCAACACGATTTTGTCGGCCTTTTTGCCTTCGGCTCGGCAAAAGGCATAAAAAGAGCAAAGGCATAAAGCCTTTGCTCCAGACTGTCGATAAAGCTCCCAAACCGCGCCGATAAAATAAATTAACCGCTTAATGCCTCCCGTGTGTAAAGGGAGGTTGGTGTGATTTATCGCACTCGGAGTGATTGTAAAAGTGCCGCAAATATCGAATTTGCGGCACTTTCGGCGTTTCTCGTTTTTTGCTCTGTCGAGGTACCATCGTACATCTTCCTTCGCAAGAAAACGAAATTTAGAACCTTTCTCAACAGCCTGCAGCGTGTCGAAAATACTTTTTCAACACGCTGCAGCAAAGGCAAAAGCCTTTGCTCATAATAAATTTAAAATCGCGTTTTATTCAATTATCTTTCAACATTGCTTGCGGCAACAAATACACCGTTGCTTTCCTCTCCAGGAGTAACGGTTACCGTGTCGCCCGCAGAAATAAGCAGCACATCCATGCAATCCTTGGCGGCAATATAGTAGTATTTGCCGTCTATTTCAAGGTAGTAATAAGTGTTGCCGTCGTTTACGCTTGTTTTAACGGATTCAACCTTGCCGGTGATTTTTCCGTTTTCCGCAGTTGACGCGCTTTGCTGATTGTCGCCCTGCTGTGTTGTTTGCGACTGACCGCCCGAAGCATTGTCGCTTACAAGATAATCGTCAACATTAACATCGCTGTCAATCTTGCCCTTATCCTTCATCGCCTGAACATAGTTTTCAACCGCTGCGTTGAGTGCTTTGGCGTCGCTCTTCATCTCATCAAGCAAGCCGGTGCCTACAATTGTTTTATCATCTAAATTAACAAGAGCATAGCCCTTAACCGTATTACTGTCGCCGTAGAGGCTCATGAAGTAGGTGGGCTGATTGTCTATGTCAAGCAAAATCGGGAATGTGGCGTAATATTTATAGTTTTGAACCGCATCCTGCGCAGATTGCTGTGCGGAGACCTCAATAGCGCCGCCGTTTTGATAATATCTTGTTTCCTTGGTGCGCCTGTTGCTGAGAATGAAGCCGAAGTTTGAGGTGTCGCCCTCCGAAGAGGTTACACCGGTGTAAACCCAAATATCATCATCCATGGCAACATAGCCGTAACCGTCGGAAGCAACATTAACATCGTTTTGGAAAATAATAGAGTTCCAAAAGCCGTTTTGAAGTTTTCCGTAATAGTTATATTGCTGCAAAAGGAGAGTCGGCGAATAAACGGCGTCCACCCATTCAAGGTCTGAATTTGAACGAACCTCGTCTATATCATGATAAGTGCTTTTCGCCCGTGAGCGCGTCCGTAATAACAACGCCCTTAACATCCGTGCCGCCGAAAAGGCCGATGGTTTTATCAAGCACGGCGGTAATCCAATAAGGATGGCCGTCATCCGTGATTTCAAAATTCGGCGTATCCAAAAAGCGCGGTGGGATATTGAAATCTGATATGGCGGATAAGCTTTTTGTTGAAAAGCTCCGTGGGGCTGTATTTAATACTGCCGCCGAATTGCTCGTTGCAGTTCACAACGGTAACCTTTTGCGAAACAAGATCCACAATCATATAAGCCGGCAAGCCGTTTTTGGTGTTGTTTACCCATTTAAAGAAATTGGCGTATTCAAGATAGGCCACTCTTACGGGTCTGCCGTTGTAGTTCACCATTGTGGTGGTGTCCGAAACAACATATTGGCTCTTATATTCGGAAAGTGAGCCAAGCTGCTGATCGGCAAGAGTAAGCGCTCTTGATTCATCTATTCTGGGCACAGAGTCAATATCAATATCGCTGAAATCCGTTGCAAAATCGCTTGTTGTTATCGGCATCATTTTGCTGTATGATGAAGCTCTGAAAATCGTTGCGCCGAAAAGCCATCCGATAAGCATAACAACCACCAGCACCACGGCAATTGCGGCGGGCACGATTGCACGCCTTTTGATATATTCCCTGCGTTCTATTTTTATTTGCCTTGCAAATCAGCGCAAAAGGAAAACCATAAATAAAGCCAAAAATAAGAATTATAAAGGAATAAAGCTGAGTATCCTTAAAAATTCATTGCGGGCAACATAATATAATATGCGATGCCGCCGGCTATAATCGTGAGCAAAGTGGAAACAAGCAGCTTAATGCCGAGCTTTTTCCGGCTTTGTTATAACTTCAACCTCATCTTTTTTTAGGCCATTTGAATTTTTGATTTGAAATCGCCGATAACCTCGTCGGCATCGTAATCCATATTGGGCAATTTTTTTCGCTCATAAGCATTCTCCTGTTTTTTTAATGTGCACGGCAATCCGCGCATTTAAATTATAATAACATATGTTCTGTTATTATTCAACAAAAAAATAAGCTCCGCCGCAAAATTAACAATTTGCAGCGGAGCATTAAACCGTTTATTTTTAGTTATGCATTATTTTATGCTTGAGTGATGCCCTTAGATGATTTAAGGTATTCTGCAGATGCGGGATAAGTCAAATCATAAGAAATCTTAACAACCGCGCTCTTGTCCTTAATAACGGCAACATTTGCATGGTTAACTTCAACGTTAACAGCCATGTGGTAATCTGCAGCAGTTACAGTTTTTGTTGCGGGATCGATTGTGATTGTGCCCGTACCGCCGGAATAGATAACCTTGCAGTTTTCTTCCGTTGTGCCGCTTGCCCATGAAAGAGCGGAGATAGAATCAACGGTTGCGCCGATATCGCCGAGAACCTCAAAGAAACGACCTTGAGAGTCAACGCCGCGCAATGACATTGAGCCTTCCTTAGGAAGGATGGTAAGAACGATCTTGCCGTCCTGCTCTTTAACATTTGCAGCCAAGCAATCATCGGGAGTGAAATATGATGTTCTGAAATCAAATTCGCCCGGATCCGTATCGCTGCCGTTAGAGTTATCAAGCTTGGGATCTCTGTTGTTGCAGGGCGGAAGGCCGTATGTGCTTGCCTGGAATAAGCTGTCTACGATGCCGGGAACGATACCGTTAATAACGGAATTTTCTTTGCCCTCGATAAGAACAGATTCTATTTTAAGCTTTTCTTCGCCGAGCAAAGAATAATATGTTTTTGCTTCGCCGTTTTCAGTGTAAGAAGCTGTTTGAGACTTTGTATTGTTATAGCACTCTACATAGTAGTTAACAACATCTTCAACCGTTTTGAATTCAACGCCGCCGTAAGTGCCGGCAACAAATTCATCAATAGTTACTTCGGACTGCTGCTCTCCCTCGGCGGAAGCATTTGCACCGCCGTTTTTATAAGTGCCGTCCTGAACCTCTTTGATAGCTTTGATTGTTCCGTTTGTTACATAATTGATCTTCGCGCAGCCTGCAAGAGCAAAAACGAAGGAAGCAACGAGAACAACGCCAAGAATCTTTTTTTAATTGTTTTTCTTCATTACTTTTTGGTACCCCTTTCAGTACGAACTAAGCATAACTAAATTGCTACTCTTTAAATTTATTATAAATTCGTCAAAAAGTCAATACCAAAAATGGAAATTAGCCAAATTATTATTATTTCTTTAGCCTATATAGTGTTGTTATTTCAAATTTTTCTGTGTTATACTCGCATTAAACCTATATATTTGTTTGCGAGGTAAAAAAACAATGAGATGTAAAAAAACTGCGGTTTTGATAATGAAGAAGGCAGATACATTTGCGAAAACTGCGGCTCGCCGCTTTATGATGAGGACAACGAAATCAACCCCGAAAGCGATGACGGCAACACCAAAATAATCCCCAATGTTTCGCAGCTTGACGAAATCAATCAGCCCGCGCCTCAAAAAGGCACCCCGCTTAATGAAAACGATGAGGATGAAGAAAAGAAAAACAAACGCAATATCATTATTATAATAGTGCTTGCCGTTATTCTTGTGGCAATGATTGTGGGCATTGTTGTTTCCGCTTCCGTAAAAAATAAAAAAGAAACAACTACTCTGCCGTCAGCCTCCGTTTCACAAACGACCGAGCTTTCAACAACAAAGCACACCACCGTTAAGTCCACCACAACCACAGAAAAAGAAACCACCACCGAATCCACCACCGAAAAAACAACGGAAAAAGAAACCACCACAAAAGCCGTTAAATATAATGTATATATAGATGTGGACGGCAACGGCTCCGTTTCGGGCGACGGCAACTACGAAAAAGGCAAAAAAGCTTCGCTTACGGCAACACCGGACGCAGGCTATAAATTCGACGGCTGGTACGATAACAAAACAGGCGAGCTTGTTGCCTCCGGCAGCAAATACACCGTTAATGTAAACGGTGATGTTAACCTCACCGCCAAATTCTCGGCAGCGGAGGTTGCACAATAATGACAAAAGGCGAAATTGCAAAAAAGTACTTTGAATGCGGCAAAAACTGCTCGCAGGCTGTGGCGCTTGCTTTTTGCCCCGAAATGGGTCTGAGCGAGGAGCTCGTTGAAAGACAAACAATCGGCTTCGGCGGCGGAATGGGCAGAATGCGCGAGGTTTGCGGCACCGTTTCCGGGATGACATATGTTATTTCAAATCTTTACGGCGGCTGCGGCAGAGCAGCTGTTTATGCAATGGTGCAAGAGGTTGCAAAAAGATTTGAAGCGGAAAACGGCTCAATAATCTGCCGCGTTTTGCTTGGGCTTGATAAAAACGAGCGCCCTGCCCCCACTCCCGAAGCCAGAACGGCGGAATATTACAGAAAGCGCCCCTGCTCGGAGCTTTGCAAAATGGCGGCGGATATACTCGACGACTTTATTAAAAACCAAAAATAACAAAACTTTTTTTAACGCAAATCCAAATCGGATAATGCAAGAGCGCAAATTTTTCCTTTTCGCCCGCACCGTTCACAGTGTTTTGCGTAAATTTGCATATTATGCAAAAAAACTCTTGCATTTCCTTTTTGAATGTGCTATATTATTTAAGCATTAAATATATAATGCATTTGCGCCGGTAGCTCAGTTGGATAGAGTGTCTGGCTACGAACCAGAAGGTCGGGGGTTCGAATCCCTTCCGGCGTACCACAGTAATTAAGCCAAATTTTTCAAAGTTTGGCTTAATTTTTTGCCCTTTTCTAACACTAATAACAACTGCTGTCCAAAAAGCCAATAATTCATATAATATGTATAAAAAAACGGTTTTTATAAATTCATTTTATCGCAAACACATTCAGAACATATTCGGCACCCAAAATTTCTAAATGACTCCCGTTTGATGCCTTCTGATTTAATTTTTCAAAATTTGTCACACTACTATACAGCACATTTTTGAGTAGTAGAATGGTAATTCAGTAAAAAAACTTATTATAAGTAATTTTTTTATGAAAATTAAAATGTTCTTTCAATGACAGTGAATTTTGTGCAGATATCAACAAGCCTTTCGCCATCAATTTCACAATTCATAAGTTCTTCTATTGTATTTACTATAACCTCCGTGTCATCTGTCACATTGAAAAACCACCAGCGTTTTCCGTCCATAGAACATATTTCGTACGATTTGTCTTTCCATTCAAAAACAATTTCTGAATGACGCTCTACGGAATCGTAAAATTCTTCCTTGCTTTTGTAATCTCCGTCATAATCGTTATTCACATAATCATTATTCATTTTGTTCAGCCCTGTTTTTAAATATTTCTCCAAGTGATTTCTGCTTTTTGTAATTATATCCTTGAGAAAAAAATATTTGAATTTAATTTTGAATTTAATAATTCATCAACCGATTTAAAATGGACTTCGGTTTCGGGTCTGTTTGCTTCGCATATGGAGAAATCATTCATAGAATCGTCTTCGTATTCAATCGAATATTCAATCCCGTCCCATTTTATTTGAATTTCTCTGCCGTGAATTAAACTTTCCTTAAAATCATTTACATCCCTGTATTTGGGGTATTCAAGGATATGATCGTTTTTGACATACATTTTTAATATCTCCTTTGATTTAAATTCGGGAATGTTATCTTTTGAATAATTTATCGGTGAAGATAAATTTGGATGTCCGTTGCTCCAATCAATATTATGGTCATGTGGATTAGAATGCTTATGCCCTTTTTTTATGATCAGAATAGTGCCTTTCTTTGACAGCTTTTCCATTTTCGCCTATTTTTGTTATCCTTCGTTCACCGTTTTTATCAAACGTTTCTTTTATTTCTCCCGGTTTGCCTAAAAATCTTTCTGATTCTTTGTCTTTCGGAATTCAAGCCTATTCCGGCTCGGGACTGCCGGAGCTTTGTCTGCTTGCAGAGCCTCCGCCTTTTCTATATGTATTATCAACATATACGTAAAAAGGGTTTTGATATACAAACCGCTGTTTGATTTTTTTGCAAATTATTCGTTTTGGCATAATCAACTTCGATTATATCACCCTTCATTTCGTCAAAGGGCTTGCCATAGCAAATAATTTTACTCGGCTTAATTCTGCTTTACATTTCATTATAGCCAAGCATATCGTCAAAACATATTGCGTGATTAGAGCAAACACAAGTGTTTGCCGACAATCACTCCATATGTTTTCTCCTCTCACGGCAAGTACAAGCATCTTGCCGTGTATTATAATTAACTTTATCATAACCTATTAAGTTTACATCTTCAAGACTGATTTCTTGTTTTTTTGTACTATCTGTTTTGTATACGCAAAAAAAGTAAATAATTTAAAAAGAGGCTGTTTTTACAGCCCCTTTTTTTGAATATGAATATTATATTTTTAATCAACAAAACCCACAAAAAAATATCGTCAATAATTTCTCTGAGCGCCTTGCTGTAAAAAAAGCTGTTCTCTCTCCATTGAAAGAATACTGTCGTAGCTTTTTTCTCACACTGTTATGCTCGACGGTTATTTTGCCGTCCGTATTTTTAATGAAATATTGCTTATTTTCAAGAGAAATCACAACGGTTTTAAATTGTGAAAGAGCCGTTTCTATATCTTTAACGGTATTTTTAACAACAGGCAAATTATATTTTTGCGTGAAAACCTCAAAGCATTCGGGGCACGACCACCAAAATTTTGTTGTGGACGCATATCCCTGCTTCTCGGTATGATAGTTATATTCCTCATCGGTTATTTCATCTCCGCAAAAAAAGGCAATGGGTATGATTGTTCTTTTTCGTCCAAGCCGTCTTTTTGAATTTCAAGCCCTTTAGCGGAAAATCCATAAAGCTTTCGCCGTATTTTTCAACCCATCTGTCGCTGTTATCCATTTATAATGCCTCCCATGTCATCATATATTTTTCGTTCCCAAGAACCATTTGGAAAAAAATACGGTAACCATTTTTCCCAGCCGCCATTTTTATTTATATAATCCCAATGCGGACCATGAGGCTCAGGATGTCTCATATCCCAATGCAATGTTTCCTTGGTTTTAGGATTATACCAACCACCTTTATTTTCATCAATACTACCGCCTCTCCATTCATAGTTTTTACCCGGTGCTTTGTTTTCATATCCCGGAAATTTCGGCATATCAAGGTTTTCGTCAAACTCATGCTCAGGATTACCGGAATTTTGTCCGCTTGCAGAGCCGCCGCCTTTTCTATATGTATTATCAACATATCCGCAAAAGGTTTTGATATACAAACTGCTGTTTGATTTTTGCAAATTATTCGTTTTGGCATAATCCACTTCGATTATATCACCCTTCATTTCGTCAAAGGGCTTGCCATAGCAAATAATTTTACCGGGCTTAATTCTGCTTAACATTTCATTATAGCCAAGCATGAAATGAGATTTTTGCTTTTTCACACCTATCGTTGAAACTGCAACAATGCTACCTTTTTCAATCCCGTCAAAGCAGAAATTAAAGCTTGTTAAATCACCCCATCGAACAGTCGGAATCACCTTTATGCCCTGCTGTTGCAAATATGCACCTGTCCACCTGTTTTTAAACGTGGCAAAAAGCTGCAATGCAATAGGCATTTCAACAAACATACTGAAATCGGGTGTAAGCACCGCCTTAAACTTCCTAAGCACTTCTATTTTTCTTCTCTGGATTGTAGTATATGCTCTCATACTTATCATCGTCAAGAAAGAAATGCACTATACTTTTTATAATCATTACTTTGATTAACTTTATCATAACCGATTAGGCTTACATCTTCAAGACTGATTTCCTGTTTTTTTAACAAGCGGAAGCCTGAACATACCAACGCTTTTTAAACTGATTTCTCAAAAAAACATTGTATCGTTTCTGAATTCATAACTTGTAATAAAATCATATCCAATCTTATTTTTTTATCCTTTTTAGGGAAAAAGCTCACAGATTACAGATGAATTTCGATTTTGTCAATGCTGCTTGAAATTGTTTTAATTCACTGTACTTTATTTAGGACTGTATGTTTTAATATATTCAACATAACATGCATAATGAAAGCTCAAGGACTGCATATCCTTGAGCTTTTGTTTTGTTGGTATTAAAGGCACTATAAAGGCTTCAAAGCCCAAAAAGCACCAAGTGATTGCCGATTGGCACTGTGCGCTTTGCGTGTTAATCAAACCCGGCGAAACCTCATAAGGCGCAGCGTAGCCCGTTTGCAATGCTTATCGGCAACTCAATAATTTCTTCTGTATCCCGCTTCGTCAAAAGCAACGCAGGGAATATCCAAGCAAAAATAAAATCAGTCGTGCAAAAGGTTAGTAGAGCCTAACCTGCTTGCCTTTAAAAATCCGCCCGCCTGAGCAAGCGGATTTTAAGTTTTTTTCTTTGCCGCAAATATAAAATTCAAATCATTTCCAAAGATTTTTTTATAAATTTGAAGAATATCTTCCTTTTGAAACGGGTTTGATTGTGTTTGCCGGCGAACCCGATGCTAAGTGCATCGTCCGCCATTTTATCGATGGAAACGAAAAAAATTTGTCGCGGTCTATTCCGAAGCCCTCAAGCGTGGGAATATTGCAAATTTCGCAAAGCTTAAGGCAGCCGTCAAGAAAAGCTTCCGCCGCCTCTTTATCGCCGCTTTCTGCCGATGCGGCGCCCACTGCCCTGCCAAGCTCGGCAAAGCGCGAATAAGCACCGTCTATCGCAAATTTATAACACTCGCCGATAAGCATGGCATTTGAAATGCCGTGCGGCACATGGAACAGTGCACCTATCGGGCGGCTCATACCGTGAATAATCGTTACCGAAGCGTTGTTAAACGCCACACCCGCCTCCAATGCGGCAAGGCTCATTTCCTCTCGCGCTTTAATATTATCCGGCTCTGAATAAACGATTGGCAGATTTTTGAAAATTCGCTTTGTGGCGCTTACTGCAAGATCATCCGTAAGCGGTTGAGCTTTTCTTGAGGTATATGCCTCTGTGGCGTGGCAAAGAGCGTCAAGCCCTGTTGCAGCGGTTACCGAAGCGGGAGCCGTTAAGGTAAACTTGGGATCGTCTATCGCAAGGTGCGGCATCAAAACAGGGCCTTTAAGCAGCATTTTAATATCTGCCTTAGTATTTGTTATTATGGTGAACTGTGTAGCCTCCGAGCCTGTGCCGCTTGTTGTGGGCACGGCAACCATGGGCGGAGTGGGAATTTCGATTATTTTTCCGTAATAATCATCAATCTCCCCGCCGTTTGTGGCAACGGCGCCTATGGCTTTCATCGCATCTATCGGCGAACCGCCGCCGACGGCAATTAAGAAATCGCAAGCTTCATCGGCATATTGCTTTAAGCCTGCATAGATTATAACATCCGTTGGTTCCGAATTAACGCCGCTGAAAAACCGAATATTCAATTCCCAGCTCTTCCAAAATTTCGGAAACATATTTAACATTTCCGAATTTAACCATAAATTCATCTGTTACGATAAGCGCTTTTTTTACCCAAGCCGGCAAGAAGCGGCTTTGCATTTTCAAGTGCATTTTCGCCGTAAACTATTCTGCCCGGCATAATAAAACTGTTTCCCATAAAAAATTACCTCTTTCATATTGCGATTGCAAAATACAAATATATTTTATCACTGCCGCCGCTTCTTTTCAACGGCACAAAAATATATAAAAATATAACGGCATAAGTTGTGCAATTTAACATATTGCGCGGTGCGGCATAGCATAAACGGAGGTGGATTTTTATGCATGGCAACAAGGAAAAGGCCATTCGCACCGTGGCACTTGCGGGAAATGACGAAACCGAAATGCTGCGGCTTTTTCGAAGAATTAACTGCTGCGCCGATTTGCGAACTGCCGAAAAAAACGGCGCAAAGGGATATTTTTTTATTATAAATATCGCAAATACGAGCTGACCGCACTTTTCGGCAAATTCACAAACGAGAGCGTAAAGGATTTTGACACGGTTGTTTTTTTATTTTGCCTGCCGTAAAAAAATCGAGCGGGAAATTACGGACGCATTTATCTGCGCAAGAAGCTGCAAAAGCGCGGTTATTTTGCTGACCGATTATAAACGCGCCAAAAAAACGGGCAAAAAAATAAACGCTCGGCTGCTGAGCCGCGCGCTGAAAGCACCTATCATCAAAAAGCACTCCATATTCCGGCAGGGGCACAAACAAGCTTCTTGAGGAGATACATAAACGCTCTTGAGTTTTTTTAAAACATCAAAGTTTAAATTTTCGCCCGGCCGAAAAAGGGCATAAAAAAAGGCGCCATAAAATGACACCATTTTTTTATGAAAGTGTTTCCCGTGATTATCAGGCTTCCAAATTCAGTGACTTGCCGTTAGCTATTCGGCAGCCCACAAACAGACCGAAAGATAAAATACCTTTCAGCGACTAACGATACCGCAAATATCATTACTGCCATATATACATTAGCACATATTAAATAAAAAAATTCAATAACTTATTCAAAAAAATCATACAAAAATTTTAACATTTCGAGTCACTTTGCAAGAAATGACAAAATATTCGCAATGTTTTTTTAATAAAAAAAGCGCAAAAATCGGCGCTGCGGTAAGCAGAAGATCCGAAAATCAATCCCGATAACGCTCGGCGGAATATAATTTATTGTTTTTCAACAACCGTATTTTCGGCGCATTTTATGCTTACGGGATTACCTTTATAATTAAATGTGTTGCCGATTATTTTGATATTTTTATGAACCGGACCTTCGTTGACCTTATTTTCGGGCTTGATTAAAACCGGAACCTCACCGCAAAATTCAAAAACATTATCCTTGATTAAAACATCGCCGCAAAAGCCGCTTTCAAACCAATTTGCGGCGTCATCCGAAAGGAGCACACCGCTCATGGAGCAGCTTTCAAAACGGTTGCCCTCCACGACGGCCTTGTTGCGAACGGTGATAAGAAGCCCTCTGGTGATAATGTGCTTTGCCAAATTGTTTTTTTGAAAAGCACGGTGGGGATTTTTGTGATATCTTCAATCGCAAAGCCTTCTGCGGCGGCGGAAGTATCGTTCACTTCAAGCTCAATGTGATATTCATCTGTAAGTTTTGAGGAAAGCACCGTTGCCCTGCCCTTTTCAAGCAGGGATTTTGTGCTGATATAGCCGATTTCATCGCCCTCGGAAATCGGATTAAAGCCGTGAGTTTGCGGGTGCTTAAATGCCACCGTGAGCTTGTTGCCCGAAATACTTTCGATAATAAAATGAATTCCGTGAAAGTTTGCGCAATCGTCGCAGGCACCGTCAAAATAATTATTCTCCACGTCAATATGGCCGCAGCACATGCAAACCTGCATAAAATCAGCAAGCGAAGCAATCTCAAAATCCTCGGTTTTCGGCGCAAAGCGGCAGGATTTAAGGGTTAAATCCTTGCAATCCTGCGCAACATAGGCAAGCGAATAGTTAAAATGCTGGTGCACATTTTGCAGGGTGATATTTTCCGATTTATCAAGAAAAATTCCCGCATATTGGCGCAGGCAGTCAAAAGCATAAAACCTGTCGCCCACGGAGCAAAAAGCCGTGCGGGGATATTTGATTCTGATTACGCCGGGCTTGATTTCCGAAACCCCCATTGCCGATTTAAAAAGCTTGCCCGTGCGCCAAACCTGCTTGGGGCTTTTTGCTTTAATATGCGCAAGATGGGTTGCAAAGCGATATTTGGCCGAGGCATTGTAATCGTAATCAATGCCTTTAAAATAAAGCGCGTTGTTTTTAACATAATAATCGCCGTCTATCTTAAAATCAACACTGAAAAGCGATTTTGCAATAACCGTCATTTTCCTGATATTCGGATTTTTCGGAGTAAGCTTCAAATTTTCAATCAAAAGATTTTTTTGCAATCGATAACTGCAACATTGGTTGCCTTTCCGTTTATATAAAACTCTGCGCCGCAAAAAAATCAAATTCCGCATTTTCAATGCCGCAAAAAGCAAGCGCGCACCTGTTTTTGTGCGGCGTTTCACCGTTTTTAAATTCGGCATCGCCCACGGTGTTTGTTATATAAAGCATTCGGCTTTGCAGCTTTGCGCTTTCAATATAATAATCGCCCTCATCAAAAATGATTTTCTTTTCATCCTTGATTTCAGCAACCGCCGCAAGCAAATTTTCAAGCTGAACGGCAACCTCTTCATTCGGCAAAAACGCCGTAATCATGTGCATAAATAACCATATTCTTCTCCTTAAATTCAGCACCGAAGCGCTTTTCATCATTTATTTTTAAACCGCCTTAATCGGCTCGCAAAAATCGCTGAAAATCTTGCCGCCTTGATAATATTTCCAGCTGCGAATGCGAACATAGTATTCGCTCGCAGGTTTATCGGTTTTTGCCTCAAAGCTTGTTGTGAAGGTGCCGTTTACCCATTCGCCGTGCACATCGGATTTAAAGTTTTTTTATCCGTGCTCCACTGAATATAATATCCGTGGCAAACCGCATAATCCCAAGTTGCTTTTAACGGTGTTTGCCCCCGTTACACTTGCTTTAAAGTTTTCCACGGGTGCCGTTGCGGCACAAATTCTGTATGTTGCCTCCGAGCTGTCTTCGCCGTTTTTGGCAACCACCTTGATATCATATTCCCACGCGGGATTTAAATCCACAAAGGTGAATTTGCTTGATTGCGTTATGCCTTTTAAGCTCGTTTGCGCCGTTTGTAACATCGTAAATATAATAATTTTTGGCGTTTTTAACATCCGCCCAATCAAGCCACAGCGCGGTGCCTCCGTTGCCCCTGCCGGTAACGGCAAAATCGCGCGGCTCGGTTAATCCGCTCGGCGAAACCCCCTCGCAGAAATCGCTGAAAATCTTGCCGCCTTGGTAATTTTTCCAGCTGCGAATGCGAATATAATATTCGCTCGCAGGCTTATCGGTGCTTATTTCAAAGCTTGTTGTGAAGGTGCTGTTGATCCAAGCACCGCTTGTTTGGCTTTTATCCGTAAAGGTGGGGTCTGTGCTCCACTGAATGTAATATCCGTGGCAAACCGCATAATCCCACTCGGCTTTAAGGGTGTTTTCGCCTGTAACCGTTGCCGTGAAGTTTTGCACAACGGGTGTTGCCGCGCACACGCGGTAAGTGCCGCAGGCAACGGCCTTGCCGCCCTGCTTTGCCACAACCCTGATATCATATTCCCATGCCGGTGTTAAATCGGTGAACACAAATTGATTTGTTTGCACTGTGCCTTTAAGCAGATTTTTACCGTCCGTAACATCATAAACATCATATTCATCTGCATCGCCACGCCCGGTCCAATCAAGCCACAACGCCGCACCGCCGTTTCCTCTGCCCGTTACGGCAAAGCCGCTCATTGCGTGCAAGCCCGTTTCTGCCGAAATCCCCTCGCAAAACGGGCCGAAAACCTTTTGCGAATCCACTTCTTTATATGCGCGCACGCGAACATAATAATCCTTGGCATTTGTGCCTACGGCCGCCGTATATTCCGTGCTGTTTTTGCCCGAAACAAACGCGCCGGCACAATCTGATTTAAAATCACTCGTTTTTGACCATTGCACATAATAGCCGCTGCAATTAACGGATTGCCAATTGATTTTGATTTTTGAATTGCCCTGAACCGACGCCGTTGCCGAGCCTACGCGTTCACACGCCGCAGCCGTGTGCAGGGTGGCTGATTTTTCGCCGACGGAAGCCTCGTCTTTCGTATATGCCGCAACGGCAAAATAGTATTCCCCGCCGCTTGAAGTGCCGACGGCATTATAATATTTTGTAAGCCCGCCGCCGAGAGTGGCAATTTTTTCCCAATTATTATCACGCAGTTCGTAAACATAATAGCCCGCGGCATTCAACTGCGGAGTCCATGTGAGAGTTATAAAAGAGCCGTCATCCGCCCTTGCCGCAACGGAAAGCCCAGAAACCCGGGCAAGCGGCATTTGATATTCAACATAGCTTGAATAATTATTTGAATAGGTGCGGATATTAGTGGAATTATCGTGATAAAGGGCACGAACCGTAAATGTGTATTCACACCCGGTTACAAGCCCCGAAACATCGCAATAGGTGTGCCCCTGCAACTGTGGGCGCGGTTTGCCAAGCACCGTCCTGCGCTTTATACCAAACCTGATATCCGTTTGCCCCGCTTACGGAGTTCCAATCAACATGCGCCGTGCCTCCGGACTTGGCATAAACGGTAAGATTTTGCGGCGCAGGCAACGAATCGCTGTATTTAACCTGCATGCCCGTGTTTTTATGCCAACTGCCGCGCACTGTTTCATATATTCCGTCTATAATCGAATTCGAATTGAGCGAGGAAGGGCTTCTAAATTCAACAAGCGCGGATTTTGCGCCCAAATTTGCCTTTGCCCAGCCGAAAATATATCCCTGATCTATTCCGTAATGGTTGCTTTGATCTCTGGAAAGATTATTTGTGCTTCTGTAAATGCTTACCAAATCGGGATCGCCGAGCACGGAATTAAGCCAACCGTGAAAAATCAATGTAAACATTCATTTTATATTTATACATAAGATCGCGCAGGGCGCGGCTTTCGCACGCTTGGAATTTGCCCGATATGAAATCCCTGTTCATATCCACATTATTCGCCGTGCATCTGCCGAATGCGCCGGATTTTGCGCGGTAGTTGTTTTCGCCGTCAATAGTGCCGTCCGGATTGGCGCAGGGCACTATCACCAATTTGTAATCCCACAAATCATCGGGATGATCGGCAAAATATTCGATAATATCGTTTGCTGCTTCAACAAGCAATTTACCGTCTCTGTAATAGCTGTCCTCAAATCCATGAACGGCAAAGGTGCAAAACAGGGTTTTGCTGTTGTTGCCGCCGCCGTTTATAACAAACGCCTCCAAATTGCGGCCGCGCACGCTCTTTCCGTAAACTATTTTGCTAACATTGGAATAATCCATGGCAATTTTTGTGGCGCGCTTATTAAGCTCTATATCATTTTTTGAATAAACATAAACCACGCAGGAGGCTTTAATGCCGTTTTCGGACTCTGCCGTTATAACGGTTTTGCCTTCTTTAATCGCGCTTACTCTGCCCGAAGCCGAAACCGAGGCAACGGATCTGTCGGCGCTGGAATAAACAAACGATGTGGGATACGCGCCGCTGTTTACCCTTGCGTTTAAATCAAAGGTTTGCCCTTCATTAAGCGATTTCTCACTCGCCGAAAGCGAGATTGAGCTTGGCATTGCCTTAACGGAAATATCAAACGAAACGGATTCGCCGCCCTGCGAAGTGCAGCTTATTTTTTTGCACTGCCGGCCTTATTTGCGGTTATAATTCCGTTTGAATCAACCGAAGCCACGGCGGAATTTTCGCTTTTATACGAAAGTGTGCCGAGATTGCCGCCCTCTTTGGAGGCGCTTATCTGCTGCGATTTACCGACAGCCATATCCGAATTGAAAGAAACATTAAACGCAGCCTGAGCCGCATTTGCGCAAATTGCAAAGCATGCCGAAACAAAAAGAGCACACATTGCTGCCGTGATATGCGAGAATAACTTTTTCATATACCCTCCGAAGTGCTGAAGTGAGCCAATATAATTTACAAATCCATTTTAACACAGCATAAATCAAATATCAACGAAATAAAAAATCACCAAACGCCATATGTGTAATAAAGATGCTCACAAATTTTTTTCTACTTTTTTTGTAAAATTTTTCTGTTAATTTTTTTAGTAATTTGTGCTATAATAAATATTGTAGTGATAAGTCTGTAAAGAGCAGTTTACATTTCGTAATAATAAAAAAGCGATACTATTTCAGAAAGGTGTGATTAAATGTACAAAATAGGTGACATATTCTTATACGGCTCAAACGGAGTTTGCAAAATTACGGACATTAAAAGCGAAAAATTTGCAAGGGAAACAAAGACTTACTATATTCTTTCGCCTTTCTTCGATTCCAAGGAAACGATATTTGTGCCTGTTGACAATGAAACGCTTATATCAAAAAAATGAAAAAGCCTGCTTTCAAAATCAGAAATCATGGAGCTTATCAAATCCATTCCCGAGCAAAAAAAACGGTTTGGAACGAAAACACAAATACGAGGCGCGATCTTTTCAAGAAGATTATAAACAAAGCAATCAGAATCGAGCTTATCTCGCTTATGAAAACACTGCACGATAAAAAGCTTGCGCAGGAGGCGATCGGCAAAAGTCTTTCGGTTGTCGACGAAAAATATTACCGCCGCGCACAAAATATAATCCACGGCGAAATTGCCCTTGTGCTTGATATGCAGCCCACAGAGGTTGAGCCTTTTATCGAAAGCGTTATAGCTGCGGCATAAAGCAAACATTATTCAAAACGATGCAGGGATTAAATCCTTTTGCATCGTTTTATTTTTATCTGCCGCAAAGCAATTTTAAAAGGCTGCAAAATAAAAATCACGCGCCGCACCTATTGCCAAAACTATTCACAAAGAATATAATTAAAGCATAAACGCCGCACCGCGGAGAAAGGCAGATATCATGGCACTGTTCACACCGATTTTAAAATATGTTTGGAAAGAAAACGCAAAGCTTGACGCCGCAAGGATAAGGCTTCAAACGCCGACGGCGGGAGTGGACTGCGTTTGCAACATACCTTATATAAACGACAAAACAGCCGAGCACATGCTGGATGTTTATTTTCCCGAAAATTCAAACGAACGCCTGCCCGTTATAATAGACATTCACGGAGGCGGCTGGATGAGCGGAAGCAAGGAAATAAACAAAAATTTTTGCACAAACATAGCCGTAAAGGGCTTTTTGCGTGTTTTTTCGATAAACTACCGCCTTGCCGGCAAGCACAAATTCAACGAACAAATCGAGGATATTTTTTTGAAGCCTTTGATTGGATTGCGCAAAATGCCGGCGCATACCCCGCCGATTTGGAAAATGCCTTTTTGGCAGGCGATTCCGCGGGAGGGCACTATGCCTGCACCGCGGCGGCTGTTTCATCTTCGTTTATACTGCAAAAGGATTTTGCAATGGCGAAGCCGAAAATCAAATTCAAGGCCGTGGCGGCAATTTCGCCGGCAATCGATTTAACCGCGCCCAACCCCACATTAAACATAAACTTGCCCGAATTGCTCGGGCGGCATTTCAAGCAAAGCCCCTATTATAAATATATGAATTTCAGGAAGGTGGCAACAAACCATATGCCGCCGTTTTACATATGCACTTCAACGGGCGATTTTTTAAGGCTTGATTCATACAAGCTTAAATTCACGCTTGATAAGCTCGGAATTGAAAACGAGCTTGATGATTTTAAGGGCAAATATGTGGGCAGGGTTTTGCCGCATGTTTTTGCCGTTCTCGATCCCACCCCATCCTACTCACAGGAATGTATAAATCACATGCTTGATTTCTTCTCGGCTCATGCCGGCATAATAAGCGACCGAGCTTAAAAAAACCAAAACGAATACAACGGCTTAAAGCAGTAAAAGGGCGATGCGCCAAGCGGCACATCGCCCTTATAATTTTAATTAAAGCACCTTGGAAAGAAAAATCACAAAGGCGCGGATTTTTGAGGATGAGTAAAGAATTCTTCGGGTGTGTTTTCCTCGCAGATAACTCCGTTATCCATAAACACAACCTTAGAGGCCACTTCCCTTGCAAAGCCCATTTCGTGAGTAACAACGATCATCGTCATTCCCTCATCGGCAAGATCGCGCATAACCTGCAATACCTCGCCGACCATTTCGGGATCAAGCGCCGAAGTGGGTTCGTCAAAAAGCATAACCTTGGGATTCATCGCAAGCGAACGAACTATCGCCGCCCTTTGCTTTTGGCCGCCGGAAAGGCTGCTGGGATAATCATCTGCCTTATCGGAAAGGCCAACCCTTGCAAGCAGCTTTAGGGCATTTTCATTAGCTTCTTCCTTTGTCATAAGCTTATGATGCACGGGTGCAAGCGTGATATTTTGAAGAATCGTTTTTATTATTAAAAAGATTAAAATGCTGAAACACCATGCCCATATGCTTGCGAATTTCGTTTATATCGGTTTTTTTATCGTTCACAAGCTTTCCCTCAAACCAAATTTCGCCCTTTGTGGGGGTTTCAAGCAGGTTGAGGCAGCGCAAAAATGTGCTTTTTGCCCGAGCCGGAGGGACCGATTATTACGATTTTTTTCATTTTTTTGTGAATTTCGTAATTTATGCCCTTTAAAAACATGATTATCGCCAAAGCTTTTTTTCAAGATTAACTACGTTTATCACTTTTTTTCTCAGGCTCCTTTCCATAAGCTTTAACAAGGAAAGATATAATAACAACCAGCACGATATAAATAACCGCCATCACAAGATAAGGCACCATGAAATCATAGGTGTTTGAGCCTATGCGCTGGAATGCAAGATAAAGATCGGTTGCGCCCACAAAGCTTACTACCGAGGTTTCCTTAATAAGAGAAATAAATTCGTTTCCGAGTGTGGGAAGAATATTTTTGATTGCCTGCGGAATAACGATTTTCATCATCGTTGTGCCATAGCTGAGGCCGACGGAACGGCCGCCCTCCATCTGCCCGGGATCAACGGAAAGAATACCCGCGCGCATTATTTCCGAAATATAGGCGCCGGAATTAAGCCCGAAAACAACAAGCGCCACGCCGACGGAATTCATATGCAGCCCCAAAAGCGGCATCAAAACATAATAGAAAACCAAAAAGCTGCACAACCATGGGCGTGCCCCTGAAAAGGCTGACATAAAACGATGCGATTTTTTCGAGCACCTTAACAAAAACATTTGTTTTCGGCACAACCCTGGCCGTGGCGATAAGCGTGCCGAGCACAATGCCTATCACAAGGCCCATAACCGCGATAATAAGGGTGTTTTTCAAGCCCTCCACAACAACGTTATAACCGTTTTTATGCATGAAGAATTCCCAAAACACCTGAAATTTTCTTTCAAAATTCATTACATATCCTCATATTTAAAATGCCCGGCCTCAAACGAGGCAGGGCATCTTGCTTTTTAATAATTATGCTACCGCGTTAATTGAATTTGCGATTGCCGCTGCCGGAGCTGCGTCGATAATAACATAATTTACGCCGCCGTTGATAAGATCCTGAACAGCAAGCGAGCCGTTTGCATAGCCTTTCCATGTTGCGTTGAGCTTATCAAAGCCAAAGTCATCGCTGCCCTCAACATAAAACTGGCCTGTTGTGCCGTTTTGGCCGCCGATAGTTGTGCTTGAATCAAAGCCCTTAAGGATTGCGTCAACATCTTCCTTTGTTTTGCAGTTATCAAAGGTGGTGTCGTCTTCCTTAACGATAAGCTTTTTGAGAAGCCGAATAATAAGAATCGGAGAAATCAACCTGCTGTGCTCTTTCTTCGGTTACGGTGAGGCCGGCCATACCGATATCCGCCTTACCCTGCTGAACCGAAAGAAGAACGGCATCAAACGCCATATCAACGATTACAAGCTCTTTGTTAAGCTTTTGAGCAAGAAGATTTGCGATTTCCATATCAATGCCGAAGAATTGATCGCCCTGCTTATATTCAAAGGGAGCAAATTCGGCATTTGTGGCAACAACGAGCTGATCCTTGGAGGGATCCTGAGTTGCGGAAGTTATGCCCTCCGGAGTGCCGTCTGCGAAATACTTGTTGCAAATCTCATCGAGCTTGCCGTTTGATTTGATTTCAGCAACGAAATCATTAACCTGCTGCTTGAGTTCGGGCTGGTTTTTATCTACGCCGAATGCATATTCTTCATCGGAAAGAGCAATATCGATTACTTTAACCTTGGATGATGTGCTGCCGTTCTTGGAGCAAGCCGCAAATGCGGTTGCAAAAACAGCAACGGCAAGAAGAACCGCCAAAAACCTTTTGTGAACTTTTTTTCATCTTTTTTTATCTCCTTTAATAAAGTTTTATCTGAACGATTTATAATTTTACTACAAATGTTATGAAAATGCAAGCAATATACAATATAATATTGAATAAGTCGAATATTAGTGCTAAAATAGGGGCGGTGATTGTATGAACTGCATAAAAATTCATAACAGCCTGCCCAAAGAGGCGGCCGAAATAAGGCAAAAAGTGTTTGTTGAAGAGCAGAAATTCGAGAATGAATTTGACGATATCGATAAAAAAATTCGCTTCACTTTGTGCTTTATAAAGACGGTATTGCCGCGGGCACGGCAAGAATGTTTACCGAGGACGGCGGCAAAACTTACCAAATCGGCAGAGTTGCCGTTTTGCCTCAATACAGAAAATACAGGCTCGGCAGCGAAATTATGAATGCAGCGCTGAAAAAAGCGGCTGAGCTCGGCGGCAAAAAAAGCGGTTCTTTCGGCTCAATGCAGAGTAAAAGCACTTTTATGAATCGCTCGGATTTTCCGCAAGCGGAGATGTTTATTACGACGAATATTGCCGGCATGTGCATATGGAGAAACTTTTTATGATTAAAATTGATTTAATATCTGCAGAAAAAAGAAAGCCTATTTTGGGCTTCGGCACATCGGCGTGCTGGTGGAGCCAAAATGTGGCGGATAAAGGCACGGCAAACGAGCTTGCCGCCCTGCTTTACGGCAAAAGCGGCCTTGGGCTGAATATTTACAGATACAATATCGGCGCGGGTTGGGACGATGGCAATTGCAGAGTTGAAAACCCTTGGCGGCGGTGCGAATCCTTTTACATTGATGATAATGCGAATGAAAGCGAAGGCTTTGGCGGGCATTATGATTTTGAGAAGGACAAAAATGCATACGCGTTTTTAAAGCGCTGCCTTAAAGAGGGAACGATAGACACGGTTATCCTTTTTGCAAACTCGCCGCATTACTCGCTCACTTCAAGCGGGCAGGCAAGCGGCAGCCTTATGCACCACACCTGCAACCTGCCGATGAGCAATTACGGCCGCTTTGCGGATATTTTTCCTTGATATCACACAGCATTTTATTGACGACGGTGTTCCCGTTAATTACATAAGCCCTATAAACGAGCCGCAATGGAAATGGGGCGGCAAATCCGTTTGGCAGGAGGGCTGCCATTACGAGCCCGAAGAGGTTGCGGCGGTGTTTCACATCTTTGCGCAAAAGCTTGAAGAACGCAATATGAGCGTTAAGCTTTTACGGGCCCGAAAGCGGCGAAATAACCGGGCTTACCGAAGAATATTTAAAATTGTTTTTTTGCAGGATAATTTAATTATGAAGCACTTGGGCGCATTTGCGCTTCATTCTTATCATGCAGACAGAGATTTTTGAAATCAGAAAAGCTTTTTACGAAAGCACGGTTTCGGCGCACCCCGAAATTCGCTTTGATATGAGCGAATGGTGCGAACTGCCGTGCAAAAGCGGCACAAAAAGCATAAACGGCGCACTCAACACTGCGCGAATTATCGGCAGGGATTTAACTCTGCTCGGCGCAAGAAGCTGGACAAGTTGGGTGGCAGTTAACCAATACGCCGATAAAAAGGGCGACGGCATAGATTATTCGGACGGACTTTTGGCGGCAACAGACGGCTTTTCGCAATATTCGATTTGCAAAAAGATATTATGCCATGCTGCATTTCACAAAATTTTTGCCGCAAGGCTCCGTGCCGATAATAACCGGCGGGGAATGCGGCGAAAAGCTGAATATTTTTGCGTTTGAAGCGCCGAACGGCGATTATGTGATCGTGGCAGAAAAACGAGGGCGGCGCAACCGATATCGAAATAAATTGCGGCAAAAAAAGCGCCGAAATATACACCACCACGCAAAAGCGGAATTTTTTTACCGCGAAAAAGAAGCCGCTTTTTGCGGCAAGCTGCATTTAAAAGCCAAATCGCTTACCACGGCAAGGCTTTATAACGGTGAATAAAATGGAAATAAAACCGATTGCAACAATAAAAACCGATTTCACAAGCAAATTCGGAATCCCGCGCCAAAGCGGCAGAATAGAGCAGCTCACAGGCACAATAATTTTTTGAAAAAGATTTTTGCCGACAAAAAAATTTCATAAAAGGAATTGAGCAATACTCACACCTTTGGCTGATTTGGGGCTTTTCGGAAAATGTGGGCAAAGAAAAGCACGCCACAGTGCGCCCGCCGAGGCTGGGCGGAAACGAAAGAACCGGCGTTTTTGCCACCCGCTCCCCCTTTCAGGCCGAATAATTTGGGGCTTTCCTGCGTTCGCCTGATATCGGCAAACACAAGCGGCACCGTGCCCACACTGACCGTCGGCGGCGCAGACATGCTCTGCGGCACGCCGATTTATGACATTAAGCCCCTATATTCCGTATACAGACAGCATAGCGAACGCCGAATACGGCTTTGCCGAGCGCGAAAGGGCGCACAAGCTTAACGTGCTGATTTCAAACGAGTTGAGCGAAAAGGTTCCCGCCGAAAAGCGCGAAGCACTTTTGGGAATATTGGCAGACGATCCGCGCCCTGCTTATCAAAACGACGAAAGCAGAATTTACGGCATGAAATTTGCGGGACTTGAAATAAAATTTTCCGTTTGCGGCGGCGATTTGCAGGTTAAAGGCATTCAAAAGCCCGAATAGCAATCCGAAAATCGCGGCGGCGCAAAAATCTTAATAAGCACAAAACCTCTTTGCCTTCCGAGAAAAGCAAAGAGGTTTTCTTTTTTTTATAAGATTAACTTAAAAAAATCAAACGCCCGAATATGCGTTAAAGCCGCCGTCAACGGAATGCTTACGCCCGTGATGAAGCCGCTGTAAGCTTCGTCGCAAAGGAAAAAGCAAAGTGCCGTCAAGCTCCTCCGGCTCGCCGAAGCGATTCATCGGAGTTGCTGCAAGGATTTTTGCCCGTTCTTTCGGTGGGAGTGCCGTCCTCGTTCCAAAGCAAAGCTTTGTTTTGCTTTGTGGAGAAGAAGCCCGGCGCAATCGCATTAACGCGAATGCCAACCGGCGCAAAATGCACTGCCATCCATTCCGTGAAATTCTTAACAGCCGCCTTTGCCGCGGAATAAGCGGGAATTCTTGTGAGCGGCCTGTAAGCGTTCATTGAAGTTATCATAACGATGCAGGCATTTTCCTTTTCAACCATATCCTTGGCAAAAACCTGGGTGGGAATAAGCGTGCCGAGGAAGTTGAGGTTGAACACAAAGCTGATACCGTCCGGATCAAGGTCAAAAAAGGTTTTTATATTTTCATCCTTTTGCACAAGATCGATTTGCTCAAGAGTATCCTTTGTGGTGGTGCCTTTGGGATTGTTGCCGCCGGCGCCGTTGAGCAAAATATCGCATGTGCCGCCGAGAAGCTCCTTAATGGTGTCTCTCGCCTGCTGCATGGATTTTTAAATCAAGCACATTGCATTTAACGGCAACGGCCTCGCCGCCGTCCGCAATAATTTCATCGGCGCATTTTTTCGCCGCTTCTTCGTTTAAATCAAGCACGGCAACCTTGCAGCCCTGCTTTGCAAGAGTTTTGGCAAACGAACCGCAAAGAACTCCGCCGCCGCCCGTAACCACGGCAATTCTGCCTTTTAAGTTTTCATGAAGCATTATTTTTTTCCTCCTGCTTTTTTCAACAGCCTCCCAAAGGCCGTTTAAATAAGTGGCGCCGAGTGCGCGGTCATAGAGCCCGTAGCCCGGCCTTGCAACCTCGCCCCAAATCATTCTGCCGTGATCGGGGCGGATATATCCGTCAAATCCGGCATTTTGAAGAGCATTAACTATTTCATACATATCAAGCGAACCCATATTGCTTTCGTGCGCGGTTTCGTTAAACCAGCGGTCATTAATCGAAACATTGCGCAAATGAGCAAAATAAATTCTGCTGCCGATAAGGGGATCGTTGATGATGTCAACAATATCATTATCGGGGCTTGCGCCGAGCGAACCCGTGCAAAGCGTAATTCCGTTATATTTGCTCGGAACAACGGTGAGCAATTTTTTAAGTGCTTCCTTGCCCGTTATGATTCTCGGAAGCCCGAAAATTCCCCAGGGCGGATCATCCGGATGAATTGCCATTTTAACATCGCATTCCTCGCACACCGGCATAATCGCATTAAGAAAATATTCAAGATTTTCCCATAAATCATCTGCCGTAACACCCTTTGTATTTTTTTCAAAAAGCTCCTTGATTTCACCCATTCTTTCGGTTTCCCAGCCGGGCATTGCATAGCCGTTTGAATTATCGTCGATCTCACGGAACATATCCTCCGGGGACTTGCCCTCCACCTGCTTGCCGTCATAGCTCAGGCAGGTAGAACCGTCCGGCAGAGGCATATAAAGGTCTGTTCTCGTCCAATCGAAAACGGGCATAAAATTATAGCAAATGCATTTAACGCCCACTTCGGCAAGATTGCGGATTGAAGTTTTGTAGTTTTCAATCAGCGCGTCTCTGCTCGGCAAGCCGAGCTTAATATCCTCGTGCACATTAACGCTTTCGATGCATTCCATAGTGAAGCCCGCCGCGGTGATTTCATCATGCATTGCACGCACGCGCTCTTTACTCCAAGCTTCGCCCGCAGGCAAATCATGAAGGGCGGGCACAATGCCCGTAACATTCGGTATCTGCTTAATCTGAGCAAGAGAAACAGTATCAAGCTTATCGCCGAACCATCTGAAGGTCATCTGCATATATCGATTCCTCAGCCTTTCTTTAAAATTTTTGCGCCGCCGCAATTTGCCGGCGCGTTTTCCTTGTTTTCGCTATCATTTTATCACACATCAAAATCCGTTTCAAGAGCTTATTCGCCGCTTTGTGAATTATTAACGGTAATTTCCGCTTCCTCGCCTATATCCTCCAAAAGTGAATAATCGGCTGTTAAAACGCCGCCGTTTTCATCGGCGGAAAAATCCAAGCTTTCGCCGAGTATTTCGCACGATGCAAACTGCTCGGTTTTTCTTTTTTCAAGTTCTTCGCGGGCAAGCGCTTCAAGCTCCGAATCGGAAAGCATGCGCGTGCACTCTGAATAGTATGTGCATTTTTCGGTGTAAATACCTATCGGCAGACGAAACGAATTCAGCTCAATATATTTTTGCTCGGTTTTAATTTGCGCGTTTTCCTCGTTTTTCGTAGCATAAAGCGGCAAACGCAAAGCGAAAAAGCACAGAGTTTTATAGCTTTTAGAACCGATATGTGACTTTTCCGTTTGCTCACGGGCAATATTGACGGCGATTTTTTCCTCTGTTTTTGCAAGCACGGTGCCGTGAGCGTGGGCAAAATGATTTTTTGCCGCGTTTTCGCCGCCCTCATAAATGCCCGAAATAAGCAAATCACCTGGCGAAACGGCCTCTCCCGGCTCCACCGCCTGCCAGCCGCCGAGCGCCGTAACCGAAACTATAATTCCTGCCTTTTTCGCCTTAACATTTGTTATAACCGTATTGTTTGTTATTGCGGGCTTAGGCGTTGTTTGCCTGATTTCAATTTGGGCAAGACAGCCGAATTTGTTTATCGATATCCATGCCACATCGTCAAAATCCGCCAAAACGGAAAATTCAAGATTTTCTTTATCCGTATCGCTCCAGCGCGCTCCGGTTTTAAAGCCGTTTTTGCGCAAGGTAATCAACTATTTTTTTCCCTGCTGCAACGCCGTGCCGCCCACGACGGTTACATTCCAAATAAATCCGCCCATAAACGAATTAAAGACAACGAAAAAAAGAAGGCCCGCAAAAATGCCCCACCGCGCGCGAAACGAGCGAAGCAAAAACGGCAAGCCGTGCTTTTTTTACGATTTTTAAGCCTGCCGCCGTTTTTTTAACTGCCGCCGAATGAAGCCGCTTATAAGCAGCCGCGCCGCAGGAAGCTTCTATATTATCGCCGCGGCGAACAATATTTTTACATTTATTTTTTTGATTATAGCAATCATTTATAAATCCATCGGCAAAGCCGCCTGAAAAAGGTGAAATCCACAAAGCCCAAAAGCAAATTTATGATTTTTAATCAGCATTGCGAAAAAAATCAAGGGAAATTATAGTTCCCCGCACAACCGCACCCTGCGGCGTGAAATAATCTATTTCCAAATCGCTGCCGTGAATGGCAACGGATTTTTTGCCGATATCAAACACGATTTTATTTTCCGAATATTCGAGCACGGATTTTAAGCCGTCCACCACACAGCGGAAATTGCCGCAAAGCTCCAAATGAGGCTCGCCGGTGAAATATTCGGCGGGAAAAATCGCCGTATTTTTTTCATATGCTTTTTTTCTTCATAAAAAAATCACCTTTTAATTATATGTATAGTATCGGTGATATTATGAAAATAAATAAAAACAGCCTTTTGCCGATTGCCCTGTTTTTTTGCTTGCCGCCTTGCTGATTTGCTTTTTCCGCGCAGGCGAAAGACGGCGCGCTTCTCGGATTTACTTTGGCGCAAAAGGTTGTTATCCCCTCCCTTTTGCCGCTTTTGATTCTTTTTAATCTTGTGCAGGAAATCACATCACAAAAAAACCCGCAGGCAAATTTTTCAAAGCGGCTTATGCGCGTGCTGTTTCATTTGCCGGGTTGCTGTTTTTCCCACCGTTCTTTTCGGCCTTATAGGCGGCTATCCCGCAGGCGCACTGCTTACCGCTTCGCTTTACGGCAATGAAAAAATCACTCGGCGCGAAGCATGCCGCATTATGCGGTTTAATATGAGCGGCGGCGCAGGCTTTATCATAACCGCCGTGGGCGTGGGAATATTGAAAAGCAAAAAAGCGGGACTGATTTTATTTGCCTCGGTAACCGCAGCGGCAATAATCTGCGCGGCTATAAGCGGAATTTTCGCACATGGGGAAAAATATGACGCAATCCGAATTTGCAAGGCCCCGCAACACCGGTGACGCGCTTAATAAAAGCGTTGAAGCCTCACTGCACAGTGTTTTAAACCTTTCGGCATACATAATTCTTTTTTGCGCCTTTCAGGGAATTTTACACATTTCCGAAATTCTTGCGCCGATAATCGAAATAACAAGCGGCATAACAAATGCCTCCGGCAGGCTTACTCTGCCGCAAACCGCCTTTTTGCTTGCTTTCGGCGGATTTTGCGTGCATTTGCAGATATTACCGGTGCTTAAAAAAATCAAAATGCCATATTTTAAATTTTTTGCGTGGCGGCTGCTTTGCGCAGCACTTTCTTTTTTGATTTGCATACTGCTTTTGCAAATTTTTCCGCAGGAGGCAGAGGTGTTTTCAAACTTTTCCGGCGGCGTGGTGCGCTCAACAAGCATAAACGCCTCGCTTTCCGTGCTTATGCTGCTCGGAAGCGCCGTTTTGATATTTGACCTTGAAAAACAGAAAAAAACAATATATTTAAATAAACAAAAAGCAGAAATATCATATCAATTCTTTATAACCGTAACCGCCGCAATTCAAGCAAGCCGCACAACGAAATATAAAAATGCACCGCGGAAAATCCCGCGGCGCAGTCTGAAGTATATTTATTTTTTTCACAGAAACGACAACCCTTCATATTGCCGAATTGTATATTTCATGAGGGAAGCACATTGTTATGCAAAGCCCCTGAGTCTTGTTGCGCGCCGATATTTTACCGTGATGCTTTTCAACAATAACACGCGTGAGCGCCAAGCCGATTCCCGTGCTTTCCGCCGATGAATTCGGGCTTTTATAAAAGCGAACAAACAATTTCGGCAATTCGCTTTCCGGCACTCCGCCGCCGTTGTCCTCTATTTCAACCGTGGTAACATTTTCAAACTCGCTGCCGTAAACGCGTATATCTATTTTTTTCCGTTTTCGGCGGTGTGTTCACAGGCGTTTTTAAGCACATTTCCGATTGCCTCCGCAATCCATTCCGAATCAAGCCTAAAGCAATCCGACCCCGTTACCGTGATTATTTTAGACGGATAAATCGAAGCAAACTGCACGGCCTGTGCCCTTGCGATTTCGCCTATATCGTGCATTTCAAAATTCATTTGATAAGCGTCCGAGCGCAATTTTTCAAGGCGCAAAAGCTTTTTAATCAGCATTTCCATTTTTTTCGATAAGCAAAAGCTGCTTTTTCGCCGTATGCCTCAGAAGCCGAATTTTTTCCTGCAATTCGCAATATAAGCGCATTGCGGCAAGCGGTGTTTTAAGCTGATGTGAAATATCCGCGATAAATTCGGAATTTTTTTGAATTTCCGCCTGCATTTCCGCCTCTTGAAAACAAACCCGTTCTTCCAAATCGGCAACGGCATTTTAGAAGCGCGGAAAAAAATCATCATCGCTTAAAGATATATTTGTTTTTTTCCCGCCGAGCAAAAATTTTCCGACATCCTCGGCAAGTGCACCTGCCTCGCGCTTTAACTTGGCAGAACGAATTGCAAGAACAGCAATCACGGCAGCACATATTATAAGCAATGCCGAAAGCAAAATAACCGCAAGTTTCAAATCAATCGGCACTCTCCCATCTGTATCCCACGCCTTTAACCGTTTTTATATGCTGCCTGCCTATTTTATCGCGCAGGCGGCTGATATGCACGGAAAGCGTGTTATCATCCACATAATCACTGCCGTTTTCCCAAATATTTTGAAGCAATGTGTCCCTTGTAACAATCAAGCCGCTGTTTTTTTAATAAGAATGGCAAGAATTTGAAATTCCGTTTTTGTGGCAAAAACATCCTCGCCGTTTTTATAAACAGTCATATGCGCTGTGTCAAGCACAACCTCATCGCTTTTAATTACGGAACTGCCGCCGCGGCGCAGAAGCGCGCGTATGCGCGAAAGCAATTCCTGCAATTTGAACGGCTTTGTAATATAATCGTCGGCGCCGCTGTCAAGCCCGCGAACGATTTGCAATTCATCGTCGCAAGCGGTCAAAAAAACAGTATCGGAGTTTGAATACCCTCTTCACGCAATTCGCGGCAAAGCGCAAAGCCGTTTCCGTCCGGCAGCATAACATCAAAAATCATCAAATCAAAAGGCGATTCAAGCGCCTCGCAGCGTGCTGAGGCAACATCTGCCACGGCATGCGCGGAATAATTTTGCGATTCAAGCATTTCACATAAGCCGTCGCGCAAAAAATCATCGTCCTCAAGAAGCAATATAGACTTTTTTTCATAAGCTCACCGCCCGTTTGTTTATGATTTGATTATACAATAAATGCCGGCATACGGCAACAAAAAAGCAAAAAAAGAAGTCGGCCAAGGGGCGCACTCCATAAAGAATAATTGCTCAACAAATCAAATAAACGGCAAAATACTGCGTTAAAATTGCAGTGAAGGCGGTAGCCTGCCCTGCAATTTATGCCTTGCCTTTTATCCGTTTCTTTGATTTTTTTGAGTGCAGAGCAGTTTAAGCGAACTGATTTTGTTCGTGGTGCATTAACAAAAATCTGCCAATACTTGCGTATTGGCAGATTTTTTTAATAGTGCAACGGGCAAAACTCAGAAAGCTTAAACCACATTCTTCTTTACGGAGTGTGCCCCAAGCCGACTTCAAATTTAAGGTACAATTATAATTACTTAAGTTCGATAGTTGCGCCTGTCTCTTCGATCTTAGCCTTAAGAGCCTCAGCATCTGCAGTGGGAACAGCTTCCTTAACAGTTGCGGGAGCGCCGTCAACGATAGCCTTTGCCTCTTTAAGGCCAAGACCTGTTGCTTCCTTTAACAGCCTTAACAACCTGAATCTTGTTCGGGCCAACTTCCTTAAGAACAACGTCAAATTCTGTTTTCTCTTCAGCTGCTGCTGCGCCGCCCTCTGCGGGAGCTGCTACTGCTACTGCTGCTGCAGCGCTTACGCCGAATTCTTCTTCTACTGCTGATACAAGCTCGGAGAGCTCAAGAACTGTGAGAGTTTTAAGTTCTTCAACGATCTTTGTTACATTCTCTGATGCCATGTTGAAATCCTCCAATTAAAAATTTAATTAAATAGTTATTTTGTTATTCTGCTGCGGGAGCCTCTGCCTCCGCCGGTGCAGCCTCCTCGGCTGCGGGAGCTTCCTCTGCGGGAGCTTCTTCGCCATCTTTATCAACGATAGCCTGAACCGCACGCGCAAATGCTGCGATAGGAGCATTGAATACGCTGCAAACCGTAGCAAGAAGAACTTCTCTGCTGGGAAGCTTAGCAAGCGCTTCAAGCTTTGCGAGTTCGATAACTTCGCCGTCAAGATAGCCTGACTTTAAATTAAAGAAATCATGAGCCTCAGCGAATTTGTTAAGAATTCTTGCTGATGCAACATAATCTTCGACACTGGTTGCAATAGCAGTGGTGCCTTCAAGAACCGGATCCATGCCGTCAAGGCCTGCTTCATCGGCAGCTCTTTTGAGTATAGAGTTTTTAATAACCGTATATTCAACGCCTGCTTCACGAAGTTCCTTACGAAGCTTAGTGTCGTCTTCAACATTGATACCCTTGTAATCAACAACAACACCTGCAACGGAGCCTTTAATTCTTTCGGCAAGAGCGGCAACCTGAGCCTGTTTCTTTTCAAGAATTACTGTGCTTGGCATAATTGTACCTCCTTAAATATTTGCCGCACGAATGCGGACTTGGAGCTGTTTCCAAAACAAATAAAAAGTGCATCCCGCAGAACGGAATGCACAACATTTATCATCATACGATATGCTTAAAGCAACCGAAATAAATTCAAAATGCTCATTCCTCGGCAGGCGATGAATCATCTTACGCCAAAAGGCACCTGCTGTCTTTGGTTGAACAGCGAATGTATTTTACCACAAGGGCAAGCCCTTGTCAATACTTTGATATTAAATTATTCGGCAGCAACTGCGGAGCCAACCTTGCTCGGGTTAACGCGAACGCCGGGGCCCATTGTGGAAGCAACTGCACAGGATTTAATATACTGACCCTTTGAAGCTGCGGGCTTAGCCTTAATGATTGCATCAAGAAGAGCATTGAAGTTTTCAAGAAGCTTTTCCGTGCCGAAGGAAGCCTTGCCGATGGGGCAGTGAATGATGTTTGATTTATCAAGGCGGTATTCGATCTTACCTGCCTTAGCCTCTGTTACAGCCTTGGCAACATCCATGGTTACCGTGCCTGCTTTGGGAGAGGGCATAAGACCGCGGGGGCCGAGAACCTTACCTAAACGGCCTACGAAGCCCATCATATCGGGGCTTGCGATGGCAACGTCGAAATCCATCCAGCCGCCCTGAATCTTTGTTACAAGATCAGCATCGCCGACAACATCTGCGCCTGCTTCTTCGGCAGCCTTGGCAAGATCACCCTTAGCGAAAACGGCAACTCTTACCTTTTTACCTGTGCCGTTCGGAAGAACAACCGCACCGCGAACCTGCTGGTCTGCATGGCGGGAGTCAACGCCGAGGCGAACATGAACTTCGATTGTTTCTGTCAAACTTAGCTTTTGCAGTTTGAACTGCAAGATCAAGTGCTTCTGCACTTTCATATAATTTAGAACGGTCGATAAGCTTAGCGCCGTCCACATAATTCTTTCCGTGTTTCATAATATAAATTACCTCCAGTGGTTAATCGGATTTTTCCTCCCACAAGGGAATCAGTCTTCTACTACTATACCCATGCTGCGAGCAGTGCCTGCAATCATGCTGATCGCTGCTTCAAGAGAAGCTGCGTTAAGATCGGGCATTTTTGTTTCTGCAATCTGCTGAACCTGAGCTTTTGTTATTGTGGCAACCTTTTCCTTGTTCGGAACACCGGAAGCCGTTTCGATGCCGCAAGCCTTTTTAATAAGAACTGCTGCGGGCGGTGTTTTTGTGATGAAAGTGAATGAACGGTCATCAAATACCGTGATAACAACGGGAATGATAAGACCGACATCATTCTTGGTTCTTTCGTTAAATTCTTTTGTGAACGACATGATGTTTACACCATGCTGACCGAGAGCAGGACCTACCGGGGGTGCCGGAGTTGCTTTGCCTGCAGGGATTTGAAGTTTAATTAAACCTACTACCTTCTGAGCCATGAATATTTCCTCCTAAAAATTGTGGTATGGCGGGGAAGCACTCCCCTCCCACGCGCAAAAAAAGCGCATAATAAGCAGCATTGCTGCGAATTACCTAAATAATAAATAATCAGTCTTCAGCCTTTTCAAGCTGATCGAGTTCAAACTCAACGGACGTTTCACGCCCAAACATTGAAATGGTTACCTGCGCGCTGTTTGCGGCGGTGTCAATACCGTCTACCGTGCCGGAGAAGCCTTCAAGCGGACCGTCGATAACATTAACCATATCGCCGACGGAATAGCTGACCTCAACGCTGATTTTTTCAACGCCGAGCCTTTTAACCTCTTCTTCGGTGAGCGCAACAGGCTTGCTTTCCGGGCCTACAAAACCCGTGCAGCCTCTGATATTGCGAACAACATACCAAGTATCGTCGTTCATAACCATTT
Source organism: Anaerotruncus sp. (assembly GCA_022009795.1). Taxonomy (GTDB): domain Bacteria; phylum Bacillota; class Clostridia; order Oscillospirales; family Acutalibacteraceae; genus Eubacterium_R. Next base: position 1,098,773 of record CP091724.1, read on the forward strand.
TAACGAGCACATAGCCGGGGAAAATTTTTCTTTCCACTTCTTTTTTAGTGCCGTCGTATTTAATTTCAACAACCGTTTCGGTGGGCACGGAAACCTCTTGAATAAGGTCATGAAGATTTCTGTTTTCCACAACGGTTTGAATATTGCTTGCTACCTTATTTTCGTAGCCCGAAAAGGTGTGAGCAACATACCATTTTGCTTCTTCCATTAACACGAGCCTCCGTAAAAATTACAGCTTATTCGGCTGCCTGAGTTGTGGTTTCCGCTGCGGCGGTTGTTGTTTCCGTGTCAGCGGTTGTGCTTACAGAGGTTGTTGTGGTTGTGGACGCAAGCTCTTTAATACCCTTCATACCGAGTGAAAGGCCGGTATCAACAAGGTAAATCGGCACGCCTACGATGATTACTACGATAAGAACGATAACAGAGTTCTTAATAACATCCTTTGCTTTGGGCCAAACTACCTTTTTACGCTCGGAATTAACACTCTTGAAGAACTTGCCCATGGATTTGAATGGATTTTTCTTTGCGGACTTTTTCTTGCTTGCCTTTTTATCAGACTTAGCCGCGCCTTTGGCGGAAGCTTTGTCTGCCTTTTGAGCCTTTTTCTTTGGCTCTTCGGCATTTGAAGTCTTCTTATCAGCCATTGCTATCCTCCGTTACTTTGTTTCTCTGTGAAGAGTATGCTTTTTGCAGAACGGGCAATACTTGTTCATTTCAAGTCTGTCCGGAGTGTTCTTCTTGTTTTTCATAGTGTTGTAATTACGCTGTTTGCATTCAGTGCAAGCTAAAGTTACTTTAACTCTCATTTCGGCACCTCCGTTTTATTTCGATATATTCAATCTCCCTCCGAGGAACGGCAAATTGAAACCGTTCAGAAAAAAGGGCAAAAAAATTAACCCCTTTTCGAGGTATGAACAATATACCACAATGTTTCCCTTCCGTCAAGTGAAAATGCAAAAAAAGTTTGCATTATATATGATTTTAGTATATCATAATAGCAAAGTTCAGACTCGGCCGCGTTTGCGGCGAAAGGTTTTTAAATATGAAAACGGTTATTATCGGCGCGGGAGCTTCGGGGCTTGCCTGCGCAATCAGGCTCAAACAGAATATTCCGAGCGCGCGCATCACCGTGCTGGAGCGACTTGAAACGCCGGGCAAAAAAATTCTTGCCACGGGAAACGGCCGCTGCAACATCACAAACAAAAACGCAATCGGATATAAAACCGCCGCCGCGTTTTTTGAAGACCTCGGGCTCATGCTTCTCAGCGAGGATGGCGGGAGGGTTTATCCCTATTCGCAAAAAAAGCGGAAACCGGGCTTGCCGTTTTTGCTCGATAAATGCAACGAGCTCGGAATTAAAAATAATAACCGAATGCACGGCAAAAAAGATTTTGCCGAATTTAACCGTGCTTACCGACCGAGGTGCGTTTGAGGCCGATTTCACGGCGGTGTGCTGCGGCGGAAAAAGCGCAAAGTGCACTCGGCTCAAACGGCAGCGGCTACGCTTTGCTCAAAGGCCTCGGCCACAGCGTTACGCCGCTTTGCCCCGCTCTGGTGCAGCTTAAATCATCAAGCAGGCACACGCGCGCTATTTCGGGTACAAGGGCAAAATGCCGCATCGCTTTGGAGCTTGACGGAAATATCGTGTGTGAGGAAACGGGCGAGGTGCTTTTTACGGATTACGGGCTTTCGGGAATCGCCGTTATGAACATTTCGCAGGCGGCGGCAAAGAATTTTGCAAAAAAAGAGCCGCAAAAGTGCATTGCCGTGCTTGACCTTGTGCCGGAGATCGAAGAAAAAAAGAGCTTTTTGAGCCACATTGAAAAATTCGGCAATTTAAAGGGTGTTTTAGGCACAAAGCTGGCTGCAATAATCGAAAAGCAGGCCGGCGGCGATTTTGCCAAGCAGGCGCACACGGCAAAAACTGGCGGCTTATAATCACGGGCACAAAGGGCTACGAAACCGCTCAGATAACCTGCGGCGGCATACCCGAAAGCGAGCTTGACGGCTGCAAATCAAAGCTTGTGCCGGGGCTCTACATCTGCGGCGAAATTGCAAACAGGCAGTTTCCCTGCGGCGGCTTTAATTTGGATTACGCCTGGAACAGCGGCATTGCCGCGGCAGATGATATTGCCGCGGAATATTCCGCAAAGCGCAAATAAAAAATTTCGGCGGAAAGCACACACTCACTCCCGCCGAGTCGACTGTCAAAACAAAAAAGCATAAGACATAATAAGACATAAGAAGAGATATAATATGATAAGAATAAACGGAATAAGGATTTCGCTTGACGAAGACGAATCCCTGCTTAAAACCAAAGCGGCAAAGCTGCTGCGAATAAACGAAAAATATATAGAAAAAGCTTACAATATTTAAAAAGAGCGTTGACGCACGCAAAAAAAGACGACATCCATTTTTTTCCTACGCCGTTGACCTTGTGCTGAGCCTTGACGAAGCGCAGGTGCTTGCAAAATGCAAATCGCCGAAGGCAAGCGCGGTGAAGCCCTATCATTACGAATTGCCTGAAAATAAGCGCGTTTCGGAATTCAGACCCGTTATAGTGGGCTTCGGACCGGCCGGAATGCTTGCCGGGCTTATTTTTGGCAGAGGCGGGACTGCGCCCGATAATTTTCGAGCGCGGCAAAAATATTGACGACAGGCAAAAGGATGTAAACGATTTTTGGCAAAACCGCAGGCTTAACGAGGAATCAAATGTTCAATTCGGTGAGGGCGGCGCAGGCACTTTTTCGGACGGCAAATTGACAACCGGCATAAAAAGCCCGTTTATTCGCAAGGTGCTCGACGAATTATACGAAGCGGGCGCGCCGGAAGAAATTTTATACTCATCAAAGCCACACATCGGCACGGACAGACTTGCGATAGTGGTTAAAAAAACATACGCAAAAAGATTGAAAAACTCGGCGGCGAAGTGCGCCTTGAATGCAAGGTTGAAAAGCTGATTATTTACAACAATTTCGTTCAGGGACTTACCTATTCTCACCACGGCGAGCTTTTTTTGACATTGAGGCAGACAGCGTTATTATGGCAATAGGCCACAGCGCAAGAGGCACCGTTGAAATGCTTTATAATTTGGGCTGTGAAATTATTCAAAAGCCTTTTTCCGTGGGTGCACGAATAGAGCACCCGCAAAAGCTTATAAACAAAGCGCAATACGGCGATTTCGCGGGCAACGAAAAGCTCGGCGCGGCAGACTACAAGCTTGCCTGCCACGGCTTGCACGAGCGCGGAGCATACACATTTTGCATGTGCCCCGGCGGAACCGTTGTGGCGGCCGCAAGCGAAAAGGGCGGCGTTATAGTAAACGGCATGAGCAGCCTTGCCCGTGACGGAGAAAACGCCAACAGCGCACTGCTTGTGGGCATCGAGCCAAAGGATTTTCCGAGCGAGCACCCGCTTGCGGGAATATATTATCAGAGAGAAATCGAGCACAACGCATTTTTTTGCTCGGCGGCGGCGATTACAAAGCCCCGGCGCAGCTTGTGGGTGATTTTTTGGCGGGCAAGGCAAGCACAAAACTCGGCGATGTAAAGCCCACCTGCCCCACGGGAGTTACGCTTACAAGCATTGAGAAATGCCTGCCCGAAAAAGTTTCGGCCACAATGAAAAGCGCAATAGTTGAAATGGATAAAAAGCTCAGCGGCTTTGCGCTTTATGATGCTGTGCTTACCGCGCCGGAAACAAGAAGCTCAAGCTCCGTGCGAATTTTGCGCGATGAATTTTGCCAAAGCAAAATCAGCGGAATTTATCCCTGCGGCGAGGGTGCGGGCTATGCCGGCGGCATAGTTTCCGCCGCTGTGGACGGAATTAAATGCGCGCATGCCGTGCTCGGCGACGAGCATTGATTTACTTTAAATTCATTTAAAGCAAATCGTGAATAACGCATAATATTTATATACATATTAGAATAAAATTAAAGCAGCGGCAGTATAAATAGCCAATATAAAATCGGCCTTGAGCACATGCTCAAAGCCGATTTTTATTTGCCGCTTTCATTCTCTGTAATATTCAGTTCTTTAAAAAGATAGTTGAAATTTTCCGCCGTTTTGCCGCTCGAAAACATTTGCTTAACGGCATCTTCGGTGTGCTTTGAATGGCCGAAAACGGCTTCAAACAGCCTTTGAAGCCACGCAATCGGAGCAAGCACGGGGTGCTTGTGGCAATAATAAAATCTTTCTTTTTAAATAAGAAACGCCGGGGAAAAACCCATTTAAAAAAAGCTTTAACCGAAGCGCCTGTTCCCCCGCTTGCCGCTTTTGCTCATTTCATTTCTTAAATTAACCATACCCACGCCGCCGTTTTCAAATCCGAAAACACCGCCTGTTAAAATTATATCCGAAAGCACGGAATAAAGGCGCGCTTCGGAAGAATCCTCAAAAGTGTAAGGCACCGAGACGGGAGTTGAAAACCACTTTTTTGAGAGCGCGATAAGCACAAGCGCAGTTTGCTTTAAGCCCAAGCTTTCACACTCGCACAATAATTTTTCAATATCCGTATCGGGATAATTGCGAAAAAATGCATCTATATCCATTATCATTCTTATTCCCGCGCCGCCCGTTTTAAGGTGCTTTGCTATGTGGGTGATAACATAAAGCAGGTGGTAAAACGGCTTCAGCTTATATGTGAAGCCCTCGCCCTCGCTGATATTGCCGAAGAAATCCGAAAAAAATAGATTTTGCTTTGCACATTAACGCTTTCAAGTTCGGTGTGCAATTCAAACTCCTCGCCGTTATAAAGCATATTCGCCACATTATAGTATTTTTTCGTGATAACAAAGCCGTTTTCAACCAGTGCATCCATCGCTTTTTGATAATTTTCCGGCGAAACCACGGCATCCGTGTCGCCGCTTGTGCGAAGCTCGGGCACGGGATATAAATATCGAAGCACGGCGCCCTTAACTATAAGATGCGGAATTTCCGCTGCGGTTAAAACGCTCACAAATTTTGTGATTGCCTGCATTTTTATTTCATAATTGCGAACGGTATAGCCGAGCTTTTTGATTAAAGGCGGAAAGCAATTTACCCTCGGGTCGAAAAGAAGGTGCAAGCTTTTTTTGATTTCACTTGAAACGATTGCCGTTACGCTGTGTTTTTCGGCAAGCGAATAAATTTCCGCCCAATTTGCATTCGGAACTCCCTGCGGATTTTCGCCGCTTAAATGGCAGCGAAGAAGATATATAAAATAATCGCGCGACTCCAGCACCCCCTTTTTATTTGCTTTAACAATCATAGCAGAATATGCCCAATATTTCAATTTAAATTTTTATGATTTATTATATATAAATAACATTGAAGTGGGAATTATTATTTGTTATAATTCAAGCGGTGAGACAAATGGATTCAAATAAAACGCATTACCTTTTTTGCTATTTCACGGGAAACGAGCCCGAAAACGAAAGCGTGCACTTTGCAATTTCAAAAAACGGTTTTGATTTTTGAGCCTGTAAACGGCGGCAAAAAAATAATTGAACAAAAAAACTTGGCAAAAAAATGCTGCCGCGATCCCTTTATTTTTCAGAAACGAAAGCGGCGGATATTACATTATCGCCACGGATATGAAATGCCGCGAGGGCTGGAACAGCAATAATTCCATGGTTGTGTGGGAAAGCAAAGATTTAATAAATTGGCACGGCGAGCGCATTATTGATTTTTCAAAAATCAAAGGAAGCGAAACGGCAGACAGAATTTGGGCGCCCGAGGTTTTTATTTGATAAAAATCCGCGGCGAATACATGATATATTGGTCGCACCACAATGCGGGAACAGAGCCGACGGTTATTAAGTACGCCTACACAAAAGATTTTAAATCGCTTTCAACCGAGCCGCGCGTGCTTTTTGCGCCGAGCAGCGGCAAAGACGGCATTGACGCCGACATTATTTTTAACTGCGGCAAATATTACCTTTATTATAAAGACGAATATGAAAAAACGATTTGCATTGCCGTTTCAAACGAAATAACGGGTCCCTACATCGAAGCCGAGCCGCGCAGAGCCTGCAACACGGATATTCACCTTGAGGGCAACTGCATATATCCTCTGCCGGGCGGAAAAGAATATATAATGATAGCCGATAAATATGTTGACGGAGGCTATTATATGCAAAAACAGGCGATATGCTGCATTTCGAGCCGGTGCCCGACGGCGAATTTTTCATTAAATGCGCTTCACCCGAGGCACGGCTCCGTGCTTGCGATATCCGAAAAAGAATACAACGCGCTCAAAGCGCTTTAAATCCACGAGGTGAAATATGGACGAAAAAAATTTAATTTCGAGCTTTTTGAAGCCGAAAAAGCTGCCCAAAGCGGTTTCGGACGAAAATAACAACGAACCGCAAAATCAGTAATACAACGATATAACCGCCGGCAGGGCACCGAAAAAAAATAAAAAGTTGCCGAAAAAGGCAAAGGCACTGATGATAATTTGCGCAGTGCTTGCATGCGTAATCATAGCCGGGGCAATAACTTTAATATATCCCCTGCTTTCGGCAAAGCATTCTCCGGACAGATTTGTTGCTTCCTATGTCAGTAGCGTTATAGACGGCGACTGGGAAAAGGTTTACAAAAATTCATCATTCTTCGATTCGCCTTTCATAACCCGAGAAAGTTTCGCTGAATATTGCAAAACAAATCCGGATGCTTTTGCGATAAACAAATCAAAAATTACGGATTATAAAATCGAAAGAGACAGAAAAGACGGCAATATAAATTATTACAGCCTGAATTATATAACCGAAAGCGGCGAACAGGGCGTTTATTACATCACCCTGCAAATGACGAAAGACGGATTTTATAAATACGACACTTATAAGGCAATGCCGATAGAGGGCATTATAACAAGAGCCGTGATTTATGCGCCGCAGGGCACGGAAATCGCCATCAACGGAAACGCCGTTAAAAGCACAAACATAATTACACCCACTGCGGCGGCAGGCGCAAACGAATACAGCTATTCGGAATACAAATCCGATTATCTTTTTGCCGGCTCATACGAAATAACGGCAACAAACGCCGCGGGGCTTGATTATTCGCAAACCGCCGATATAAGCAGCGACAATAATATTTTTTATATAGCACTTGAGGTTGACGAAAGCTCTGCGCTTTACGATCGCGCAAAAAGCGCAATAGAAACGCTTTACCGAGGAGCACTTCAAAACAGCATAAACACCGACGAACTCGGAATTTCAAAAATCCTTTGAGGGCGATAAATTCCTGGCAGTGCTTAAAGACGCCGAGGACGAGATTTATTACACAAACGAGAATTTAAGCGTTTCCGACTTTGAAATAACAAACGCAAAATGCGAAAAAGCAGGCAGCGATAAAACATATATAAGCTATAATTCAAACGGCGAAACGGATATCACAATATCATTTGATTATAAATACACGCTTTCAAATAAGGTTGACGGCACTTCTGAAGAAAAAACAAACACAGGCTTTGCAACGATAAAATTCATCTATCAGAACTCCGCATATGTGATAGACAATATTGCAAGCCGTGCGGAATTTTAACGGCGGGAGGTAATAATTGTGGAATATTCAAACAAAAAAATAATATCAATTTCCGCAGCTGTTGCCGCGCTTGTTATAATAATTGCGGCATTTTTCATGCAAAGGCGTGCTTGATTCATATAAAAAAAGAACAGCAAAAAAATGCGAGGTTTTTTTCAACTGCCACGGTTTCGCAGGGATATAAGGTAAAATCATATCCGCTTTCCGTTGCCTTTACAAACGGAAAAATCGAGCAAACCGGCGATATAAAAATTTTGGCGCGCCGAGGCAATTGGTGCAAAATAATTTATGTTGCAAAAGGCAAAAATCAAAGAGGGCTTTATTAAAGCAACCGAGCTTACAAATATTAAGGACGGCATTGTTGAAGCCTCCGTTATCACGCTTAACAGAGGCAATTTCACCTCTCCCGTGGGCGAGGAAGTTGAAATCGGCGCTCAGCTTTATCCGCAATATTCAAACGAGCAAATCGAATGGACCAGCAGCGACGATAAAATCGCCTCTGTTGAAAACGGCAAAGTAACAATTAACGGAGTCGGCACCGCCACGATTACGGCAAAAATCAAAAGCAATTCAAAGAGCATAGCGGTTACGGGCGTTTCGGCAGACAGTGAATTTAAATTCGACGGTGATGAATATTCGCTTAACATAAACAATTCGCTCGACCTTTCCAAAAAACTCGGCGGCAAAGAAAGCGGCGAAATAACATGGAGCAGCTCAGACGGAAATGTTGTTTCCGTTTCGGGCGGAAAAGGTTAAGGCACTTAAAGCGGGCGCCGTTATCATAAAAGCAACCAAAAACGGAGCCGAGGCAAGCTGCCGCGTTTATGTTAAAAACGCAAACAAAAACGCTTCAACATGGCTTAATATCACAAATGCTTACGGTGATGTTTTCAACTATCACCCTTCGGTGCAATATTTTGAAAACGGCTTCGGCGGCTACAAATATTGGATTGCATACACACCCTATAAAGACTGCAGCGATTATTGGGAAAATCCGCATATTGCGGCAAGCAACGATTTAAAAAATTGGGTTGTGCCCTCGGGCTTTTCCAATCCGCTTGACCCAAGGCCGTCAAACTACGAGCGCGGTGCGGTTTATAATTCCGACACGGAGCTTGTTTATAATACCGACACAGGGCTTCTTGAATGCTGGTGGAGATTTTACGACAAGCCAAACAACAGAACAGCGCTTCGCCGCCGAACCACAAAGGACGGCGTTCACTGGAGCGACGCCGAGGATATGCTTTACGGCGAACTTCATGTTTACGATTTCCTCAGCCCTGCAATCGTTTACGAAAACGGCACATATAAAATGTGGGCAATAAATCAAAACACAGACCATTCGCTTGATTACCGTGAAAGCACGGACGGCAAGCATTGGAGTGAAATCAGGCAAATCCAGATAAACTATGATGACAAGGAGCTTGCAAACTGGCACCTTGATGTTATCCACACCACAAAGGGCTATGAAGCCGTTATCTCGTCATATTATCCGAAAGTAAACGAAAGAACGCATATGGACCTTTATTACACATATTCAACAGATAATGTGCACTACACAAAGGCCGAAAAGCTCTTCACACCGTCACGCGGCACAAGCAATTGGGATAACAGAGGTCTTTACCGCTGTTCTCTGCTTTATGCAGACGGCAAATATTACCTCTTTTACAGCGGATTAAACGAAAAGACAGGGCCTTCGGGGCTTGGGTTAATCTCCGGTAAAGATGTCTACACCATGAGTTGATTTCATTTAATATAATCCACATGCAAATGCCGCTTAGCGGCAAGCGACGAAAAGCTGCCTTCACAATTATGTGCAGGCAGCTTTTCTGCTTTCAATATAAAAGAAAAAGCACCTTGCATTTGCAAAGTGCTTTTATTGATGTCAGCGTTGACCTATTTTCCCGGGCGGCTGACCGCCAAGGCTCGTTTGCGAGCGCTGCGGTGGCAGATACAGCGAGCAAAAAGAGCTCAGCAGCGGTCTGAATTTCGGAGTATAATTCATTGTGCGAACGAAATTCAGGGCACCGCCCTGCGTGCCTCAGGGAGTTATTGACATAAGGCCGTTTGTTCGAAGAGAAACGGCGGAAAGGCGGGCAAAAGAAAAAGCACCTTGCATTTGCAAAGTGCTTTTATTGATGTCAGCGTCGACCTATTTTCCCAGGCGGCTGCCCGCCAAGTATTTTCGGCACTGAAGAGCTTAACTACCGTGTTCGGAATGGGAACGGGTGGACCCTCTTCGTAATAAACACCGACTTAACAACACATATATTAGCACACTGCAATCCAAAAGTCAAGCAAATAAAAAGCAAACGGCTCGTTTCGTAAAATTCGCCAAGCAAACAAACGGCAAAGCATCGCATTTGCATTGCAGCAAAAAAGGCGGCATGGTCTGAATTTGTGCAGCACATTTCATTTATTTATTTGATTTTTTTGATTCACAGCAATTTAAGCAAAGCGATTATATTTGCAGGGCATTAACAAAAAAATCTGCCAATACTTACGCATCGGCAGATTTTTTTAAAATTTGGTAAACGGGCAAAATCCGAAAAGCTTAAATCACATTTTTCTTTGCAAAATGTGCCGCAAGCTTTCGCCCGTTATGTGATAATTTGAGATGATTATTTATCTTCCTTATCGTCTTTCTTGTTTTTAACAGAAAGCTTATTAAGGCCGTAAGTAATAAGAATAATAGCGCCTATAACAAGGAATATACCAACCATTCCTATAAGCATAACGGGCAAGGTTTGCTTCCATGAATCGGCATGGATTGCCATTGCGATAACATTTAATTTTAATAAAATATCAAACATAGCCATACCTCCGATTATTTAGCAAGAATGCCCTGCACAAGCGTAAGGATAAGGCCGCCGGCAATAACAGAGCCGATCTGACCGGAAACATTTACGCTTATGGACTGCATAAGAAGGAAGTTTTGATTATCCTCCTTAAGACCCATTTGGTTAACAACACGGCCGCTCATCGGGAACGCTGAAATGCCTGCCGCGCCGATCATCGGGTTGACTTTTTTATCCTTAGGCAGGAAAAGGTTGATGAGCTTTTGCAAAGAACACACCGCCGGCAGTGTCGAAAATGAATGCAACAAGGCCGAGTGCAAGAATGATAAGAGTGTTCCATTTAAGGAAATCCTTATAATACATTTGCGAAGCAACGGTGAGGCCGAGCAATATTGTGATAATATTTGCAAGAGAATTTTGCGCAGTTTGAGAAAGAGAATCAAGCACGCCGCACTCACGAATGAGGTTGCCGAACATCAGGAAACCTACAAGCGCAGCAGATTGCGGAGCAACCACACCTGCAACAATCGTTATAACGATCGGGAACAAAATCTTTGTGAGCTTTGTAACCTCGCCGGGATGATATTTCATTCTGATAAGGCGTTCCTTTTTCGTTGTGCAAAGCTTAATAACCGGCGGCTGAATGATAGGCACGAGCGCCATATACGAATATGCCGCCACCATAATCGGGCCTAAATAAGCCGAATCAAGCATCTGAGCCACATAAATTGATGTTGGGCCGTCTGCAGCACCTATAACCGCAATTGAAGCGGCATCCTTAATATCAAAGAAGAATGATGCAAGGAAGAAGGTGAAGAAAATACCGAATTGAGCCGCAGCACCGAAAAGCATCAGCCACGGATTTTTTTAAGCAGCGGGCCGAAATCTATCATTGCGCCTATGCCGATAAACAGCAGCAGCGGAAAAAGCTCGCCAGTGCTGATACCGGCACTGAAAAGCACCGTGATAGGGCCGTCTTCACCGATAGCGCCGCTCATGGGAAGGTTAACAAGAATTGTGCCGAAGCCGAGCGGAAGCAAAAGCGACGGCTCCATTTCCTTTTTGATTGCAAGATAGATCAGCACTGCGCCGATTGCAAGCATTGCAATTTGGCCGATTTCAATGTTTTTAAAATTGGAAAACAAATCGGCAAAGGTTTGAAGTACACTTAATTGAATCATATAATCCTCCGTTTATCAAACATTTATTTCAACATCAATGCCGAGCAAATCTTTTTCGGCATCAAGTATCGGATTTATAACCTCATTAAGAAAATCAGCTGTTTGCTGCGGAGCTCTGCCGACATAGTTTTCCGGCTTCATAACGGCAAGGATTTCTTCCTTGGTCATCATAAATGCAGGATCTGCGGCAAAGCGATCAATCAAATCGTTTTTTTACCGCACTCTGCCTTAACAACCTGCGCTGCTGCCATTGAATGAACGCGGATTTTTTTCGTGAAGCTCTTGGCGATCGCCGCCTTTTTTTAACAGCATCCATCATAATATTTTCAGTTGCCATAAACGGAAGTTCGCTCATCAAGCGTGATTCGATAACCTTTGGATAAACAACAAGTCCGCTTGTAACATTTATATAAAGATCAAGAATACCGTCAAGCGCAAGAAAGGCCTCTGCCACCGAAACACGCTTATTTGCGCTGTCATCCAGCGTTCTTTCAAACCACTGAGCAGACGCTGTCCAAGCGGGATTGAGCGCATCAATCATAACATAGCGTGAAAGAGATGCTATTCTTTCGCTGCGCATTGGATTGCGCTTATATGCCATTGCCGAGGAGCCGATTTGATGCTTTTCAAAAGGCTCTTCGATTTCTTTAAGATTTTGAAGCAGGCGCAAATCGTTTGAAAATTTGCAGCAAGACTGAGCAATCAGCGCAAGGCAATTGCAAACAATAGTATCAAGCTTTCTTGCATATGTTTGCCCGCTTACGGGGAAGCAGGCTTTAAAGCCCATTTTATCGGCAATTTTTTGATCAAGAAGCTTACACTTTTTCATGATCGCCGCCAAACAGCTCAAGGAAGGATGCCTGAGTGCCGGTTGTGCCCTTTGATCCAAGCAGCATAAGAGTGCCGAGCACATGATTTATCTCGTTATAATCCATAACAAGATCCATGAGCCAAAGAGTCGCTCTTTTGCCCACTGTGGTGGGCTGTGCAGGCTGAAAATGGGTGAAGCCGAGGCACGGCATATCCTTATATTCATCTGCGAATTTTGCAACGGAGGCAATTGCATTAACAAGCTTTTTCTTGATAAGCAAAAGTGCCTCTCTCATTGTGATAACATCGGTGTTATCGCCCACATAGCAACTTGTGGCGCCAAGGTGAATGATTGCCTTTGCCTTTGGGCAAAGATCTCCGTAAGCATGCACATGGCTCATAACATCGTGGCGAAACTGCTTTTCATATGCAGCGGCAGCTTCGTAATTTATATCCTCCGCATGCGCCTTAAGCTCGTCTATCTGCTCTTGAGTGATATCAAGGCCAAGCTCTTTTTCCGCCTCTGCAAGTGCAATCCAAAGCTTTCTCCATGTTTTAAATTTAAAATCGGGAGAATAAATATATTGCATTTCCTTGCTGGCATAGCGTGAATTAAACGGAGTGTTGTAAGTATTATTAGGCATTATTTTTTTCAAGACCCGTCCTTTTTCATCATTTCTGCATAAGCATCTTCAACGCCGCCGAGATCACGACGAAAAACGATCCTTATCGAGCTTTTTCGTGAGTTTTGATATCCCAAAAGCGGCAGGTGTCGGGGCTGATCTCGTCTGCAAGCACAATTGTGCCGTCTGATGTTTTGCCGAATTCAAGCTTGAAATCTATAAGTTCGACACCGATTGAAGCAAAATATTCTTTAAGAACATCATTGATCTTAAATGCCATATCTTTAATGGTGTCTACCTCTTCCCTTGTGGCAAAGCCGCAGGAGATTGCATGATATTCGGAAATAAGCGGATCGTCAAGCTCATCGCACTTATAAGAAAATTCAATGGAAGGAGCAACAAAATCCATGCCCTCTTCAAGGCCGAGTCTTTTGCAGATTGAGCCTGCTGCACGATTGCGGATAATAACCTCAAGCGGAACAATGGAAACCTTTTTAACTGCCGTTTCACGATCTGAAAGCTCTTTAACAAAATGGGTCGGGATGCCCTTTGTTTCAAGAATTTGCATCAAATAGTTGGACATTTTGTTGTTTACAACACCCTTGCCTGCTATCGTGCCCTTTTTCTTGCCGTTAAAAGCAGTGGCATCATCTTTGTAGTCAACGATAACCACATCGGGATCTTCCGTTGCCCAAACCTTTTTTTAGCCTTGCCTTCATAAAGCTGCTCTTTTCTTTTCCATTTTTTTATCCTCCGATATTCAAAAATATTTTTTTAAACAAATTTAAGGCTCAACGCCAAAAAAATCATTTGCAAATTATTTGCCGTAAACAGTTTTGATTCTGTCAACGGCTTCAAGTGTTTTTTTCGTGATTACCAAAGCCCGTAAGGCGAAGATAGCCCTCGCCGCATTTGCCGAAGCCCGAACCGGGAGTTCCCACTACCTGGCACTTTTCAAGCAAATCATCAAAGAATTCCCAAGAGGTCATTCCCTGAGGAACCGAAAGCCAAACATAAGGCGAATTCACCGCACCGTAGCAAGTGAAGCCGGCTTCGGTGAGCCCGTCATAAATTGTTTTTGCGTTTCTTTGATAGTAAGCAAGAATTTCTTTAATTTCCTTTTGGCCCTGTTCGCTGTAAATTGCCTCGGCGCCTCTTTGCGTAATATAGCTTACGCCGTTAAACTTTGTTGCCTGCCTGCGTGCCCAAAGAGCGTTAAGGCTTGTGCCGCCGAACTCAAGATCCTTAGGAACAACGGTGTAGCCGCAGCGAACGCCGGTGAAGCCTGCTGTTTTTTTGGAAAACGAACGAAATTCAATTGCGCACTTTTTTGCGCCTTCAACCTCATAAATCGATCTTACGGAGCCGTCTGTAACAAAAGCCTCATAAGCAGAATCATAAAGGATAACCGCACCGTGCTCAACGGCATAATCAACCCAAACCTTAAGCTGATCCTTGCTTGCGGCAACGCCAATGGGATTGTTTGGGAAACAAAGATAAATAATATCCGGCACCTCGCTCGGAAGCTGAGGCATAAAGCCGTTTTCGGCAGTGCAGGGCATATAGATAATATCCGTTCTGCCGCTCATGATGTTTGAATCAAGATAAACGGGATAAACGGGATCGCAAATCGCAACCTTGTTATCAAGGCTGAAAATATCGCCGATGTTTCCGCAATCGGATTTAGCACCGTCCGAAACAAAAATCTCGTCTTTAGAAATATCAAGGCCGCGAGCCTCATAATCATTTTTGTGAATGGCTTCAACAAGGAAATCGTATCCGTGCTCGGGCGGATAACCCCTGAAGGTTGCCTCGTTTGCCATTTCGTCAACAGCCTTATGCATAGCCTCGATAACGGTGGGTGCAAGAGGCTTGGTTACATCGCCGATTGAAAGGCGGATAACCTCCTTATCGGGATGAGCCTCCTGATACTCACGCTGCTTTCTGGCAACCGTTGAAAAGAGATACGAGCCTTCAAGCTTTAAGAAATTGTCGTTAATCTTCATATTTTAAACCTCCGTTTTTAATTATAATCAATCTCGCCGGTAAAGGCATATTCGGCAGGGCCGGTCATAAACACACTGTCCGCCTCGTTTCCGCTCCAGCTTATTTTTAAATCGCCGCCGAGAAGATGAACCGTTAAATCATTATCGGCCAAGCCGTTAAGTATTGCGGCAACCGCCGTGGCGCATGTGCCGGTGCCGCAGGCGAGAGTTTCGCCGGAGCCCCTTTCCCAAACGCGCATTTCAATTTCATCTCTGCCGATAACATAAGCAAATTCGGTGTTTACCCGATCGGGAAACATACTGTTTTTTTCAAACAGCGGGCCGTATTTTTCAACGGCAAAATCACGCGGACTTCTATCTATGAAAGCCACGGCATGAGGATTGCCCATAGAAACACAGGTTATATCAAAATCAGCACCGCCGATTTGCACTCTTTTATTTATTACAGGACTTTCTTCACTCAGAACGGGAATCTCTGCGGCCGAAAGAATCGGTGCGCCCATATCGACTTTAATAAGCGAAACGGCACCGCTTTCATCAAGGGTGAGCGTAATATATTTCACCTTGCCCATGGATTCGATTGTGAATGCGGTTTTTATCCGTATATCCCTTTATCGTAAACATATCTTGCAACGCAGCGAATACCGTTTCCGCACATTGCGCCGCGAGAGCCGTCCGCATTATACATAACCATTTCAAAATCGGCCTTTGTGCCCTTTTGAATATAGATAACACCGTCGCCGCCGATTCCGAAATGCCTGTCGGAAAGCTTTATTGCGGCATCCGATTGATTTTTTACTTTTTCCGTAAACAAATCAACATATATATAGTCATTGCCGCAGCCGTGCATTTTGGTAAACTTCATAAGCCCTGTCCTTTCCGGCCTGCCTCGGCACGAAGCTTTTTGAATTTTTGCTTTGCCGTTGCATGAGCAGACTGTAATATTACCCATCCGCTACGCAAGCCTGTCTAATATATCCATCGCAACGGCGGATATTTTTTTGCCGCTGCGCATGCTTTCTTTTTGCAAAAATTTGTGAGCCTGCATTTCACTCATGCCCTTAATGCTCATAAGTGCCTGCTTGGCTTTTGATATGTAATCGCTGTCCGCCTCCGCTCTGCGGGTGAAGCTTGATTTGCTGTTTACAAGCATGGCTATGGTGTTTATAAATTCCATTCTGTCCATCGGCAGAGGCAACGTTATAAGATTGCCCATATATTGCTCCACACCGTTTTTTGAAAGCGCGATAACATCAAATCCGTTCGGCAGCTGCTCGGCAAGTTCCGCAGCAGACATATCCCTCATTAAGAAAGGGCACACCATAACCCCCTGTGTTGTGTGCTGCGCCGCATCAAGCGCCGATGTGCCGAGCGCGCAAACGCATGAAACATGAAAGCCGTTTTTTTCGATAAGAGCGCGAAGCGAGAGAGCTGTTTCCTTAACGGGAAAAACAACTATAACATCCTTCAACTCCATCACCTCAAGAAAAAACTCGCCTTGTGCCGCAAAGGCAAACCGCCCCGCGACATTCATATTTATAAGCACACCTATTGAATGGTAATTATTATAACATATTCATATATATTCAATCAATAGAAAAAAATAAATTAAAAATCCACACACGTTTTTCCCGCGAAACTGTAATTTGTGCACAAGTAAAACGCAACAGCTTTTTCAACTGCACCTACCGCTTATTTTTCATTTATCGATTTTTTTGCAAAAAAAGCTGTTTGATAAATTCGCAAATCGTCGCATATTTTTTTACCATTTCAACAAAAATGTCTTACCAAAAAAACAAATCTTTTTATTTCGTTTTTAACCAAAAAAACCGAGCATTTTTTTATTACATTTTGCACAATTATTCCTGATTTGCAAAAAAATATCTTGTAACAAAGTAACCAAAAAACACTTGAATATTGGATTACGAGGTGCTACAATGAAAATGATAGTTAATATCATGGGCATAAAATATATAATTTCGCCCATTCTGATAATTGTCAAAATTGAACAGTGCTTATGCACTGGGAGATGAGACCTATGGAGAAACTGAAAAAAAGAATACGAATTTCCTGTTTACCTTTTTAATAAAGGTGAAAAATTACAGAGCATATGAATTCTTCGGCGCTCATAAAATTAAAGAGAATCGATTTGCATTTTCGCGTTTGGGCACCCGATGCCGTTCAAATTTCCGTTGTGGGCGACTTCAACGATTGGGACGAACATATCGACTGCATGCACCAAATTTCGCCCGGCATATGGGAGACCGAGGTTAACGGAGTAAAAAAATACGATTGCTATAAATATGCCATCACCGCGAAAGACGGACGCGTGCTTTACAAAGCCGATCCCTACGGCTTTCACAGCGAAACAAGGCCGGGAACGGCTTCAAAAATCTATGAGCTCGGCGGCTACAAATGGCACGATAAAAACCTGGGCAAAATCGCAGGCAAAGGGCAGCATACTCGAAAAGCCCGTGAATATTTACGAAATCCATTTCGGCTCATGGAAGCGCAAGGAAAACGGCGATTTTCTTTCATACAGAGAAATGGCGGCGGAGCTTATTCCCTATGTTAAAGATATGGGCTACACCCATATTGAGATGATGCCGCTTATGGAATATCCGTTTGACGGCTCTTGGGGCTATCAGGTAACGGGATATTTTGCCCCCACATCGCGCTACGGCACACCGGATGATTTAATGTTCTTCGTTGACGAATGCCACAAAGCCGATATAGGCGTTATACTCGATTGGGTTCCCGCCCATTTTCCGAAGGACGCACACGGCCTTTACGAATTTGACGGCGAGCCGCTTTACGAATACAGCGATATGCGCAAGGGCGAGCACAAGGAATGGGGCACAAGAGTTTTTGATTACGGCAGAAACGAAGTTAAAAGCTTTTTGATTTCCTCTGCAATGTATTGGGCGGATGTGTTTCACTTTGACGGACTTAGGGTTGACGCGGTAGCCTCCATGCTTTACCTTGATTACGGCAGAGAGGCCGGAGAATGGGCACCGAATAAAAACGGCGGCAACGAAAACCTTGAAGCGGTTGATTTCTTAAAGCAGCTTAATTCGGCAATGTTTAAGGAGCATCCCTCCATAATGATGATTGCCGAGGAATCAACGGCCTGGCCCATGATAACAATGCCGCCCGATATAGGCGGGCTCGGCTTCAACTTCAAATGGAACATGGGCTGGATGAACGATATGCTTCGCTACACCTCCATGGACCCGCTTTTCAGAAAAGGCAATCACAGCTGCATCACATTCAGCTTTTTCTATGCTTTTTCGGAAAACTTTATTTTGCCGATAAGTCACGATGAAGTGGTGCACGGCAAATGCAGCCTGCTCAACAAAATGCCGGGCGATTACGATATGAAATTCGATGGCATGCGCCTGTTTTTTTAACATATATGGCGGCGCACCCCGGCAAAAAGCTTTTATTTATGGGGCAGGAATTCGGGCAGTTTAAAGAATGGGCCTTTGAAGAGGGGCTTGATTGGATGCTGCTTGATTACGAAAAGCACAAAAAGCTGCTTGAATTTTCAAAAGAGCTTAACCATTTCTATAAAGACCATCCTCAGCTTTGGGAAATAGACTACGGCTGGGACGGCTTCAGTTGGATTTCAAGCGATGACAGCGCAAATTCCACAATAGCATTCCGCAGAATGAGCAAAAGCGGCAAAGAGCTGATAGGCATTTTCAACTTCACGCCGAACGAGCACACGGAATACAGAATCGGCGTTCCCGAAAACGCAACATACAGAGTTGTGTTTGATTCATCGCTTAAAAAATACGGCGGCAGCAAGCAAAGACTTGCAGGCACCTACAAGGCAAGCACGAAAAAGCCGATGCACGGATTTGACCAAAGCATCGGAGTTAAGCTCGGCGGCCTTAATGCGATATTTATAGAAAAAAAGTATAAATTCAGGAGGAATATATTTATGGCGCATAAAACAAATGTTGTTGCAATGCTTCTTGCGGGCGGCCAGGGCAGCAGGCTCGGAGTACTCACAAAAAACATTGCCAAGCCCGCAGTTCCCTACGGCGGCAATTATCGAATCATAGATTTTCCGCTGTCGAACTGCGTAAACTCCGGCATCTACACAGTCGGCGTGCTCACGCAGTATCAGCCGCTCGAGCTCAACGATTATATCGGCAACGGCCAGCCGTGGGATCTTGACAGGGAGAACGGCGGCGTGCATATGCTTTCGCCTTATGAAGCAATGGGCAGCAAGGAATGGTATAAGGGCACGGCAAATGCAATTTACCAAAACATTAACTTTATAGAAAAATACAACCCCGAATATGTTGTTGTGCTTTCCGGCGATCATATCTATAAGATGAATTATGCGAATATGATTGATTTCCACGAGAAAAACAATGCCGACTGCACAATCGCGGTGCTTGAAGTGCCTTGGGAGGAGGCCTCCAGATTCGGCATTCTTGCAACGGACGAAAACAATAAGATTTACGAGTTTGCCGAAAAGCCCGCAGAGCCCAAATCAAACAAGGCTTCGATGGGCGTTTATGTGTTCAGCTGGGACAAGTTGAGAAAATACCTGATTGAAGATGAAAGCAATCCCGATTCGGCAAACGATTTCGGCAAAAACATTATTCCGATGATGCTTGAGGCGGGCGAGCGCATGTTTGCATTCCCGTTCGCCGGCTATTGGAAGGATGTCGGCACAATCGATTCGCTTTGGGAGGCAAACCTTGATATCATCAATCCGAATGTTGACCTTGAT
The DNA here is from genome assembly GCA_022009795.1 of Anaerotruncus sp. Taxonomy (GTDB): domain Bacteria; phylum Bacillota; class Clostridia; order Oscillospirales; family Acutalibacteraceae; genus Eubacterium_R. The sequence continues at coordinate 1,118,464 of CP091724.1, forward strand.
TTGAGCGACCCGAGCTGGAAGATTTACAGCAAAACCCCGGCAAGCCCGCCGCACTACATAGGCAAAAACGCCAAGGTTGAAAATTCCTCCGTTTCCGAGGGATGCGAGATTGACGGCGAAGTTGATTACAGCGTTGTTTCCAGCAATGTAGCGATTGAAGCGGATGCCGATGTGCGCTACAGCGTTATCATGCCCGGCGCAGTCATCAAAAAAGGCGCAAAGGTTTATTATTCAATAGTTGCCGAAAACGCCGTTATCGAAGAAAATGCGAAAATCGGCGAAATTCCCGAGCTTCTCAATAAACCTGAGGATTGGGGCATTGCCGTTATCGGCGCAGGCGCCACAATCAAAAGCGGCACTCACATAGAGCCGGGCAGAATGATAAATTCAAACGAGGAGGTATCCGAATGAACGGCAAAAAGGTTTTGGGCATAATATTTGCCAATATTCACGAGGGCACGCTCGACAGCTTAACGGCTTCCCGCACGATGGGTTCCGTTCCGTTTTGCTCAAGATACAGACTTATCGATTTCCCGCTTTCAAACATGGTTGAGGGCGGCGTAACAAAAATCGGCGTTATCACGAACGCAAACTTTCAGTCCCTTATGGACCATGTCGGCACGGGCAAGCCATGGGATTTAAACCGCAAAAACGACGGCCTTTTCATTTTGCCGCCCTTTAATGTGGGCACAGCCACCATGTGGGGCAACAGAATAGACGCCATTTTCGGCAACATGGGCTTTTTGGAGCAAAGCAACCAATCCTATGTTGTGATGTGCGATTGCAACAATGTGCTTTCTCTCGATTACGAAAAGCTGTTTGACACGCATGAAAAATCCGGCGCTGACATCACCGTTGTGGGCGTTAAAGCTCCTATGCCGGATAAAATCGGCTCAATTCTTTGCTTTGATAAGGTTGACGAAAACGGCAGAATCACCGAAATGAGCCTCGACAGAACCGATGAAGGCGATGTTTACCACAGCGTAAATATTGTTATAATGAAAAAATATCTGCTTGAAAATCTTATCACACAGGCTCATTCCAAAAACAGAATTTCATTCCAAAAAAATGTGCTTATGGCAAATATGAACGATCTTGATATCAGGGCATATGACGCCACCGATTCCTTTATCGGCACGGTTTCTTCCGTTCAGGCATATTACGATGTTTCAATGAAGCTGCTTGAAGACGAAAGCAGGCACAAGCTTTTCAGCAAGCAGTTCCCCGTTTACACCAAAGAGCGCGACGATATGCCAACTCTTTACGGCCCGGAATCCACCTCGAAAAACTCCCTTGTGGCAGACGGTTGCATTATTGACGGCACCGTTGAAAACTGCATCATATTTAAAGGCACCAAAATAGCAAAAGGCGCCGTTGTTAAAAATTCCATTCTTATGCAGGACACCGTTATCGGCGAAAACACAAACTTGAATTATGTGATTTCCGATAAGAATGTAAACATCAAAAACGGCGTTGAGCTTTCGGGCGCGCCCACCTTCCCCGTTACCTTAACAAAAAGGCACGAGGATATAACGCTTTTGGAGGTAAATGATTTATGAAAGTTTTATTTGCTGCATCCGAGGCAAATCCTTGGATGGCATCGGGCGGGCTCGGCGATGTTGCCGGCTCACTGCCGATTGCGCTTCGCAAAAGGCTTATAGGATGCCGCGTTGTTATGCCGCTCTATGAATCCGTGAAGCAAAAATTCGGCGATCAGCTCACCTTTATCACATCAATTTCCGTTCCCGTAAGCTGGCGCCGCCAATACTGCGGAATTTTTGAGGCAAAGCTGAACGGTGTTGTTTTCTACTTCCTTGATAACCAATATTATTTTAAGCGCGACGGTATTTACGGCCATTATGACGACGCCGAAAGATTTGCATTTTTTGCAAGAGCGGTACTTGAAATAATCCCGGCAATTGATTGGAAGCCCGATATCATTCACTGCAACGATTGGCAAACGGCGCTCACCCCGCTTTATTATAGCTGCTATTACGCAAACAGAATGGGCTTTGAAAACATCAAAACCGTTTTCACAATCCATAATATTCAATATCAGGGTAAATACGGCAACGAGCTGCTTGAGGATGTGCTCGGCATAGGCCCCGAGCATTATGATCTTATTCAATATGACGGCCTTGTTAATTTCCTTAAAGCCGGCATTGAATGTGCAAATAAGGTAACCACCGTTTCACCCACATATGCAAAAGAAATTCTTGATCCGTGGTATTCCTACGGCCTTGACCCGATTCTCAATCAGCGTTCGTGGAAGCTTTGCGGAATTTTAAACGGAATAGACACCGTAAGCTACGATCCCGAAACAGATAAATCGCTTTGGAAAAATTATAACGCAGACGATTTTTCCGCAAAAGCGGTTAATAAAGAGGAACTTCAAAAGATGATGGGGCTTGCCGTTAGGCCCGATACTCCGCTTGTCGGCATAGTAACAAGGCTTGTGGGCCACAAGGGTGTTGACCTTATGCGCGAAGTGCTTGAAAAGAGCCTTTGGGAAAAGGATATTCAATATGTTGTGCTCGGCTCCGGCGAATGGCAATATGAAAGCTATTTCAGGGAACTGCACGATAAATATCCCGATAAAGTGGGTCTGCGCCTTGGCTTTGTGCCCGATTTGGCAAGAAAGATTTATGCCGGCGCGGATCTGTTCCTGATGCCGAGCAAGAGCGAACCGTGCGGCCTTTCGCAGATGGTGGCTTTGCGCTACGGCACGCTGCCGATCGTTCGTGAAACAGGCGGTCTTAAAGACTCCGTTACCGACAGCGGCGACGGCGAAGGAAACGGATTCACCTTTAAAACATACGATGCTTATGATATGCTCGGCGCCATTTACAGAGCGGTTGACGCATATAATAACAAAGAATATTGGCCCACCCTCGTTGAGCGCGCACTCCGCTGCGATATGAGCTGGGGCAAATCGGCAAATGAATATATCAAAATGTATAAATCCTTGCTGAAATAAGCATATAACAAAAAACCTGCCGTTGCGGATTGAATCATCCGTTTTCGGCAGGTTTTTTTATATTTTTATATTTCAAACTCAGTTTGTTTTTTTATTTTTTTCTTTTTCAGCAATATTCCGATAATCAATGCCGTCAATATAATAATCGCCGATGCTGCGGCAATTATTTTTTTATCAACTTTTTATTAGAAAAATTTTGCTTCTATATTCGTTCCGTCTTTTTGCAACAAGCGTTATTTCTTCCTGTGAGCCGGCGAATTCCCCGTCAATATACCATCCCTTAAATTGTTCGTTAGAATTTGCCTTTGCTCCCAATGTCATAACATCACCAGCACAAGCTTTTGAAGGGGCTGTTATTTCTCCGTTTCCATGCTTTACAACATTCACATCAAAAGTCAAATTGTCGGTAATACCGTCTGAATTATAATCGAACTCATAATATCCGGTTTGATTAACGGCTGAATCTTCTTTTTGCAAAACGCAATCCTTGTAGCTGTCTTGATTTTCTTCAAAGTCGCAATTGATTGCAACACCTTTTTTTATATCAACATCAAAATATGTTGCTCTTGCGGTTTCGCCGATATCCGAATCATATTCGGAAACAATATAATCCATTTTTCCGACATCGTTTCCTATCAGTTTCACTTCATAAGCGGTGTCGTTCGGAAAATCAAATTTTTTTGAATCACCGTCAACATACATAGGAATAGAATTTTCTTTGTTTGCAATATCCGCATTAACCTCATTATTAACAATCTGCCCGACAAGTTCACCGGTGGATTTATCATAAACCTCAACATCAACCGGGCAATTCACTGAATTTGACCAGAATTTTTTTGTTTTTGTTACCGCGTTTGAAGACATTGAAAGCATATATGCACAATATGTTTGCGACATATGACCGTCTGCAAAATAAGTATCAAATATCCATCCATCGGTCAGTGAGCCTATTCCTTGATCTTTTACAAAAAACCACGAAATATCATTATATAATTTTTGATGTGATAAACAGATTGCTGGCCGCTTTTTACATCGTATGTTGTCGGCACCGGACATGTTGCAATTATCATTTTTTTGCGCCGTCTCGGCCTTTGTTTTTATCATCATCTGTTTTTTTGAGGAGATATTACATTAGGGCAAAGGATTTCTTTAAAATAGTCCATCGGAGCAACAGCAATTCCCGCAGCACGATATTTTTTTATTGTAAAATTCATCTATATCGCTAACATATGAAGTCATAGATTTAACAACTTTTTTTCTACATCCATTGTTCCGAGCGGATAAGGATGATACGTATCATCGATACACAGTAAGGAAAACTCTTCTTGCATATTCTTTTTATACTTGCTGTATATTAAAGCATTTGTGTTCGACTTACTGGGAAGTGTGTATGTTGTGCCGTATTTACTGTATCCCCATGCAGTAGGTAAAACTTTTGTTACAAAATCTTCCGGATTAACAATATTAAAGATTCTTTTTATAATCTTTATTTGATTTTTTTCATTTTTTTGTTAATTTTTGCATTATTGGGTGTCGCAAACGTATATGTAAATAAATCCTCTTTCTTTATTTTGATATCACCCACGCAACCGTTTTTTTATTATTTTTTTGCTCCAAGTAAATTGGCAGCTGCCGCACCTCTGCTGTGCCCGGTTATTAACAATTTAATATTATCGCTTAATTTATGCTTTTTCAAGAAAAATTATTCAGTTTTTAAATATGCAAATTCTTTTTGCATCTGCGAATCCTATATGATACCTTTCCATTTCAGAATCTTTTGGCATATGTTTTAAGATTATCTTTTTCTGTCTCTTCCCAAAGGGTCGAAATTTGAATACCATTGATAATAGTATGAACCGATCAAACTGGTAAGCACTAATGTATATGTTTTACCGTCAAATTCAATGTTTTTTGACGCTATATAGTAATTCACTTCATTTCGTGCTGTTTTTTTGTTTATTTCTATATTATTTTCTTCAAATCCCAAATCCAACAGTGCGCTTTTTAACAGTTTCTTCATCTGTATAACCGAGCATTACAAGTTGAGAGGACAATTTTTGAAAGTTCATGATTATAACTGTTTGAATCCTGATTAAACCAAGATGAATCCAGCGTAAGGGTCGTTGAACCTTTTTACTTTATCTATTTCAAAATAAACATTTGCCTGTTTTTTCTCGCCTATTACCTTTTCAAGTTTATTTGATTTAAAATTATAAAACCAATAAGCTTCATCGTTTTCATCGTAAAAAGCTTATTCCCAATTCAGAAAACGGACTTCCGTCTGCCAAGTTTAATAAAACGCCGGTATATTTTGTTCCTTCCTCACTTTTTAACTTCACCTTTTCCGGCATAAAAGGTATAATAAGTATTGTTAGATTGCATTGTTTTCGTTCCATCATCATTATATGACCAAAACGAGTTTCCGCGTTCTTCATTTACGTAAAATATCGGCAGTAATCCACATGCATCGTCATATCTAAAGAAGGCCGATTGTAATGTTCCGTTTTTCATTATCAGTTACCGAAAAAAATAATACACATCATCTTTAACGAGAAATGTGTTTAACCACACATGGCCTTCAAACATCCTATAATTTCCGTCATAAACGACCTTAGATTTTTTATTCGATAAATCGACCTGAATAATTTCGTATTTGGATATGTAAAGATATTTATTTGTTACAAAAAAATTCCGGAGGATCTCCGACTGAAGTGCCAAACGGAGTATAATCGGCATGATAAAGAACTTCTCTGTTATTACCATTGATATCACATCGCACATAATCAACGCCGTCATAACAATCATTATATCCGTCACCTTGCTTATATGCATATGATTTATAATAAATATAGTTATTTGAAAACCGCCAAATCACCGTCTGCATCATTTATAATTACATTTTTCTTCTCCGGTGCTGTTGTTGACTTTTTTTATACATAAATGTTGAAAGTCATATTGCGTTTTTACCTTCAATTTCATTTTTTTATTGAGAAAGAGTCTGTTTTACCGTTCTTTTTGGACTCCTCTTCAGAACAATATTCAAACGAAAAATTGATTTCCGTCATTATCGATTGCTTCATTTATATTGTCAAATTGGTTATTTGCAAGCGTTATATCAGATTCATTGTCTTTTGCATAAATATTTGGAACTGCTATATTTGATATTGCTGTAATTACAATCAGCGTAACACAAATATGCTTTTTTTAATTATACTTTTCATAAAAAAATCACTCCACACATAAAATTATTGCTGAAATTTCCAATCATTTTTGCGCAATATAAATAACAAACGCAAACAGATAATTACATTTATCATTTTATATTAACATCGATTTTATATCTATATTCTGTCAGCATACTGTTTGGCTAAACAACAATAATTTTCTATTGCCAACCATAAATGTTTTGCTCTTTACAAACTGAAAACCGCAGATTAGGCGTTGGCGAAATCTGCGGTTTTATTTTATGCGTTATTTTCTTTTGGCTTTTTCATCGTGAGCGAAATGCGCTTTTTTGCAACATCAACCCCGAGCACCCAAACGGTGACTATATCGCCCACCTTGAGCACATCCGAAGGATGCTTGATATAGCGATTTGTGATTTGTGAAATGTGCACAAGCCCGTCCTGATGGACCCCCACATCAACAAATGCACCGAAATCGATAACATTGCGTACCGTGCCTTTAAGCTCCATGCCCTCTTTCAAATCCTCAATGCCCATAACATCCGTTCTGAGCATGGGCTGAGGCAATTCCTCGCGCGGGTCTCTGCCCGGCTTGCCGAGTTCGGATATAATATCCTTCAGCGTCGGCTCGCCGATATCGAGCCGGGCGGCAAGAGCGCTTGTGCCCTGCGTTTCAACCGCCGATTCGATTGCCGAAATATTACCTCCGCGAACATCGCTTTCCGAAACACCGCATATTTTAAGCAGCTGCTTTTGCCGCAGGATAAGATTCCGGGTGGACTGCCGTGTTATCAAGCACTTCTTTTGATTCCGAAATCCTTAAAAAGCCCGCGCACTGCTCAAATGCTTTAGGGCCGAGCTTCGGCACCTTTTTCAGCTGTGTGCGCGATGTGAAGCTGCCGTTTTCCTCTCTGTAAGCCGTTATATTCTTTGCTATTGCGGAGGAGACGCCCGAAACGCGCAGCAAAAGCGATGGTGACGCTGTGTTTAAATCAACGCCGACGGAATTTACGCAATCTTCAACAACACCGTCCAACGCCGCCGAAAGCTCTTTTTGCGGCATATCGTGCTGATATTGACCAACGCCGATGGACTTGGGGTCTATCTTTACAAGCTCCGCCAGAGGATCCTGCAAGCGCCTTGCTATTGAAACCGCCGAGCGCAAAGAAACATCATATTCCGGAAACTCCTCTGCCGCAAGCTTTGAAGCCGAATAAACGGAAGCGCCGGCTTCGCTTACCACCATATAAACAATGCCGCAATCAAGTTCCCTGATAACCTCGGCGGCAAAAGCCTCTGTTTCATGTGATGCCGTGCCGTTTCCGATTGCAAACATTTTAACATTGTATTTTTTTAACAAAGCCTTTGATTGTTTTCTTTGCTTCCTCGATTTTATTGTGAGGCGGCGCGCAATATATAACGCCTGTGTCAAGCACCTTGCCGTTTTCATCAACAACGGCAACCTTGCAGCCCGTGCGATAACCGGGATCAAGCCCGATTGTTACCTTGCCTTTAACAGGCGGCTGCATAAGAAGCTGAGCCGTATTTTTAGAGAAAACCTTTATGGAATCCTCGCATGCGCGGTCGGTTAATTCATTTCTGATTTCCCTTTCTATGCTTGGGAAAACAAGGCGTGTGTAAGCATCGTCGGCAGCATCGCGCACCAAATCCACGCACGCCGAATCGTTTTTTTAACATGAAGCCCCGTAAGCACGCCGAGCCCGCTTGATTTATCAACATCAAGCGAAACCTTCAAGAAGCCTTCTTTTTCGCCGCGATTCACGGCAAGGATTCTGTGATTTGCGATTTTTGCAACAGGCTCGCGATAATCGCCGTAAGCCCTCATAAACACCCAAATCATCTTTTGCGCCTTTGGAAACGATATCTCCGTGCGCACGGCAAACATAGCGAAGCTGTTTTTCTGCCCGTGGGATCATCGGAAATCATTTCCGCAATAATATCCTTTGCGCCGGCAATCGCCGCATCGCAGTCCGGCACTTCATCGTTTATAAAATCCGCGGCGTATTCAAGCGGGTCAAAACCGGGCTTTTGCTCATAAATTTTAAGCGCAAGCGGCTCAAGCCCCTTGGCCTTGGCAACGGATGCCCTTGTTTTGCGCTTTGGCCTGTATGGGCGGTAAATATCCTCAATTTCCGTGAGCGTTTTGGCATTTAAAAGCGCGTTGGCTATTTCTTCCGTCATCGCGCCCTGCTCCTCAATCGAAGCACTCACTTTTTCTTTTTGCTCCTGAAGCGAACGCAGATATTGCAGGCGCTCGTAAATTTGCCTGAGCAATTGATCGTCAAGCGATCCGGTGGCTTCTTTTCTGTATCTTGCAATAAAGGGAATCGTGTTTGCGTCGTCAATAAGCTGCACGGTATTATCAATCTGCCACTGCTTTAATTTAAATTCTGCGGCAAGAATTTCGTTTATGTTCATTTCGTTCCTCCGAACAGGTAAATTATTTACCTATCCACTTTTTCTTTTTAAATATAACGGCAAGCACCGTAACAACCGTTATCGAAAGCAAAATCACGAATAAATAGCCGTATTTCCAATAAAGCTCCGGCATATTGCGAAAGTTCATTCCGTACCAGCCCACTATAACCGTGAGCGGAAAAAAATATTGCCGTAACAACCGTGAATATTTGCATCGTGCGGTTTGATTTTTATGTCTATATAAGATTGATATGCGTCCTGAAGATGCACCACCGATCCGCTCAGCATATCAACATCATCGCGCAGGCGAATTGTTTTTTTGGTGAAATTGGAAATGTAGCGCAAATAATTGTCGTCGAAAATTTCATTTTCGTTGTCCTCAAGCGCGTCGCCTATATCAATCAGCTGCTCATAATAATTTCGCATGGTGAGCAGTTCTTTTTTCATATGCAAAAGCTGCAAATTAAAATCGCTGCTCACTCTGTCGTGAAGCACAAGCTCCTCAAGCTGAGTTATTTCATAGCCCATATCTTCAATTGTGTTTGAATCGCTGCTTGTAAGGCAATCCAAAAAAAGCATATATCAGCTTTTTCAAGAGTTATGTTAATAGGCGAATATCTGCCGAGGCATTCCATAAATTTGTCGCGCGTGGAGCAATCCGTATCCCGCACATCAACAACGATAAGCAGATTTTTTTCTTTATAAACAGCGCCACGGAATCACGCTCGCCGTTTACATCATCGGGATTTATAACGGAAATTTTTTTGTGAAGCAATAATCGTCAAAAACCTCTGCACCGAAACGGCAGTGATAATAAAAATTATCCGATTTGAGCATTTCGGCAGTTGCGGCAGCAAAACCGAATTGCGAATAAATGCGCTCAAATTCCGAAACGGTAACATATCCCGCAGTAACATAATGATTGTCTATTTGATCGGTTTCTACCGTTGTTACATCATCCGAAAACTGATAAAAACATACTGCCTACACCAACCCTTTTCTGAAATTATGCGCCCGACGGCAAGCCGGCGGGCGATGCGTTTTAATCAATAATTTTCCGCTTTGATTTCAAAATATGACTGCGGATGAGCGCAAACGGGGCAAACCTCAGGCGCGGCCTTGCCTATAACAATATGGCCGCAATTTGAGCATTTCCAAATCTTATCTTCATCACGGCTGAAAACGATGCCGCCCTGCACATTTTGCAGCAATTTCAAATATCTTTCCTCATGCTCCTTTTCGATTTTACCCACCTCTTCAAAAAGATAAGCAATATCGTCAAATCCCTCTTCCCTTGCTTCTTTTGCGAAAGCGGCATACATATCCGTCCACTCATAATTTTCGCCGTTTGCGGCATCCTGCAAATTAACCGCCGTGCCGGGAATTGCGCCGCCGTGCAAAAGCTTAAACCAAATTTTTGCATGCTCTTTTTCATTCATTGCAGTTTCCGTGAAAATGGCTGCAATTTGATTATAACCGTCCTTTTTAGCCTTTGATGCATAATATTGATATTTGGTATGTGCCTGGCTTTCGCCTGCAAATGCCGCCATAAGATTGGCCTGAGTTTTTGTTCCCTCTAATTTTTTCATATAAAGCACTCCTTAAAAATATTGCGGCGAAGCAAATTAAACGCCGTTTTTTTCTAATTTTTGTAACCAAAAGCACAAATATACTCCACACGGCTTGGAAAAATAATAACATTAACAGCCGTAAGCTGACTCATTCCGCCCATAAAGCCGAGAAGCGCCGCAACGCCGAACCCTATGGCAGAGCCGAATGCACTGAGTGCTGAAATTGTTTTTTCCGTGCCCACAAGATTATCCGCACCGAGCACAGACGCGATAAACGCCTGCGCAGAGCCGTTGTGCACTGCATATGCGGGGCTTTTTTCGGCAACCGCGCCGCTGTATTTTTCAAAGCTGCGGCCGTTTGAAGCCGTCATAACCCTAATGAAGCCCTCCGGCACATCAAATATTTTTTTAAGCTTTCTTCGTTTATATAAGGATCACAGCTGCGCAAAATAACGGTTATTCCGCTGCGTTCCAGCTTTTTAAGCAGCTTTTTGAGCGTTGGATCCGCCTCGTAGCTGACTATAAACATAGCCATAACCTTGCCCGCCACGGCAAGATAAAGCGCTTTTCTGCCCTTTCTGGTGTATTTTTTTTCATAATCCTCTTTGGGCACGGTAACGCCGTGGTGAATTAGCAAATCGCGATTGCCGACAAGGATTTTCTTTTGATATATCCAAGCCGATGTGCCCATTTTATCCTCATAAATAACGCCGTCAACCTGCGGCAAAATGGACTGCTTGCCCACAATAACATCATCAAAAAAACATTGGCAAGCGGGCTTTTTTTATTTGCATAACCACCGCCGCGGTTTGCAAAATCGCATCGTCTATTTTTGCACCGTTAAAGGTTTTTATGCCATGCAGATTGCATGAGCGCGAACCGAAAAGATCCGCCGCCTCCATCACAAGCGCGTTTGAATTGTGCACATAATGTGCGCCCTCAAAGCCGCAAACCATAGCGCCGCTTTTTCGCAAGTGATTTTGAAACCTGCGAAAGTGCGCGGTTTGAAGCTAAAAGCGTTATTGCCGGGCAGGAGATTATAAGCCCCGCCGTGAGCATGTTAAACGCCTCGTTCCAATTTTTTGATGAGGCCGATAATCACAAACATTGCCAAATTAAAGCAAATAAATACGGGCGAAAGCACCTTTGCCGTTTTATCCGCCGGCTCATATGCAAAAGAAATTTCCAAAAAGCTTGTGGGAAAATCCGTTTTAACGCTGTATTTCAAATAAGGCTCGCCCTCAAGCATGTTTTTGGAGATTATTCGTGCGTCTACCTCGTTTACAATATCCTCAACGGTTGATTTATCCCCTCTGCCGGTTAAAAATTCAAAGTTGCTTATAACCCTCTCAACCGTTTGTCTCCTGCCGAGCTCCGCTATAAACACGGCAAAAAAACCGCCGCCGACGGAAACAGCGTGCCCCCCATCGTAAATCAAATCCGGATTTGCCAAAAAGCACACCTGTGTTTACAGCCGCAATCACAGCCGCCACGGTTACGGGAAAATAACAGTTTATTCCTTTTTTGAGATTAAGCCCGCGCAAAAAGCGTGCCGATATTTGTTATCATCACAGCGGCATAAATTATGATTGCCGTTAAATAACAATTGAAATCATCGTTTAAAAAAAGGAGGGCAAATACGCCGTGTTTTTTTAGCACTGTAATCAGAAGCAAAAGCACACCGAAAACAACGGTGAACGAAACACGCAAATTGCTTTTTGTTTTAAGCTTAAAAAGGATTTCAAGCGTTTGAGTGCGCTCGCTGCTTTTCCTGTAATCGTCAAATTTAATTTTTTTGCGCGGCTTTTATCGTCGCCCCTCAAATTCCTCCGGCGTAAAAAAAGGCGAAAATTTATTCACCTTTTTCCTCACGCCTGCGGCGAAGCTGCTCTTCGGCAAGTTCCTCGTCTATCACGGGAACCTCGTCCACCTCATCGTCAAAGCCCGTCATCCTGATTTGGTCGGAATTGTCATATTCGTCCTTTTCGGGCACAAAATCGGATTTACTTTCACGATTTGCCGAAAATACCGTTCGCGTTTTATCAAGCTCATCAACAGCAAGAATTGTGGGTATTTCCTGCAAATCAAGAGTTTTATCAAACCTGGAGCGGCTTTTTATCGTGGCCGCCTTTTCTATAATTCGCGGCGGAGCCGAGCCGTATTCCGCGTCTGCCGAATGGCTTTTGAAAAACCTTTTCGCCTCGCCTTTAGCAATCGGCACCACCGCCGTTTTATCCGGGTTCGGCACCTTTGCCGTTTTTTGGCGTGAAAGCTTAGGCACCACGGCGGTTTTATCGTTTGCCGGCTGCGGCGCGGGTTTGGTTTTTCCCGGCACATATGCCCTAACCTTTTCCGTTTCTTCGGCATTTGAAGCGGTGCTTTTTTGAGATTTCGGCACAAAGGTTTTAACCGGCTCCGGCTCGAGCGGCTCATCAACGCTTTTGATTTTTTCTTTTGCTTCGGCGGATTTTTCTGTCTATGCTTTTAAGCACCGCCTCGGCTTCTTTTAAAATCTCTTCAACCGAAAGATCTTTATTTTCACTCATTCAAATCACTCATCACAAGCCAAGCCTTTGCCTGGCGATTTCATACATAATTACGGACGCCGCAACGGAGGCGTTAAGGCTGTTTACATTGCCGCGCATCGGCAACGAAACGGTTACATCGCACTTTTCCTTAACGAGCCTGCCCACGCCTTTGCCCTCGCTGCCCACAACAAGCGCCGCGCCGCCCGAAAAATCGGTTTTGCACCAAGGCTGCCCGTCCATATCCGCGGCATAAACCCAAATGTTTTTCTTTTTTAAATCCTCAATGGTTGAGGCAAGATTTGAAACTCTTGCCACCTTAACATATTCAAGTGCGCCGCATGCGGTTTTTGCAACTATAAAATTAAGCCCCGCGTTTCTGCGCTTCGGAATTATAACGCCGTGCACACCGCATGCCTCCGCCGTTCTGATAATGGCGCCGAGGTTACGGCTGTCCTCAATTTCATCGCAGATAATTATAAACGGTGCCTCTTTGCGTTTCTCTGCAGCAGCAAGAATATCCTCCACGCTGCTGTATTCATGCGCGGGCACATTCGCCACCACGCCCTGATGATTTGCACCGCCGCACATAAAATCAAGTTTACGCGAATCGGCCTCTTTAATAACAATGCCCCTTTCGCGCGCAGCGGCAACGATTTTGTTTATCGAGCCTTCTCTGCTGCCCTTTGCGATTAAGATATTTTCTATTTCTCTGCCGCTTTTCAGAAGCTCGGCCACGGCGTTTCTGCCTATAACCATATTATCGTTTTCAATAAATTTTTGTGTGTTTTTATTATCCTTTGCCATTTAAAATTCCGAAACCTTTCAACTTTTTGCAAGCGATTTTCGCATATCGGATTTAATTTTGCACACGCGGGCATTTAGGCATATTGCGAAAGCCTTTTCTTAAGCAGGCGGGAATCGAACGCAACATGGTTTAAAGCAACCGATTTCCGCGTATGCTGCGTTAAAATACTTGTTAATCCGAAAGGATTAACTGCGTTTTATGCCTTGCCTACACAAAAATCGTTTTACTTTAAACTGCTTGCACCGAAAACGATGTCGACGAGGATGAATTTTTGTTTTTGAGACCGCAGGCGTGCTGACGCACGCCAAGGGCGAAAATGCGAAAAGTCGCCGCGTCGTCCCGTTTTAGGCATATCGGGTTCGACTCCCGCCTGCTTAAAGCGGGGCGTAAAAATCCGTTATTTTTTTAATATATAATTTATTATAACATTTAGCATGCCGACTTTCAATCAAAAAAAGCCGACCGAATAATAAATTCGGTCGGCAAAATTTAAAGCCTTACGGGAATATTCTTTTTCTTTAAGATACTTTTTCAGTTCCGGCACGGGCAATTCGTTGAAATGGAAAAGGCTTGCCGCAAGCACCGCGTCCGCCTTGCCGTAAGTAAAAGCATCGTAAAAATGCTCTTTTGCGCCCGCACCGCCCGATGCAATAACGGGAATGCCCACGCTTTCGGAAACCGCGCGGTTCAATTCATTGTCGTAGCCTTTCTTTTGCCCGTCGCAATCCATGGAGGTAAGCAAAATCTCACCCGCGCCGCGTTCGTAAGCCTCCTTTGCCCATTTAACAGCATCTATCCCCGTTGGAATCCTGCCGCCGTTTAAATAAACCTCCCAGCCGTTGCCGTTTCTTTTTGCATCTATCGCGCACACAACGCACTGGCTGCCGAATTTATACGCCGCCTCGTTTATAAGCTGCGGATTGCGCACCGCCGCGGAATTAACGGAAATTTTATCCGCACCTGCTCTTAAAAGCTCCTTAAAATCATCAACGCTTTTTATTCCGCCGCCCACGGTGAACGGAATGAAAACACTGTTTGCAACGCGCTCCACAATATCAATCATAGTGCTTCTGCCCTCATGTGTGGCGGTTATATCGAGCAGCACAAGCTCGTCCGCGCCGGCTTTGTCATAGGCGGCCGCGCATTCAACCGGATCACCCGCATCACGCAAATTAACAAAGGAAACACCTTTAACAACCCTGCCGTTTTTCACATCAAGGCAGGGAATAATTCTTTTTGCGTACATAATTTAAACCTCCGCCTTTGCAAAAATTTTTTTAAGCAGCTTTAAGCCGATTTCGCCGCTTTTTTCGGGGTGAAACTGGGTGGCAAAAAGATTTCCTCTTTCAACGGCGCACTCAATATCAACACCGTAATTCGTTTTCCCCGCAACAACACCGGGCTCTGCGCCGTTAAGATAATAAGAATGAACGAAATAAAAATAGCTTCCGCTCGGGATATCGCCGAAAAGCCTGCTTTCGGGCTTGGTTTCAACCGAATTCCAGCCCACATGCGGCACTTTGAGCCCGTCACTTCCGGGAATAAGCGAAATATTGCCGGAAAGAATTCCCAGCCCGTCTGCCTCCGGGCTTTCCGCGCTGCTTTCAAACAGCAGCTGCAAGCCGAGACAAATGCCTAAAAAAAGGCCTTCCGGAAAGCGCCGCATGCTTTACCGTTTCATCAAGGCCCTTTTTGCCTCATCGAATCCATCGCGTCGCCGAACGAGCCGACACCGGGCAAAAATCACCCTTTTCTGCCGTTTCTATCGCTTTGCAATCCGATGTGATAACGGATTTCTCACCGATAAAATCAAGCGCCTTTTTAACGCTCATCAAATTGCCGGCGCCGTAATCCACAATTGCAATCATATTTTTTTGCCTCCGAAATTTTTATAGTTTGCCGTATTTTTTTATACCGTAAAATAAATTTTTAGCATATCACGCAAAAGCATTTCAACATAAAAATCATTGACAAATGCCACTGTTTGATATACAATCTTAGTACTGCACGGAGACGTATCGAAGTGGTCATAACGGACATGACTCGAAATCATGATGCCCCTTGAGGGACGTGGGTTCGAATCCCACCGTCTCCGCCAACGAAAAGGCCGGTGCCCGAAAGGATGCCGGTCTTTTTATTTCTTACTATGGCTTTGCAATTAAAATCCGAACAGCGGGCTTACAACTTATTTTGCGGAGTTGTCATTGCGACAGCTCCGTTTTATTATCACCGCTTTTCACTTTTCTCTTATAAGCCCGCAATAATCGTTGATTTTAAGCGCCGTATATGGTATATTGAATTTATATAATTGCAACTACCTGAAAATGAGAATAACCCAATGGATTCTGAAATCGAGCACAGATACTCAATGAAAAGGATATGCAAATACCTCAGCGCAACGCTGTGCTTGATCGGATATAAAAAAAGAAGAAATCTTCCTGCGGCAAAAATCGGACGGCTTTGGAAGTTCAAAGTAAGAAAGATAAACTTTCGGATAAAATGCAAAATTGCGGCTGATAAGTGATTTTTGGAGGTATATATGAGCTTTACCGAATCATATAAGCAGCTTGAAAAGCTGTGCGGTGAGATAATGAACGACGACAGACGCGTATCCGCTTATATCGATGAAATGATAAATACTCCTCGCGGTTCATATCTTGTCAAAGGTTGGGACAGCGACTTAAAACAGTTAAAAGCATTACCAGTGGATTCGTAATCAAATAGCCCACACGCCCGATTGCACCGAACAAAGCATGTGCAAACCCGGTGACGCCGAGTGGCTTGACGGCTTTTATTTTCGAATAATGAATCAAACCGATCCTCTCACTTTATATGCTAAAGCCACTGCGCCTAAACCGACCGAAAAAGCAGCCCCAACACCGAAAACGAAAACCGAAACATATCCCTGTTCGCAACAAGCAACAAATTCTAAAAAAACTTCAAAAAGCGATAGGTTTTGTTATCTTTGCGGCAATGATTGCGTTAGCTGTCGCTGTAATATTTATAATTTCAAAATCGTTTTGATTTCGGAAGATATATCTTTTGAATGCAGATGTTTGCAAATTGATTTGCAGACGAAAGCCACATCAACCGGATTATATTGCCTTCAAAATTTGCCTGCGGCATAATTTTAAAAACGGCCTCATAGGCGATTTAACGAAACACAGCAGAGGTGTATAATATGAAAAGCAAGAAATATTCAATACTGGTAAGCAGCGTTACAGGAAATACAAAAGCACTTGCCGATGCGATTTATGAAGTGCTGCCAAAAGAATATTGCGACTTTTATGGCAATGCAAAAGCACAGGTGCCTCAATCCGAAATACTGTATATCGGTTTTTGGACGGATAAAGGAACTGCCGACAGTGACACTTTGAAGCTTTTGCAAGCCCTGAAAAATAAAAAAATTTTTTTGTTTGGCACAGCCGGCTTCGGCGGCAGCGAAGCATATTTCCAAAAAATACTGAATCAAATCAAGCAATCATTAGACTCAAGCAATGCCGTTGTGGGAGAATATATGTGCCAAGGCAAAATGCCGCAATCCGTAAGAGAACGCTATGTTAAGATGAAAGGGCAGCCGAATGCTCCTGCGAATTTGGATATGCTGATTGATAATTTTGACAATGCATTATCTCATCCCGATGAAGAGGATATAATCAAGCTTAAAAAAGCGGTAATTGATTTCCAAACAAGTTTAAGCAAAGGAGAGCAGTGTATGAAGTTATTGTTTGAATTATCTTGGCTTTGGGAATCAATTGCAATAATCGCTTTGGTTATTACAGTATGTGAAATCTGCGCCTTATTGATTTGCAAGGCAAGAAAACAAAAGCTGAGCAAAAAAGCGGCAATTATCATTGCCTTTATTTCCGCTTTGGCAACCGGTTTGGCAATTGTTTTGCTTTCCCAAACACCGAGTTTATTAAATCTGAATTTATTGTTTATATAATTCAAAAAGCCGATTCGCTTTAACTGCGAACCGGCTTTTTTGCTGCTTCGTTAATATAATAACAGACTTCTCTATTCGGTTATATATTTCCAACAAAGCTTTTGACTGCGTTTCCAAGTAAGCGCATATGAAATTCACTTGCAAAATCAGCCTATTTGCATGATTTTAATAAGAAACAGCCACGAAAGGCCGTAATAAGTTACAACAGCCACCAAATCATTAACCGTGGTGATAAGCGGGCCGGAGGAAACGGCGGGATCCACCTTGATTTTTATGAAAAAAACATCGGCACAAGAGTGCCCACCAAGCTTGAAACAACAATCGAAACAAGCAGCGAAACGCCAACGCACCCGGAAATGAGAAATGCACTTGCAACGGAAAAGCCTTTAAACAGCGCCATATATATTCCGAGGCACACAAGCGCGGTTATGCCGAGCAATCCGCCATTGTAAAAGCCGACTTTGGCCTCTTTAAAAAAATCAGCCTGCATTTATCTTTGCCGCTGAGATTTTTCATCCATAAGCACCCTGATTGTAACGGCAAGGGACTGAGTACCCACATTGCCCGCCATATCAAGAATAAGCGATTGAAAGCAAATCAGCACAGGCAAAGCCGTGGCAATGTTTTCAAATGCGCCGACAACGCTTGAAACAATCATACCCAGAAAAAAAGCAATATAACGAGCCATGGCATTCTTTTTTTTATACTTTTTCCCGCTGTTTCATTAAGATCCTCTTCGGCAGACAAACCGCCGAGCTTTGCATAATCCTCGCCCAATTCATCGTCTACCATTTCAACAACATCCTGCGCCGTTATTATGCCTATGATTTTTTTCTCTTTATTCAAAACGGGCAGTGAATCCTCGGCGTAATCCTTTATTTTTTCAATGCTTTCCGAAATCTTTTCATGGTCAAACAAATAGGGATAGGCATAGCTGATTATGCTTTTTAAATCGTCGTTTTCCCTTGCGATAATAAGGTCTTTAAGGTCTATCGCGCCGCAAAATTTGTTTTCGCCGTCAACCGCATAAATAGTGGAAATATTATCGTTTTCACCCGCTTGGCGGATAAGCTCATGCATGGCTTTGCGAATTGTTAAATCTCCCGTTATGCAAATATAATTCGTTGTTATCAGGCTTCCGATTTCATCCTCGTCATAATGATTTATCAGGCGAATATCGGTTTTTGTTTCATCGCCGATCAGCGGGCGAAGCTTTTGTTTAACGCTTTCGCCAAGCTTTTCAAGCAAATCAACGGCATCGTCGGCATCCATTTCATCTATGATTTTCGCCAATCTTTCAACGCCGATTTCATCAGTGTATTCCGAGGGATTATCAATATAAGAAATTATGCTTGCCAGCCATTTTATTCCGATTGCGTCGTATATAAAGCTTCTTTCGGTGCTGTTTAAAAGTTCAAAGCTTTGCGCGATATCGTTATCGTGATAATTTTTAAGCTGCTCTTTTAAATCAGATTCCGAATGTGCATTTTTTATTATTTGCACAATCTTTTTTTGCAAAATTCTGTTCTTTGAGTATTTTTTTCATTCATCTTAATTCCATCGCCCTTCTTATTTGCCGCATCCGTGTAAAAATCGGCTCGGCAAAACAAAATTCAAACAGGTGCGTCGATTTTCGGGCAAAAAAAAGCCACCGCTTATTCTCCGCACTTTTCTGATAAGTTGTGATCGGTTCATAACGATGGATTAAGACTGAATATTAAAAGGCACAGTTACAGACACCTGAAATAAAATCCAAGCCCGTATCCATCATATGCACATCGACTTCGATTATCACAACTGTCCAAGCTGTTCGCCTCCTTAAATTTTCTTTTGAGTGATTATAGCACCGCCGTTTGCCGTTTTCAAGAATTTTTTGCCGATTTTCACGCCGATTTTACACGAATTTGACAATTTATTCATTCAACTTCCGGCTTATTCAAATCTTGCCGTTGAGCGACATAAAAAAATTATGTTAAAATATATATCAATAAATTTAATATTTCAAGAAATATCTTGCCGCGATATCCGCACAACAAAAAGCAAAGCGTTGAAAGGAAATATTCTATGAGCAATTGCACAAGGCCACAAGGCAAACTGCACTTTATAAGCACCCGCCGACCCGGAAAAAGAATTTAAAAAAAGCTTTATACCGAAGCCTTCCCCGCCGAAGAGAGAATGCCGCTTTTTATGTTGCTGTGCAAGGCAAACGGCACAAGGGCAAAATTTTTCACCGTGTTTGACGGTGAAATGCCGGTTGCGCTGCTTTACAATGTTTATTACCGCGATATCGTTTATGTATTTTACTTTGCCGTAAACAATAATTTGCGCGGCGGCGGATACGGCGGCAGAATCATGAAAACCATAAGGCAAAAATATAAAAACAGGCGCTTGATTTTAGCCGTTGAAAAGCCCGACGAAAATTACGAAAACATCGCACAGCGCATAAAAAGGCTTGATTTTTACAAATGCTGCGGCTTTGAGCAAAGCGGAAATTCGGTTAAAGAAGGCAAAGTCATATATGAACTTCTTGCACACTCAGAAAACGAAAGCCGCGTTGATATGAAAGAATATTACGAACTGATGAAAAACTATTTCGGCAAAGGGCTGTTTGCGCTTTACAAAATAGCAAGCCGATAGATAAAAGGAATAGCGTTATAAAATGAAAAAAATTGTTTTTTTAACCTCCGTTTTTGCGAAAACGGCAAAGGAATTTAAAAAATTTTACGGCGAAACAAACGGCAAAAGCGCCGTTTTAATACCAACGGCCGCAAAAAGCCGATGGCGGCGGCACGATATACGTTAAAAGGCAACGCCGTGCGCTTGAAAAAGCTTGGCATTAAAGCTTGCATGCTTGATATTTCGGTTGCCGAAAGCAATGAAATTACGGCGAAGCTGCTCAATTCGGATATTATTTATATCGGCGGAGGCAACACATTTTATCTTTTGCAGGAGCTGAAACGAAGCGGTGCCGATATGATTATCAGGGAGCAAATCGCGCTCGGCAAAGCATACATAGGCGAATCCGCAGGTGCGGTTGTTGCAGCGCCACGCATTGATTATATTGAAGATATGGACAAAAGAGACGCAGCCCCGAATTTAAGCGATTGCTCGGCACTTGGTTTGGTTGATTTTTTTATCCTCTGCCGCACATGAACAGCTTTCCTTTTTAAAAAGAGCTTCACACATGATAGCCGAAAAGCATTCCAATGATTTAAAGCTTTTGCCGATAACAAACAGGCAAGCCGTTTGCGTTGGCGGCAATGAAATCAAAATACTCGGCAAATGGCTTCAGATTTAAAAGCAAGCGAATTTTTTTCCGCATTGTTTTTTTAACGGCAAAAAAACACTTTATCAAATGAATTGATGAAGCTTTGCATTCGCTATTGAAAATCAGCAAAAGATATATTATTATAGTAAAGGGCAACGGTGCTTTCAGCTCCGTTGTTTTTTTGTTTGGAGGAATTATATGAATGTTTTTGAAATATTGGGCCCCGCAATGGTTGGGCCTTCAAGCTCACACACGGCAGGCGCCGTAAGAATCGGATATATTTGCGGAAAACTGATGGGCGAAAAAATCATAAATGCAGACATTGGACTTTACGGTTCATTTTTTACTGACAGGGAAAGGCCACGGCACTCCGCAGGCACTGATTGCAGGCTTGCTTGGAATGAAGCCGGATGATGCCCGCATTCCGGATTCCTTTGAAATTGCAAACGAAAACGGCCTTAAATTTACCGTGGGTGAGGCCAAGCTTAAAGAAGCCCACCCGAATTCCGTTTTACTTAAGCTTGAGGGAAAAAGCGGAAAAAAGCTTGAAATAATCGGCGAATCAATAGGCGGTTCCATTATAAACATTGCTCAAATAGACGGGCTGCCGGCTAATATTTCCGGCGATTACCCAACGCTGATTGCAAGCAATATGGATGTGCCCGGAATGGTGGCAAAGGTTTCCGCCGTGCTTTACAGTGCAAACTTAAATATTGCGCAAATGCATCTTTACAGAGCGTCACGAGGAAAAAAACTCCGTGCTTATTGCGGAATGTGACCAAGAAATTCCCGAAAAAAACAATTAAAGAAATAGCGGATATCAACGGCATAGTTAAGGTTTCTTACCTGAGCCTTGAAAAATTAACGGCACGAATTTGCCGTTTCTAAAAAGTAACAAAAAATTCTTATCTAAGGAGCAGAATATGCCATATCATTCAATTAAAGATATTTTAAACATTTGCAAAAGCACCGGCTGCGAATTTTGGCAGGTTGTTTCGGACGAACAAACACAGGAGGCACTTTCCACGCCAAACGCTGTTTTTGAGGAAATGCGCCAAATGTATCACATAATGAAAGCCACCATAAATGAATATGATAAATCTGCCGTTTCTGCAGGAAAAATGGCAGGCGGAGGCGGAGAACTTCTGCATAAATACAACAAGAGCGGTAACAAATTGCTGGGCGATTTTCTTTCGCTGGTGATAGAATATGCTGTTAAAACAGCTGAAAGCAACGCCTGCATGAAGCGAATAGTTGCTGCGCCCACGGCGGGCAGCTGCGGCATTATTCCCGCTGTTTTCATTGCATATGAGCAATATTACAAAGTAAACGAGGATTCGATTATCAAAGCTCTTTTCACTGCTTCGGGCATAGGCGAAATTGTGGCGGAAAACGCCTCTATCAGCGGTGCCCAGGGCGGTTGCCAGGCTGAAATCGGCACTGCGGCAGCGATGGCAGCAGGCGGTGTGGCTTACCTTGAGGGCGGAAACGGCGAATGCATTGCAAATGCGGCGGCATTGGCGCTTAAAAAAATATGCTCGGCCTTGTTTGTGACCCCGTTGCGGGGCTTGTGGAAGTGCCGTGCATAAAACGGAATGCCATCGGCGCGGTAAACG
Source organism: Anaerotruncus sp. (assembly GCA_022009795.1). Classification (GTDB taxonomy): domain Bacteria; phylum Bacillota; class Clostridia; order Oscillospirales; family Acutalibacteraceae; genus Eubacterium_R. Next base: position 1,140,799 of record CP091724.1, read on the forward strand.
CAATTACCGCCGCGCAAATGGCACTTGCGGGAATTAAAAGCGTTATCCCTGCCGATGAGGTTATTGACGCTATGTTTCAAATCGGTTGCTCATTGCCGGCATGCCTTAGGGAAACCTCCCAAGCCGGGCTTGCCGCAACACCCACGGCGCTTAAAATCGAAAAAAAGCTCCGTTCAAAAGGAACATTACTCTGAATGTTATAAAATTCGATAAGAAAACCGCCCTGCATATGCAAGGCGGTTTTTTTGATTTAAGATTATATTTTTTTAAAAAAATGATTTGATTTTAAAAAAATCAGTCTCTGCCAAACAAATCACGAGTGTAAACCTTTTTGCTCAACATCATCAAGGCACGAATCATAGCGGTTTGCAATTATCGCATCACTTTCGCATTTGAATTTATCAAGGTCGTTTACAACTTCGCTGCCAAAGAATGTGGCGCCGTTTTTCAAGAGTCGGCTCAAAAAAATAATTACTTTTTGCGCCCTTTGCCTTAATTCGCTTCATAACGCCCTGAATTGAGGACTGCCTGAAGTTATCAGAATTTGATTTCATCGTAAGGCGGTAAACACCGATGGTAACCTCCTTTTCCATAGCGGAATCATATGTGTTATCATCGTCATAATTATAATACCCCGCCATTTGCAAAACTCTGTCTGCAATGAAATCCTTGCGGGTTCTGTTGCTTTCCACAATGGCAGACATCATATTTTGAGGCACATCCTCGTAATTTGCAAGCAGCTGCTTTGTGTCCTTAGGCAGGCAATAGCCGCCGTAGCCGAACGATGGATTATTGTAGTGCGAGCCGATACGCGGATCAAGGCAAACACCGTCTATAATCTGCTTGGTATTGAGGCCCTTCATCTCGGCATAAGTATCGAGCTCATTAAAATATGAAACGCGAAGCGCGAGATAAGTGTTTGCAAAAAGCTTAACCGCCTCGGCCTCCGTGAAGCCCATAATCAGGGTATCGATATTTTCTTTGATTGCGCCCTCCTTAAGCAAATCGGCAAAGGCATTTGCCGCCTTAACAAGCCGCTCATCTTCCGTATCCGTGCCGACAATTATTCTTGAGGGATAAAGATTATCGTAAAGCGCTTTTGATTCGCGCAAAAATTCGGGGCTGAAAATAATATTATCGCAATGATATTTTTCGCGCACATGAGCGGTGAAGCCAACGGGAATTGTGGATTTGATAACCATAATCGCATCCGGATTGTTTTCGATAACAAGCTCGATAACAGCTTCAACTGCCGAGGTATCAAAGAAATTCTTTTTGCTGTCGTAATTTGTGGGAGCGGCGATAACAACAAAATCCGCGTTCTTATAAGCCGAAGCGCCGTCAAGCGTGGCGGTTAAATCCAACTCTTTTTCGGCAAGATATTTTTCGATGTATTCATCCTGAATCGGAGATTTACGCGAGTTGATAAGCTCAACCTTTTCGGGGATAATGTCCACAGCGGTAACCGCGTGGTGCTGCGCAAGCAGCGTGGCAATCGACAAGCCCACATATCCCGTTCCTGCAACTGCTATTTTCATATTTTTTCCTTTCATCGCATAAAGCGCATTTAGTTGGTTATCCATATTTTATACCACACAGCCGATTTTGGCAAGCCCAATTGCAAAAATGCTGCTTTGTGCAGACTGAATTTACATATTCGCAAAAAAATTCGGCTTGCTTAAATCCGTGTAAAAGCACAAACTACAAAAAGCGATGCGAAAGCAAAATTGCACTCGCACCGCTCAATTTTTAAACCGTTTCGGCAAATGTGTCGGGTTTATTTATATCAAACACTTCATTGCAAGTCATAACAGTTATTAAATCCTGTGTGTCAGACAGATTTATAATATTATGAGTCCATCCGGGAATCATATACACAGCCTCTATTCTATCGCCGGAAACCTCAAATTCAACCTTTTCGCCCTCTAAAGGATTTTTTTCGGCAGGCTCGTTTTCATAACGGCTGTCTGCCCTTTTAACCGCCGCAACAGCGGAAAGTGCCGTAAACGCCGCACCCAAAAGCGCCGAAGCGCAGGCAACGGCTTTTTTAATTTACTCATCTTTTCACCATACATTGCCAAACAAGGCTGCGGCATGCAAACGCTTGCACAAACACAGCCTTTTTGATTTATTTGCTTTTAATCGGAGCACTCTGCCGGCGCGCCTTTTCCGGATGCTCGCCCGAAGGATGAAAAGTGGGAACAACTTTTTCCACCATTTCAACTATTTCGCTGCTGTTATCAAAAGCAGCTGCGGCAAGCTTCTCAAGATTTTGCATAAATACCGCCACGTCAAACGGAATCGGCCTGCCGATGTGAATAAGCTCGCTTTCCGTTTTTTTCATGCCCTCCTCTTTCATAAGGCATTCTTCATAAAGCTTTTCGCCGGGTCGCAAGCCCGAATATTCAATCTTAATATCCACATCAGGAGTATAGCCCGAAAGCCTTATAAGATTGCGCGCCAAAGAATCAATTTTAACGGGCGCCCCCATATCAAGCACAAATATTTCGCCGCCCAAAGCATATGTGCCCGCCTGAAGCACAAGGCTTACAGCCTCCGGAATAGTCATAAAATATCTTACGATATCCGGGTGGGTAACGGTTACCGGGCCTCCCGCCTCAATTTGCTTTTTAAAGAGCGGAATAACAGAGCCGTTGCTGCCGAGCACATTTCCGAAACGAACGGCAACAAACTGCGTGCCGCTTTGGTTTTTCGTTATTTACGCTTTCCGCCATAAGGGATTTTGAATTTTCTGCATTGAATTTAATGGCCTCGTTTTCGGGATCCTCACCCGCCGTTAAATGTGCGCAAACGGAAGGCAACAAATCAAATCTGCCCGATTTACCGATGGCATCCATGCTTTGAATAACCATTTCGCAAAGCCTTTTTGCTGGCGCCCATAATATTCGTGGGATTAACCGCCTTATCCGTGCTGATAAGCACGAAGCGCTCCGCGCCGTTTTGCATTGCGGCATAAGCGGTTTTATATGTGCCGATAACATTGTTTTTAATGGCCTCGTTGGGGCTTGTTTCCATAAGCGGCACATGCTTATGAGCCGCAGCGTGATAAACGATTTGAGGCTTATATGTGTCAAACACGGAATTTATGCGCTTACTGTCCCTAACCGAGCCGATAAGCACTTTAAGATTAAGGGCTTTATATTTTCTTTTGAGTTCCTGCTCGATATCATAAGCATTATTTTCATAGATATCGAAAATTATAAGCTGCTTCGGCTTATGAGCGGCAATCTGCCTGCAAAGCTCGCTGCCGATTGAGCCGCCTCCGCCCGTAACCAAAATAACCTTGCCGGAAAGATAATCGAAAATCTCGTCCATATTAACCTTAATGGGATCTCGACCGAGCAAATCCTCTATTTCAACCGGCTTCATTTTACTGAGCAGCCTTTCGCCGTTTGCAATTTGATAAACGCCCGGCAAGCTGACAAGTTCACAGTTTGTTTCCTTGCAGATATTAAGAATATCTCGCTTATCTTCTGCAGAGGCAGACGGAATTGAAAAAAATAATCTTATTTATTTCATATTTTTTTCGCCGCTTCAAGAATGCAGGTTCTGTCGCCCACAATCTGCACTCCTTCTGTATAACGGCCTTTTTTATTGGGATTATCATCAATAATGCAGCATACACGCATTGTTGTTTTATCAGATGTTTTTAATTCTTTTTAGCAGCATTTGCCCCGATCTGCCCGCGCCGATAACCATAACATTTTTCGCTTGCAAGCGATTTTTTTGATGGCTTTTTTTGCGCTCCAAATTCACGAAGCGATACACAAACCTTATGGCAACAACAAGAATAAGCTGAATCACGGCGCCGCCTATATAATAAGAGAACGGCATTCGCATAAACAGCAGCGTAATTCCGACGCACTGGAAAAACGGTGGTTATGATATTGGCAACCATAATTCTGTTCAGCTCGCTGAAGCTTGCAAATCGCCAAAGACTGTTATACATTTTTAAAGAAATAAAAACACAACTAACGAAAACGCCGTATATATCGGCGCAAATTTCAAAAAAATGCATAATAATAATCCATCGGAATGGTTGAAAATTTAAAATCAAATCTTATCAGCAATCCGAAAAGATAAGACGCATTAACGGCAATAATATCATATATCGCAAGATATACCGCGATCATCTTCCAATGCTCTATATTCAATTTACTAAGTAATTTTTTGTATGCTTTCATAAACAGCCTCTCATCAACAGTGCGTACATAAGAATTATTGCAGTAAACTGTATTTATAAAACAAACAGTCTACCCTCCCCGCAAAAAAATGCGACGGGTTGAAGCAGACCGAGCACGTTTCGGCAATCCTGCTGCCGTTTGTAAATCACAAATTGCGGCGCTTTTTTTGCGCAGAGCCGCACGGCAAGCGGAATTGTACCAAAGCGTGATTTAACCGGCATCAACCGATCCCTGACGGCACAAAGTTTCGATTACGAGCATCGCGGTTGCCTATTTCTTTTTATAATAAGTATAGTTATACCTATATTTTCTTGAGCGCTTGCTCGGCAACGGTTTTCCGTTATAAACAAAGCCGATGATATTGGAATCCGCAAACTGAAGCTGCTTTAATGCATCGGACACATTTCTGTATTCCGCAGTGCCGCTTTTAACAACTATCAAATATCCGTCTATATGCTTTGAAAGAATCATTGCATCCGGCACGGGAAGAACCGGCGGTAAATCAACTATGATGTAATCATAATAATTTCTGAGCACGCCGAGCAGCTCGCGCATTTCCTTTGATTCAAGCAAAGTTGTGGGATCCGGCGGAATGTTTCCTGCCGGCACAACGGCAAAGCCAAGCTTGCTGACACTGAAAATGCATTCGTTTATGCTTTTTCGCCCACGAGATAATCGCTTAATCCCGGGCTTCTTTTTATTCCCAGCTTATGAGCAACCGTGTGAAGGCGCATATCGCAATCCACCAAAACCACTTTTTTTGCCGATTTGCGCAAAAGAAATAGCCAAATTAACGGCAACGGAGCTTTTACCGTCGCCCCTGTTGGGGCTTGTGACCCCGATACATTTTGAATCGCCGGCTGCGATGGAAAACGCCACATTCGTTCTTAACGATTTATACGCCTCCTGCACGCTGAACGGTGAATTTTTGTGAAAGAAGCAATGTGTCGCCGTTCATCGCGGGCACGCAATTTCAAGCTTTAAACAACAAAATTCGCGAAAAAAAGCGAGCGAAAAAAAGCAGGTTTACACACGATATTTTTGTATTATTTATACATATTTATATATGCTCCCACAAGTTACAGAATTATTATATATAAAAGCAAGAAATCAGTCAATATAAATGTGGCGATATTTGTAAAAAAATTATATCGCATATACACAAAACCCCGGCATTTTGTTTGGGCACAATGCCGATTTTTAAGTCAATTTATATGCTTTTTTTGCAAATATGCCTAATGAAAAACTTTTCATTTTGAATTTATAACGCCCGTTTCGCAAAAAAATCATGCTTTGTAAGCACAAAATAAACACTGTTGCAATTCCCGCCGCGGCAATATATAATTAAAACAATTTGAGGTGATTTTATGGCAAAAAGAGCAACGGTTGAGGACATTGCAAAATACTGCGGCGTTTCAAGTGCCACCGTTTCCAGAGTGGTTAATCACAGAGAACTTGTTAAGCCGCAAACCGTTAAGCTTGTTGAGGATGCGATGCAAGCTCTCGGAGTTACACCGAGGCATCGCGATAATTTTATCGAATCATATCAAAAAAACATAATCGTGCTGGTTGTCGAGCACACAAATCACAGCTATTATTATGATATTTTGCAGGGTGCGCTGGACGGTGCTTCCGAGCATGACTGTGATTTTATCGCAACCCAGTTTTCACCGAGAAAAGGAAGCATACATGATTTTATAAGATTTTTAAAAAATGTGCATGCATCGGGGGTTATAACGCTTTCTGCCTTTCCTGCCGAAAGCCTTGACGCCGTTTCACGGGTTGTTCCCGTTGTGCAATGCTGCGAATACAACCCACAGGCAAAGCAGCCGTATGTTATAGTTGATAATTACGAATCCGCAAAGCTCGCAACGGAATATCTTATAACCTCCGGCAGAAGAAAAATTGCCTTTTTAAACGGGCCGCTTTCCTACCAAATGGCAGCAGACAGGCGTCGCGGCTACACTGATGCATTAAAAGAAGCCGGAATGGAAATCAAGCCGGAATATTATATTCAGCTGAGCGGAACTTCATTTGATTTGGCAAGCATAACCATTGCCAAAAAGCTTGATTCCGGCTTTATGCCGGATGCAATTTTTGCAACTTCCGATATTTTTGCCGCCGCTGCCATAAAAGAAGCTATGAAAAGAGGCTATCAAATTCCGAAAGACATTGCCGTTGTCGGCTTCAGCAACAGCCTAATTTCCCTGATGACCTCGCCCACCATAACAACGGTGAGCCAGCCGTCATACAAATTGGGCCGCTGTGCCTGCGATATGCTGCATAACATAATAACAAATCCGGATTTAAAAAAATAGACAATCATATTTTGAAAACGGAATTTGTTATCCGCGAATCAACAAGACTTAAGCTCAGCAAAAACGATTTGCGATAAGTCTTCACAAAACAGGCGCACTCCGTAATATATTTTTGTGCACCGTTTAATTTAATCGCTTTTTAAGGCATAAAAAAATCCGGGATGAAAATCATTCCGGATTTTTTTCTTTATTTATATTTACGGAATTACGGATTACAGAGCCTTGGATTTGATTTCCTTTTCAATCATATCCGCAAATTCATCAACGCTCATAGCACCCTGCTCGCCTTCTTTTCTTGAGCGAACGGAAACGGTGCCGTTTTCAATATCCTTATCGCCCGCAACAAGCATATAGGGAATTTTTTCCATCTGTGCAGAGCGAATTTTGAAGCCGATTTTTTCGCTTCTGTCATCTATCTCGCAGCGAATTCCTCTTTCTTCAAGCTTATTTTCAACAGCTTTAAGATAATCATAATGCCTGTCTGCAATCGGAAGCAGCTTAACCTGCACGGGAGCAAGCCAAGTTGGGAAAGCACCTGCAAAATGCTCTGTAAGGATACCGATAAATCTTTCAATGCTGCCGAAAACAACACGATGAATCATGATCGGGCGATGCTTTGCGCCGTCTGCACCCACATATTCAAGTTCAAATCTTTCGGGAAGTTGGAAATCAAGCTGAATTGTGCCGCACTGCCATGTTCTGCCAAGGCAATCCTTGAGATGGAAATCAAGCTTCGGGCCGTAAAATGCGCCGTCGCCCTCATTTACCTCAAAATCATATCCGAGCTCAGTGATAGCGTCGCGAAGCGCATCGGTGGCGATATCCCAATCCTCCTGCGCGCCCATGGAATCCTCGGGGCGGGTGGAAAGCTCGATATGATATTCAAAGCCAAAGGTGTTGTAAACGCCGTCTATCAGGCGAACAACATTTTTGATTTCGTCCTTAATCTGCTCACGGGTCATAAAAATATGAGCATCATCCTGCGTGAAGCAGCGAACACGCATAAGACCGTGAAGCGCACCGGAAAGCTCATGCCTGTGAACAAGGCCGAGTTCGCCCATGCGAAGCGGCAAATCTTTATAGGAATGCATTTGCGTTTTATAAACGAGCATGCCGCCGGGGCAGTTCATCGGCTTAATTGCATAATCCTCATCGTCGATAACGGTGGTATACATATTTTCCTTATAATGATCCCAGTGACCGCTGCGTTCCCAAAGCGCTCTGTTAAGAATCATCGGGGTTTGAATTTCATAATAGCCTGCCTTGCGGTGAATTTCGCGCCAATAATCAACAAGCGTGTTTTTCAGCACCATGCCCTTGGGAAGGAAGAACGGGAAACCGGGGCCTTCTTCCATAATCGTGAAGAGCCCAAGCTCCTTGCCGAGCTTTCTGTGATCACGCTTTTTGGCTTCTTCAAGCATTGCAAGGTGTTCCTCAAGCATTGAAGCCTTGGGGAACGCCGTGCCGTAAACTCTGCAAAGCATTTTTGTTTTTGGCATCGCCTCTCAATAAGCGCCTGTGCAGTTTGTAAGCTTAAACGCCTTAACGGGCTTAACATCCATAAGGTGAGGGCCTGCACAAAGCTCGGTAAATTCGCCCTGCTTATAGAAGCTGATATGCTCGCCCTTGCCTGCATGCTCATTTATAAGCTCAACCTTATAAGGCTCGTCTTTTTCCTGCATAAGCTTTATTGCTTCATCGGGAGCAAGCTCAAATTTTTCAAGCGCAAAGCCCTCTTTAACAATCTTTTTCATCTCTGCCTCGATTTTTGCAAGATCCTCGGGGCCGAACGGAGTTTCCGTGTCAAAATCATAATAGAAGCCGTCCTCAATAGCAGGACCGATAGTGAGCTTAACATTCGGATAAAGTCTTTTAACCGCCTGCGCCATAATGTGGGACGCAGTGTGGTTAAACGCTCTTTTGCCTTCTTCATTATCAAAGGTGAGAATTTCAAGAGCCGCATCATCGCAAACAACCGTGCGAAGGTCTTTAACCTCACCGTTTATTCTGCAAACACATGCGTTTCTGTAAAGACCCATAGAGATGTCTTTTGCGATATCCGCAGCAGACATCGGCGAAGCATACTCTTTAACGGAGCCGTCTTTCAAAGTAATTTTCATAATTTTTCCCTCCAAGCCGAATGGCTTAATTTTTGCAATATATTTTTTTGCGGATAAAAAAATCACCCTGCGATAAACACAGGGTGAATTATAAATCCACGGTTCCACCTGAATTGCGCAAATGCGCCTCTCGATGCCTTTAACGCAGGCTTACGGCCGGTATTGGCGGCGCTCAGGGGCGGTAGCTTACGCTGCTTTATGCTCCCCTTTCAGCGGCGGCGAAATCGCTGCCGGGGTGCTCTCTGCAAATAAAGCGGATGCGCAGTTTTGATCCCATCAAAGCTTTAACACAGCTTAATTACTGCTTATGCGATAATTATAACATTATTTTTTTACGATGTCAACACCAAAAACGCGGCAATTTTTCAAAACTTTTTGCACTTACGCCGCCAACTAACTTGACAGATACAAGATATGGGTGTATTATAAATAGGAAAAATCTATATAGCGTTGTATTATGCCTATACAAAACTAATATAATTTCGGTTTGTATTTAAACTGTACCTTTTCTGATGATAATTGATCAAAAAATCTAAAAACAGAAGGAGGTGCTATTGATTATGAGTACACCGGTTGCAATTATAATTATTGTAGTGTGTGCGGTTATATTCTGCATTGCAGGCTTTGTTTTGGGCTCGGTTATGAGGCAAAAAGCCAATGAAAAAGAAATAGGATCCGCAACACAGGAAGCTACCAAAATTATAAACGATGCGCTTCAGCAGGCAGAGCACACAAAAAAAGCCAGCCTTATCGAAGCGAAAGATGAAATTCACAAGCTGCGCTCTGACGCCGATAAAGAAATCCGCGAAAGGCGAAGCGAAGTTCAAAAACAGGAAAACCGCCTCAACCAAAGGGAAGAATATCTTGATAAAAGAGCAGATTCCATTGAGGCAAAAAATGAATCCTTAAGCCAAAAGCTTAAAGATGCCGACGATAAATTACTCGAGATTGATAGCATCAAGAAAAGCCAGTTTGATATGCTGGAAAAAATATCGGGCTTCACACAGGAGGAGGCAAAGCACCAATTGCTTGCATCGCTTGAAGAAGAGCTTGATACCGAAAAAAGCAGAAAAATTCTTGAATACGAGCAAATGGTTCGCGATCAAAGCGAAGTGCTTGCAAAGGAGATAATAGCAACTGCTATCCAGCGCTGTGCAGCAGACCACACGGCAGAAACAACCGTTTCCGTTGTTTCTTTGCCAAGCGACGATATGAAGGGCAGAATCATAGGCCGCGAGGGCCGCAATATCCGCTCAATCGAAACCATCACGGGTGTTGAGCTTATTATTGACGACACTCCCGAGGCAATCACCGTAAGCTCGTTTGACCCGGTAAGAAGGGAAATCGCAAGGCTTACCCTTGAGCGCCTTATTCAGGACGGCCGTATTCACCCAACGAAAATTGAAGAAATGTTTGAAAAATCCACCCGCGAGGTTAATGCAATCATTAAGCAAGAGGGTGAGAAAGCGGTGCTTGCCGCAAATTGCGGACCGGTTCATCCCGAACTCGTTAAACTGCTCGGCAAGCTCAGATACCGCACTTCTTACGGTCAAAATGTGCTTAAACACAGCCTTGAGGTTTCCTATATTGCAGGCCTTATGGCGGCAGAGCTCGGCGCAAATGAAAAGCTTGCGCGCAGAGCCGGCCTTTTGCACGATATAGGCAAGGCGCTTGACCACGAAATGGAAGGCTCTCACATTGCGCTCGGCGTTGAATACGCTCGCAAATACAAAGAGAGCGAAGAGGTTATCCACGCAATCGAAGCGCACCACGGCGATGTTGAGTGCAAAACAATCGTTGCCTGCCTTGTTCAGGCTGCGGACGCTGTTTCCGCCGCAAGACCGGGCGCAAGGCGCGAAAACATTGAGAACTACATCAAACGCCTTCAGCAGCTTGAGGAAATTTCCACAAGCTTCCCCGGCGTTGAAAGGGCTTATGCCATTCAGGCGGGCAGAGAAATTCGCGTTATGGTTTCTCCCGAAGCGGTTAACGACGAAAGAATGCCTTATATCGCTCACGAAATAGCCAAAAAGATTGAAAGCGAACTCGAATATCCCGGTCAGATCAAGGTTAATATCATTCGCGAATCAAGAGTTTCGGCTGTTGCAAAATAATCGAATTTAATTTATAATAACGGCAGTGAGAAATCATTGCCGTTGTTTTTTTCGGCACCCGGCAGTGTGCGCCGGGCAAAATTTATCGAAAGGATTTTCAATATGATAAAAACACATTGTTTGCTTTAAATTAAAAGACAACAGCCCCCCAAAAAAGAAGCAGGAGGCTGCTGAAAAGCTGCTTTCTATGGAGGGCAAGGTGCCGATGATAAAAAGCCATTGAGGTGGGTACGGATTTTTTTGGGCTCAGAGCGCTCTTATGATGTTATTTTTGCAGGTTACTCTTGAAAGCCGCGAAATGCTTGACGCCTATCAAAACGACGAATACCATTGCGGCGTTGTTAAGCCCTATATGCATGCGGTGCGCGAAGCCTCCGTTGCAATTGATTACGATATTTAAGGCAATTTCAAAATTCATTCAATAATCGCATACTTCAAGCACATTGTTTCCGCAAGATTCGATGTGCTTTTGCTTTTTTTGCAAAATTTAGTTAAAACTGCCCAAAATATCGCCTATATATTCTAACAGCGCAATACTTTCAATTATAAATAAATCATTGATTACACCGTTTGCGTATGTTATAATTATAAATAAATATATTATATTTTTAATATATAGGTTTATTACCGTATCGGAGGATCAAAATTTTGGAAAAAAAGAGAAAAAGAAATCGAAATCGATCTCGGCAAAAATTTTTTTCACATGATGAAAAAGAGTTATTTACATAATTCTTGCCACTTTAATCACAGCGGTGCTTTCCGGCTGCATTACGGAATTTTTTTAATTCAGCCAAAAGTATTCCGCTTCCTGCACAATGTATGTTTACAGTAACACAGACAGAGTCAGCAGTTCCTCTTCCATAGGCCAAAGCGAGCTTACCGCTTCGCAGCAGCTTGTAAACACATATATCGAAGTTCTTAAAAGCGATTATGTGCTTGAGGATGTTATCAGCAATCTTAATCTTAATATGACCTCAAAGCAGCTTAAAAGCCTGCTTTCGTTTTCACAGATAAACGAAACGGAAATTTTCAGAGTTACCGTAACAAGCACCAATGCAGCACAATCGGCGGACATTGCAAATGCAATCGCGCAAACCGCACCGGATGCAATCGTTAAGAAGATTAAAGCCGGCGGCGTAAGCGTGCTCGACTATGCAAAGGTTCCCTCCTCGCCCTCTTCGCCAAATCTTAAAAAAAGAATATTTTAATCGGCGCTATTGCCGGATTTGCGGTTTCATTCATCGGCTTCTTTATTTACGAGCTGTTTGACACCACCATCACATCCGAAAGAGATCTTGAGCGCGAATTTGAAATTCCCGTTATCGGCAGCGTGCCGAGGCTTGTGCCCTCATCCAAACCGAATGAGGACGGCACCGCGCAATCCGCAAACACAAGGAAAGGAGGCGGTAAGTAATGGCACTTTTTGAAAAAAAACGCAAAAGCAGCACACCGTCAAAATCATTTTCAAGAGAAGACACTAAAAAAATACTTGCCCCTGATTCTCCGTTTGTTATAAAAGAGGCATATTCCTCAATCAGAACAAATTTGCTCTTTATGCAAAAGGGTGAAAAATGCCCGATTTTCGTTGTTACAAGCCCAACGGCAAACAACGGCAAAACGATAAACAGCATCAATTTGGCGGTTTCCTTTGCACAAATGGGCAAAAGAACCCTTTTGATAGACAGCGATATGAGAAACCCCACAATCCATAGAATGTTTTTCCATTCCCGTTAAAAACGGCCTATCCGAAATCCTTGCGGGGCTTACGGATAACATCACCGTTTCAAAAACGGAAATCGAAAATCTTTCCGTGCTCACAGGCGGCAAAATCCCGCCTAATCCGGCAGAATTGCTTGCATCTTCAAGAATGGACAAACTGCTGGAATTCGTTAAAGAGCATTATGATTGCGTGTTTATAGACACACCGCCCGTAAATCTTGTTACGGATGCCACGGTTTTTTCCCAAAAAACAACGGGCTATATTATGATTGTTAAATCCAATGCAAACGATTCCGCTGATGTTAAAACCGCCGTTTCAAGCCTTGACAGTATCGGCGGCAACATTTTTGGGCTTTATCTTAAACGATGTTACATCCGGCAAAAAAACAAATATTATTCCTATTACAGAAAAATACGGCTATAAATACAAATATTCATACGGCTACGGAGAAAAAAATAAACTCCGCACAAAAAAATCACACAAGGTTGCGCTAATAATGAAAAAAAAAAAGCTGTTCAGCTTACAATTGAATTTTTTTCGTTGATCTGATTTCTTTAATAATCGCAACGGGAACAAGCTATGCGATTTCGCTTGCGATCGATAAAATCCCCACTTTGGATTTTCACGAAAACTTAACTTATTTCGTGCTGCTGTTTGTTTCTTTTTGCCTTATATTCTTCGGATTTTCAAATTCCCTTGACTTAACAAAGAGAGACAGGAATTAAAGAAACCGTTTCCGTTTTCAGAAACAGCTTTTTGATTTTTATGACTTTTGCCGTGCTTTTGGTGCTTGCAAAAAACGAAATGATTTTGAGCCGTTATCTGTTTATGCTCTCCCTGATCTTTTTTTATAGGACTTTCCCTTTTTAAACAGATATATTTCAAAGCATGTAATGATGTTTCATTCCGGCAATTCAAAGCTTGTGAGCCTGACAGGCGTTATAACGGTTTACAGCCGCGCCGAGGAATACACAAAAAGGCTTAATGAGGATTGGCTGCGCAAGGTTAAAGGCGTTGTGCTGATTGACGCGCACAAAAGAAGCGGAAGCTATTATTGCAAAACAGGCCGTGATGAAAAAGAAAAAAGAGTTTCAAACATAGGCGGCATTCCCGTTGTGGCAAACCTTACCGGAGTTATTGATTGGGTGCGCTGCGAATCGCTTGACGAAGTTTTTATAAATGTGCCCTACAGATACGAAAAATCGATTGACCGAATCGCCGAGGAAATAGAGAGCATGGGCGTTACCGTGCATATAAACCTTCCCGCATTGGAGCAATATATCGATAACAGTGAGTTCGACAATGTTGAGTTGACCGTGGCTGCGGGATACCCCACCGCCACCTTAACCGCGGCTCCACCGCTTTCGTTTTCAGAGGCGCTTTTAAAAAGAGCCGTGGATGTCATCGGCGGCCTTATCGGCAGCATAATATCACTTCCGATAATTTTGATAACGGCAATTCCGCTTTTAATCGAATCCCCCGGCCCGCTGATTTTCAAGCAGCAGCGTGTGGGTAAAAACGGGCGTATTTTTTAACATTTACAAACTTCGTTCAATGTACACCGATGCAGAAAAGCGCAAGGCCGAATTGATGGCAAAGCAACAAGATGAATGGCTTTATGTTTAAAATGGATAACGACCCGCGAATCACAAAGGTGGGCAAATTCATAAGAAAAACAAGCATAGACGAATTGCCCCAATTTTGGAATGTGCTTAAAGGCGATATGAGCCTGGTAGGCACCCGCCCGCCAACAATAGATGAATTTGATAAATACGAAAGCCACCATAAGCGCCGCCTTTCCATGCGCCCCGGAATAACCGGAATGTGGCAGGTGAGCGGCAGATCCGATATTCAAAATTTTGAAGAAGTTGTTCAGCTCGACTGTGAATACATAGATAATTGGTCACCCTTACTTGATATTAAAATATTATTCAAAACGGTTTGGGTGGTGCTGAAAGGAAGCGGGGCCGAATAAACACCCCGTTTTTCTTTTATTTTAAGATAAAAACGAAAAATATAATTTCGGCACATTTTACTGCCCGGAGAAGATAATGAAAAATTGCAATGATAGGCCACAAAAAGAATACCGTCGCGCGAGGGCGGCGTTGAAATTGTTGTTGAGCAGCTTTCAAAAAGGCTTGTTGAGCTCGGAAACGATGTTACCGCCTACAATCGCAGCGGCGGCCATGTTTCGGGCAGCGAATTTTTCGCATGAAGCACTTAATGAATTTTGCGGAATTAAAAATCAAAACGGTTAAAAACTCCGCAAAGCAAGGCACTGAATGCGTTTGTTTACAGCTTTTTTTGCAACGGTGAAAGCGCTTTTTCGGAAGATATGATGTTATTCATTATCACGCCGAAGGTCCGGCTGCGATGTGCTTTATTCCGAAGCTTTTTAAAATCAGCACCGTGGTTACTATTCACGGGCTGGATTGGCAACGCTCCAAGTGGGGCGGCTTTGCCGCAAAATATCTTAAATTCGGCGAAAAGGTTGCCGCAAAGCATGCAGATGAAATTATAGTTTTATCCCACGCCGTGCAGGAATATTTCAGAAACACCTATGGCAGAGAAACCGTTTATATACCAAACGGGATTGAGCCTCCTGAGCCCGTAGGTTCTGCCGTTATTGAAGAAAAATACGGAATTGAAAAGAACAAATATATCCTTTATCTCGGAAGAATAGTGCCCGAAAAAGGGATTCACTATTTAATGGATGCTTACGCAGAAATAAAGTGCGATATGCCGCTTGTTATTGCGGGAGGCTCCAGCCATTCGCAGGAATATTTTAATTCTTTTAAAGGCAAAGGCCAACGGAAAAAAAATATTATTTTTTTACTGATTTTTGTTGAGGGCGAAGCACTTCAATCACTTTATTCCAACGCATATATCTATGTGCTGCCCAGCGATTTGGAGGGCATGCCCATCAGCTTACTTGAGGCAATGAGCTATTCAAACTGCTGCCTCACATCAGATATTCCCGAATGCACCGAGGTTTGCGGCGAAAATGCGGTTTATTTCAAAAAAAGGCGATATTCAAAGCCTTAAAGAAAAAGCTTGAAGAGCTGATAAGCAACCCGCAAACAGTGCAAAAAAATACAAATCCGAGGCCTCGCAATACATACTTTCTCGCTACAATTGGAACAATGTGACGCAGAAAACCCTTGCTCTTTATAAAGGTGAATAAATGAAAAATTTTTGATTATAAGAACCTTTCCCGGATATATGAATGTGAGGAAAAAAACACCTATAACATTCAGGAAATCGGGCTTGCAAAAGCGCTTATCCGAAAAGGGCATATTTGCGATATAGTGTTTTGGACGGATAAATCCCCCGAAACCGTATCATATAAATTCGACGGCGATAAAGAGCTTAAAATATTTTATCTGAACGGAAAAAACATTTTAAACAACGCTATATATAAAGACCTTGATGAACTGATTGCTCAATACGATATTATTCAGCCGGCAGAGCACAATCAAATTTACTCTGCGATTTTGGCAAAAAAATATCCGCAAAAAACAATCGTTTACCACGGCCCCTATTATTGCGATTTCAATAAAAGATACAATCTGCTGTGCCGCGCAACGGATCTTTTCACACTTCCGATTTACAAAAAGCACAACACACCGTTTATCGCAAAAAGCCGCCTTGCAAAGGAGTTTCTTAAATCGAAAGGAATCAATCCCGCACGCATTTCTGTTTGCGGAGTAGGAATAGACGCGGATGCATTTTTAAAATCCGATTTTTCCGAAATTCCGCCCGAAATATCAAAAATTTCAAGCATTGAGTGCGGCTTAAAACTGCTTTATATCGGCAAAATCGAGCCAAGGCGCAATTGCCTGTTTTTAATTGATGTTTTAAACAAGCTTCGCGAAAAAAAGGCGTTGATGCAAAGCTTATAATAGTGGGCAGCGGCAAAGATGATTACCTTGCAAAATTCGACGCTCATATAAACGAATTAAAGCTCGGCGATTATATTTACAAAATCAATGCGGCGGAGCAAAAATATCTTTCGTATATATACCAAAACACTGATGTTTTTCTGCTGCCAACAATTTATGAAATCTTCGGCATGGTGCTGCTGGAGGCAATGTATTTCGGCAAGCCCGTGATAACAACGCAAAACGGTGGCTCGGATATGCTGATTCAAAACGGCAAAACGGGAATTACAGAGCCGGAATTCAACGCCGAAAAAAATGGGCAGAGGATATAATTTCGGCCTCAAAAAACAAGGAGCTCGGCAAAAATGCTGCCGAACATATTAAAAGCAATTGCACATGGGAGCTTCTTGCCGATAAATTCATAAAGGCATACAAAAACATATAGCAGTGCCGCATGCCGGCAGCACGGCATAGGGTTTTCGGCAATCGCCGGAAAGGTGGAAAAATGAACGAAAGCAAAAGAATTGTTTGGATAGACAATGATAAAGTTATTGCAATGATACTTGTGGTGCTGTGCCATTTTTCGCAAAGCATGGCGGAATCGGCACTTATAAGTAAAAGCTCAGCGCTGGTTTTTGTAAACGAATTTTGCTACCTTTTTCATATTCAACTCTTTTTCATATGCAGCGGCTGGCTTTTTCAAAAATACACAAGCTATACTTCGCTCGGCGATTATGCGAAAAACATATCAAAAAAGCTGATTGCACTCGGTGTTCCATATCTTTTCTTTGTGCTGCTGAGTCATTTGTTTAAAACATTGTTTTTCCTCGTATGTAAACAATCAATCGGGCAGTCTGTTAAAAAGAACTTTTTCGTTTCACCGATGCCGCCCTATTGGTTTTTTTATATGTTTTATTTTTGATATTCTTAATCACACCTGCCGTTAAAACGAAAACGCAAAGCTGCGTTTTGCTCGGCGTTTCGGTTGCCGCCTGCGTTGCAATCAATATTTTTGAACGGCCGATTTGATATTATTTATGCCGTTGAGCACACGCTCACATATTGGATTTGGTTTGCTTTCGGCGCATTTATCGCAAAAGCAGAGCCTAAAAAAAGCTGAGCAGCCCCTATTCGATTATATTATTTGCGGCGGCTTTTGCAGCCGAGATTTTCAATTTCAAATACCTTAACGGTGATAATTTCCTTGTTAATCTTGCAATAAGCCTTTTGGCATGCTGCGGAATACTCGGCTTTATGAGTTGGGTTTATCGTGCAAACAAGCAAACCCCCGATCATGAGATTTTTTTGCAAAAATACACAATGCCGATTTTTTTCTTATGCACACAATTTTTTTGCGGCGGGAATAAGAAGTGTACTTTTTCAAATTTGGAATAACAAATTCAATCATTCACATTCTATTCGGCTTAATTATAACATTCATCGGCCCCGTAATCGCTGCGGTTATTATGGAAAAAAACTCACCTTGATTTTTCTTCTTTATCCGCTTAAATATATCAAAATTCCAAAAAAAGAAGTAAGCAATATGAAAATTCTTATGGTAAATAAATTTCTCAGCCCCGTAGGCGGAGCGGAAACATATATGATAACGCTTGGCAAAGCGCTTGAAAAGCGAGGGCACGAGGTGCAGTTTTTTTCGGAATGGACAGTGCCGACCGCCAAGTGGGCAACAAAGCGGAAATTTACACCGATAATATCGACTTCAGAAATGCCTCGGCACTTAAAAAAATCGAATATTCGCTGAAATCGATTTATTCAAAAGAGGCAAGGCGCAAAATCGGCGCGGTGCTTGATGATTTTAAGCCCGATATAGTGCATTTAAACAATATCAACTTTCAGCTTACCCCCGCGATTATATATGAGATTAAAAAGCGCGGCATACCGGCGGTGCAAACCCTGCACGATGTGCAACTTGCCTGCCCCTGCCACAGATTTTACATAGAACACGAAAAAAGAATTTGCATGCTGTGCCAAAACGGCAATTATTTAAATTGCATAAAGCACAAATGCGTGCATAACTCCTTTGCCAAGAGCATTCCTGCAGCAATAGAATCCTATTATTATCATTCAAGGAGCACTTATTCGCTCATAGATAAATTCATCTGCCCGAGCCGCTTTATGGCAAACACCGCTCACAAAGCGGGTATAGACGAAAACAAAACAATCGTTTTGCACAATTTTTCGGATAAAAAAGCTTCTGCCTCAAAGCGAAGCAGCACGGTAGAGCCTTATGCGCTTTATTTAGGCAGGCTCAGCGTTGAAAAAAAGGAATAGGAACCTTGGTGCAGGCGGCAAAGGAACTGCCGGGCATTAAATTTGTTTTTGCCGGCACGGGGCCGCTTGAGGATTTGTGCAAAAATATTCCAAACATTGAATATGCGGGCTTTAAAAGCGGCAAAGAGCTTTCTGATTTAATCGAAAACGCCGAATTTTCGATTTGCCCGAGCGAATGCCACGAAAACTGCCCGATGACGGTTGCAGAATCCGTTTCGCTCGGCACACCCGTTATCGGCTCCGATTTGGGCGGAATACCCGAGCTTATCAAAAACGGCAAAACGGGCATTGTGTTTGAAGCGGGAAACAAAGAAGCGCTTAAAGCGGCAATCCAAACTCTTTATTCGGATAAAGAGCTTTCATCCGAAATGGCGCAAAACTGCCGCAGCGAAAGTTTTAACGACATAGAAAAATACACGGAAAGGCTTTCGGAAATTTATTCCGATTTGATTTCAAAAAATGGTTAAGCTTGTTTCTTTTATAATCAGCAAAATCAAGCACCGCGAATATAAGGTGGATGAAAACATAACCTCCGCCGATCTTTGCGGCATTTTGGCGGGGCGCCTCGCAATGCTTATACGCGGTGCCTTCAAAAAAATCGGCTTCAAAAAGGCCGGCAAAATGATGTTTATAGGCAAAAGGGTTTCCATAAAATCCAAAGGGCACATCAAATGCGGCAGCGGAGTTACGATAAACGACGATTGCAGCATAAACGCGCTTTGCCGCGGAGGTGTTGAAATAGGAAACAATTTTTTTCGCTCGGAAGAGGCAGCGTTATCGAATGCACGGGCGTTATACGCGAGCTTGGCGAATCGCTTAAAATCGGCAACGATGTTGGCATCTCACCGGGTGCGTTTATTTCCGTAAGGGGCAAGATTTCTATCGGAGATTCAACGATATTCGGCCCGGGAGTTAAACTTTTTTCCGAAAACCATATTTTTGAAAGCACCGAAACCCCGATATATCTTCAGGGGGCAAGCCGCAAGGGCATTTCAATCGGCGAGGATTGCTGGATAGGCGCAAACGCCGTTATTTTAGACGGAGTTACCATAGGCAAGGGCTGCGTTATTGCGGCTGGCGCGGTGGTAAACTGCGATATTCCCGATTATTCGGTTGCGGGCGGCGTGCCGGCAAAAATCATTAAAAGCAGAAAATAAACGACCGGCCGACGGCATTCGGCAAGCCGTTAAATATAACAAAAAATTTAAACAGAGTTGATTAAAATGGCAAAAAAATTAAACGGAACAGTTATAGTTACATACCGCTGCAATGCGCGCTGCACAATGTGCAACAGATACAAAGCGCCCTCAAAACCTGAGGAGGAAATCAGCATTGAAACGATAAAGAAGCTGCCGCAGATGTATTTTACAAACATAACCGGCGGCGAGCCCTTTATAAGAAGCGATTTAAAGGATATCGTGCGCGAGCTTTACAAAAAAAGCGACAGAATCGTTATCTCCACAAACGGCTTTTTTACGGACAGAATTATCGATTTATGCAAGGAATTTCCGAATGTTGGCATCAGAATATCCATTGAGGGGCTTGAGGACACAAATAACGCCATCCGCGGCCTCGAAAACGGATTTAACAGAGGCTATACCACGCTGAAGAAGCTTGTGGAAATGAATCACCCGGATGTTGGCTTCGGAATGACGGTGCAGGATGCCAATGCAAAGGATTTGGTGCCGCTTTATGAGCTTTCAAACGAAATGAATATGGAATTTGCCACGGCATCGCTGCATAATTCATTTTATTTTGTTGAGGCTAAAAACATTATTAAAGACAGGCCCATGGTGGCACAGAATTTTGAAAACCTTATCAATGAGCTTCTTAAAAGCAACAGCCCGAAAAAATGGTTTCGAGCATATTTTAACCACGGACTTATAAACTACATATACGGCCAAAAGCGCCTGCTGCCCTGCGACATGGCATTTGACACCTTTTTCATAGACCCCTACGGCGATGTTATGCCCTGCAACGGCACAAAGGAAAAAGAGGTTATGGGCAATCTTAACGAGCAAAGCTGGGACGAGCTTTGGGCAAGCGAGCAAGCGGATAAAGTGCGTGCAAAAGTGCGCGGGTGCAACAGAAATTGCTGGATGATAGGCTCTGTTTCCCCCGCCATGCACAAATATATTTGGGTGCCCGCGGCATGGGTTATAAAGCACAAATTTCTAAGATTTTTCAAGGATAAAAAATACAGCATGTACGAGCTGCCTATTGTGCGCGATTATCGCGCCGGAAAAGTGACAAAGCAGGAGCTTGACTCCCTTTCCACCTGTGATATGAACGCCGTTATAAACGACGGCTTATCTGCGAAATCACGCGAGCAGCTTAAAAACAAAACAGGCGAAGAAATAGTTGATGAGGATATCAGGCGGCAATTGCAATAATCACCGCCCAACCAAAGCGAACAATATGTTTTTTTGCCGCTTATCATCACTTTTTTTCGGAGAACACATTTTATGATAAAAAAATTAAAATCTAACGATCTTTTGGGCCTTGCTGCTTTTTCTTTGCTTTTTTTGCTTGGCAAATTCTTGCCGGCTCGGCTCTTAAATATATACTTCTTGCCGCGCTTATCGGGCTTTGCATTCTCTATTGCGCATATAAAAAAAGTAATTTCCTTTCGGTTTGGTTTTTTGCGCTTGTGTTTCAAAAGGCGATACAAAGGGTTATTTCCTCCGGAATACTTTTTCAAGCCGTTACTTATCTTGATGAGGTTACGGAAATTGTTGCCATTATAATAATCATCAGAGCACTTGCAAAAAAGCAACTGAAGCTTTCAAAATATGAGGTTGCAATCGGCGTTGCCTTTTCCGTTTATTTTGCGTTTTGCACGGTTTCAACAATCGTTTATTCCTATATGGGCATATTTCTTTCCGTGCTTGATGCCTTTGTGTGCGCAAAATTCATGGTGTTTTACTTTGCCGGCAAATCGCTTATCGCCTCAAAAGCCCTAACGCTGAAAAAAACATACGATATTCTTAATGTGCCCTGCAAGCAGGCAAGCGTTATCCTGCTGCTTTTGGCACTGCACGATCTTATATTCCCCGCATTTTTCGCAAAATACGATTTCAGATTTTTTACTCAATCGCTTATGTTGGGATTTCAGCACCCCGCATACCTTGCCATTGTGTGCCTTACAATTATTTGCGTGCTTGCGCTGAATATGAGATACGATCAAAACAACCTTAAATATATATTTATGATGACGGCGGTAACGATTCTCACCTTCCGTTCAAAGGAAATGGCGGCCGTGCTGATTATTTTGCTGCTTTATCTTTTGTTTGTTAAATACAAATTCCAGGGCAATGCTTTGGTTTTGGCACCCGTTGCAGGCCTTGCGGTTTATTTTTCATCAGATCAGTTTGATAAATACTTCACGGTTCACGATTACGCTCCGATGAGGCTTAAGCTTATTCAGGACGGCGTTAAAATAGCAAATCAGCATTTTCCGTTCGGCTCGGGCTTTGCAACTTTCGGCACAACCGTTTCATACGAATACAATTCGCCGTTTTATCAAAGCCTCGGCTACTATTCAAAGCTGTATATAGACCAGCAGGTTGTGGCAGACGCCTTTTTGGCACGGCATTTTTCGCCGAAAGCGGCTGGCTCGGCTCGGCGGCATTTATTATTGCCGTGCTGCTGATGACCTTTGATTCGATATCAAAAAGCAAAAAAATCACCCCTATGCCGGCTGGTGCATGCTTTCGGTTATGCTTTATTCATTTATAGCTTCAATCGCCTCAACCTCGTTTTTTAACCCGGCAATCGCGATTATGTTTATAATTTACGGCATCGCATCCGAGGATACGGACGAATCGTTTATTTTGAACGACACAAGGCGCCAAATGCGCTCAATCAAATTTAAGTTTTAAGGACCGCTTATAATGACTTTGCACCAATACATAGATAAAACAAGGCGAGCAATAAGGCAATTTAAAATTCTTACCATAAGGGACGGTTGGAAAAAAGCCGCATATTTAAAAAAGCACCATATTTTTTACCATATCGGCGACAGAGTGTTTTACACCTCCAACCTGCTGCCGGCAGAGCCTTTTTTGGTGTGCCTGCACAACAATATAGTGATTTCCGCCGGGGTGCGCCTTATAACGCACGATGTGGGCAACACAATTTTTAACGGCGAAGAACACACCGATAAATACCTTTGCAAATTCGGAAAAATCGAAATCCATGATAATGTTTATGTGGGTGCAAACGCAATTATAAATTACGGAGTTACAATAGGCGAAAACTGCATTGTGGCCGCCGGCGCGGTGGTAACAAAAGATGTGCCGCCCGGCAGCGTTGTTGCGGGCGTGCCTGCAAGGATTATCGGCAGCTACGACGATGTTAAAAGACGCCGCCTTGAATACAGCGAAAGCTTTGATTACAGCGGCGGCGGAAGATGGGTTGAGGATTTAATGAAAATCAAGCCTGTTAAATTTGATATAGACGAGGAAAAGCGATGAAAGGCAGCAAGGTTTTTAAAAACTATTTATTCAATGCCGGCTATCAGCTTTTTGGCAATAATAGTGCCGCTTGTTACAACGCCCTATATATCCAGAGTGCTGAATGCGAACGGCATCGGAATTTACAGCTTCACCTTTTCGATAGTAAGCTATTTCACGCTTTGCTCCGCGCTTGGCACGGTAAGCTATGCAAACAAGCAAATAGGCATTTTGCAGGATAATCCCGCTTTGCGCACACAAAAATTTTTTGATGTGTTTTCATTGCGGCTTATCACCACATCCGCGGCGCTTGTGATTTACCTTTGCTATTGCATATTTTTTGCGCAATATAAAGCAATTGCGCTTATTCAAAGCTTTTATATCCTCGGCATTATGTTTGACACCTCTTGGTTTTTTTCCAGGGCATGGAGGATTTCAAACGAATTGCTCTGAGAAATTACTTTTTTAAAATTTTTTTAAATGTTGTTTTCATCTTTGTTTTTGTTAAAGATAAAAAAACGATCTTTGGAAATATGTTTTGGGGCTTGCATTGCTCACCTTTATCGGAAATGCCAGCCTTCTTCCCTCTTTAAAAAAATATCTTGTGCGCATTAAGGGCTACAAGCCAAAGCCGTTTAACGATTTCAGAGTTATTATTCAGCTCTTTATTCCCGCGCTTGCCGTTCAGATTTATGCAATGCTTGATAAATCAATGATAGGCTGGATAACGCACGATAATGCGCAAAACGGATATTACGAGCAATCCGAAAAAATAATTAAAATGTGCCTTATGCTGATAACGGCGCTTATAACCGTTACCATGCCGCGCATTTCAAAGCTTTTTGCCGAGGGCAATAAAAAGAGAGGGAGAGGAAACACTTTATAAATCGGCAAGATTTGTTTGGTTTTTTTCGGCGTTCCGCTCACACTCGGTGTTATAGGCGTTGCGAAAACACTTGTGCCTGTTTTCTTCGGCGATGGATGGGAACCGGTTATAAATATGCTTTTATGTTATGAGCCTTTTATTCATAACAATGGGCCTTAACCAAACGCTCGGTACACTTTATTTTATTTCAACCGGCAGGCAGAACAATTACACCGCCGCAATTATAACGGGCGGAATATTCAATATTGCGTTTAACGCGATTTTAATTCCGCATTTCGGCGCGCTCGGCGCAGGCACGGCATCGGTTTTGGGCGAGCTTGTTATATTTGTGTTTGAATCCGTTTATATTGCAAAGCACAAATCTTTTTCCATGCGGCCGATATTCACGGCAAGCGCAAAATATTTAATTGCCGGCGCAATAATGCTTGCCATGCTTGCTTTGGCGGAAATCAAGCTGCCGAAAAATGCCGCCGTGCTTGCCTTAATGATAATCGCCGGCGCCGCAATTTATTTTGCCGCGCTTATTATAATGAAAGATAAATTTATTTTTGAAATTATAGAAATGGTTAAAGCCAAATTCCGCATCGGCAAAAGGGGCTAATATGATAAATGAAATCAAACACAGTATAAAATCAAAAAACAGCAAAGATTTGGTGCGCTGTTTCAAAAGCCTTTTTAAGCCCCAATGCCTCAGGCAAAAATCGTGTTTTTTAAAAAAATCATCACAGAAGAATTGATTACAAAAAAATCCCACCTTGCTTGATGAAAAGCTGCTTACCCTTTGTGCAAAGGATTATTACAACAATTCGCTTATAACAAAATGCGCGGATAAATATGCCGTTCGCGAATACATAGAGGAAAAAAAGGGCTCGGCGGCATTTTAAACGAGCTTATCGGGGTTTATGACGGCACAGATGAAATTGATTGGAAAGCACTGCCGAATCAGTTTGCAATCAAATGCACCCATGGCTCAGGCTACAATATCGTGGTGGCAAACAAAGCGGATTTTTAACAAAGACGAAGTGTTTGCCAAGCTGAATTACTGGCTTGAAGAGGATTACGGAATTATCAGCGCACAGCACCAATATCGCGCAATTCCGCACAGAATAATAATAGAAAAAAATATTTAACGGACGGGCACGGAAGCCTGCCGACCGATTACAAATTTTTTTGCTTCAAGGGGCAATGTTATTTGCTGCCTTGCAATCGGCGGGCGCGGCGAAGACGATGAAAAGCGCTTTTTTTCGCCGATAAAAAAATTTTGATTCCATACCCGTTTTAAATAATTGCGTTGACTCCTTTAACGCCGAAAAGCCGAAGGAATACGATAAAATGCTTGAAATCGCAAAAACGCTGAGCGAGGATTTTCCTTTTGTAAGAGTTGATTTATACGAAACGGAAGCAGGCATTGTTTTCGGGGAATTAACCTTTACCCCGATGGGCTGCAACCACAACTATCTATCCGAAGAGGCTCAAAAATTTATGGGCTCAAAAATCAATATTCGATAATTTAAGAGGCTGATATGAAAACAATAGGCTACTTGGTGCCGTATTTCGGAACACTGCCGAAGAATATGCAGCTTTGGCTTAAAAGCTGCGCCGCAAACCCAACGATTGATTGGATTTTACTTACGGACGATAAAACAGAATATAATTATCCGCCGAATGTTAAGGTTAAATACTGCTCTTTTGAAAGCCTTAAAGAGCGTATTCAAAATGCCTACGATTTTCCCGTGCAGATATCCTCAGCCTGGAATCTTTCGCTTTTTAAGCCCGCTTACGGCGAGATATTTGCCGAGGAGCTTGCCGGCTATGATTATTGGGGGGCACTGCGATGTGGATGTTATTTGGGGCAACATTCGCAAATTCATAACAGACGATGTTTTTGAATAAATACGAAAAAAATCGGCTTTCAAGGGCATTCCCTGCTTTATAAAAACACACCCGAAGTAAACGCCAGATACAAAATCTGCGTTGACGGAAAAAAAATCAACTACAAGCAGGTTTTCGGCGGCGAAATTAAATATTCGTTTGACGAAAACGGAATGGACGATATTTATAATCACTTAAATATCCCCTATTATAAAGAAATAACCTTTTCCCACATGCGCAAATATGCATACCGACTTTCCGTTGGCTTTGTGCCAAAAAAATGAGGAATACAAAATAACGAGTGCCAAATTTTTTTGAATGGAAAAAAACGGAACCTTGCTTAGGCACTATGTGCACGATGGCAAGCTTTATACCGAAGAATTTATGTATATTCATTTCTTTTGCCGGCCTATGAAATATTTGCAAAAGAATTATAACGATGATGCAAGGTATATAATTTACCCCGACTGCGTTAAGGATTTTAACAGTGAAATCGATGTAAAAACGGTTAAAAGGCTTGCGAAAAACCCCGCCGTTGCTTACTATGCCAAAAGCATTTGGGCAAACAGGCACAAGCTTACGCCGAAAAAAATTATGTTTAACATAAAAAATATGATTAAAAGAAAGCTGAAAAAATAAGCATTGCGCTTGGGAGAAAAAATGGAAAACAACACAGCGTTAAAATCGAGACTGCATTGGATTGATGTGCTCAAGGGAATAGGAATAATTTTTGTAATGCTGGGGCATATTAACAGCAAAATCACCGTTGTGCCTTGGATCTACATGGTGCCTGCTCCGCTTTTCTTTGCCATTTCCGGCTTTATTTTTTTCAACCTTTGAAATAAAGAAAAAAACATACCGTTTAAAGAATTTCTTGTTAAGAGGCTGAAATCGCTGATTGTGCCTTTCATCTTTTTCAGGCTGATTTTTGGTTGTTTGGTGGCTGATTGCCGAGCGCCGATTCCGTGAGCTTGATATGGGGCCGATTTGGTTTTTACCCGCATTATTTGCAGCAGAAATTATTTCTTATTTCATTTGCAAAAAGAAAAACCCGCTGCTTAATGCGGTTGCCTTCATTCTCTTTTTTGCTGCGTTGGCAGGCCTTAAATATGCAAGGTTTGACAATTATGCAATCGGCAAATCCATAATGATTGCAATTAACGCCTCTGCTTGGTATAACTTCGGTGTTTTGGCGGGATGCATAGGCAAAAATCTTAAAATTAAAAAGAAATATGCGGCAGTTGCAGTTTGCGCGTTGCTGGCAATCACAACCGTTTGCAGCATTTGTAACGGCAATGTTTCGCTTTACAGCTCTCTTTTCGGAAAAAACATTCTTTTATACATAGCCGAAAGTGCATTGGGCACAGTGGCTTTAATTATGCTTTGCAAATATCTTTTAACAAAGAGCGCGCCGCTCGAGTATTTAGGCAGATACACCATTATTCTTTTTGCAACACACGAGCCTATTAAAAGAGTGCTGCTGAAGCTGACCGAAATAATAACAACAAAGCTTGGCAAGCCGCTTTCGATTGATTTTTTACAGGGCAACTTTTTTACAAGCCTGATTATTTTTGCTGGCGGTTATATTGATTGAGCTTATTGTTATTCAAATTTTTCAGATTTATAAAATCAAAAAAACCAAAATCAAAAAGGAGCATTTAGGATTTTATTTGCCTTTGTGCAGGAATAACAGCAGCTGAAAACATTCCGATATTTCGGGGGTTATATTTTTGAACATAAAAGTTTTTAAACACCCTGGTAAACAGCGGCAAGGTGCTGATTAAAAGAATTTGTGTTTTTGGCCCGTGCTTGCCGTTTGTGTGATTATGCTTATAGTCCTGATAAGGGATTTTAGCAAAAGAAAAACAGAATCTTTAAAATTTTTTTCGTTTGCCGGCACTCGCGAAAACGAAAAAAAATATTTAAGCATTATGGCGCTGCTTTTGCTTTTTGCAATTGTGCTCAACGCCACATTATTCAGCCGAATAGGCGTTTACCATATCACCCACCCGCTTGCATATCTTTGGGCCGGGTGGAATCCTTTTGTGAGCGATTTAAACCCTGCCTGGAACACAATTGCCTTTATGCCGCTTGGCACAGTAATATACTCTTATGCAAAAAATGTGCGCGGCACAAAAATGCGAAGCCGTGCCTGCATTTTGATAAGCACGCTTGCGGCATTTGCAACATCGCTTTTTATTGAAGCAACTCAATTGATTTTTAAAATAGGCACATTTCAAATGTCTGATTTATTATATAACACCTTGGGCGGCTTGCTGGGAGCATTGATTTTTGTGCTGCTTCGCAAAAATCCGCCGCAGAATAAAAATATAAGCATGTGCGATAATATTAAAATTACACTTAAATGTAATTTTCAAGTATTGACATTTATTTAACAATATGCTATTTTTTTAATCAGCGATAAGCAGTTTAACCGATTAAAAAGGAGGAGCACTTATGGACGAAAACAATTATAACCAACAGCAGGGCAACCAATATAACCCGCAGCCGGAGCCGCAATACACACAGCAGCCCGGCCAATACGCAAACCAACAAAATCAATATAACGCTCAACAATATTCCACACAGCAGCCGCCTTTCGGAAGCCAATATAATCAGCCGCCGGTGCAGCAGCCGTTTTACCCGCCATATGACCCCACAACAAAGGTTATGAGCGTCGGCGAATATGTGGGCATGTTTATTTTAAGCTCCATTCCCGTGGTTAATATAATTTGCTGGATTGTGTGGCTTTGTTCCCAAAACACAAACAAAAACAAGAAAAATTATGTTATTGCAAACATTGTTCTTTGGGTTATCAGCATTGTTGCGTTGATTATTGTCTTTGTTATTTTTTTCCGCTTTGGGAATATCTTTGGCAAACTACTATTAAAAAAAGAATACATAACAAAAATGAAAGAAAAAGCGAGGCCCCGCGGGCTCGCTTTTTGTGCCTTTAAAGGCTTATTTTAAATAACAAACAGAGATTATTCGCAATCGCAAATCAATTTGCGAGTTTTAAGAATTCTTGATGAAGAAACGGAAAATTCATCAAGCCCCCAATCGATGAGGCGCGGAATCATTTTTGGATCCGCAGCTGCCTCGCCGCACATTCCGACCGGGATATTTGCCCTCTTTGCACTTTTGACGGTTATTTCAATTGCCTTTAAAACCGCCGGGTCATTGGAATTATAAAGATAAGAAACCTCATTATTGCCTCTGTCTGCCGCCATAGTATAGCCCGTTAAATCATTTGTGCCTATGCTGAAGAAATCAGAAACGGCAGCAAGCCTTTCTGCAACAAGCACTGCGGCAGGTGTTTCAACCATAATGCCAAGCTTAATATCTTTTTTATATTCTTTGCCCTCTGCGGATAATTCCGCTTTGCATTCCTCAAGCAAAGATTTTGCTTTTATAACTTCATCCTCCGTGCAAACAAGAGGAAGCATTATTTTAATATTGCCATAGCAGGCGGCACGCAGCAAAGCACGCAGCTGCACTTTAAACAGCTCTGTGTTCTTTAAGCAATACCTGATTGCACGCAATCCCATAAACGGATTTTCCTCTTTTTCAATTTCAAGATAAGGAATATGCTTATCTCCGCCTACATCAAGAGTGCGGATGATTACTTCTCTGCCGCCCATTGCCTTTGCAACTGAGCTGTAGGCCTCGAACTGCTCTTCTTCGCCGGGAGCCTGATTTCTGTCCATATAAAGAAATTCCGTTCTGAAAAGGCCTATTCCCTCCGCACCGTTCACAACGGCATTATGAACATCCTCTGCCTTTGCAATGTTGGCATAAACTGCTTTTTTTAAGCCGCTCTTTGTTACGGTGGGCTTATTTATATATTCCTTGAGCATAAGCCTTTCATTTTGCTCCTGCTCTTTAAGAAGCATATACTCCGCCTTTTTCATCGGCAGAAGGCGAAACGATTATTTCGCCGCGAACGGCATCAACAATCAATTCATCACCGGTTTTGATAACGCTTGCCGCGTCCTTAACACCCAATATGCAAGGAATGCCCAAAGCGCGCGCAATGATTGCGCTGTGAGAAGTTACTCCGCCGATTTCGCCGATAACGCCCTCAACATTTTTGGGGTTTATTTTTGAGGTCATGCTTGGAGTGAAATCGCAAGCAACAAGAATGCTGCCCTTTTCAACCTTTGCAATATCAATCTCCTCAACACCCAGAAGGATTTTTAAAAGCCCCGTTTTTATATCGCTGACATCGGTTGCTCTTTGGCGGGTGAGTTCATCATCCGCCGCAGAGAAAATTTGATAAAACATGGTGCAAACATTATCAACCGCCTGCTCGGCGATCACGCCGCCGGAGATTGCATCCTTCATTTGCCCAATCATAAAGGGATCTGCCAGCATTGCAAGATGCCCCTGCAAGATTTCCGCATTTTTTTCGCCGGCATTGGCGGAAAGCTCGGAAATAAGAGCCTTAGTTTCGGCGGTGAATTTTTCCACCGCCGCATCAAGGCGCGCCGATTCCGTTTCGGCATCCGTGAAGCTTTTGCCGGAATAATCAAGCTTTAGCTCCTGCATAACAACGGCCTTGCCGATTCCGTATCCCTCAGACACGCCTATTCCTTTAAAGCGCTTTTCGTTAATCATATCAATCCATTCCGTTTTCAATCAGTGAAACAGCCTTTTCAAGCATTTCGTTTTCATCGGGTCCGCTGCATTCAACGGTTAATTCCGTGCCGTATTTAATGCAGGCCGCCATGATATTCATAATGCTTTTTCCGTTTATCGATTTATCGCCCGCAAGAAGCGTTACCTCAGACTTGAATTTTGCCATTTCGGTTACAAACACATTTGCCGGCCTCATATGAAAGCCCATTTTATCAACAACAGTTACTTTTTTGCTAACCATAATTTACACCTCTGTTTATTATTTCATATTTGATTATTTGTTTAAGCGTTTACTCTTTTTCTTTTTTTGAGCAATCCAAGCATAAGTGCGCCGACCACGGAGCCTGCAACCAATGCAATGATATAGCCGAAAGGATGATCAACAACTATAAAGGTGAATATACCGCCGTGAGGAGCAGGGCAAGCACAACCGAAAAGTGAAGTGATAAGGCCTGCAACAGCCGAGCCGACCATGCAAGACGGAATTACGCGAAGCGGATCCGAAGCTGCATAAGGAATTGCGCCCTCTGTGATAAAGCACAAGCCCATAAGATAGTTTACGGGGCCGCTCTTGAGTTCTTCCTTGGTCCATCTGTTTTTAAAGAATGTTGTTGCAAGAGCAATTGCAATGGGAGGAACCATACCGCCGATCATAACGGCAGCCATAATCCAAGTGTTTCCGTCTGCAATTGCAGCCGTGCCGAAAACATATGCAGCCTTATTGAACGGGCCGCCCATATCAATTGCCATCATTGCGGCAAGAACTATTGAAAGAAGAACACGGCTTGTTTCGCCAAGGCTTGAAAGTCCGTTTGCAAGAGCTGTGTTTACAACACCAACAACAGGATTTAACACGCACATAACAACGCCGATAAGCAATGTGCCGAGAAGCGGGTAAATGAACACGGGCTTGATGCCATCCATGGATTTCGGAAGCCACGAGAAAGCTTTTTTTGAGTCCGTTTACAAGAATACCTGCAATAAAGCCAGCAAGAAGCGCTCCGAGGAAGCCGGAAACTGCCTTATCATCGCCTACAAGGCCTTGATTTGCAATAAAAGCTTTAAATGTGAAGCCGTTTGCGGCAAACAAACCGCCAACGATACCGGGCAATAAACCGGGACGATCGGCAATTGACTGCGCGATGTAACCCGCAAGAACGGGAAGCATAAATGAAAAATGCCGCTTTACCTATCCAGAACACGACTGCTGCAACCGGATTTGTGAAGCCGAAGGTGCCGCCGACATCTGCATTTCCTGCGATTGTGTCAATAAGAAATCCAAGTGCTATAAGCACACCGCCGCCGACAACAAACGGAAGCATATGCGAAACACCGTTCATAAGATGCTTATAAATTTTGCGGCCGAAGCTTTCTTTTTCCTCTGAATATTCGGAAGAATCGAGTTCTTCACTGCCGTCGCTGTGATAAACGGGAACCTTTCCGTCCACAACCCTTTGAATAAGCTCGCCGGGTTTATTTATGCCTGACGACACAGAGGCTTTAAGCACCTTTTTACCGTCAAACCTTGCCATTTCAACATTTTTATCTGCGGCAATGATAATGCCGTCGCACTCCTCTATTTCCTTTTTTTGGTGAGCACATTTTTTTGCGCCGCCCGAGCCATCGGTTTCAACCTTGATTGAATAGCCCATTTCCTTTGCTTTTTTTCTCAAGCGCTTCGGCGGCCATATATGTGTGCGCAATGCCCGTGGGGCAGGCAGTTACGCCCAAAAATTCTGTAGCCCTTTGGGGGCTTCATTTTCGGCAGGCTTAACCTCTTCATCGGGATATTTGATTTTTTCCTGCGCATCGATTATTTGTAAAAATTCATCAACGCTTTGCGCCGCCCTGAGCTTTGCCGTGAAATCAGGATCCATAAGCATAACCATGAGACGGGAAAAGAATTTCAAGATGCACATCGCCATCCTCAGTGGCTGCTATCATAAACAGCAAATCAGACGGCTTACCGTCCGGTGCACCGTAATCAACACCGTTTTTAACGGTTATGGCAGCAAGTGCGGGAGCTTTAACGGCACTTGTTTTGGCATGCGGCACGGCAATACCGTCCCCAATAGCAGTTGAGCCCTGCTCCTCCCTTGCAAGAATCGCAGCCTTATAGGCATCCTTATCCTTAAGATTGCCTGCTGCGGCGTGAAGACCTATCAAAGCATTTATAGCATCGTCCTTGCTTGAAATATCAAGGCCGAGCGTTATGGCTTCCGGCTTCAGCAAATCAATGATTCTCATAAATTTTCCCTCCTAAATTTATTAAAGCTTTTTAAAGGCATCTTCAATGCCTTTTGAATCCGCAAGTGTGTAGCTGAATGCAGTTGCATTCGAGCAGGCAGAGCCGAGTTTTAAAGCATATGAATAGTCCTTTTTATCCATATAACCCGCAACAAAGCCCGCCACCATGGAATCACCGCAGCCAACCGAATTAAGCGGCTTACCCGGAATTATTCCTATGGATTTTATTTCTCCGTTTTTCAGCAACAAGAATTGCGCCGTCCTTGCCTCTTGAAACAAGCACATTACGGGCACCCATTTTTTGAAGCTTTTTGGCATAGCTTATAATTTCCTGCTCGTTTCTAACCGTTACTCCGAAAAGATCGCCAAGCTCAAAATTATTTGGCTTAATTAAAAACGGCTTGTATTTAAGCACATTCAAAAGCAAATCGCCTGTGGCATCAACAACCGCTTCAACGCCTTTTTTAGAAGTGATTGAAAGAATTTTTTCATATATATCCGCAGGCAGAGTTCCGGGCACGCTGCCTGCAAGCACAAGCACATCGCCGCCGCCGAGCGTTTCAATTATATCAATAAGAGCCGCAACCTCATTTTCGCTTACGGGAGGCCCGCCCGCGTTTATATCAAGCTCTGTTTCGGAACGAACCTTAACATTTATTCTTGTGTTGCCCTCTTTAAGCTTGATGAATTTTGTGTGAATACCGTCTGCCTCCAGCATTTCCTCAAGCTTTTCACCCGTGAAACCTGCCTTGAAGCCAAGTGCCACGCTTTCCTTTCCCAGCCTTGAAAGCAAAACAGAAACGTTGATGCCCTTGCCGCCGTAGCTGAGCTCCTCGCCGTAAGTGCGATTTATATCATCAAAGCGCAGCTTTTCAACCTTCATCACATAATCAAGAGCAGGATTAAAGGTTACCGTATAAATCATATTTATCGCCTCCGAATTGATTTATTCAACAACTTTGATAACAGTTTTATTTTTTTATATACCTTTTTCGGGCTCCGAATCCGTTACAATGCATGCCGTATCCAGCGTTGCAAAACGAACGGAAGAGGTTTTTTTCCGAATTTTGAGGCATCCGCCAAAAATATAGGAAACAAATGAATTTTTTCCATGGCTGCCGCCTTAACAAAAGCCTCCTCCGTATCCGGAGTGGTGAAGCCGCTTGAAAGCGAAACGCCGTTTGCGCCCAAAAAAGCCTTTGTGAAATTAAAATTATGAATACTGCGCGCCGCCATAAGCCCCACGATTGCCTCCGTGGTTTGCTTTAGCTTGCCGCCGAGCACATAAACATTCAATCCTTTGCGGCACATTTTTTTTGCATGGCTGATACCGTTTGTAACAAAACTTGCCGTGCAGCCGTCATCGATATAATCAATCATATAAAGTGTGGTTGTGCCTGCATCCAAATAAACGAAATCATCACCTTGAATTTGCGCTGCACAATACTTTGCAATTTTGCGCTTTTCATCCGAATGCTCGGCTTTTTTTGCGCTCACATTTTCTTCCTGCGAAATAAACTGCTGCTTATTGAGCGTTGCGCCGCCGTGCACCTTATTTATATTTCCCTTTTTTTGGAAAGTTCTATCAAATCTCGCCTGACGGTTGATTCCGAAGCATCCAAAATCCCGGTCAATTCCGAAACGCTAACTGCGCCGCGCTCCTGAATTATTTGAAGAATTTTTGTCTTTTTCTTTCTTGATTAAGCATTTATAAATCCTCCTCGGGTTGGCCCCCGATTACAACTTAATTTTATCAATCCGTTCATAATCCGTCAATATGTTTCTTTCATTTTCGTTCATTTCAACAGTGATTTGCCGCTTTTTATTGCTTTTTGCACAACAGATCAATTCATTTTTTTGACTGTTTTTTTGACCGTTTTATCAAATCGCCTAAAAAAACGCTCATCGGTTTTTTTAGGGTTTAACCGTATGTTTCCCTGTTCGACAACCGAATTTAATTAAATAAAAAAAAACGTGTGCATTCAAAAGAACACACACGCTTAACATTACTGCTTGATTTTGAAAATCATTCGGCTTTATCTGCGCCAGAAAGATATTTGTCTATCGCTGCGGCGGATTTTTTACCCGCGCCCATAGCCTTGATAACGGTTGCGGCGCCCGTTACGGTGTCACCGCCGGCAAAAACGCCCGCTCTGGAGGTTCTGCCGTCCTCATCCGCAACAATACAGCCGCGTTTATCAACCTCAAGCCCCATTGTTGTGGTTTTGATGAGCGGATTCGGCGAAGTGCCTATTGCAATAATAACACTGTCCACATCAACAACATGATTGCTGCCCTCAACCGCCTTGGGGCTTCTTCTGCCGGATTCATCAGGCTCGCCAAGCTCCATATCAACGCATTCAATGCCGCAAACATTATGATCCTCATCGCCTAAAATGCGCACGGGATTTTTGAGCGTTTTAAATTCAATAAGCTCTTCCTGCGCGTTTTCAACCTCTTCTGCTCTTGCAGGCAGTTCGTCCATAGAACGGCGATAAATAACATAAACCTTCTCCGCGCCGAGCCTCATTGCGCACCTTGCGGCATCCATTGCAACATTTCCGCCGCCCACAACAGCCACATGCTTACCGTGCTGAACGGGGGTACGGCTGTCGTCCTTATAAGCCTTCATAAGATTTATACGGGTAAGAAATTCATTTGCAGAATAAACGCCTTTAAGATTTTCGCCCTCTATGCCCATAAACCTCGGCAGGCCGGCGCCCGAACCGATGAATACGGCGTCATATTTGGTGAGAATATCATCAACCGAAATACTGCGGCCGATAACAACATTTGTTTCTATATCAACGCCGAGGGCCTTTAATCCCTCAACCTCTTTTGCTACGATTGCCTTGGGAAGCCTGAATTCGGGAATGCCGTAAACAAGCACACCGCCTGCAACATGAAGTGCCTCAAAAATCGTGACGGAGTAGCCGAGCTGAGCCAAATCGCCGGCACAGGTTAACGAGCTTGGACCGGAACCTATTACCGCAACCTTTTTGCCGTTTTTTTGGATATCCGCAGGCGTAATTTCCGAATGCTCGTTATGATAATCGGCAACAAATCTTTCAAGCCTGCCTATTGCAACAGGCTCGCCTTTTATACCGCGAACACATTTTGATTCGCACTGCCTTTCCTGCGGGCAAACTCTGCCGCACACAGCAGACAAAGCAGAGGTTTTTTTGCAATAACCTTATATGCCTCTTCAAACTTGCCTTCTGCCACAAGTGAAATAAATTCCGGAATGGAAATATTAACCGGGCAACCTGAAACACAAGGATGATGCTTGCAATTTAAGCATCTTTTTGCCTCTTCGATTGCCGTTTCGGCATCATAGCCGAGCGCAACTTCTTTAAAATTTCTGTTTCTTACCAAAGGATCTTGGCAAGGCATCGGGTGTCTGCCGCTGTTATTCATCACTGCTGCACCTCCTGCTTTAAAAGATTGCATTCTTCCTCGCGTTCAAATTTTTTATACATTGAGCCGCGCTCCATAGCTTCATCATAGTCAACGAGATGGCCGTCAAACTCGGGGCCGTCAACACAGGCAAATTTTGTTTCGCCGCCAACGGTGAGCCTGCACCCTCCGCACATTCCGGTGCCGTCTATCATAATGGGATTCATGGAAACAATCGTTTTGATTCCGTATTCCTTGGTGAGTTTTGAAACAAACTTCATCATCGGGATCGGGCCGATTGCCATAACAAGATCATAATTTTCACCCGAATCGATAAGCGATTTAAGTGCATCCGTTACAAAGCCTTTGGTGCCTGTGGAGCCGTCATCGCTCACAAGCACATATTTATCCGAAACGGATTCAAATTCCTTTTGCAGAATAACAAGATCTTTATTTCTGAAGCCGACTATCGAATGAACCGTTGCGCCGCATGCCGCGAATTTTTTTGCAACCGGATAAGCGATTGCCGTGCCTACGCCGCCGCCAACAACGGCCACCTTTTTATAGCCCTCTGTTTTTGTGGGATTGCCGAGCGGGCCCACAAAATCCTCTATATAATCGCCTGCGTTTTTCATATTAAGGCGGGTTGTTTCCGCACCCACAACCTGAAAAATAATCGTTACTGTTTCTTTTTCTCTGTTAAAATCCGCAATTGTGAGCGGCACTCTTTCGCCGTTCTTATCAACACGAAGAATTATGAACTGACCCGGCTCCGCCTTTTTTGCAACAAACGGCGCCTCAATAACCATTTTGGTTACGGTGCTGTTCAACTCCTCTTTGCTGAGAATTTTATACATTAAACTCTGCCCTCTCTTAGCCTCATTACATAATGAAACAATTGTTATAATTTTTAATCTTATAAATTATATTATATGCAAATATTTTTTACAATAAGGAAGCCGCCTTTTTTGAATATTTGCACGAAATACTCATTTAAGGCGGCCTGTTTTTAGGTGAAATTGACTTTTAAAAAGAGCCGAAATTTGGCTTATTTACCTAATATTTTTATATTTAGTTTATAATTGGAAAATCATTTTGCAAGCCTGATAACATTCCAACTAAAGGGCTTAAGCTCGGCGGTAACGGTTTTGCCGTCCGCTTCGGGCAGCTCGTTTTTATGCGGCTTAACGGTTACGGCGTCAAATCCGTTTTCGGCTTTTTTATCATACCCATCCATTGAAATAAATTCAACCGGGTTTATATCCGTCAAAATCCAGCATATTAACGGTGAGAAGCGCGCTTTCATCAAGGCTTTTGTTTACGCAAAAAATAACAGCCTCTTCACGCTCCTCATCGTAAGTGGCAATAGCCTCAAGATAAGGCACATCCGTAAATTCTTTGCAATCGTATTTCGGGCAATCTATAAGCGGACGAAGCGCCGCACCCCTGCCGAAGTTTGAAAGATGCATAAAGGGATAAAAAAATAGTTTGCTCAAAAGCTCCGCCGCCCGTTTTTGTGTGAAAAATCGGCGCGATAACATTAACAAGCTGTGCCAGGCAGGCGACTTTAATTCTGTCGCAATGGC
The DNA here is from genome assembly GCA_022009795.1 of Anaerotruncus sp. Taxonomy (GTDB): domain Bacteria; phylum Bacillota; class Clostridia; order Oscillospirales; family Acutalibacteraceae; genus Eubacterium_R. The sequence goes on from CP091724.1 coordinate 1,178,528, forward strand.
GAAGAAGGGTTATGAGCATTGAGCCTATCATCAGCGCATCCTCAAAATTATAAATATCCTCCAAAAGTGCCGGCGCCATGCTCCATTTTTCAAACGGCGCATCGTTGGAATGATACCAAACATTCCATTCGTCAAACGAAAGATTTATTGTTTTGTTTGAGCGTTTTTTCGCCTTAACATAATCGCAGGTGCAGATAACGGAATAGATAAATTCATCAAGCTCTAAGGTTTTGGCAAGGAAGCTCTGCACATCATCCGTTTTATTATCGTAATACTGATGAAGCGAAACATAATCAATGCTGTCATAAGCCACATCAAGGCTTTCCTCTTCCCACTTGCCGAAGGTTTTTGAATTTCTGCTGGAAGAGCCGCACAAAACCGTTTCGATTTCGGGATCCGTCCATTTCATAACCTTAGAGGCTTCAAGAGCTGCGCGGCCGTATTCAACGGCGGTTTTTGCGCCCATTTGCCAAGCGCCGTCCATTTCATTGCCGAGGCACCAAAGCTTTATTCCGTAAGGCTCCTGCACACCGTGACTTTTTCTGAGATCCGACCAATACGTGCCGCCCTTGTGGTTGCAATATTCCACAAGATTTCTTGCTGCGTCTGCACCGCGTGTGCCGAGATTTACCGCCATCATGCATTCCGTGTTTGCCTTTTTGCACCATTTCATAAATTCGTTTGTGCCAAAGGTGTTCGGCTCGGTTGTGCCCCAGGCAAGATCAAGCCTTTTGGGTCTGTTTTTAACGGGGCCGACACCGTCCTCCCAATTATAGCCGGAAACGAAATTTCCGCCGGGATAGCGAACGATCGGCACATTCAGCTTTTTAACAAGCTCGATAACATCCTGCCTAAAGCCGTTTTCATCCGCGGTAGGGTGACCGGGTTCATAAATTCCGCCGTAAACCGCTCTGCCCAAATGCTCTATAAAAGAGCCGTATATTCTTTTATCGATTTCGCCGATTTTTAAATTCCTTGGCGATTGTGATTTTTTTGCTTTCATAATAAAAAAACCGATGCCTTTCTGCATTTTTTTAATTATCTTATCATAAAACATAATCAAAATAAAGAGCTTTCTTGCATTGATTTAAATAAATATGCCGAAACCGCGTCGGCGCAGCTAAAAAGCATATTATGTGTTTTTTTGACCGTTTATCGGAAAAGCGCAGAAAAAAATCCGCCGATACTTACCGTATTGGCAGATTTTTTAACAGTGCAACGCGCAAAGCTCAAAAAGCTTAAAACCACATTCTTCTTTATGCAATATATTCTTTTAATCCGCATTTCTGCGTGCGGCAAGCGCATCTGAAATATCGGCTTTCTTTTGACCCACGATATCATATTTAAACATGGGAATAATCGAAAGCAGCGCAAGAATACCTGGCAACGCCGTGTAAGCAAAGAAAATGATATCCTTTGTGCCCGTGGTAAAGCTGCCGGAGCTTAAAGCCTCATAATAACCGGATTTTTGAACGAATATAAGGCCGACTGCCGTGCCGAGCGCAAGGCAAACCTTAATGGTGAGGGTAAGAATGGAATAACAAGCGCCCTCCATTCTTTTACCGGTTTCATATTCATAATAGTCAACCGTGTCCGCCGTCATAATCATGGGCATAAGCGTTACGGCACCGAATTGCAGGCCGATAAGGAACAGTGAAGCATAGAAAAGCACGGTAAGCACGGTGCTTTCGGGGTTTTTGAACCAAAAATGGCCGATTACAAACGAGAATATCGACGCCGCAAAGCCGTAAACCGAAAGCAGAATATATGCATTTCTTTCATTCAGCTTTTTAATGAGCAGCGGGCAAAGCGCCATACTTATCATGGAGCCGACCGCCGTTACTATACCGAGAACGGCAACAAGATTTTTGGCTGCCGAGGATAACCGTTGCGGACTGCACCTGAATACCCATTGCCATTTGCCTGCCGAAGCCGAGGAAATAAGAGATTATAACAAGCTGGAAGGGCTTATTGTTTTTAAGCGCGGCAAGCATATCCTTAAAGGTGGTTTTTTCCTGCGAGGCGTTTGTTACTCTTTCTTTATTTATAATCGGAATAAGCGCAAAGAGAACACAGCCGAAAATCGCAGTGAGGAGCGCGGTGAAGAAATATTCGCTGCTGATCATCGGCACATCCGTTTCGCCGCTTTTAACAAAAACCTTTGATCCGCCCGGGATTATAAGGCAAACTATCGGCACTATAACAACGCAGGCGGAAAAGCCGATTTGCTTAAATGTGTTTGAAATCGAAACCACATTTGTGCGCTCCGTGGGATTGGGAGTGAGCGCCGAAGCAATGCCCTGGGAGGGAACATCGCCCATCGTCATTGCGATGCTCCAAACAAGATAGGTGATAAAAATCCAAACATAAAGCCCAAAGCCCTTAAACGGCACCTTAACAAACACAATTGCCGTAAACACAAGCAGCGGCACGATTGAATAAACAATCATTGATTTGAATTTGCCCATTTTGCTTTTGGAACGGTCTATCAAATTGCCGACAACGGGATCGGCAACGGCGGAAACGATTTTTTTGCCACAAGAATCAAAATGGCAACCACACTTACATTTGCGCCGAGGATAGAGCCGTCAAACTCTGCCTGATATGAGTTTAAAAGCCCCACTATTGCCTGAAATCCAAAAAGGCCGAGCGAATATGCGGCAACCTCTTTAAAACTCATATACTTTTTTGATGTTGCGCCCGCATTGGGCGCCGCAGCTGCTTTTTCAGCCATAAAAATGCTCCTTTCTTAAACAACCGATTTCTGCATATGCCGTGTTAAGGCACCCGTTAATTCAAAGAAATTATTCTAACCTGCTTTTGCACAAAAAAATCCCGGCTGCTTAATATAAACAAAATAAATAAAACTATCTCAAAACGCAAAAGAGCGGAAACAACACGCCATTGTGTTGTTCCGCACTTTAATTTAAACAGTGAGCAGGCCCGATTTCGGCTCTGCGGCTTTATGCAGCAGTGCCGAGTTCATTAGCTTATGCTCAATTTCTGAAAACATCGTTAAATAAATCAATATCAGCGGCTTTCATGATTGCGCTGAAAAGGCGCGAGCCGTTTACGGGCAAAAAGCTTGCCGAAAACGCTCATTGCATGCGCATCCATGCCGTGAATTTGAAGAGCCTGCTTATGCTCGATGCCAAACATAATCATCTTAACCATAAGATCGCAATCGGTGGAAATCATATCCATAACCTTTTGACCTTTGCCGCCGTCGTTCTTTTGATCGCGGAAAATATCCGTTTTGGTGAAACCGGGGCAAACGAGACCCACATAAATCTTGCCGCGGAATTCCTCGCGAAGAGCCTCTGTGAAGCCTTTAAGAGCCGCCTTGGAAGCTGAATACATGCTTGTGCCTGCAAGGCTCATAAGAGCAGCAGATGAATCTATATTTACGATTCCGGGATCATTGCTTTCCATAAGCATGGGAAGCAGTGCCTTAATGGAATAAACGCAGGAATAGAAATTGATGTTGATTGCCTTTTTCAATTTCATCCATTTCATAGCGATCAAATCTTTTGAATTTGGGAAGAATGCCGGCATTGTTAACAAGAACATCGATCTTAACGCCCTCATCTTTAAGCTCCTGAGCAAAATTTACCCAGTTTTCATTCTTTGAAACATCAAAAAGCTTATAGGAAAATTGCTCTGCATATGTTGGGCCGAGTTCTTCGATAAACTTTTTCATCTTCGGTTCGCTTCTTGCAACGCCGATAACCTTACAACCGTGTTTTTTGATAAGTGTGGCTGCAATGCCAGCACCCATGCCGCCGGAAGCACCCGTTACGATACAGGTTTTTTTCCGCTAAGCCAACAATTTGACATAAAATTTACCTCCGTACTTAACATCGTATATAATAATATACATTACAAAGCTATTATACTAAATCAAAAAAATTTTTACAAGAACTAAAACGGAATTATTTCTTTCTTTTTACTCAAATTATTCTTAAATTTTCAAAAAATCAAAAAGGCGGCCGCAAAATGCAGACCGCCTAAGAGGTTTTATTCGGCACAAACACGCATACTGCGCCGATTATTTATTTTTACAGATATCAAACCACATACAGTCAAAGCAAATCTTTTCAATATTGCCGCTTCCGAGCATCTTGGTTTTTAAATCATATTTTCCAACCTTGGCCTCGTTAACACAAACACCGTTTTGCAAATTCGGGCACGCGCGGCAAATATCGTCCGCACAAAGCACAAGCTCGTATTCCTCGCCGGATTCAATTCGCTTTTTAATATCCGCCATATTCCTGCAAAATTCGGGGCTGTAGCCTTTGCCTTCGAATCCGGGAATACAATTAAGATGATGATATCTAAGCCTTAACATGCTTATCGAGCGCCTTGCAAAGCACCGTGGCAACAATGATTTTAACAAGATCGGGGATAAGAAACGGCACAACGCATGCAGAAAGTGCGGCACCGAGTGTGATTGCGCCTGTGTTTTTGGTGTAAACAATCATAAACCAAGCCGTTCCGAAAGCATAGCAAACAAGAATACCCACTATCATCGAAACAACATATACCCATGTTTTTTTGCCGAAAAGCTTTAATGCGCCGCCCACGATAAGTGCGGTAAAGATAAAGCCGACAATATATCCGCCCGTTGAGCCGAAGAGCACGCCGGGGCCTGCCGAAAAGCCCGCATAAACGGGAACGCCGATAAGACCGAGCAAAATATAAATCAAAACCGAGAAGGTGCCCCTTTTAAGCCCCAAAAGTGCGGAGGCTATGCAAACGCCCATAGTTTGCAGGGTGATAGGAATTGTGAGAGGAATCTGGATCCACGAGCAAACGGCAATCAAAGCCGCAAACACACCGATATAAACCACATCAATCGTTTTGAACTTGCTCTTTTTCGGCGCGGAATTTTCCGCGGGAGCTTGAGCATTTTTAATTTTTTCCTGCATAATAATCACCATAGCCTTTCAGGCAACAAATAGTTTATTAAAAATCACCTGATTGACCTGCGTTGCCTGAACAGGCGTAAATGGTGATTTCTGCCGGTTCAAAATTATGCCGCAGGCAAATTTTGAAGGCAATATAATTTGACAGTGTGATTTTTTTCACACTAATTTCTCCTAAAAAAATATTTCTATATATTTATAATACAGGTGCGTTAAATTGTCAACCTTTATTTTGCAAAAAGGTTTACAATTATACAATAAGCGAAATCTGCAAAGTTGAATAGTGCCCGAAAATATGTTAAAATAAAGCATATTAAGGAAAGCGGCGTGCTGAATATGGCAAAAAAATAAGCAAAGACACCATCCCGGAACACACAAAAAACATTAAAATAAACACGCGAATAATAATCACCTCCGTTTTGGCAATCATCATTCCGATAATTATAATATCGACGGCGGCAAGCATATTTTTTTACACTTCAAAAGATAAATATGATTTCACCTCCGTTACAGCTAAAAGCTACACCGTAATCAACCAAATTCAGTGGAGCCAAACGGTGAACGAAATCTCGGCAAACCTGGTGAATGACAAAGAGCCCGACCGCAAGCTTTCGGATTTAAAAAAATCGTTTCAACCGCTTGAAAAGCTCGGCACAATGATTTACATTGAGCAAAACGGAAGCGAATATTATTCAACGGGCAGTAAAGAAAAAAATTCTTGAAGAAGCACAACGCATCGCAAAAACGGATATCACAAAAAATTCGTATTACTACGGCGAAAACGGTGTTTCCGTAATAGCTCACGCCCAAACGGAAACGAAAGCTATTTAATAGTTATCGCAAACGGCGACTACGATGTTCCGGACATCACAACCTCCGCCTCACCGCAAAGCGTTATAATCAAGCTTGCAAACAACACCGTTGCTATTTTTCAGCCTTTGCATTGCGATATTTATAATTGCAATAATAATTATATCGCTGATAACCTCAAAAACCATTGTCGGACCTATTGAAAAAATAATCCGCGGCGCAGACGAAATTGCAAAAGGCAATCTTGATTATGAAATAGACTACAAATCCACAAACGAGCTTGGCCGCCTTGCTCAAAGCTTTAACGAAATGCGAATAAAGGTTAAAGATTCAATAGAGCAAAAAAACAAATCAGACCAACAGCAAAAGGAAATGATTGCCGGAATTGCGCACGACTTGCGAACTCCGTTGACCTCAATTAAGGGATATTTGGAGGGAATAAGAGACGGCGTTGCAAACACACCCGAAAAAGCAGGCAAGATATTTTAACACGATATACGATTCGGCAAATTCAATGGAAAATATGCTTAATGATTTGCTTACGATTTCAAAGCTTGAGCTGGGCACAATAACGCTGCACCCCGAAAATGTTCGTATAAATGACTTTTTGCAATATGCAAAAGAGCTCGGCCGCGATTTGCAGGAGGCTGATTTTGATTTTGAAATAATCAACAGCTGCAAGAGCAATCCCCTGCTGAGCATTGATACTGACAGATTTGCAAGAGTTATAGACAACATTATTTCAAACAGCATAAAATACAAGCGCGAGGGCGTTAAGGGCAAAATCACACTCAGTATTTCGGAATACGAGCACAGCGTTATTTTTGAAATTGCCGATAACGGCATGGGAGTTGATAACGAAAGCCTCGGCAGAATATTCGATACGCTTTACAGAGCCGACAAAGCCCGCAGCAATGTGAGCAACGGCAGCGGGCTCGGACTTGCGGTTTGCCGCCAAATAGTGCAGCAGCACGGCGGGCTGATTTGGGCGCAAAATAATTCCCAAGGCGGTCTTTCGATATTTATTTCACTGCCGAAGCAGGAGGAAAGCGCAGCACCGAGGGCATAATATTCCCGCCGCGCACAGGCAATTGCATTTTTATACCAAAAAGATCAAGCTGCCGCAAAGCGGCACATTTCAAATTAACCGAAAGGGACAAATAATATGAAAAAGAGATTTTTAATAATTGAGGACGACATCAATATCTCCGCACTTGAGCAGGATTACCTTGAAGCGAATTCCTTTGAAGTTAAAACCGCGGCAGACGGCATAAACGGCTTATCGCTTGCGCTGAACGAGGATTTTGATTTGGTGCTGCTTGATATTATGCTGCCCGGAATGGATGGACTTAAGGTTTGCACAAAGCTGAGAGAGAAAAAAGACATTCCGATTATAATGGTAAGCGCCAAGCGCGATGACATTGACAAAATCAAAGGGCTCGGCTTCGGCGCGGACGATTACATAGTTAAGCCGTTTTCCCCGGGCGAGCTTGTAGCTAGGGTTATTGCGCACATAAACAGATATGAAAGGCTTACTTCAAAATCCGAGGATGTTGGCGACAAATGCGAAACAATCGAAATCAGCGGCCTTAAGCTGGACGGCAAAGCAAGGCGTGCCTTTGTGGATGACACGGAATTGGCTCTTACAAACAAAGAATTTGATTTGCTTTATTTTCTTGCCGCAAGCCCGGACACGGTTTACAGCAAGGAAAAGCTTTTTGACGAAATTTGGCACTATGATTCCATAGGCGAAACCTCCACAATTACGGTTCATGTAAACCGAATCAGGGATAAAATAAAAGAAGTAGACCCCAAGCTTGATTTCATTCACACAGTTTGGGGCAAAGGCTATCGTTTTAACAAATAACAGTCACCCTGCCGATACGATAATCTGCACCGGCATACATCCGCGGCGAAATACTTGCAAAATAAATCCGCTTAAATCAAGGCCTCCGGCTAATAATCCGGAGGTCTTGGCTTATATTAAATTAACTGTGTTTTTTTACTTGCAAAAATGAAAAACTGCGGACAGTTCGCGTTTATATTTCGTCTTAATAAATGAAACGCGCTTCAACGGCTTTTAACGGAATTTTAAATTACAGATAAAATCGTTTTAATCCGATTCGCCGACGGTGCTGCATGAATGCCCGTTTTGCCTTATATAACTTCAGCATATATAATCGGCGGTAAAAATAATTTAAAATAATACGAACAGTTTTTGTTTTAAATTCGTCTTAATAAATGAAGTGTGTTTCAAAAATTTTTTTAAGGAGAATACTTATGTTAAGAAAAAAACCATAAAAAAAACATTGCAGTCCTCGATTTGCAAAATTTCACTGCCGAGGCATTGAGGAGAATAAAGAAAATTGACGGTTGTGCAATAATTCTTATCTCGAAAAAAATGCGAGTGAAGAATGGAAAAAAATGCATATGCAAACATAAAAATTCAAAATGTGGCTCAAATAATCGAGACCGACGCTCACAAGCACAGCGTTTTAAACGGTGTTGTAACTTTAAACGACAGTAATGTTACTGACGATTGCATTTATGTTATCAATGGTATAGCTGTTCTTGAAACCGTTAAAAAGATTCCCGATTTATGCGTAAACGGGATTATTTTCAAAAGGAAAAGGTCGCAGTATAATATATCGCTGCTGAACGGCAGAAGTGTTGAATTAGACGATGAAGTCACAATCAAAGCTTATACGAATGTTGTTGAAATCGACAGCGAAACCGTAAGGAATTTTGATAATAACACATGTGTAGCCGCGGGCAATATTATTGATATTAAAAATGATGTGACCGAGCAAATGCTCACAGATAAAAAAAGATAACCTTTGCGGCAGGCAATAAAGTGGAATGCAATAAGAATATTTCGGGTTATGTTAAAGCCAACTCAATCGCAGGCAATAAAAATCACAGAAAAAAATGAATAATATTGAACTGTTTAACCAAATTTATGAAAAATTATTATAAAAGCATAGTTTCGTATTTTTTTCCAAGCGATTTAACAGCAGCGAAGCAGAGGATTTGGCTCAAATTACTTTTTATGAAGCTGTGGGGTTATTTTGCCCGCGCTCGGTTATATCAAAAAAAGAGAAAAATCCTTGATTTTTTTAAAAATTGCTAAAAAAACGTGCTTGCGGACAGGCTTCGAAAAAACAATTTTGCCGAATCGCTTGAGGAACTCGAAAAACATAAAAATGCCTCGAGGTGTCAGACGATATTACTTCGGTTGAAATTCAGCAGATACTTTTAAAGATGAGCGAGTCCGACCGAGAAATAGTGATGCTTAAAAGCTACGGATGGTCGAGCAGAGAAATCGGCAAAATAAAAAACATGCCGTCGTCAACAGTCAGAAACAAGCTTGCCGCACTGAAAAAGCAAATTGAAATCGAACTCGGAAGGTCTTGCAAACGGCAATAAAATTATAATGCATACTAATATTAAGAGCTGCCGGGCTATGCGCCCGGCAGCTCTTTATCTATAAGGCGGTTCAATTGAACCGCCTTTTTTTATATTTGATTTTTCACTCTGCTATTCGGAAAGAATCATTCTGTCGTTATCCAGCTCTTCGCCGCTTGTAATTTTGAACTTTTCAAGCAAATCGGCAGGTGTAAGATTTTTCTTTTCCTCGCCGGCAACATCATAAATGATTTTGCCCTCGTTCATCATAATCAGCCTGTTGCCGATTGCGATGGCATCCTTCATATTATGCGTTATCATAAGAGTGGTTAAATTATGCTCGGCAACTATATCCGTTGTGAGCTTTAAAACCTTGTGCGCCGTTTTGGGGTCAAGCGCCGCAGTATGCTCGTCAAGCAAAAGCAACTTCGGCTTTTTAAGGGTTGCCATAAGCAGGGTTATCGCCTGCCTTTGACCGCCCGAAAGCAAGCCAACCTTTGATGTGAGCCTTGTTTCAAGGCCGAGATCAAGTGATTTAAGAAGATCTTTATACTCTTCCTTTTCTTTTTTGGAAACGCCGGGAGCAAGGGTTCTGAATTTTCCGCGGCGCGAAGCAAGGGCAAGATTTTTCCAAAATCTGCATATCCGCCGCAGTGCCCGTCATCGGATCCTGGAACACACGGCCGAGAAATTTTTGCTCTTTTTGTATTCGGGCAGCTTTGTAACATCCTTGCCATCTATAACGATATTGCCGCAATCAACCGGATAAACGCCTGCAATCATATTAAGCATTGTGGATTTGCCGGCGCCGTTGCCGCCGATAACCGTTACGAAATCGCCTTCGTTGAGCACAAGATTTATGCCGTTTAAGGCATGCTTTTCATTAACCGTGCCGGGATTGAAGGTTTTATAAACATTTTTAATTTCAAGCATTTTCGGCACCTCCGGTTCTTTTTACTTTTTTTGCGGAAACCTTGTTTTTCCAATACGGAACGCCGAGGAACATCGCCACAACAAGCGCGGAGAACAATTTAAGATCGTTTGCGTTAAGACCGAGGCGAAGCACGATAGTGATAACGATATAATAAATGACACCGCCCACAACACACGCAAAAAGCCTGAGCGCAAAATTCTTGAAGATTTTGCCGAGCACAACCTCGCCGATAATAACAGCCGCAAGTCCGATAACGATTGCGCCCCTGCCCATATTTACATCGGCAAAGCCCTGATACTGAGAAAGCAAAGCGCCCGCAAGAGCCACAAGGCCGTTTGAAAGCACAAGGCCGATGATTTTGTTTATATTTGTGTTTATACCGTTTGCACGCGCCATTGCCTGATTATTACCCGTTGCGCGAATGGAGTGGCCAAGCTCCGTGCCGAAAAACCAATATAAAATCGCAATTATAACAACCGAAAAAACAAGCCCAACGATTAAAGATTTATTGATTTCGCCGAGCGAAACAATCAGCTTGTAATTTCTTGCGCTGACGGTTTGGTTGGCTTTGCCGCCGAGAATACGCAAATTGATTGAATAAAGTGCCAGCTGTGTTAAAATGCCGGCAAGGATTGCCGGTATTCCGAACACCGTGTGGAATATGCCCGTGGCAAGCCCGGCAAAGCAGCCTGCCAAGAAAGCGAGCAGCATTGCAAGATAAATATTCATTCCGCTTATTGTGCACATAACAAGAACGGCTCCGCCTGTGCCGAAAGAGCCGTCAACAGTTAAATCGGCAATATCAAGAACGCGAAAGGTGATATAAACACCGATTGCCATAATGCCCCAGATAATGCCCTGAGCCGCTGCGCCCGGAAGCGCAGAAAGAAAAGACATCATAATTAAAATTCCTCCGTATGCATAAAAAGCGGTGAGCGTAAAGACTCACCGCCTTTTAGTAATCACTTATTTAATGCTTATCAAAATTCGATTATGCATCGATTGCAACATAATCGGAAGGAATGGTGATGCCAAGCTTTTTGAGCGCGATCGGCAACATATTTCTTCGTAAGATTTGTTGCGGTTTTTGATTTCCATATCTGCGGGGTTTGTGCCGTTTTTGAAGAATATCGGCGGCCATTTCACCGGCGACCTGACCAAGGTTTTCATAGCTGATTGAAAGGGTTGCAACGCCGCAGCCTTTGCATATGCCCTCTTCGCCTGCGATAATCGGAATTCCTGCCGGCTCTGCAATTTCATTTACGGCAGCGGTTGCCGAAGCAAGCGTGTTATCGGTGGGAACATAAATGGCATCTACCTCTGAGCAAGCCGTTGTGGTTACGGAAGCGATTTCATTGGTGTCCGCAACTGTGTAAACCTTAACGGTGTAGCCAAGCTTTGTGAGTTCGGAAGAAACAACATCAGCCTGATACTTTGAATTGGCTTCTGCCGAGCAATAAAGGATGCCGATTGTTTTTGCGTTCGGGCAAAGCTCTTTAAACATAGCCGCCTGATCCGCAAGCGGAGCAAGGTCTGACGAGCCGGTAACATTTATGCCTGTTTTACCCGTCCAGCTGCTTTGATCGATATCAAGCGCGGTTGCATAATCCGTGATTGAAGTGCCCACGATCGGAATTGTGGTTGTGGACTGCATTGCCGCCTGAAGCGCAGGAGTGGCATTTGCAAAGATAAGATCCACACCCTCGGAAACGAAGCCGTTTGTGATGGTGGAGCAGGTTGCCGAATCACCGCCAGCATTTTGCTCTTTAAACTCAACATTGTCTGCACCGAGTTTTTCGATAAGTGCTTCCTTAAAACCCTTTGTTGCCGCATCGAGAGCTTCGTGCTGCACAAGCTGGCAAATACCGACTGTGTATTTCTTTGAGCCGCCGCTCTTTGAGCAGCCTGCAAATGCAGACGCAATAAGCAGCACCGCAAGGCAAACGGCAATAATTCGCTTAATTGACTTTTTCATAAAGATTCTCCTTAGTTGTTTATCGCGTTGACGCTTTAAAGCTTTTAGGCGATAAAGTGTTTTTTATTATAATAGCACAAAAGAAAAAGGCTGTCAAACAAAATCATGTTGTTTGAAGCCTTTTTTGTAATTATGAACAAATTATTACGCGCCGATTTGTGCGAAATCAACACAGAGATACTGTGCAAAAAATGCGCCGCGCATAATTCGCACATGGCAAAGCGCAAAAAGCGCCCTGAAACATATGCGCGATTATTAAAGCTGATCGGCAATGCTTAAAATCAAATCGCGTGTTTTATCCCAACCGAGGCAGGGATCGGTGATTGATTTGCCGTAAACGCCGTTTTCAATCTTTTGATTGCCATCCTCAATATAAGATTCAATCATAAAGCCCTTAACAAAGCGCTTGATATCGCCGCTGTGGCGCATGGAATGGAGCACCTCATTTGCGATTCTGATTTGCTCCATATATTTTTTACCGCTGTTTGAATGATTGGTGTCCACAATAACGGCGGGATTTTTAAAATCAGCCTTTGCTGCATACATATTATAAAGGGTAATCAAATCCTCGTAATGATAATTCGGGTGCGCAATGCCGTGCTTATCCACACCGCCGCGAAGAATTGCATGGGCAAGCTCATTTCCCTTCGTTTCAACCTCCCAGCCGCGATAAATAAAGGTGTGGCCGCTTTGCGCCGCCGTAATGGCATTGAGCATAACGGAATAATCGCCGCTCGTGCCGTTTTTCATTCCGCAGGGCACATCCATGCCGCTTGCGGCAAGGCGATGATCCTGATTTTCAACGCTGCGCGCGCCGACCGCCACATAGGAAAGCAAATCGGAAAGATACCTGTAATTTGCGGGATAAAGCATTTCATCCGCCGCGGAAAGCCCCGTTTCCTCAATCGCCTTTGAATGAATGGAGCGCACGGCAAGAATCCCGGCATACATATCCGGAACACCATCCGGATCGGGCTGATGCATCATGCCTTTATAGCCCGCGCCGGTTGTTCGCGGCTTGCCCGTGTAAATTCTGGGAATGATTATAATTTTATCTTTAACCTGCTCCTGCACTCTTGCAAGGCGGTGAACATAATCGAGCACGCTCTCTTCCCTGTCTGCCGAGCAAGGGCCGATAACAAGCAAAAAAACTTATCGCTTTCGCCCTTGAAAACCTTTGCTATTTCAGCATCCCTTGCAGCCTTTGCCGCAGCGCCTTTTTCGCTGAGGGGATAAAGCTCCTTAACCTCCTTAGGCACGGGAAGCTTGCGTATAAAGCGCATATTCATCATTGAATGATCTTCCGTAATTTCCATTTCGTCACTCTTTTTCATCTTTATTTTATCGTTTGCAGCTCGGCGATAATTAAAGCAAAAGGCCGCGTCTGCAATATTTATAACATTATAACGATATTGTAATATAGCGGCGCGGCAAAGTCAAATCTTTTGCCGAAACGCCGCTATTTATGATATTTTGAATTGTTGTTTATCGAAAAAGCCCTGTAAACCTGCTCCAGCAGCACAAGGCGTGCAAGCTGATGCGGCAAGGTCATTTTGCCGAAAGAAAGCTTTATTTTGCCGAGCTGCTTCACCTGCGGCGAAAGCCCGAACGAGCCGCCGATAATAAACGCAACCGAGGAATTACTCATTCCGATTTGCTCGATTTTTTGCGCCAGCAGAGGCGATGAAAATTCACTGCCCTCTATGCACAGCGGCACAACCGCCGCGCCCTTCGGAATTTTTGCGATTATCCGCTCGCCCTCTTTTTGAAGCACCTTTTCAATCTCGGAAGCGGACGGCGAATCGCCGCAGCGTTCCTCCGCCACCTCAATAACGGAAACCTTTGCAAATGCGCCGAGGCGCTTAATATATTCGGAGCAGCCCTCCCTGAGATAGCTTTCTTTAAGCTTGCCCACGCATATAACGCTCACATTCATCATAGCACAATAAAGCCTCCGTCGCTCACCGGCTTTGAAACATAAAGGCGATAATCCTCGCCTTCCTTTGCGCCAAGCTCGGAAAGAGCCGCAATCATTGATTGGCGCGCGATTTCCGGCACATTATTTTCACGGCTTAAATGGGAAAGAACAAATCTTGTGGTGCCACTTTGCAACAGATTTTTTTGCAAACGCATCAGCCGCCGTGTTGGAAAGATGCCCTTTGTCGGACAAAATGCGCTTTTTTTCAGCGGATACGGATAACAGCCGTTTTCAAGCATTGAGATTTCGTGATTTGATTCAAGAAAAACAAGATCCGAGCCGGTAACATGAAGCTTTGCGTCATCCGTAACATAACCCGTATCGGTGCAAACAGAGATTTTACGCCCGCCCGAAACGGTAAATTCATATCCCACGCAATCCGCGGAGTCGTGCGAATTATGAAAGGCTTGGGCGCACATATCGCCCAAATCCAGCGTGCCGTTTATTTCAAACGAATTGACGCTTCCGTTTACATCCCCGCTTTTTTGCATTTCTTCGAGCGTGGCGGGAGAGGCATACACCGGTGTTTTGTACCTTGAAGCAAACACGCGCACGCCCGAAATATGGTCTTTATGCTCATGCGTTACAAGCACTGCCTTAATGCTTTGAGGGTCTATTCCCAAATTTTTAAGCGCCGCCTCGCACCTTTTTTTGCCGAAACGCCGATATCAACAAGCACGCCGCCCGAATTTGTGCCTATGTATATTGAATTACCGCTGCTGCCCGAAAACAGCTGACACACCTTTGCCATAAATCTACTCTTTCATTAAATAAATAATTTCACTAAAAAAAGGGAGCAAACATGCTCCCTAAAAAAATCAAATTTATCAGCCTGCATTTGCAACCGTTTCCGACGGATCCGCAGGCACTCTGCGGATATCCGCGCCGAGAGCGGAAAGCTTTTCAACTATGTTTTCATAGCCTCTGTCAACATACTGGGTTTTTTCAACCACGGTTTGACCCTGAGCCACAAGGCCCGCAATAATCATTGCCGCGCCTGCGCGCAAATCGGTGGCCTTAACCTTAACGCCGGTTAAATGATCCACGCCCTCGATAACGGCAATTTTACCGTCCACCTGAATATTGGCGCCCATTCTTAAAAGCTGGCCCACATATTGAAAGCGATTATCCCAAACGGATTCAGAAAGGATTGAAGTGCCCTTTGCGATTGCAAGCAAAACCGCCATTTGCGGCTGCATATCCGTCGGAAAGCCGGGATGAGGCATAGTTTTAACATTGCATTTTTGTGAGCGGCTTAAAGCGCGTTACACGAACCGCATCATCATATTCTATTATTTCGGCACCCGCTTCCTCAAGCTTTGCGCTGATGGATTCAAGGTGCTTCGGAATAACATTTTTAACAAGCACATCGCCGCCGCACGCCGCAGCCGCAACCATATATGTGCCCGCCTCGATTTGATCGGGAATAACGGAATAAGTGCAGCCGTGAAGCTTTTCCACGCCGCGGATTTTAATAACATCCGTGCCTGCGCCCCTAACATCCGCACCCATTGAATTAAGGAAATTCGCAAGATCAACGATATGAGGCTCTTTTGCGGCATTTTCGATAACAGTGAGTCCCCTTGCGAGAACAGCCGCAAGCATAACATTTATTGTGGCGCCGACGGAAACAACATCCATATATATAGATGTGCCAACAAGCTTTTCCGCCTGAGCACTTACCATGCCGTTTACTATATTAACATCCGCGCCGAGCATTCTGAAGCCCTTAATGTGCTGATCGATGGGTCTGTCGCCGAAATCGCAGCCGCCGGGGAGGGCGACATCGGCCTTCTTAAACCTGCCGAGCATGGCGCCGATAAGATAATAGCTTGCCCTGAAATGAGAGGCAAATTCATAAGGCACGGGGCGGCACTGCAGCACACGTGTGTCTATCTCGATAGTATCTTTATTTACAACCTTTATATCCGCACCCATTTGATCAAGAATTTTGATAATGAGCGAAACATCGGAAATATTGGGTATGTTTTCGATTCTTACAACATCATCCGCCAAAATTGCGGCTGGAATGATAGCAACAGCGGCATTTTTTGCGCCGCTTATATTAACTTCACCAAACAGCTCTTTGCCGCCGTTAATAACGAAATTTTCCAAAGCTCTTCCCTCTTTAAAACCGGAATACTGTATTTAGTATAGAAATATATAAAAGCAATAATTATTATTAAAAAAAGCGGAATATAAAAACACCGTATGTAAGCGATATTCTTATAAACCTTGCATATTATAGCAGAACACGAGCAAAAAAATAAAGTGCTTTTTAATAATTCGATACCCTTTTTGTAACATATAAATTCAGATGAAAAACAACAATATATATGGTCAATTTCCACAAATTGCGCCTAAATAGTGGAATTTGTGCAATTTTAAATTTTTTTCAATTTCTGCGTTTTTCCGAAATTTACAAATTTGTAACAATTCTTTTTTTGGCGAATTTGACGAATAAAAAAACGCCAAAGAAAAGCCGCTCACAAATTTGATTTTGACGCCCATAAATATTATTTGAATTTAAAGCCGGTTTATCAGCCCAAGGGCGGCACAAAATTTTATTTTTTAAATTTTGATTTTTCTTCTAACCGAGCACACTGCGCGTGCTAACGCACTCCAAGGGCGAAAATGCGAAAAGTCGCCGCGTCGACACCGTTTTTGGTGCAAGCAGTTTAAAGCAAAACGATTTTTGTGTAGGCAAGGCATAAAACGCAGTTAATCCTTTCGGATTAACGAGTATTTTAACGCAGCATACGCGCAAATCGGTTGCTTTAAACCATATTGCGTTCGATTCCCGCCTGCTTAAGATGTGTTGACAAAGCTTATGTTTTATTGTATTATATTATACAAATATATTTTTTTATCGGAGGATTGATTTTTGGACGGTTCCATATGGCCTCTGCTATTATTGCAGGTGGCTTTGATTGCGCTGAACGCAGTTTTTGCGGCAGCGGAAATCGCAATAGTAAGCGTAAACGACAATAAAATGGCAAAGCTTGCCAAAGAGGGCAACAAAAAAGCAAAAAATCTTGTGAAGCTGACTTCGCAGCCCTCAAACTTTTTGGCAACCATTCAGATTGCAATAACGCTTGCCGGCTTCTTGGGCTCGGCTTTTGCCGCAGATAACTTTGCGGGTCCGATTGTTGAAGCAATTTTGAAAACCGGAGTAAATATTACCGCAGGCACGCTCAACAGTATTATTGTTATTTTGATTACACTGCTTCTTTCGTTTTTCACGATAATTTTCGGCGAGCTTGTGCCGAAGCGAATCGCAATGCGCAAGGCGGAAAAAGGTGGCGCTCGGCATTTCGGGGCTTATTTATGTTATCTCAATAATATTCAAGCCGATTGTTTGGCTGCTTATGGCCTCCACCAATTTGGTGCTGCGCCTGTTTAAAATAGACCCAAACGAAACCGAAGAGGATGTGAGCGAAGAAGATATCCGAATGATGGTTGATGTGGGCAGCGAAAGCGGCGCAATAGATAAAACAGAGCAGGAATTTATCCAAAATGTGTTTGAATTTGACGATTTAACGGCAGGCGAAGCCGCCGTGCACAGAACAGAGGTTTCCCTTCTTTGGCTGGACGAAAGCCCAGAGGAATGGGATAAAACAATTCATGGCAGCAGGCACAAAATTTACCCGATTTGCGATGAAACCGTTGATAATGTTGTGGGTCTTTTAAACGCCAAGGATTATTTCAGGCTCAACACAAAAAACCGCGAAACGGTTATGAAAAAGGCGGTGCGCCCGCCCTACTTTGTGCCCGAAAGCGTTAAGCTTGATGTGCTCTTTAAAAACATGAAAAAGAGCCGCCATAATTTTGCGATTGTGCTTGACGAATACGGCGGCACAACGGGAATAATAACAATTAACGACTTGCTCGAAAAGCTTGTGGGCGATTTTGATTACGACGAAGACGAGGCTAAGCCCGAGGAATCAATTGAAAGGCTTGATTCAAAAACCTGGAAAATCACGGGCAACCCCGATATAGACGATATTGAAGACGCACTTGACATTGCGCTCAAAAGCGAGGAATGCGACACCTTCAGCGGCCTTGTGTTTGACGCGCTCGGCTCCGTTCCGGACGATGGCAATAAGCCCTTTGAAATTGAAACCGCAGGGCTTGTGATAAAGGTTTTAAGCGTTAAAAAAACCACCAGGTGCAAAACCGCGGTTGTATGCAAAGAAAATCCGCAAAAGGCCAATGAAAAAAAGCGGCGAAGAAAAAGCGGAAAGCAAGGATAAAAAAGAATCCTGATAACATTAAAACGGTTAATTTATTTTATTGGCGCGATTCGGAAACTTTATCGACAGTCTGACGGCAGATGAGAAATCATCTGCCGTTTGTTTTTATCTCTTCAGCAAAGATCCCCCTCGGTTGAACCGTGGGCGTCAATTGCCAAACAATTAAAAAGGAGTCAAGACATAAAATCTTGACTCCTTTTACTCTTTAGTCCTTCCAGTTATGTGGAGTGACAATCGGTTCATCGCCGCCACCGGATGTCGTAATTACATCAACGGCAGTAAACGTTTGAATGTTTGAATCAGGTTTGATATACTTTTTCCTTCATCTTAATACCTCCTTAATTATTTCATATCTAAAATTAAAACTGATATGCCGATTATTTGCCTGCATAGGCTTTTGCGGAATTGCCGTAACGCATCATTGCGTCTGTAACTGCTTTTAACTTTGCATCAGTAACAGTTGCGGCATAGGATTCTACGCTGTACTTAAGTGTATAGCTGACTTGCTCATTGCCTTTGTATGCAGTAATAAACACTTCATCACTCATTTGATTTGCATAAACACCGTCAAAATAGAAATACCAATAACCGTCTTTGCCTTTTTCAAAATTATCCGGATTTTCGGCATAGGTATATGTCAATGTTCTTGAACCTATTTTTACTTTGAATGAAAGGTCATCAAGAGTAACATTGGTCATATTCAGCGGTATTGCAATTTCAACCGAATTATTCAGCCTCAATGCCGTACCAAACTTGACAAGCCTGTTTTTGCAGGTTTTATAGCTTGCATTCTTTATATTCGTTAAATCCAAATCAGCCGTGCTGCGAAGTGCTTTTTGTTCATCGGTAAGTATATCGGTAAGCAAATTATCGGTCTTGTAGTTTTGATATACCTGGCAAGCCTCACCGTAATATACCAAATCAACCAGTAAAGTTTTAAGCTTTGCAGAAGATGTCGGCTTATTCAGCGTTGACTTAATATAGTCGGTTGCACTGTATTTATAAGCATTACCGTTATATGTTACACCGTCTTTGACACCATAAAATGTAATACTTACATCATCACCTAAGGCCTGCGGTGAAATGCCCGTATAATCAAATATGCAATAAACGATTGAATTTGAAGTTAATGTTTTACCCGACGGATACACATTTTCCGTTTTACCGTTTCGGGTAAACTCGGCATACACTTCGTCATAATAATCGACTACATCTTTGGTAATGTAAGTTGCGAGGGTGATACTGCTTTCAAGCGACAGTGCATTACCTCTGCGGCGAAGAAGAGCCGTATTCGGTGCCTCTTTTGTTTCACTTTTACCGCAAGCGGAGCAAGTACGAGTCTGCGTGCCGTTCTTATAATCACTTGATGAATTATAAACAGCATCGTTATTGTATTTCCAAGCAGACCAGGTGTGAGTGTGTTCTTCGCTTTTATTTTTGTAATAATATGTAACAACCGTTCCGTCCGAAACAATGGGCTTATTCAAGCCGTCAGCCTTTACAAATTCATAATCATAAAGTGTTTTTGCCGGTGTTAAATCAAGCTTTGTGCCGTATGGCACGGTAAATGTTCCGCCGGCAGTGTTTGGAATTTCAGAGCCGTCCTCAAATTTATACTGAATTGAAACGGTTGTGTAGCGCTGTGTTTCCGTATTGTCGTCAGCAAGCACGTTTCCGTTTTCATCGAGCACCTGAAATGCCACGGTATCGCCGTTCTTGAGTTGTGCATCAGACGGAATTTGATAAATAAGCGAGCAGCTTTTCAGACCCGAATTAAAGTCGCTTTTGATATGATCCAAAGCGCCGAGCGGCCAGAAGTTTGCCTTGTCATTCCAAGCAGGAACATCAAAGGTTTGTACCGTTTGAAGCGGATTTCCCGATGAATCGGTTGCAACGCTTCCGTCGGAATGCTTAATCCACATTTTGAATTTAAGCTGACGGGTTTTCTTATCCGAAATATTTTGGATAACGGTGCGAAGCTCGATTTTTTTGCCGCTCATATCGGTATTAAATCTGCTTTTGCTGTTGCCGCTTAAAAGCCGATCGCTGCGATTATATGTATAGGTATAATATGAGCTTGTTTCAAGGTCGGTAAAATCGGAGGGGCTTGAATAAGCGCCCGTGTACTCCTTAACTTCGGGAGGCGCAACATAGAGATCTATATCATTAACAAGCTGAGACATTCGCTTGAAGCCCTGCAAACGGCAAACTTCGCAGAACTGATAGTTTGTATCTCTCATTATACATTCATAGCTTGAAACAAGCATTTTTGAGCCGTAAGCATTGCGGCAGGTATATGTGTTTCTAAAGCCTAAAAGCTGCCTCCATTTTATTTTTTCGGGGTCTTCAACCGAGGAAAGATTAAGTGATTTAAGCTCCTTATCCTCAAGCAAATATCCGTTGCTGTATTCATCACCGAGGCCAAGCAGGCTGTGCCCAAGCTCATGAGCAAAGGTTTTTGACGCACGATAGCTGTCTGACGGCGAAATAAAATAATGGAAGCCGTATTCACGGTTATTATATGCACCGCCGAAATCGGATTTTGTGTTTACAACCATTGCAAACTGCGCAATATAATCGTGAACATAGTAATACGGTTCATACTCGTTCCACTCGCCGTTAGGCTTCGTCGGAATCGTGTTTGGGTCGGTTGTTTTTTTGATGTGAGCATCGTGGATTTTCTCAATAAATTCAGGCCCTATACATCTTTCAAAAATATGATTTTTCCATTGACTTCCGTGGAGGTTGTTAGAAATAACAGGAGAATTATATTTGTCAACTATAACATCAAAGAAGGTACTTCCGCCATTATCAAAAGTTGATTCGGAAGCTGTGCAAAGAGCGTAAACATTAAATCTGTCTGCATAACTGCGATATGGCTCATATTTCATGGCCTCCTGCCAAAGTCGTTTAACATCGTTGATAAATTTGCCTTGCTGACTTTTCGTATATCCCTCGCCGCAAACAACAACAACCATATTTTCCGTGTCGCTGCGTGTTTTAAAAAGTTTTACAATAAGTGCGAAAGGTTTTTAAGACCTTACCGCACTTATTTTTTTTGTGGCTTTTGCCTATAACGAGGATAGAGCAACGCAGAGGTGCGACTCGAGCGCGTTATAGGATTTTAGCATAAGGGAATAGAGGGCGGGCGCGCCCGTCCTCTGCTCTCAAAACAAAATGAAAGGAGTAAACGTAATGACGTGCCGATACCTCACATACGAGGGCAGAAAAAACCTTGAGGCTCTTTATGCGGACGGCGAAAGCCTTACCTACATTGCCTCCAAACTCGGAGTACACCTTGCCACCGTTTACAGAGAACTAACGCGCGGCGGCACGGGTGAGCTTGACAATAACGGGCGCTGCGGTTATAGCGCAGAACTCGGGCAAAGCGCGTTAGCGAAAATTTCAAACGCCGCGGCAGACGAGCGGCAAATAAATAATAAAACGGAGTGATTTTGTTATGAACAAGGTACGCAGAAAAGAATTGCAGGAACTCTACGACATTATCTCCGAGGCAAAAGAGCGCCTCGAGATGTTGCACGACGAGGAGGAGGAATACAAGGACAATATGCCCGAAAACCTCCAAAGCTCGGAACGCTACGAAAGAGCAGAGGCGGCGGTAGACGCTCTCGACTCTGCCGTATCCTCTCTTGAGGAGGCACTCGACTACATAGAGGAGGCGCAAGAATGACAGAGCAAAAAGAGCGCCTCAAGAAACTATATGCCCTCGCCTTGCGCGGCGTTGGCGGCGAAAAAGAGCAAGCCCAGGCTATACTCGATAAATTACTTAAAAAATATGCTATGACGCTTGACGACCTCGACGACGAGGTTATACAAGAGTACGACCTCGAATACCACGGCAAAGAGCAAGACCGTATTTTAATGCAGACCGCATATAAAGTTACGGACGATAAAAACGCGTTCAACCACTTGCAATATAACCATAGCGGCAGAGCTTGCCGTACTCGCCTACGCGTGCGCTGCACCGCTGCTCAAAAGGCAGAGATAGAGTTTTTGTTTAACTTTTTTGTAAGGCTTTGGGAAAAAGAAAAAGAGGCTTTACTACAAGCGTTTTTCCAAAAGCACCGTATTTTTGGAAATCTCAAAGACGGAGAAAGCGGAGCGGAGCTTTCTCCCGAGGAATTGTTAAAGCTCGAACTTATGATGAAAGGGCTATCGGACGAACAGCCATTAAAGCAGCTCACGGACGGAGCGGGAGGTGTTTAATAATGCCGAGTGTATGGTGTTATAACGAGGAGTGTAAATGCCTCAAAGACAACGAATGTATGGCGGATATGATAGAGCTTGACGAGTACGGCGCTTGCGGTACCTTTGAAAACTACAAAGACGACAAGGAGTACAAAGCCGAATACTTCATAGCCGTAAATACGAAAGACAAAAGGCACGGGCGAGCCGCAAAGAGAGGAAAGAAAATTACAATTAACGGAATTGAATTTTTTACAGACTCTCCGCCACTCGAGGGAGAAAACGCTATATACATTACGCACGCTCGAACAGGGTTAGCTTGCGGCACCGTTGAATTAGTTAAAAAGCATTGGGAGCAGTTTATAAAAGCTCAAGAGAAAGTCGCAGATATAAACACGCTGCCTCTTGCGGAATATGACGAAAAAACACGTAAGTATTTAATAAAGGAGGTATCACAATGTGCAAACCCGTAAAATGCCCGCAATGCGGACACGAATTTACACCCGAGAGGGCTATTAAGTCGGGAGCCTGGACTCCCGAGGAGGACGAGCTGTTACTGAACGGCTACCAAAAGGAGCGGAAAACCATTGCCGAGCTCTCGGACGAGCTCAACCGTTCCCAGGACGCAACCCGCAACCGCTTATTTGTCATCCGCGGCGGAGGCAAGCCTAAAGGCGTTACGGCAAGCGTGCAGCTCACGGCAAAAGAATACGACGAAATGAGAGCAGCACGCCAGGAAGTAAAGAGCGCCCGAAAGCTCGTAGAGCAAGCAAAGGACACCGAGCGCGAGCTCGCCGCCTTTTACGCTCTCGGTAAGCAGCTTATAAACGCAAGGCAAAACAAGCGAGTTATCGCCCCTCTGTTTGAGGAACTCGAGCGGCTCGTTAATGCTTACAAGTTTTAGGAGGCAAGCCGTGCGAGAATACAGGCGTAAAGAATTACGCGAGAGGGAGCGCCTCGGCTACTCGCGTATATCGGCGGGGCGGCAATGCTGCTACATAATCAAACAAGCCGCCGCCGCAAAACTGCGGGACTTTCGCTCCCGCTTTAAGCTATGGACTACGAGAGGCAAAAGCTGTAAGCGTTGTTGCTTACGGTGTAAATATTTCGGCTATTGCAGCCCCGATTTTAATAACGATAAGGAGTAAAAGTTATGAACGACAATATTTTACACGCTATCGAGTCGCTTTGCGACGATATAGCCACCAGCACAAACGCAGAGGACAACCAAAAGAGAGCAAATGCAATTTTAGCTCTTGCTTTCGGCGGGATATTCACGCCCGAGGAAATCGAGGAGGACTACACCGAGGACGACTCCGTAGCGGGAGCGGAAAAAGATAAAATCAAATTTCCGAAACCTGGCGAGCAATTCGAGTATAACGGCGTTAAGTTTACCGCTCTCGGAGAGGAGCAGGGCGGCATACTTGCTATTGTTTCGGAATTGCTCAAGGACGAAATGCCGCTCGACGAAAGCAATAAAAACGACTGGCGCACCTCCTCGCTCCGTAAATACCTTAACGGAGAATACCTCGAACAATTCAACCGCGGCGACCTCCTCCCGTTTGTATCGGACTTGACCTCCGACGACGGTATGAAAGACTACGGCACCGCCGAGGATTACGTTTTCCTCCTCTCGTGCGACCTTTACCGCAAATACAGAGAACCCGTGCCGCGCTTTAATAATTGGTGGTGGACGCTTACGCCCTGGACTTGCAACCCGTCCTACGCGTACGGCGCGCGCGTTGTCTACTCCTCGGGCGGAGTGTACAACTACAATGCGTACTACGGTAGCGGCGTAGCCCCCGCTTGTCTGTTCAATCCTAAAATCTTTGAATAATCCGCCTCGATAGAGGCGAGAAAGAGGGCAGCTATGACAAACGAGGAATTAAAAGCCGCGCTCGTCAGCGGGTGCCCCGTAGAAAGCGGCGGAATTGTATATAAGTGCGTTTCGGCTATCATTTACCGATACCGCAACGGGAAACTTGACATTTCCGCCGAGGTTACGGACTATTGCGGGCACAGTATTTCAATCATAAGTCCCGAGCGGGCAAAAATCGTAGAAAGCGAGGTAACAAAGTGAAACTAAAGCAAATCGAGGCAATATTAAAAAGCCGAAAAAAACAATAATTGTTTCCGAAACGTCCGCTTGTCAATGGCTCGGGAACGGCGCGGCATTTTATCCCGTATACAATCTCCCGAAACTCACAAAAGACAATATATTTACTATGTTTGATATTACAGAGGAAAAGCGGGACAAGTTTTATTTTGAGGAGCGCCCGCTCCCGCCACATATAAATTTTGAGGACGGCGACGACGGCGAGCAGTTACTCGAACGAGGAGCAATAGCATTTTATGCACAAGGTAGAACGCTTGAGCCGTTAAAAACCTCACAAGGTATAGCCTTTATAAACACTCGGTACTTAAAGCCGTTTTCCGATATTGACGCGGGGTATGAACTTTACGAGAGAACGACCGCACAAGGGAAACCGTATATCGCGGTAAAGAGCGGGTTTATGTTACTCGGCATTATTTCCCCCTACGACCTCGTTAATGAAACTTTTATAAACAACCTCGACGAAATATTGAAGTTATCGAGAATAGCTCTTTTTAACAAGCAGAAAGACGACTCGATAACAGATACCAACACTCAAGTAAAAATGGAGGATATGGAAGCATGAACGCAATTATTATAACGGCGATTATCTGCGCTACCCTGGTTTTGCTCACATTTATAAATAAAAAGAAATAGGAGGCTTTGCTATGACTTCGGCAAACGGAAACAGACAGCACAGGACAAGCTCGGCTCCGAGCGACAGCAAAAGAGCCGCTCGCGGAAAATGTAAGCGGCAATTTATTACCTTTATCATATGTGTATTCCTCGTGGGAGGAATTGCAGGAGGGCTCATTGTCGGAGGAGTACAAGCCCTCGGCGGGAATGACGCAAAAGAGCAACCGCCCTACGGCACACGTGACGGCAAAAGCGTAACAGAAAACGGCGAGCTTATGCTCATACAAGACGCGGCGGGTTTTACCCCTCTCGATTGCGAGCTTTCGGAGGAACTGCAAGAGTTTACATATTATATGTGCCGCGCCTATTATATCGACTTTGACTTTGCAATGTCGCTTATGTTCTCCGAGTCCTCGTTTAACGCCGCCGCGGTAAGCCAGGACGGGCACGATTTCGGCTTAATGCAAATAAGAGACTGTAATAACGATTGGCTCAAAGAGGAACTCGGCGTTACCGATATGCTCAACCCTTACGAGAATATCCGAGCGGGTTTATATATCCTCCGCGGGCTCTTTGAAAAATACAACGACAGCTCAAAGGTTGTTATGGCGTACAAAATGGGCGAATACGGAGCCTCGGTGCTTTGGGACAAAGGCGTATACGAAACGACCGCCTCGCAGCGAGTGCTCACCCAGGCGGACAAATTCGCCGCAGAGAGGAACGGCAGCAATGAACAATAAAATAATTCAGTCAATCCACCACGAGCACGGCGAAAATATCCTTAATGGCGTAAAACGCTATGAAATAAGAAAGACCGCCCCGAAAAGCGGAAGTTTCCCATACATTATATATCTATACGAAACCGAGCGCCCATATAGAGGCGCAGACAATACGCTACACCCTGGCGCGGGAGCGGTTATCGGCTTTTATATATGCAAGGCGATTATAAAAACAAACGCTTTCGGCGCAGCTCTCTACAAAAGCAACACGCCCGAGGAGGCGGCAACAAGAAATCGAATAGCATACACGGCGTGTTTAACCGAAAAGCAACTTACAGAGTACGCAGGCGGCAAAGACATTTCCGTCTATGTAGTGAGCAACCCTATACGCTTTCCGAAACCTCGCCCGCTCTCGGACTTCGGCTTAACACGTGCTCCGCAGAGTTGGCAGTATTTGAAGTAAATAAAAAGGGCTTATCAAGCCGCAAACTTGATAAGCCCCGTAGCGCCTTTGTGCTACCGATTAACTACATATATAAGTATAGCACAACGGCAGCGAAAAGTCAATAGTTAAGCACGGAGCGAGCGGCTCTATTTCGGGCTCGTAATGGATAATAACTTAACGACCAAACAGAGCACACAGCACCCCGAGAAGATATAACCCGTCCTACCTCAAAAAAAATAATTATTTTCTTTGTGTGTGGAGAGAGGCGGAGGAGTGAGGGGTGCTCGCAGCGTTGTTGAAAGAGTGCGTAAACTCGTAGAGTTTTCCACGCTTTCAATAATGCGGAGAGTAGGGGGAGAGAGGAGGTGCCTCTCTCTTTAAGGCGGGCTCCGTCCCGCCGCTCTCTTGCTCCTCTCTCCCCCTTTATTGGCTTTGAAATGCAATTACCTTTTGAGGTTAGCGCAATTTTGTTAATTCAAAGGTCGTCAGCGGCAAATGCTCGCTCGACAAATTCCCTTATGGAAAACTAAAGCGTTAAACCTCGGGGCTTGGGGCAGAGCCCCAAAAGGAAACAACGGAGGTAAAACTATGCGCTGTCTATACAGAGAAAAAATACATAAATGCGGCGAGTTTTTGGAGGTCGATATTTTCCCCGTTTTTGAATATCAGCGCGGGCGCAGCAAGAAAAGAAAACCGACAACAGAAACGCAGCAGCGATTAAACCAACGTAACGCCGAAAGAAAGCTCACGCGCCTACTGAACACGAATTTTACAAAGCGCGATATACGCTTTGATTTAACATATAGCGACGAGAATTACCCCGAAACGCCCGAGAACGCACAACGGCAAATGCAAAATTTCCTCCGTCGCGTTAAGCGTTACCGCGCAAAGCATAATTTGCCCGAGCTTAAATACGTTGCCGTTACCGAGGTGGGAAAAGAAAACGGGCGGCTGCACCACCATATCGTTATGAGCGGCGGCGTTGATATAAACACCCTTGCGGAAATATGGGGCAAAGGCTATACGACGGCAAAGCCGTTACAGTTTGACGAGTTCGGTATAACGGGCATTGCGGTATATCTCGTAAAAAGCCCGATACTCGGCAAGCGTTGGAGCGCGAGCCGCAACCTCGAGCAGCCGAAAACGTCCGAACGCGACGGCAGAATACCGCAGTACAAAATACGCGAGTTTGGAAACAGCGGCAACGACAACCGCGCAGAGCTTGAGCGTCTTTATGAGGGTTACGCCCTGGCAGACTGCAAGCCGTATTATAACGAAATCAACGGCGGCTATTATATAACCGTCCGTATGTATAAAAAGCCCGCTCCGAAACGGAGCAGAAAGCGAGGGAAACTATGACGCAAAAACGAGAGGAGAAAAAGAAAATGTCAATGTATATCTTTCCCGCCGTCCTTATAGCGCTTGACGTGGGAGCGGCTGTTATGTGCTTTATCGGCAAGGACTACAAAAAAGGCGTATACTGGCTCGCTGCGGCGGTGCTGAATATATGCGTAACTTTTTAACGGAGGTAAAACTATGAATTACTTTAAGGCAGCGGAGCAAGTGCTCTCCTCTGTCCCTACTCTCGAGCGGGCATTGGAGAATTTACAGCATAGGCGCGATAGGCTCATAGAAAGCGGAGCTCCTCGGGAGCCTGGCGCGATTGATTACGGCAAACCGTTTACGGACTCGCATTACGTAAGCGACACTCTTAACGAGCTTTTAGAGCTTACCGAGTGCTCACGCAATATTGCGGAAACGCAGCGCAAGCTCGCAGAAATTAAGGGCATTATCGACCAACTGAAAGACGAGTATAAAAAGCTCGTCGTTTTGTGGTACCTCGAAAAAAAGCCGAAAGAGGCAGTTATGGAGGAACTATACATACAGTCATTAAGCACCGTTTATGACCTCCGTAACCGCGCAGTAGCGGAGTTTGCTTTGCTCTACTTCGGCGGCTCTGCCCTGGGCTCAATTTAGGCAATCGAAATAAAGCCGTATAGAAACTTGCTTTAAGCCGTGCTAAACTGATACCGTAGAAATAGACGGTAAGGCGGGCGGCTTATAGCTGCTCGCTTTGTCGTTGTATCGGGAGCAAATATAACTCACTATACGGCGGAGAGGGCGGGACGCTGTTATATGCAAGATTTCGCAAAGGCGTTTTATTTAAGCAAAGCCTGGCGCGATACCAGGGAATATATATACAAGCGCGATATGGGCTTATGCGTTCGCTGCGGCAAGGCGGGCGCAATAGTACACCACAAAGTATATTTAACGCCGCAGAATATAAACAATCCCGCTATCACACTATCGGAGGATAACCTCGAGTTGCTATGCCGTGAATGTCACGCCATAGAACACGAGGGACAGCTACCGACAGCAAGCGGGCTTATGTTTGACTCCGAGGGAAACCTCGTAGAAAAGGAGGGTAAGTATGGGAGCTGATGTATGCGAGCTCGTAGTATATACGCAGAACGGAGCGGTTACGTTCCAGGTCAAGGCTACGGCTGATAACTTCGAGGACAGAGTAGCCGAGGCGCTCGAGGAGGGCACCGTTATTCTCGAGCTTGTGGACGGCGGGAAAATTATTCTCTGCGCGATTAACGTTGTAGCAATCGAGGTACACGCAGCGGCAGAGAGCAGCAATTCCTCTGTAAAAAATTTCGCTGCTACACCCCCCACTTAAAAAAAGCTATATGCCTTTTAATGAACCGTGTTTAAGCCCCTTTTATGACCGCCCCAGGCGTGTATAACCCCCCTACCCTTACAGACGAAAGAAAGGAGAAACAGCGTGGACGATACATTATATGCGCGACAGAAAAAAGAGCAGAACAGAATTAAGAAATTGTATAAAAATCTGCCGAAAGATAAGCTCGAAATTGCAAAAAAACTAATGGAAAGAGCCGCCTATATGCTCGTTTCTCTCGAGGATATGGAGGAAAAAATCAACGAGGACGGGCTCGTAGTTAAAATGCCGCAGGGCTCCTACACTATCGAGCGGGCGCACCCGTTATTACAGCCGTATAACGCTATGGTTAAGAACTACAACGCCACCTTAAAACAGCTCAACGACCTACTGCCGAACGCAGACGCAGAGGCAGCGGGACAGGCGCTTATGATGTTTGCAACCAAACCGAGCAGGGCGGCAAAATCGGGTTGAATTGGGTAAAAGAATACTACCGCCGCATAGAGTGCGGCGACATAGTAACGAGTAAGCGGGTTAGAGCTGTTTACTCGCGGCTCGTTGCCGAAATGGACGCAGCTAACGACGACTCGCCGTATTATTTCGACGAGGAAACGGGCGAGCGTCCTATTTTGTTTATCGAAACATTTTGTAAGCAGTCCCAGGGCACCATAGGCGCGCCGCTTGAGCTTGAGCTATTCCAAAAAGCATATATACAACTGCTTTTCGGTTGGCTCGAAAAAGAAACGGGCTACCGCCGTTTCCGTGAAACAATGTTTTTATGCGGACGCAAAAACGGTAAGTCTACGTTGCTTTCGGGCATTGCCCTTTATATGCTCATTGCAGATTATGAGGGCGCGGCAGAGATATACTCCGTTGCGACAAAGAAAGACCAGGCGAAAAAGGTATTGACCGAGGCTGTCAATATGGTTAAGCAGTCGCCCGAGCTGCGGGCGGTTGTCAAAAAACGCAGAAATGATATTTATTTTCCCGCGACCTCCTCTATCTTTGAGGCGCTCGCGTCGGACTCCAACACTTTGGACGGCTTAAACTCTCACGCCGTTATAATCGACGAGCTGCACGCAATCCGCGACCGCAATTTGTACGAGGTTATGAAACAGTCTACCTCGTCGCGCCGTCAGCCCCTCGTTGTTATGATAACGACCGCGGGCACCGTGCGCGAGTGCATTTTCGACAATATGTACGAGCTTGCCGCAGACCTTGCGGACGGTAAGAAAAAAGACGATACCTTTTTGCCGATACTCTACGAGCTCGACAGCCGCGACGAGTGGACTAATCCGCAAATGTGGATTAAAGCTAATCCAGGGCTCGGGAAAATCAAGCAGTATAAAACGCTCGCTAACTTCGTTGAGAGGGCGAAAAACTCGCCCGCAGACTTGCCAGGCGTTTTATGCAAGGACTTTAACATACGCGAAAATGAAAGTGCCGTATGGCTTTCATTCGAGCAGATTAAAAACGCGGCGACGTTTGCTATTGACGACGTTTACAATACCTACGCTATCGGCGGTTGCGACCTATCGGCTACAACCGACCTTACAGCGGCAACGCTGCTTATACGCAAGCCGAACGACAAAACGGTTTACGTTTTGCAACAGTATTTTTTGCCGCAAGCCCGCGTTGAGCACCTCGAGGAGAAAAACACAAACGAGGCACCCTATCGGATATGGGCGGAGCGGGGCTTGCTTACGATATGCGAGGGCAGCCGCGTAAACTTCTCCGACGTAACGGCGTGGTTTGTGCAAATGCGCGACGAGCATAAAATAGACGCTTTCAAGGTCGGCTATGACCGCGCGCTCGCGGGCTACTGGGTGGAGGAAATGAAAAGCAACGGCTTTACTATGGAGCCCGTAGCTCAAGGCGCTTTCACTTGGAGCCAACCTATGCGCGAAATGGGAGCGGCTCTTACCGACAAAATAGTTAATTACAACAATAACCCTATTTTGCTTTGGTGCCTATCAAATACCGCCGTTAAGAAAAGCGGCTTAAACAATATCCAACCCGTTAAGATAACCGATAAACGCCGCATAGACGGCGCGGTATCGCTGCTTAACGCGTGGGTTATCTACGTCAAATACTTTGACGACTATATGTATAACGTGGGGTGACACAATGAAAGAAAGACGAGGGCTTTTTGAGGCTATATTCGGGAAAAAGCCGCAGAAAACAGACGGCTACACCGAATACAAGCTCTTAAATTCCTATCAATCAAATTTTGTACCATTCTCGGGCAATGCCTGGGAGGTTAATATGGTGCGAGCTGCCGTCCATTCTTTCGCACGCCGCGCGGCGACGGTACAGCCGCGGCACATTAGACGCGGCGACGGAAAGGTGCTTGACGTAGAGAGCAGCACATACAACAACATTTTACAGTTTAAGCCTAACCCGACGACAACGGCTTATAAATTCTATTACCGCCTGGCGGCGCAGTATAAGCTATATAACAACGCGTTTGCATATCCCGTATGGAATGAGGCGACGGGCAGACTCGAGGCAATTTATAATATCAACGCCCAGGAGATTACCTTACTCGACCACGAGGGCGAGCTGTTTTGTAAATTCCGCTTTAATAACGGGAAATCGTACATTTTCCCGTATGCGGACTTGGTGCATATCGGCTCAATGTTTGCAGATAACGACGTTTTCGGCTCCGATAACGGAGCGCTTATGCCCGTTTTGAAAACGGCAAACACCTTTAACCAAAGTATGAGCAAGTTTGCCGAACTCGTAGCGGTTGTGCGCGGCATTTTGAAAGTGCAAGCCTCCACAAAAAACGAGGACTTAAACCGCCGCCGCGACGATTTTATACGGGATAATCTCAAAATGGAAAGCAACGGAGCGGGCGTTATCGTTACGGATAATAAGTACGATTACACCCCGATTACCGACAAGCAAACGCCGTTACCTACGGGACAGTTGCAGTATATCAAAGACGAGATATACGACTACCTCGGCACAAATGACGCTATCGTGCAAAATAAAGCCACACCCGAGCAAGAGGAGGACTTTTACGACGGCGAAATCAAGCCCTTTTACGTGCAGCTTGCCCAGGCGCTCACAAACTGCATTTTTTCCAAAAAGGAACGCGGCTACGGCAACGAAATAACCGTAGAGGGTAACAAACTGCAATTTGCAAGGACGAGCGACAAGCTCGCCGTTGTAAAATACTTGTCCGATATTGGCGGCTTAATGCTCGACCAGGCATTAACAACGCTCGGCTATCCGCCTATCGGCGGCGAGGAGGGCAAGCGCCGCGTACAGACGCTTAACGTCGTAAACGCAAACAAAGCCGACGAGTACCAGTTAGGCACCGACACAAAGAAAGAGGAGCCGCCCGAGGACGGCAACGACGACGGAGAGGGCACCGCACCAACTGCGGCACCCGACGACAAGAAAGACGAGGAGGAAACATAATGCCTTATAAACCGAACGAGCGGGAATACCGAGCGGCAGAACCGTTTACACTTCCCGACGAAATAACGCCGACGAGCTCGTGCTCCGAGGTACACCTATTGTCTTTGATACCCCTACCGTGCTTTTTGAGGAGGACGGTATCGAGTATAAAGAGGTTATCGCCCGCGGCGCGCTTGACAGCTGCGATATGAGCGATTTTATCTTTAACCGAAATCACGGGCAGAACGACTCTACCGTATACGCCCGCACTCGTAATAATTCCCTCACTTACAACATCACGGAGCGAGGGCTCGATATTGCGGCTTTCCTCGACAAAGAGGACGAGCGGCACCGCAATTTACACCGAGATATTCAAAAGCGCCGCGTTGATAAAATGAGTTTTTCGTTCGTTGTGCGTGAGTGTAGCTATGACCGCGAAACACACACTCGGACGATAACTAAAATTAAAAAGCTGTACGACGTTTCGGCGGTGGATTTTGCCGCTTACAACGAAACGAGCATTACTACGGCAAGGGACTTTTTCTCCGCGGAGCACGAGAAAGAGTTTAAGGAGCAGGAGCAGCGCCGCCGCCGTCAAATGCTGACAGCAAAAACCTACTGTTAAAAAATCAAAAAGGAGTAAATCACTATGAAAGAACTTATTAAGAGAATGGCAGAAATCCGCAGCCGCAAGGTAGAACTGCGCGGCGTACTGGAAACCGACGCAAAAGCAGACCTCGACGCTATCGAAAAGGAGCTCCGCGAGCTTGACGAGGAATATACCAACCTCGAAAAGAGAAAAGCGGTTATCGAGGGTATCGGAGCGGGCACCGTTCCCGTAAATGAAGTGCCTAACCCTATCAACAATCGCTCTGCGGACAACTTCGACCAGGACAAGGAGTATCGCTCCGCCTGGCTCAAGCACGTTAGAGGGCTTGACCTTACCGAAAATGAACAGCGAGCGCTTACTACTGGCACCTCCTCCGCGGGCGCGGTTATTCCGACCGTAACGCAGAACAAAATCATTGAAAAGGTTAACCAGTATTGCCCGCTGCTCGACAAAATCGACCTTTTGCGCGTTCCTGGCGGCGTAAAGGTACCCGCAGAGGGAACTACCGCAGACGCAGCGGTACATACCGAGGGCGCAACCATTACCGCAGACGGCGACACTCTCTCGAGCGTTACGCTTTCCGCCTACGAGGTTACAAAGCTCGTCACTATTTCAAAGTCTGTTGAGAAATGGCGATTGACGCTTTCGAGTCCTGGCTCGTTAATAAAATCGCCCGCAAAATTGCCGAGAAAATCGGCAAGCTGATTATTTTCGGCACGGGCACCAACGAGGCGCAGGGTATCAACGTCATTACCTGGAGCGCTACAAACTCCGTAACGGTTGGAAAAACCGCCTCTCTTTCCGCCGCAAACGTGCAGGGCGTTGTCGCGCTGCTTAACGGCGGCTATGACAACGGCGCGGAGTGGCTTATGTCGAAATCGACTTTCTTTACCGACTTTCACCCGCTTATGAACAACTCAAAGGACAATATCGTTACCGAGGACAAAGGCGTTTACCGCGTTATGGGCTACCCCGTAAACTTCGACGACCGTATGACCGCGCACGAGGCTATCCTCGGCAACCTTTACAGAGGCTACCTCGGCAATATGCCCGAGGACGTTACGATTACCTCGCAGTTTGTAACCCGTGAGAACGCCTACGACTTCCTCGGCTGCGCTATGTTCGACGGCAAGGTGCAGGCGACCGAGGCTTTCGTTAAATCGTAAAGGCTACGGCTTAACGGAGGGCTGAACAATGGCGGATATTTCTATACAGTACGTAGCGGGTATTCGCCAGTATCTACGCATTAACCATACACGTTTTGACGCAGAAATTACCGACCTAATAGGAGCGGCAAGAGCCGACCTCCTATTAGGCGGTATCTCCGAAAAGAAAGTAAACGACGAAAGCGACGCTCTTATAAAGCGGGCTATCGTCGTTTACGTCAAAGCGGAGTTTGGACTCGATAACGCAGACGGCGACAAGTACCGCGAGAGCTACGGTATGCTCAAGCGGCATTTAATGCTTTCGAGTGAATATATCGGGGAGGCGTAGTTATGTTATGGCGAGAAATCGGGTATTTGTGCTCGGAAAGAAACGCTCGACTCTCTCGGAAAACCTTTTAAGACTTTCGAGAAAAAAGAGGTTTTTTGCAATGAAAAAGGCGTTAAGCGAAACGAATTTTACCAGGCACAAGCCCAGGGCTACCGCCCCGAGCTTTGCGTAGAGATTAAGGCTTGCGACTATGCGCGAGAGGGACACTTTGAGTATGACGGGACAATGTACCGCGTTATCCGCACATATCCCGTAAAAAACGAGTGCCTCGAGCTTATTTGTCAAGCCCTGGTTGCGGACGATTGACGCAGAGAGGAGGCGTTGCCTATGGCAGCAAATACAACGGCGCTTATTAAAGCTCTGCGGGAGCGGGTTAATAAAGTCCTCACGACCTATTACGAGGAGGCACCGTCGAAAGACGCGGTATTTCCGTATGCGGTCATTAACGGAGTTAATATTATTGACCTTGCGGCGGGCGACCTTGCCTCTTTCTACCTCGATATATGGGTAGACGAGAAACAGCCGACCGCGACCGAGCAGCTCGAGAGCTTATGCGACACACTCCGTAATGAGCTTACGGGTGCCGTAATTGCCGAAAGCGGCGTTTTCGCCGCGCATATCGGCTTTGACAATCAAAACGCTATTGCCGACAGCGAATACGATATAGCGCATAGGCGTTTATCTATGTCGGCTCGAACTTTTTACAATTAGGAGGCAATAAAGATATGATTACCAATCTTACTACAAAGCAGATTGAGTCAATCCAAATCGACGAGGGCGTTATTTTCCTCAATTACGGGGAAACCGACGAGCGGCTGCTCGCTCCCACCAGGGGCGGCGGAGAGTTTGCCGCGACCGTTACCGTCCGCGATATTGAATTTGACGGACGACACGGAAAGACAACGGGCACCCAGGTTATCGAGGAGCAGGGCGCGTCCCTCAAGGTAACTACCCTTTGTATGAGCCAGGAAAACCTCGCGCTCGCAATCCCCACTTGCACGATTGCGTCGGACGACGGAAAGACTATCAAAAACCCGCCTACGGGCGTTATCGGAGCGGATAAGTACCTTAAAAACGTTACTATGTTCGCTAAAACAATCGGCGGCAAGTATAAGAAAATCGCAATTTATAACGCTATGCACGAAACGGGCTTTAATGTTAAGGCGGTGCAGAAAGCGGAGGGCGAGCTCGCGCTCGAGTTTTTGGCGCATTACAAGCATAGCGACCTCGACGGCGACTTGTGGGCGGTTACGGAGATTGCACAAGCTCCCGATATGAGCGAAAAGACAGCGCAGACTCAAGCCGCAAACGGTGCAGAAAAAGCCGCAAGCAAGTAATAATCGAATTTAAGGAGGAGCCAAACAATGCTTACAATCGGAACTATGCCTATTATGCTTAAAATCGTAGGAAAGCTCGATATTAAGCCTATTATCCCTATGCTGAAAAACCTTGATATTTTCGAGGAGCCGAAAGACGCAGAGGACGCAAAAGACACCCTCAAGAAACTTTCAAAAGAAAAGGTCGGCGTACT
Source organism: Anaerotruncus sp. (assembly GCA_022009795.1). Classification (GTDB taxonomy): domain Bacteria; phylum Bacillota; class Clostridia; order Oscillospirales; family Acutalibacteraceae; genus Eubacterium_R. The sequence goes on from CP091724.1 coordinate 1,214,632, forward strand.
TGCTTGCGAGGTGCTCGCAGAAATTACACCGCAGCTCGGCAAGATTGCCGACGACCTCCCGCCGCTTGTAGCTGCATATAAGGGTATCAGCGTCGCAGAGGCGCAGAAACTCGACGCAGCGGAGGTCATTAACGAGCTCGTCAATGACGAGGGCGTGAGAAGTTTTTTCAAGCGTGCCTTGCGGAAAAAAGCAGGGCAAGAAACCTAACACTTTTACACAAATATTATGACTGGCAGCTTATCGAGAGTCTACCGCTTGCGGCTCTCGGTGGGCTGCTTTCTTTTGCAACCGAGGAGGAAAAACGGCTCGAAAAAGCCGAACAGGAAAAAAGGCTTTTTCCCCTATGGCTTGCAAATTATGCCCTTGCAAAGCTGCAAGGCTCGGAGGCTATGGACTACGAAACGTTTATAAATCAAACGTTTTCGGAAGTGCCGCCGCCCACACCGAAAAAGGAAAAGTCAGCGGACGACATAACGGCGGAGTTTGCGCCGATAATCGAGGCTGACAGACGGAAAGGAGGCTAACCTATGGCAAGTATTTTTTCGGTTTTCGGAGAAATCCTTATCGACAATACAAACGCCGATAAAAGCATAGATACAACCACAAAAAAAGCCGAGAAAAGCAGTAAAGAGGTTGGCGTTTCTTTTTCGTCAATCGCAAAAGGTGCCGCCGCGGTAGGCACGGCGGTTGTAACGGGAGCGGCTGCTCTCGGTACGGCTGCTTATAAAATGGCAACCGACGTAGCGGACACGGCGGGCGCTATCGACGACGCGGCAAAGAAAGTAGGCACCTCCGCAGAGGAATACCAAAAATGGGCGTATGCTGCAAAGCTCGGAGGTATGGAAACCTCAAAGCTCGAGGCGTTAATGGTAAAGCAGCAAAAGGCTTTTTCCGACGCAAAGGACGGCAGCAAGTCTATGTCGGAGGCTTACCAAAGACTCGGAGTAGATATATCCAAAATCGGAAACTCGGGCGACGCTTTCAACGAGGTTATAGCAAAGCTCGCGGATATGGAGGACGTAACCACCCGTAACGCACTTGCTAACGATATTTTCGGAAAAAGCTACGCAGACCTTGCGCCGTTGCTCGCGGAGGGCTCCGAGGGTATAGCCGCCTGGAAACAAGAGTGTGAGGACTTGGGCGGAGTAATGAGCGGCGATATGGTAGAGGCGGGCGCAGAGCTCGGCGACAGTATCGACCGTGTAAAAACTGCCTTTATGGGTATATTCAACTCGATAGGCTCGGCGGTTATTCCTATCGTAAAGCAGTTTGCCGACCTTATCGTATCGGCAATGCCTACGATACAGAGTATGTTTGCGAAACTTACGCCGATTATTACCGAGGTTTTCGAGCAGCTTATACCCCCGCTGTTTGAGCTGATACAAACCCTATTCCCCGTGCTTATGGACTTAATAAGCTCGCTGCTACCGCCGATTGAGTCTATTATTACGGCTATTCTGCCCGTAATAATCAATCTCATACAACAGCTCGTGCCGTTTTTAATTCAAATAGTACAACAGATTTTGCCTATTGTCGTACAGCTTATAGAGGGGCTTATGCCTTTAATAACGGAAATCCTTAACACGGTATTACCCGTTATTATTCAGCTATTACAAGCGCTCTTGCCGCCTCTGATTGAGATTATACAAGCGGTGCTCCCCGTAATAATTGAGCTTATACAGCTATTGCTCCCTCCGATTTTGCAAATAATCCAGGCAATCCTACCCGTTTTAATTAACCTCATAAATACGGTTATGCCGCTTTTAGTGCAGATTATCGAGGCGATATTGCCCGTAATCACTACGTTAATTGAAACGATTATACCGCCTATTTTGGAAATCGTGGAAATGATATTACCGATACTCACGGACTTACTTAATCAGCTTATGCCTATATTAACAAGTCTGCTCGAGGCGGTATTGCCCGTAATTATAAGCCTTATAGAGCTTATAGCTCCTATTCTCAAACCGATACTTGAGCTTTTGTTTACGCTCCTCGAGCCTTTGCTCGACTTGCTTAACCTTATTCTCCCGCCGCTTATCAGTCTTTTTACGGGGCTTATAAGTAAGGCTCTTACACCGCTTAAAGCGGCGCTCGGGGTTGTGGCGGACGTATTGAATACGGTATTTAAGGGCGCATTTGAGGGTATCGGAAAAGTAGTAGGCAATATTAAAAACGTTTTCTCGGGTATTATCGACTTTGTAAAGAACGTTTTTACGGGTAACTGGCGCGGAGCCTGGGACGCGGTGGTAAAGATATTCTCTAACATATTTGAGGGTATCAAAAACGCCTTTAAGGTGCCTATAAACTGGATTATTGACGGGCTTAACGTCTTTATTCGAGGACTTAACAAGCTCAAAATACCCGACTGGGTGCCAGGTATCGGCGGCAAAGGGTTAAACATAAAGGAAATATCCCGCCTCCGTATCGGTATGGAATACGTGCCGTATGACGAATACCCCGCACTACTTCACAAAGGCGAGCGCGTGCTGACCGCAAGCGAAAACAAAGATTATACCAACCTCCAAAAAGCAGAAAAGAGCGCAGACAACGCCGAGGGCAAGTATGTAATAAAAATCGAGTTCGGCGAAAAGTCAATTTACATTGACAGCCTCAAGGCTGAAAACCCCGACGACGTAAACTCTTTTGTTGAGCTGCTGCTCGAGCTTATAGAGGAGAAAATAAGACGAAAGGGAGTTGTATTTGCGTAATGGAAAAATTACCGTTTTTAATGTTTCGTGAGCATAGCTCCCTCGAGTATGCTTTGCTCATTTCGGAGAAAAGCTCTTACAAGGGAGCGGCGAGAGACGTAACATATACGAGCGTGCCAGGGCGCAGCGGCGACCTCTTGACCGACAACGGGCGCTATAAAAACATCACTATTCCGTATAAGCTATCGCTGCTCAATACGACCGACCGCAGCTTTTCGGTGCTCGCACATCAAATAAAGGGTTGGCTACTCTCCGAGGCGGGGTATTTCCGTTTGTGGGACAGCTACGACGGTAAATACTTCCGCCTTGCCTCTTATAACGACGAGGCGGATATAGAGCAGGAGCTCCGCGAAACGGGCGCGCTCTCGCTCTCTTTTAACTGTAAGCCGTTTAAGTATTCGTTTGAGGGGCAAACCCCCGTCGTATTCACGGCGGGCGGCTCTTTGTATAATGCCGAGTTTTTTCCGTCGTCCCCGTATATCAAAATAACGGGCAGCGGCACGGTAACGCTCACTATCAATAATGCCTCGTTTACAATTTCGGATATAGACGAGTATATAGAGATAGACTCCGAGGCTATGAACGCCTACAAGGGCACCGTAGCCAAAAATAACAAAATGACGGGAGCGGGCTTTCCGACGCTCGCCCCTGGCAAAAACGTTATTGCCTGGACGGGAAACGTTACGCGGCTTGAAATCGTGCCGAGGTGGTGCTGCTTATGATACCCGCACTCTACAACAAAAGCGAAACAACCTTTACTCATAACGGCGTGGGGCTGCTCTCCGAGGCTGTAAAAGCAACCGTAACGGAGGAGCGCAACGGCAGCTATGAGCTTTCGCTGCAATACCCTATTACGGGACGCTTTTACTCCGAAATTACAGAGGGCGCGATTATAAAAGCAAAAGCCAACGAAACGAGCGAGCCGCAGTTATTCCGCATTTATAAGAGTTCGAAACCTATAAACGGTATCGTTACATATTCGGCGGAGCATATCTCCTACGACCTTAACGGTATACCGCTGCTCGGCTTTTCAATTAAGAACGCAACCCCGCAAATGGCTTTAACAAAAGCTATCGAGGGAGCGGCTCTCCCGTGCCAGTTCACAGCGTATAGCAATATATCGACGCTGAACAGCACGGAAATATTAACGCCGTGCTCGGTGCGGGCGCTCCTCGGAGGGCAAACAGGCTCTTTGCTTGACGTGTGGGGCGGCGAGTATGAGTTTGACAATTTTACAGTAAAGCTCTATTTGCACCGCGGCAAAGATAACGGCGTAGTTATCGAGTACGGTAAAAACCTTAAAGACCTAAAACAGGAAAGCAATATAGCGGAGTGCTATACGCATTTAATGCCGTATGCGGTATATACCGTCCAGGACGAAAGCGGCAACTCCGAGGAAAAGTACGTTTACCTTGCCGAAAAGGTTATACCGCTTACCGAGGCGGAGGACATAGGACATTATAAAGCCTTTATTATGGACTTTTCCGACCGTTTCGGAGATAACGAGGAAATAACCGAGGAAAAGCTGCGAGCCAAAGCCACCGCATACGCTGCGGCGGCAGACCTCGGCACACCAAAAGTTAATATTACCGTTTCTTTCGTGCAGCTTTGGCAGACGGAGGAATACAAAAACATTGCGCCGCTTGAGAGGGTTAAGCTCTGCGACACCGTTACCGTGCGTTTTTCAAAGCTCGGCGTAGCGGCTACATCAAAGGTCATTAAAACCGTATATAACTCTCTGCAAGAGAAATACGAGAGCGTTACCCTGGGCGACGCTAAAAGCTCGTTTGCGAACACCGTAAACAAGCAACAAGAGGCAATACAAGAAATCAAAAGCTCCGTTAAAAAGGGACAAGCGGAGGCTACCGAACAGCTCAAAAAGGCAATAGCTAACGCTACGAGCCTTATTACGGGACATTCGGGAGGCTACGTTGTCCTAAACCCCGCAGAAAAGCCACAGGAAATACTCATACTCGACACGCCGACAATAGACGAGGCGGTTAATGTATGGCGTTGGAATAGCGGCGGGCTCGGGTATTCCTCGACGGGATATAACGGCGAGTATTCGCTCGCTATGACTATGGACGGAGCAATCGTTGCGGATTTTATATCCGCGGGTATTCTCAACGGTGCGCTGCTGCAAGCGGACAGCGTGCAAAGCTCGGCTATCTCGCAGCACTACAAAGCCGAGGTAACAAACGAAATCGGAGAAACCGCAAGCAGCATAGAGCAAGCCTTTGTCGCTGCCGACGAGCAGTTATTAAGCCTTATAACGAGCGTTCAAACCGTATTAACGGGCGACGTAGAAACGCTCGAAACGACCGTTTCACAACTGCGGCAGACGGTAGAAAGCCTCACGCTGTCCTACACGTCAAAGACGGCGGGCGGAATTAACAATATCCGCAATTCGAGCGGCTTAAACGGCGTTTCGGACGATTGGAGCTATTCGGGCTCTGTCGTAGCACAGCAAACGGCGGAGGCTATCAACAACACCTCCTCGGGCTCTCTCTTTCGGCTGCGTATTGCTACGCTGTCACAAGAGATAACCGTACTACGCGGCAAAAAATATACGCTTACTTTCCGCGCCCGTGCAGCAACGAGCAACAGGTGCTACGCGCTGCTCAATAACGGCGGAAACGATACTTATATTTTCGATACGCAAGCCTCGGGCTCCTGGACGGATTACGCGCTGACCTTTACCGCCTCGGGCGATACCGTAACTCTCACGGCGGGGACAACGGGTTATTATCTTTACGTAGCGGACTTTATGTTAGTGGAGGGCGAGCAAAAAACGCATTGGAGCCCCGCCCCGAACGAAATATATACCACAAACGTAAAGATAGACCGACGCGGAATTAACATTACAAACTCGGAAAGCTCGACCGAAACCATAATAGACAATACGCAGTTTGCCGTAAAGCACGCGGGAAATATCGTGTTGACGGTCAATAAAGACTTAACAACATTGCGCAAAACAGAGGTTACGGACGAGCTGACAATAGGCAAAGGAAAGTTTGTGCCTCATACGGACGGGCTTAACTTTGTACTGCTTGATTAAGGAGGCGACGCTATGGCTGTTTTTACAAGTAAATCTTATGAGGGCAGGTATTTAAAACTCACTATCACGGAGTCTGTGAACGTTGTGGAAAATACATCAACGCTTACTTGGGTTTTGCAAAGTTTAGGCGGCTCGGTTAATTATTATACCACGGGTCCTACAACGGTAACAATTAACGGTACACAAGTCTATTATAAAGCCCGCACAGCGTGGAGTACAAGTCAATTTCCCGCGGCGAAAGGCTCAACAAGTGGTACGATAACGGTTGCGCACAACAGCAACGGCTCAAAGTATATCGGTCGGATTTTCAACTGCGATTTATACATCAACAGTAACAGAACACGGCGGCACTATGGCTTTAAGCAATATTGACCGTGCAGCCCCGAGCGTAAGCGTTAATGTATCAAGCATTACGGCTAACTCTATTAAAATAACGGTTTCCTCCTCGGCAACTGCTAACAAGTGGTGGTATTCACTTAACGGCGGTTCCTCGTGGGTGGCGTTTAGCTCCTCAAGCGGAGCGAGTAAGGAAACAACCGTAACGGGGCTTTCGCCTAACACCTCGTATACTGTTCAAGCGTGCGCGAGAAAGTCATACAACGGCGTAGACGGGTACTCGGGCAAAACTACCGTTAAAACACTCGGCGGCTCGGTGCTCTCCTCCGTAAGCACATTAACAGCAGATAATGCAACAGCAAAAATAACGTTTTCGGCTACCGTCTATGATACGAGCTACAAACACAAGCTCGTATTAAAGGACAGCAGCACGACAGTTTTAACCCTTACGGGGCTTTCGCTCTCGAACGGCTCAAATACAATTACTCTTACAGCGGCGCAGCGCTCGTCTATCCTCGCGGATATGTCGGCAAAAAAGAGCTTTACGGGCACGTTTGAGCTTTCGACTTTCAGCGGCTCCTCACAAATCGGGAGCACCTCAACCAAAACGGCAACGGTACAAACGACCGCGGCAAACTCCGCACCGACATTTTCGGGGTTTACCTATAAGGACACGAACACTACCGCGGCGGGAGTTACGGGAAATAATCAAATTTTGATACAGTCAGTATCAACGCTGCAAGTTACCGCGTCAGCGGCAACAGCTAAAAACGGCGCAACCATTTCGAGCTATTCTGTTTCGGCGGGCGGCTCGACAGCCTCAAGCACAACCGTAACGCTGACCGTCGGCAAAATATACACCTCGGGCACGGTGCCTATAATCGTTACCGCAATCGACAGCCGCGGCTACACCTCCTCGGCTACGGTAAACATTACGGTTATAGCCTATAAAAGCATAGACATAACAACCGCAATTATGCGGCGTGTAAACGAGATTGAGGACGTAACGCAAGTAACCCTCGAGGGAGATATTACACCCGTTAAGGTTAATAACGTCAATAAAAACACGCTGCGAAAGCTCTATTATCAGTATAAGAGGACAGACGCGAGCGCTTATAGCTCTTTGACCGATATAACGAGCTTTGCAACATTTACCGACAGCGGCTTTACGTTCACGTCGGACGAATGGTTAAGCCTGGACGCTAATTACTCCTGGTATGTGCGGTTTTATGTTTACGATAACCTAACGGGCGACACGGCAACAATAACCGTATCGCAGGGCACGCCCTTAATATCATTCCGCCGAAAAAAAGTAGGCATAAATAAGCGAGAGCCAACCCAGGCGCTCGACGTTGACGGCAATATAGCCGCAAACGGTGTTATAGTCCTGGGATATGCAGGGCACGTCGAGGGCGACTTTAACAACTACAAAAACGGCGGTATTTTCTTTGCGCCTACAACAAGCGGAATAAGCAACGCACCGCCAGGCGGAGCGGGCTATCTCGAGGTACTCTCGGCAACTGACGGCTTTAACCTTATTCAGCGTTACACCGCAACGGCGGAGGGCTGCAAGGTTTATATACGGTCGTTTATCCTTAATACAAACTGGACTCCCTGGACGGAGAAATAAACAAGGAGGAAACAATATGCAACTTACACACTCTATCGCGCTTGACTTTGGACGCGATACACTCCCTATTACGATTTTTGCAAAGCAGTACGACAAGGAGAGCCGCTTTGTTGAAATTGTGCCCCTCGAGTGCGGCAAGGATTACACGCTCGAAAGCGGGGTAACTGCTCGCTTGCAGCTTACAAAGCCCGACGGTCATACCGTGCTCAAAACGGCAACGATTACAAACAGCGTTATCAAAGTCGAGCTCACGGAGCAAACGCTCGCCGTCGCGGGTACTGCCGTTGCGGAAATCGGGCTTTACAAGGGTAACTCCCTTTTAAGCTCGCAAATTTTCTATATTGAAATCAAGCGAGCAGCTTATAACCCCGACGCACCCGCAAGCTCCGACGAATACCCCGCGTTAATTGACGCGCTCGGCAAGGTTGAAACCTCCGTAGGCTCTGCAAATTCTGCGGCAGCGGCAGCAAATGCAGCGGCAACGAAAGCGGAAACAGCAGCAGGCGGAGCTGATACCGCCGCGCAAAACGCAGCCTCGGCAGCGTCAGCGGCAAACAGCGCCGCAAGTGGTGCGAACACCGCAAAAACGAACGCAAATAGCGCAGCCTCCGCAGCGAATACCGCAGCGGGAGCGGCTAACTCTGCGGCGGCAGCAGCTAACGAGGCGGCAGAGGCGGCGGAGGGCGCGGAAAACGTTAATATCTCCGCTACGCAAACGACAACAGGAGCGGACATTACCGTTACCAACCGAGAGGGAGAACAAACGACCGTACACATTGACACGCTTACAGCGGTTAATACCTGGGAGGATATTAAAAACGCCGTCCGCCTCGGACTCGGAGAAAAACTCTTTCCCGTTGGTTACGAGTTTGCCACCCTCGACGCTGATACTACGCAAAAATATTATATGGGTTGTGAGGGCGCACGACCACCATACAGCGGCAAATAATAAGCTCACGCATACAATGACGCTTGAAACAAAGAACGTTCACAGCTTGTCGAGCGGGGCGCAAAAGGCGGTACAGTACGACGCGACCGAGGCTTTTTATTTTGCGGAGCTCGGACTCGCGGCGGGCACTTATAACATCACGATTGCAAATCAAGCCTGGTACACCGCCGACAACGGCAAAACGTTTCAATTTGAGCTTACAAAGGCGCTCCCCGTGGGCGGTCAGCTCGTATTTGCTATGACCTATAACGCTACCCTCGAGGGCAAAAGCGTAAAAAGCTATGCAAATAAGACTACGACAACGGCACTTGAAACCGTTACTCTTACGGAGGGCTCCGAGGGTACAAGCCTCGGTACAACGAACGGGAGCAGCCCTAACGTAAACCATATGCACCGCGCTATTTTCGGCAGCAATAACTACGCTCAATCCGCCGTCCGTCAATGGCTTAATAGCGCCGCCGTAGCGGGCTCGGTGTGGACTCCTACTAACGTATTTGACCGTCCCGCGTCCTGGGCGACAAGCTATAACGGTTTTATGCACGGTTTGCCCGCTGACTTCCTGGCGGTTGTGCAGCCCGCCGTACTTGCTTGCCGTACAAATTCGCTGTTTGAGGTTGAAAGCCTCGACGGTACGGCTTTTGCTATCAATCAACTTTACAGCCTTAAAGCGGATAAGTTTCCTACTCTCCCGCCCCGAGATTTTCGGGGACTGGGACAGCGCAAGCTACAAAGACGGTACGCAGCTCGAATATTATAACGGATTGACGGCGACCGAGCGTATCAAACGCGACGCGGCGGGTACGGCGCGTATCGCTTGGTTGCGTTCTCCTATCCCGTCCCACGCGAGCCACGCGCGCATTGTCTACTCCTCGGGCGAAGTGAGCAGCCACATTGCGTACCACGGTTACGGCGTAGCCCCCGCTTGTATAATCGCATAATCGCAAATCCGCCTCGGTAGAGGCGGGAAAAGCGATTAAAAGGAGGTTTTTATATGAGTGTGCGAAAAGGCGACCGCGGCGAGGGAAAGCTGCAAGTGCTTAACAAAGCGCGGGAGCTCAAGAAATACACCCTCGGGCTGATAAAATCGGAGAAACATTTTCCAAAGTCTACACGGTGGATATATGCCTCTCCGATAGTAAACGAAATACGGGAGGCGTGCGTATGTATTCGGCACGCAAACTCCGTATTTGCAACAAACGACGAGGAGTACACATACCGCCGAATGGAGCAAGTCAAGGCGCACGCGCACCTCGACGCGCTTTTAGACCTGGCGGACGACGCATACGACGCGGGCTACATATCGGGAAATCAAGTAGAGTATTGGACGGGCTTAATACTCAAAACCGACGACCTCTTGAAAGCCTGGATTAAGTCGGATAAAGAAAAATATCAAAAATAAAGCATAGGGCGGTTGCTATATTTGCGGTACGGCGCGTAACGCTTGGTTGCGTTCTCCTAACCCGTCCAACGCGAACAACGCGCGCATTGTCAACTCCTCGGGCGAAGTGAACAACAACAATGCGTACAACGGTAACGGCGTAGCCCCCGATTGTGGGATTAGTCAGTATTCAAGTAGTCGAAAGACCAAAGCAGCACAGCTCACACAAGGAGCGACCGTCCTAACTCCGAAAGGAGGAAATATTGCGGGCGACAAAGGTACCTCGCGGGGTAGTCCTTTTATATGCGTCCGCTTTTCTTATGGCATACGAGCAAGTAATTTCCTTTGATAATCTGTATAAAGGCTTAAAAGAGAGCTGCCGTAATATCCGTTGGAAAGATAGCACCGTAGGATATGAGGGTAACGCGCTTAAAAATACCTATCGTTTGCGGCAAACGCTGCTTAACGGTACGTACAAAATAGACCGATACCAACATTTCACGATATACGAGCCGAAACGTCGGGACATTGTAGCCACAAGGTTAAAAGACCGACAATTTCAGCGTTCGCTCTGCGACAACGGCTTTTATGAGCAGATTACAAAATCCTTTATAACAGATAATTGCGCTTGCCTCAAGGGGCGCGGCGTAGACTATACGCTAAACCGTATGACCGCACATCTGCGGCGGCATTATGCCGCGCACGGTTGCGACGGTTGGGTGCTTAAATGTGATATACGGCATTATTTCCAAAGCATACGGCACGACATAGCAAAGGCAGCAATATGCAAGCGGGTTACAGATACTCAAATTGCGGAGCGGGCTTGCGAAATTGTGGACTCTTTCGGGGAAATCGGGTTAGGGCTCGGCTCCCAGGTATCGCAGCTTGTAGCTCTCGCCGTCCTGGACGACCTCGACCATTTCATAAAGGAGCGGTTGAGAATAAAGCATTATATCCGATATATGGACGACTTTATTTTAGTACACGAGGACAAAGAGTATTTGCGGCAATGCAAAAAGGAAATCGAGGCGCGCCTATTCGCCCTCGGCTTACAGCTCAACGATAAAACGGCGCTTTACCCATTGCGCCAGGGAGTAAAGCTCCTACAATGGCGGTTTATCGTTACCGATACGGGCGCGATAATCCGCAAAATGGGTAAAAAGAAACAGAGCAAGCAGCGCCGCAAGCTCAAAAAGCTATACGCAAAAGAGCGCCGCGGAGAGTATGCGCCAGGGACGGCGCACGAGTCGCTCGTTTCCTGGCTTGCAAATGCCGCCCGCGGAGATACCTACCACGAGCGGCTCAAAATGATAAATTATTTTAAGAATATGGAGGCTACATACAATGCAAGAGAATATCTATAAAAGACTCGCACAAGCGGAGGCAATGGCAGCGGCGCAGAAAGCGGAAACAATGGAGGTACTGCAAGCGGCATATAAGCGAGCTTGCGAGGAGCTTAACGAGGAGGACGCGGCGGCGTTTGCTCGCAAAATCCGAGATAAACTCCTTAACGAAACCGATAGCCGCGTAGCTCTCGACCGCTTTAATATCAGCGTGCCGAGCGGAACCTCTTTTACCGCCTGGCTTTCGTTCTTAAAATCGCTCGGAGAAATTATTACGGGAGCCTGGGCTATATATCGCCAGGCGCTCCGCGACCTCCCCGAACAAGAGGGCTTTCCGTTTAATGTTACTTTCCCCGCCCCTCCCGAGGTTGAGAACGACGGGACAGAGGGCGAGTAATGGGAAATTATGAGCTTATAGAGGAGCTTTGCAGCGTGGCAAGGCTGCAAGCGGATATTATACAAAAGCAAGCCGAGGCTATCGCTCAAGCAGAAATTGCCGAAAGCGTAGCGGCTGACCTTGCCGAAATGAGAAAACAGGCAGCGGACACTCTCGCCCGCTGCGAAAAAGAGCTTTAAGGAGGCGGAGGCTATGTTAGATACGTTTTTATCCTGGCTTATACCGTTTCTTTGCGGCGGTGCCGTAACATTTGCGGGCACTATGCTAATTAAGCTCAAGGCAATTAAAAACGGCTTACAATGCCTTTTGCGAGCTGAAATAATCCGCTCATACGATAAGTATACCGAGCGCGGTTATTGCCCTCTTTATGCAAAAGAGGCACTCACAAGGGCATATAAAGCATATCACGCCCTCGGCGGTAATGACGTAGCGACAGAATTATATCACGATATTATGGAGCTGCCGACAGAGCCGCACAAGGAGCAAACCGAGAAAGGAGGAAAATAATACAATGGAGAAAAAGAAAGTATCGGTTGAAACCGTAGTACGTACTATTGTGCTTGTGGTAACGCTGCTTAACCAGGTTTTAACTATGCTCGGCAAAAACCCGCTGCCCTTTGCAGAGGACGAGCTGTACTCTATGCTCACGGCTGCCGCCACCGTAGCGGCTACGCTTTGGGCTTGGTGGAAAAACAACAGCTTTACCTCGGCAGCTATCCAGGCAGACGAGTATATGAAAGAAATCAAGCACGAAAACGCGAGTTATACAGAAAGCGAGGATTAAAACAGTATGAACATCATTACGGCATACGCAACAAAGAACGATTGCTACAAGGCGGCGCGGAAAATGAAACCCGCGGGCATTGTCGTACATAGTACGGGTGCAAATAACCCGTACTTGAAACGCTACGTTGACGCACCCGACGAGGTGGGCGTAAACCAGTACGGCAACCATTGGAATAACCCCGCCTCGGTAATGAAACGCTCCGTTTGCGTTCACTCCTTTATCGGCTACGATAAAAACGGAGCCGTAAGGGTTGCAAACATTCTCCCGTACAATTATTGTTGTTGGGGCGTTGGGAGCGGCTCGAAAGGCTCTTATAATTACAACCCCGCATATATTCAGTTTGAAATGTGCGAGGACGGGCTCACGAACAAGGCGTATTTTGAGGCGGTGCGCGATACCGCTATTGAGTATTGCGCTTATCTCTGCAAGGAGTACGGCTTGTCGGTTGATAATATCGTAAGCCACCGCGAGGCGCACGCTCTCGGTTATGGAAGTAACCACGGCGACCCCGATAACTGGTGGAAAAACTTTTCCTACACAATGGATATGTTCCGCGCCGCGGTAAAAGCAAAGCTCGCAGCACAAGACAAGCCCGCAGAGCAGCCGAAACCCTCGGAGGAGAAAACTCTGTACCGTGTGCAGACGGGGGCTTTCAGCAAAAAGAGCAACGCTACCGCCCTTGCCGATAAGCTCAAAGCCGCGGGCTTTGATACCTACATTGTTCAGAGCGGCAACCTCTATAAAGTCCAGGTCGGAGCCTACTCCGTAAAGGCAAACGCCGACGCTATGGCGGCAAAGCTCAAGGCGGCGGGCTACGACACATTTATTACTACAAAGAGCGGTACGGCGGTAGGTGCTGACACCGCGCCGAAAAAGTCCGTCGACGAAATCGCCCGCGAGGTTATCCGCGGAGCCTGGGGCAACGGTGCAGACCGCAAAAACAGGCTTACAGCCGCGGGCTATGATTATAGCGCCGTGCAGAGCCGCGTAAACGCTCTGCTTAAATAGTCCTCCTTAAATTCACATAGGAAAAGCGGCGGGATTGAGGGAAACCTCGCCCGCCGCTTTTTCACTTTCCGAAAGGAGTCGAAGTATGGCAAATAAATATAACATAACCTTTGTAGACAAAAGCGACGAGGCGAAAAAAACAATAATAGGGCTCTCAAAAACAGCTCTGCGAGCCTCGGGAAAAGTCGTGCGGAAATACTTACGCGAAAACGTGCCCGTCCGTTCAAAGCGTTTCAAAAACCATATAGGCACCTGGGTTATGATAAATTATTCTACGGGGCAGCCGACGCTACAAGTCGGCTTTTACTCTTGGCAAAAAGTCAAGAAAAAGAATAAATTACCCTCGCACGCCTCGCCGCATTGGGTAGAGTTTGGAGTAAAACCGCATACTATGCCGAAAGACGGCAAACGGGCGTTTATGAGGTACGAAAACAATATATACGGTTTTCACGTCAACCACCCAGGCACGAGAGCAACAAACGTATTGCGCGACACCGTGCAGAATAATATCGGAGAAATACGCGCAGCACAAGAGGAATACTTAAAAGAAATGACAAAATCGTTTGAGGAGGCGGGCTTGAAAATAGACAAGGGCGACGAGTTCGAGGACGACGACTAAAGCAAAAAGGCGGGGGCAATTAAGCCTCCGCCTTATTTTTTTATTTATAAATTTTTAATGTGCATTACTACACATAACCCCCGCTCGGAGTTAATTATCTTTTCTACCGATACAGAGGCTTTGTTATGGAGATATAAGCCTCTTATTTTGTTCACGTCCTTATACCCTATAAAACCTATTTGCTCGTTCTTTTTATTAAATACACCTATCGTATCGGGATAATCGGCAGTCGGCGCAGGGTGGAATAATAAATCGTCGCCCACCTTTAACCGTGCTATGTATGTTTGGCGGCTTGTGCCGTTTTCGTTTGTGTATGCCGTACCCCATACGTCGCAAGAAAACTCGTCAATTACTTTTTTAGAAAACAACCCCATTTCCATACCTCCATAAAAAAAGTGCGTGCAACTCGTCGCTGCACGCACGAAAAACGCAAGCTCCGAATTGCTACCACACTAATTCTATGTTTTACGCTATAAGACGCAAAAACGAGCCCGCATTTTTACCGAAGTAAAAAAAGCGCACTTACAGCATAAAACAAATTATTAAATTAGTGTGGTACCCTTTATTATATCAGAAAAACCGCCGCGCTTTCAATAATAATTGCAAAAAACCGCAAAAAGTTTTGAAAAAGGGCTTGACAAATACGCATTAAAGGCGTATAATATAAACATAGAGAGGAGATGATACAAACGAAAAGAGCAGACCTCATAAAGCTACTCGAAAAAAACGGTTGGTACTTAAAAAGAAACGGAGGCGGGCACGACATCTACACCAACGGAAAAGAGAGCGAAACAATCCCGAGGCACAGAGAATTAAAAGAAAATCTCGCAAGGGCAATAATTAAAAGGCGGGGGCTCAAATGAGCCCCACGCCGCCCGAGCTTAATATATATTTTATTGGAGGTAACTATATATGAAAAAAATTCATATCCTATTTTGCTTATACCCGAGGATAAGGGCTTTACGGTTTATATTCCCGATTTTGATATTAACACACAAGGCGAGGATTTAACCGACGCTATCGAAATGGCGCGGGACGCTATCGGCTTAATGGGTGTTGATATGGAGGACGACGGGAAAGCGCTACCTACACCCCGCAAGCTCGATACTGTTAAAACGGCACAAGGAGAAATCGTAACGCTTGTAGACGTTGACTTTGCAGAATATCGGCGCAAAAACGAAATGAGAGTAGTTAAGAAAAATTGTACTCTCCCGAGTTGGCTTTGCTACGCGGCAGAAAAGGCAAATATTAACTTTTCCCAGGCTTTACAAGAGGCACTCAAACGGGAATTGAGAATAACAGACAGGTAAACCGAGCACACTTGAGCCCGTTCCCTCCGTGGGAGCGGGCTATATTATTTTAATAAAACGGAGCGATTTTATTATGAGAAACTACAAACACCTTACTTTTACAGACCGTCTGCAAATAGAGGCTTGGCAAAAGGTCGGTATTAAGCCCGCAAAAATGGCGGCACTGCTCGGCGTACACGTCAGCACTATATACCGAGAATTAAAAAGAGGTGTATATACTCGCCTCAATTCCGATTTGACCGAGGAGGAGCGGTACAGCCCCGACATTGCCGAGGAAAAATACCGCGCAAACCTTAAAGCAAAGGGCGCGGGATTAAAGATAGGCTCCGACCACGAGTACGCTACATACCTTGAGTATAAAGTATCAGCAGAAAAATACGCGCCTGGTGCTATTCTTGGAGAAATCAAACGTAAAGGGTTGCAATTCAATACTACCATTTCAAAAACGACATTTTACCGTTATATCGAGGACGGCGTTTTTCTTACGATAACAAACAAGGACTTGCCCGTTAAATGCAACAAGGATAAGCAGAAATACGAGCGCGTAAAGCCGAACAGAGCGCCCGCGGGTAAAAGTATCGAAAAGCGCCCCGCAGAAGTTGCGGAGAGGGACTCTTTCGGTCACTGGGAAATGGATTGCGTCGTAGGTAAAAAAGGCACAAAGAAAACGTTTCTTGTGCTTACTGAAAGATATAGCCGCTACGAAATTATAAGGATAATGAAAGACCACACCGCCGCAAGCGTGATAAAAGCCCTTGACGGAATAGAGCGCAGTTACGGAGTGGGACTCTTTTCAAAAGTATTTCAAAGCATAACCATAGACAACGGCTCCGAATTTTCCGACTACGAGGGACTCGAGCGTAGCTGCCGAAAAAAAGACTCACGCACAACGGTTTATTATTGCCACCCGTACAGCTCATACGAGCGCGGCTCAAATGAAAATCAAAATAAAATGGTGCGTCGTCATTATCCGAAAGGTATTAGCCTTGATAAAGTTACCCCCGCAGATACCCGAAAACTCGAAAAATGGATTAACGACTATCCGCGGGGAATTTTTGATTATTACAGCTCTGCGGACATATACGAGGCTTGCATAAACAGCATATTAGCCGCTTAAAGCACGTCAAAATAAATTTTTTTGCACTTTTTCGCATTTACCCCTTGACTTTTCAGTGTCGCTGCGTGTTTTTTGAATAGTATATACGGGAATGGTGGGATTAGAATATTTTCCGTCATTTGAATACCACGGTCCTAAAGTGAGCTGAATACTTTGCTCGGTGCTGACATTCCAATCCGGATTAGCTTCCTCGGCAGGTTGTGAAATTGTATAATCGGCCTCTTGCTTATTCGGAGCGGAGCCGATATAAGGATTGCTTTGTGAGCCGCTGCCGGAAGTTGCAACAAAATATTCGGAATCAAGATAAAACGCGGGTCTTACGCCCAAATCGGAATACCACGGAGCGTATCTGCCAACTTCACCGCTTGAGCTGATGTATCGCATATCGTGATTGCAATCGGTAACAGGGGTGCGAAGCCAATAAGGCCAAGCCATACCGTTGCTATTGTAAGCAATATAATAGCCTTTAAGATTTTTCCACACGGCATTAGCCTGCTTCACATCAAGAAGGAATACCTTTTCGGTTGTGGTTTCAAAATATGAACTGTCGTAATTTGCCACAGCCTCTGAAATGTTGGTGTAATACAACAAATCAGAATTTGCGTCTCCCTCAACGATGCCTTTGTTGTATTCGGGATGTGAAACAAGAGAACGCTGGGTAACGGTTTTCATTGCCGCAATTTCCGATTTTGAAAAAGCATTAAGAAAGCCTGCTTTGTCATTATAGGCACCCGTTCCGCTGACATAGCCATCCTTCGGCGGATTTCCGCAAAGCCAATCAACCTTGCCTGCAGCTGCGGTTGAATTGAGCCAAGAGCGCATATTACTGTCTTTCCAATAATTAGAGCCGTAATCATCACGCTTATAGCTTCGGCTGTGTGATTTTGAATTGCTGTTGTCATTTGTTTTGGCATCATATGCAAGGGTGTCAATAATTCTGTCTGCAAGCATAAGCGGGCCGTTATCGTCAATGCTTACACATCGCCAAAGAATCGAAGCATTATTATATGAGCCCATTTTTACATAATCGCCCACTTTGATATCCGGCTTTGATGCCGCCCGAACGCTCATCGGCAAAATTGAGATTGCCATGCACAATGCCAACAATATTGCTGTTATTTTTTTCGTCATTAAGTCACTTCCTTTATAAACGGTATATTTGCCTTCATTATATTGTAAGGAATAATGTGTGTCAATGAAAATTCTGTTAATTATTTGTCAATTTTGCAGCTGGTACATTTAATATTATACGAAGAAGAAAATCTTATCAAATATGCAAAAATGCTTCTGTCCAAAAATCAGATTGGATTTTTGCGTTGATATTTTTCTGTGGTCTGTTTTTTTAAATTTTGTCAATATTCATAACACTTAATAAGCATATACATAAAAAAATACGGCAAACATAATGCCGCTCCGTGTGACTGAACAGCCGTATAATAATCCGAATATTAAAATTCCCTTACGGCATATTGTGTTGCCGCAAGGGAATTTTTCATAACGGTCTATTTGCGAAGCTCGCACACCGCATTATAAGCATTTTCAAGATTGTTATTCACACTTTCAAAATCATTGTATTGGTATTTTATCTATACTAAAAGATTCTATGTTGAATTTATATTTCTTTTTCAATAAAGTACTTTATTTATAAAAAGGGGTATGCTATAATATATTATTGTAGATTATATTCGGCAGGAAAGGAGTTTTTTTGTATTGAAACCATCAAAAAAGGCAGAGAGAACAAAGGACATCATTGGTATATGCCTTGACTGCTTTGTTGAAAAAGGGTTGACGGTAACGACCACCACAGATCTCTGCAATGCAAACAATCTGCAAAACGGTGGTATCTACTATTACTTCGATACAAAAGAAGAAATGGTTTTGGCATGTGCCGAAGAAGCGATTTCCCGCATTGAGCAGAGTGCGTTCAGCATTGCCCTTGAAGATATCAAAGATGTTGCCAATATGATGAACCATCTCGGCACTCTTGCGGATGAACTGTCTCCGGTTATGCGTTTTTTGGTCAGCGTATGTGTGTCGCAGGAATACGGCGAGAAAGTAAAGCCGTATCTGGTTCAGGTGGCGGGACGCTACCCTTACTACACGGAGCGAATTGCCGAGATTCTCGGCTGTACCAAAGAAGAAGTAGAACCGTATGTTCACCTGTCTATTCTGGCGCTGAATAACTATATGATTTTTAATGAGCGTGCGCTGTTCCTACCGCAGATAGAGGCGGCAAAAAAGGGTCTGATGCAGCTTGCTGAAAGGAAGTGGAAAACCATATGAATGAAATGACGCAGAAACGACGGTCGGATTGACTTCCTTGTCCTTCGCCTGTGCGACATTGCGGAGGTTATGAAACCGGGATGAAAGAATTTTGCAATAATGAACATGTATTTCATGTGGGATTGAGTATTCTATCTTTTCCGGTTAAACCTTCTGCCTTCTCCGGCGTGTCCGCTGTCGGAGGAAGAAAATAGCGGACAATTAAAAAATGGAGGAACTGTTATGAAGAAAAAACTATTTGCAATCCTACTCAGCATTGTAATGGTAGCTGGATTGCTACCGACCGTAGCCTTTGCTGCGGAAAACTACAATCTGTATGTAAACGGCGAACAGTTCACAAGCGAAAAGCTCTCTATCGCTTGTGGAGAAGGAACCGCAAGCTATGACCCGAATACAAAGACCCTTACGCTTAACAATGCCGCAATTACAAACGGCGGCAAAAGCGATGAAAGTCCTAAGTACGGTATCAGAGTAGTCGGAGACACCGATTTAACGATCAAACTTTCCGGCACAAACAGCATTACTTTAGATAACGGTGGCGGAATTTTTGCAGACGGTAGCAGTGATAATTACAATATTATCGGTGACGGTAAGCTTACAATCAATGTAAAATGGGATGCACTCTATACGCTTAATGGCAACATCAGCATATCCGAAGGTGCAGAGCTTGATATAACTTCTGCCCAGGGCTGCGGAATTACTTCTTATAATAAAGGAATACTTTCCATTGACGGCGCAAAGGTTGCGGTTTCTTCCTATTACACTGCTGCAAGCGCCAGGGAACTGGAAATCAAAAACAACAGTGAGGTTGTTTTGATCGCAAGCGCGGATCAATTTAACGCAGTGTATATGGGCGATGAAAACGGCGCGGGCAAAATTGAAATTATCAACTCCAAGGTGGAAGCAACAAGCTATTATCCCGCTTTGTTTACCGAGGGCAATCTGACGGTTAACGGCGGCGAGGTAAGCTGTACCTCTACTGCGGACAGTGCGATATGGACAAAAGGCGATATTCTGATCAAGGGCGGCGCCAAAGTAACCACTGACGGTAAATACCCCATGGGCGGTAACGGATCTTTCACCGTAGAAGAAGCAGAGATTGATGCAAAAAATACGAATGAGAACAATATCCCTGCAATTTTCGATGAAAGTGTGCCTGTGATTGCCGATGGCTATCACCTGAACTATGCAAAAGCGGTAGACTCCGAAGGAACAGAAATCGACCTGCTTTCCAGCGGAACCCAATATTTTGCACTATATAAGAATGTTCATTTTATAACAAAGGCTGTCTATCCGGTTTCTTTCGTTGTAACGCCAGACGGTCTGACCAATATTGTTGTTAAAGTGAATGGTCAGGAGGTTACCGGCTCTGTCAGTTTGGAAGCAGGAACTTATCCTATTGAGGTTACGGCGGATAACTGCGAAGCATACAGCGGCAATATAACAGTTACAGCCGATGCAGCAACGCACACGCAAACGATTTCAATGACTTATTTACCTGCCGACTACAGCAAAGTTGACGAAGCTATTGCGAAAGCAAATGCCTTGAAGAAAGACGAGTACAAGGATTTCTCTGCTGTGGAAGCGGCTGTTAATGCTGTTGCCCGTGACAAAAACATTACCGAGCAAACAGAGGTTGATGCAATGGCACAGGCTATTGAAGATGCCATTGCTGCCCTGCAATACAAGGATGCCGACTACACCAAGGTTGATGAAGCCATTGCCAAGGCAAATGCACTGAACAAGGACAACTACAAGGACTTCTCTGCTGTAGAAGCTGCTGTCAAAGCTGTTGTCCGTGGTAAAAATATTACGGAGCAGACCGAAGTTGATGCAATGGCTAAGGCTATTGAAGATGCCATTGCGACTCTGCAATACAAAGATGCTGATTACACTAAGGTTGATGAAGCCATTGCTAAAGCAAATGCCTTGAACAAGAATGATTACAAGGATTTCTCCGGTGTGGAAGCTGCTGTCAATGCCGTTGTTCGTGACAAGAACATCACTGAACAGAGCGAAGTGGATGCAATGGCGAAGGCTATTGAAGATGCCATTGCTGCTCTTGAGAAAAAACCTACCAGTACTAAACCGGGAACATCCGACAAGAGTCCGCTGACCGGAAATACAAGCAACCTTGCACTGTGGATTTCCCTGCTGTTAGCCGGCGGCGGCGCAGCCCTTGCTACAATGGTTGCCAGCAGAAAGAAAAAGTACAACTGATAATTGAATAGCGTTCCCTTATTTTGGAGGAATAAAAATGAAGAAGAAACTTCTAAGCCTTCTGCTTGCGTTGTGCCTTGTGATGGCACTTGTTCCGATGACAGCGTTTGCTGAAGGAACTTCAGTAGATAATTGGGACGGTACGGCAGATACAAGCTGGTACACCGACCATAAGACGGATACTGAATACCATTTCACCACTGCCGAACAGTTGGCCGGTTTAGCGCAGTTAGTCAATGACAAAACTGCATCTGTATCATTTGAAGGAAAAACGATTTACTTAGATAATGACCTCGACTTATCCGGCTACCAGTGGACCCCCATTGGAAATGGCAACAACTTTGTCAGACATTTTGCTGGTACCTTTGATGGGCAACATCATAAAATCATGAATCTGTACCATCACTATACTGGGGACGAACTTGTTCGAAATGGACTTTTCGGAGTTGTTTCTGACGGTGGTACATTAAAGAATTTACTTGTTATAGACGCTGATATTGCCTCAAATGATGGTTCGTTACTTGCCGGCATTTTGGCAGATTGGGTCAATGGCGGCACAGTTGAAAACTGCTATACAAGCGGAAAAATAGAAAACAATGTTGGCAGCAAGTTCGTTGGTGGGCTGATTGGTCAATGCACTTGGAGTACACAGGTAAAAGGCTGTGGCTCAGACGCCACGGTTATCAGTACAGAATCCGATGAAGATCATGTTGATACCGTTGGCGGGCTGATTGGTCAGTGGGAAAACTCTGCGGACAGCTCGTCGATTACCGATTGTTGGTTTGGCGGTTCTGTTTCCTGCAATAATATCTATTCAGCTGTAGGTGGTATTCTCGGTGCAAACTTTGAAAACTTCTCTGGGAACAAGCCTGGCGTAATAATCAAAAATTGCATAGTTGCAACAAAAAACATCACTGGCGCTGAGCCTGGCAATATCACTTGGATTACAGCTGTTGTAAAGACCCATGTTACCGACTGCATTTGGCCGGATACCCCTCCTGATGGTGTAACGCTTGATGAAGAAAAATATCCTGATAATAAAGGCAATTACTTAGCCGTTGCTAAGCTGGTGGTTGATTGGGATGCAGGTACTGCGGGTGCCGACCCGACCTTTGACCAGTCATCGTGCGGCACTGCTGTCTCCAACTTCACCTCCGCAGATGTCCTTGCTGGCTTGCAAACCAATGCCGGTGCGGGCGTTGAATGGGTTGCCGGAATCGGTCATCCAACTTTTGTGTGGGATGACAATAACATCCCCGCTGATTACACAGCTGTCGATGCAGCCATCGCAAGGGCAACGGCTCTTGATAGCAGCCTTTATACAAATTATTCTGCGGTAGAAGATTCCATTAACTCTGTTGACCGAGCAAAAAGCAAAGCCCAGCAAACAGAGGTTGATGCAATGGCGAAGGCTATTGAAGATGCCATTGCTGCCCTGCAATACAAGGATGCTGATTACACAAAGGTTGATGCAGCCATTGCCAAAGCAAATGCACTGAACAAGGATGACTACAAGGATTTCTCCGGTGTGGAAGCTGCTGTCAAGGCTGTTGTCCGTGGTAAAAATATTACGGAGCAATCTGAAGTAGACAAGATGGCAAAGGCTATCGAAGATGCGATTGCGACTCTGCAATACAAAGATGCTGATTACACAAAGGTTGATGCAGCCATTGCCAAAGCAAATGCACTAAACAAGAATGACTACAAGGATTTC
Source organism: Anaerotruncus sp. (assembly GCA_022009795.1). GTDB lineage: Bacteria > Bacillota > Clostridia > Oscillospirales > Acutalibacteraceae > Eubacterium_R. Next base: position 1,237,493 of record CP091724.1, read on the forward strand.
TCCGGTGTGGAAGCTGCTGTCAAGGCTGTTGTCCGTGGTAAAAATATTACGGAGCAATCCGAAGTTGATGCAATGGCTAAGGCTATCGAAGATGCGATTGCTGCTCTTGAGAAAAAACCTGCCAGTACCAAACCGGGAACATCCGACAAGAGTCCGCTGACCGGAAATACAAGCAACCTTGCACTGTGGATTTCTCTGCTGTTTGCCAGCGGCGGCGCAGTTATCATAACAACCGTTTACGGTAGAAAGAAAAAGTACAACTGATAATTGAATAGTGTTCCCTTGCTCCATCTTCCGAGCAAAACAAAAGCGTCGTAGCAATACGGCGCTTTTTTATGATGTATAAAAAAAGGAAAAAAGAACTGATTTTTTTCAGCTCTTTTTTGTGGCAGAGGTATTAGAATTTGAACCTAAAATAACGGAGTCAGAGCCTCGCAATCTTTTTTCAAAACCGCCTGTTTAAGCCATTTTTCAGACTTTGCGTCTCTCAAAAATCTCTCAGAATTTTATTTTTACTCAGCACAGCAAATTCGTATGAGAAATTGCGAACCTTACACTGAGGTGTCGAAAGAAGCTCTAAATCCGCATTATCATTTACAGTAGGGTACTGCACCGTTTGGTGACGAAGAATATAAAAGGTCATTCAGTCGGATTTAAACTGAAAGCCGGTCTCATATTCTATTGCTTCCTGTTTAAACATTCATTGATAACATTTGATATATCGTCATTGATACAAATGGATTTATGCCGTATTTCAGTCGGACAAACCGTCTGACCTTTATTGATGCAAGCATAGGTGGCATTGGGATTTTTTTAGCCGTCATCTGCCAAAAACGGATATTTGATAATAACCGGCGTGTTATAGCCGACGCCTAATTCAAGAAAGAGGATTTTTTTCGTTTGCACGGGTGCGGAGGAAGTTTTTCATACCGTTCTGCCGCACGATGCCAACCCTCGTCCTCAACGAATTTGTCATCACTTCGCAAGTTCATTGTAAGCGGTTTTCCGCAATGCGGACAGACAGGCAAAAGCTCGGTCGGAATTTTCATATCCTTTTGCCGATTGAGCATTTCAAGAACAGCAGCCTCGTTGTCAAAAGTTTCCTGACAGCACGGCTCACTGCATTGAAACAGACCGTAATCGCCCTGCGTGTAGAAAAAGTCGCTTTTTTTGTCAAAGCCTGCCTTTTTGAAAGCAATGGTCAACATTTGTTGTGATTACAAAATAGTCCTTATCTGTCATAAGTTTTAGAAGATTTTCATAGACCGGATTTGGCGCATCTTGATAACGATTCACAAAAATATATCTGCTCCAATATGCCCAATACTCCTCCGGAGTTTGATAGGGGTAAAATCCGCCCGAATACATATCCTTAAATCCGTATTTTTGGCGGAAATCGGAAAAGTATTTTTCAAACCTCTCTCCGCTGTAAGTGAAGCCTGCGGCGGTGGAAAGACCTGCACCTGCACCGATTACAACAGCATCAGCCGTACGGATTTTTTTCCTTTTAATTTTTTTCTATATTATCCGAGATATTCTCGGTAGATTTCATAGTCTGAATTTTTGAAAACATTGAATATCACCTTAATTTTGCTGTTTGTCAGCCTTTTGTATTCGCTAATGGTTTCGATTGCGATTTTTGCCCCTTTGTCGTTCGGAAAATGAAATTCGCCTGTGGATATACAACAAAACGCAACGCTGTTTAGCTTGTATTCGTCTGCAAGTGCCAAGCAAGAACGGTAGCAAGAACGCAGTAATGCGCAGTCCTTTTCTGTCAATTTGCCTGTAACAATCGGACCTACCGTATGCAAAATATATTTGCACGGAAGATTATACGCAGATGTGATTTTTGCCGTTCCGGTTGCTTCATCTTTGCCTTGCACTTTCATAATTTCGGCACATTTTAGACGAAGTTGAACACCCGAAAATGTGTGAATGGCATTGTCTATGCAACCGTGATTCGGGCAAAAGCAGCCGAGCATTTGGCTGTTCGCCGCATTGACGATTGCATCACATTTCAGCATTGTAATATCGCCCTGCCATAAATAAATGTCAGGTTTAATCGGCTCTATATCGTCAATACTTGTTATTCTTTTTTTGAGCAATTTCCTCTTGCAAATATTCATCCTGCACGCTTAGAAATTTTTTTATCTATCGGCAACGGCAAACGAACATTGAATAATGCACGAAGCAATTTTTTCTGCTCGGTTTCGTCTTTCGGAATGGAAATATCTGCGTATTCGGGTTGCTCGTTTAATAATTCTGTTATTAAATATTGTCTTTTTCTCTGCTTGTGTCATAATTTTTTTCAACCGCCTTTACGGGACAAATAGTAAAGCAATTCCCACAATGCAAGCAACTGCTTTGAATAATTCTTGCATATCCGTTTGCAAAATCAATACATCCTTGCGGACAGACTTCCAAACATTTCTTGCAACCGATACACTTATCTGTTATACAATAGCCGTCAATTGTTTTTATACCGTTTCCAAATGAGAAAGAAGCTCTCTCAATAGGCTTTTTTGAAAGGTCAAACCATTCTCCGCAACCGTAATAAATTCTAAACACGGTAAGAGCCGTGCGAGACTCTTTGGTGGGATAGATTTCGCTCATATAGCTGTTTTTTTCTCAAACAACCTATTAAGATAATCGCTGCCGATTTCCTCAACCTTTCCTCTGACAGAAATTGCAACGCAAGAAAGTGTGTCCGTGCCTTTTTGTACCTGTTAAAGAAACATATCCGCAACGCTTTAATCGAGCATAAAAAAATTCTTGCCCCTTGCGGTAAGAAAGTACAGCCCGTTTTCGTCATAGTCCATAATGTCTATGGCGCATGTTACGGGCAAGCCGTTCTCATCCACAGTTGCCATAACAGTTGAATGTATTTCTTCTGTAAGATATTTAAGATAATTCATTGTTCCCTCCGTGCAAGGCAGAAAGCCACGCAAGAAAGGGCTTGCGTGGCTCTCGTGTTCATTAGAACTTGCCGTTTTGATTCTGCCAAGTTGATTTTTCGGCAATAGTCTCCATTACGTCCCAATGTTCTGCAATTTTGCCGTTTTCAACTCTCCACAAATCATAATAAGCTGTAGCTGCTCCGCCGAAAGTTCCCTCGCTGACCGCAAGCACATAATTGCCCTGTGCAAGCACCTGATGAACCGTAGTATAAATCATCTGAATGCCCTGCTTACCGAGTGCTTCAAGTGCTGCGCCGAGTCCCGAAAGTCCGTCTGCAATGCCTGTGTTATGCTGAATGTAAGTGTCACCGTCAAAGTAATCGGACGTCTTTTCAGGACGATTGCCCTGCATTACATCATAAAGGAAATTCTTTATAAGCTCACGGGTTTCCTCTGTTTTTATCAAGGTCATTGATTTCCATAGTTCCGTCAATCTGTGTGTGACCTGATGGATTAGGCTCTGCCTTGTTTGCAAGGTTATCCCAGTGTTCTGCAATTTTGCCGTTTTCATCAAAGCGGAAAATGTCAAAGGCAACCTGCTCGCCCGCACCTGCAAAGTTATAAACCGTCTGCAAGAACACCTTGTTGCCGTCCTCGAAAGCACGAATGTTGTTTACAGTTGTTTTTACCGGAGCCGAAGCAAGGTAGGAAACCGAGCCTACAAAAGCATCTCTGCCTGTTCCGTATGCAAGATTGTGCTGAACGTATCCCTCTGCAAGAAGCTCGGAAGCCTTTTCTGTGTCGCCTGTTGCAAATGTGTTAATAAGTGCAAGTGCTTTTTCTGTATTTGTCATTGTAATTACCTCTTTCTTGTCGTTTGATTTATTGCTAAAAAAATCTTTCTAAAAAAATATTCATTTTGGATTTCTCCTTATCTGTGCTTTGAGTTACGAAACGGCCCTTCTCCGTAGCTCTTGACTTCATTATATCTGCGTCGGTATCATTTGTAAAGTAAGCACAATATTGTACCGTAGTTACCAAAAAGATACTATTGGGCGGTTACCAAACAGAAACTAATGCGTAAACACAAGGGTTTTTCGGAGTTTTTTTCTGATTTGAAAAAATTTTTTTCACTTGACGGAAATAATTTCTGTATGGTATATTGAATCTGTAAGTAACCAAAAGATACTATTACAGAGGTAGCATATGAACGAGAAAAACCAAAAGAGCTTCCGGCTTGCCCTGTGGAAACCACGCTGACCTTAATCGGAGACAAATGGAAAGTTCTGATATTAAGAGATTTAATGCCCGGCACAAAGCGTTTTGGCGAGCTGAAAAAATCTATCGGAACAGTGTCGCAAAAGGTGTTGACCGCACAGCTTCGTGATATGGAAGCAAACGGGCTTGTGCACAGAGAGGTATATGCCGAGGTTCCGCCGAGAGTGGAATATTCCCTGACGGAATTGGGTCAAAGTCTCAAGCCGATACTTGACGCTATGCAAATTTGGGGCGAGGACTACAAAAGCAGTGTAACAGAGAAATAAAATTTTTTGCCACAACAAGATTACAACAGGAATTTGTAATTCTCAGATAAGATAATTTGAATAATCCTTATAATCCGTGCTAAACGGCATATACAAAATCGTTTTAGTTGCGGTTTCGGGGAAAAAGTAAATTAAAATCAATAGGAGGACTTGTTCACACTTTGTGTCTCAAGTCCTCTTTTTGATATTGATGTATAGTGGTATTAAACTTGTTTTTTTTTGAAAAGTCTCTCAGAATTTTATTTTTGCTCAGCACGGCAAATTCGTATGAGGAATTACAAACCTTACACTGAGGTGTCGAAAGAAGTTCTAAATCCACATTATTTTTTATAGTATGGTACTGCACCATTTGGTGACGAAGAATATAAAAGAGGTCATTATTCAATTTTACGCTGTTTATACTTCTTCTGTTTTTATTACTTTTGCGTTTGCAACTGGTATCACCTTAACATTGAGAAAGCGAACTACACGCAAAAGAATAAATACATGTACAAAAACATCGTCTACAACCACATCATTGAACACCTCGGTTCGATAAAGTTATGCAACTTGACTGAGGATGACTGCCAAAGATTCATAAACGAATATGCAGGATGGAGTAAGACATTCGCATCAAAGGTACGCATGGTGTTAAGGCGTATACTTACAAAGGCTGAAAAGCAGGAACTCATCAAAACCAATGTGGCAAAGGATATTGTTCTGCCGACTGTGTACGAGAACAAGCACAGACCAATCACTGATGACGAACGCCGAATGATACTTGAAACCATACCAAAACACTATGCAGGAACGATGGTGCTTACGATGTTATGCTGCGGACTTAGACCGATAGAAATACGAAGAATGAAGTGGGATTGGATAGATTTTGAAAACGCAATTCTGACAGTCGGCAAATCCAAAACGGAAGCAGGAACAGGACGAAAGATACCAATTCCGCCTGTACTTTTAGATGCATTAAAAGAACATAAAGCAAAAGAACTCAACAACGAATATGTATTCGTAAAGTACGAAAAGCACACACGCATGGATGACAATGCCTTCTATCAAAACTGGAAAAACTTCGTAAAAGAAATGGACCTAGCAAACGGAGCGTACCTATATCGCAATCAAGTAAAGAACTCAATCATAGCACCTGACTTCGAGCCGTACCTACTTCGACACACCTTCTGCACCGACTGTCAAGCAGCCGGAGTACCAATCAATGTGGCTAAAGAATGGATGGGACACTCTGACATATCAGTAACCGCAAAAATCTACACACATATGGTAGACGAAGTATTCGAGCAGAACCGCAAACGCCTCGCCGACTACGCGGACGAAAAAGAAGAACTGTCACAGATGGCGTAAAAGAGAAAGGATGGTGAGGTTTCCTCACCATCCTTTTTAAATGCATATAGGAATTAAACCATTATTAGTATTTGAATATTATCTCGCCGACTTGAGAAGTGTTGTATTATACGTTATTTTAAGTGACTCCAAACACTTAGAATAATCTATTTTTATCCCAACGCTCTTTTATAATTACTTTAAAAACCATATTCATTACCTAAGGCAGTTAAACTTTCGTTAATCTTGCTTGTAATATAATAATACAGGTTTTGTCTTAATTCTTTTAGCTTGGCGTTCCTATATAATAAATAGCATTCGCTGAAAAGAGGGTTATTTGAGTTTCGGAAATACCAGTACAGGTCTTTACAAACAGATAACTGATTATAATTATATGCGTCTATGTATTTATCCCAAACAAATCCGTTTTTTTCACTATTTAACACTAATTGAACATTCGGAGATTCAATTTTATCAATTTTTTTGAGGATTCTCTTTACTCGAAGTTTAGAAATACCGATATCAGATGTTTTAAAAAAACAACAATATTATTCTTTTTGGACTTTTTCCTTTTTTGATTGTTGTCATTTGGCGATTCTTTAACAATGTATGAGTTGCATCTGTTCTTAACACAATTTGAATCCAACACCTGTAAATCTAAACCAATTAATATATTTTTGGGGATTTCGTGTTTCAAGTATTTCCAAATATGCAACTCCATTTATAATTAATTCTTCCGTTATTCCACTCAGAAGTTTATCAAATGTGTAACTGAAAAAAACCATAATCGCTATTAGTTAGTAACTCTTTAAGATTATTATTATCAACAACATAATATGGATCATCAAAGCGACCAATTGCCGAAAAAGTTATACTATAACTTTGACAAAAGTCTTCCATAAGCATATGATTATTAACACTAAAGATTTTTTCTTTATTCTTCATTTAAATTGTTCTCCCAATTAAAAACGACTGTGGTACTTTTTTTATCTTCATCTAAATACTTGTTTAAACAAACAACACAAAATACTCCTTCAGTATTGGATAAACCATGCCATTCAAAGCTAGTTCTACAAAAACTATTAATAATATTGCTATCCGATTTTATTTCAACATTTCCAAATCCAGCATCTACATACTCGACAAAGTTATTCTTCTTTATCGATTCTGTTATAAGCATTTCCCATGAGGTATGAAGAACATCTCGGTTTCCTATCCCAACAAATATTTTTTGAAGTTGATTTAAGAGTTCGGCCCATTTTTCAATTGTTTCTTTGGACTTTGGTGTTTTTGAAACAAATTCTTCAATACTTAAGTTTACACACTCTTTCCAACGAGAATCTTTAGCAAACTCTCCAAATAGTATAGCAAGTCCAGAAAGAATAGAGTATTCAAGCATTGGTTGTGCAAAAGCTTGAAGCACGCCGGACTGCAAATATGGTTCTTTTATTTTAACCAAATCATAACGTATATATTCTTGATATAATAATACAAGCGGCAAAAAAATCCGTCATAAGCAGATTTGAACTCATCGAAATTATTCTTTGCAATCGTTTCAACGGTAATAGTACATATTATATTATAGTAATATCCTAAATAGTCAGGAACACTTTTTCCTGTTTGACCATTTATCAACTGCAACTTTTGTTACTACATCTCTAAATCTCTTTGGCAGGGTATAGTATAAAGCAGATACTTGTTTTTTTGTATTCTTCAAATGGTACAGTTTTTCCAAACAATAGTTTTTTTCCTTGTGTTTAGCAAGTAATTCGTTAAACACATCGGATAAATCGTTAATTAAAATATCGCTTTTGGATTTTAATTCCGGTATTTTAGAGAAAGATAAACAAGCAGCTTCATTCATTTCGTGATCTTGTAATAAAACTAATTCTTTATCAATGTATCCAATATATTTAAACAACGCAGAAATGCTATCACCAAGAATACTATGTATTGCCTCCGATATAAATTGTTCAATGTACCAATCTGCTGTAATAATCTTTTTTTCAATTTTTCAGTTCTGTTTCTAAACATTTTTTTCAGTTTTTTTGCAGTTTTATATTATTAAAGAATAAATTGTATTTGTTGTTATTACCAATAATATCTTTCAAATACTCCTCTTTGATTTTTGCTATATCAATTTCCGCAACGAGTTTGCGCAAATTGATAGTAATATCCATATAGCATATTATCAGTAACTCAAATATTCCTGTTATTTCATTATTATCAGATGCTTTCCTTTTTTTGGATTTTTGTTGTTCAATAAATCAAAAAAATCGCAATTATATGATTAACATACAAATTCACATCATTATTTACAATATAGTATTTACTGCTTTCAGACAGAAGCAATAAGTATTTGTATAAACAGTCGTATTTAGAATCATTAATAAATTTATTTATACACAGTATATTTATTGAAAAACAGTCTGTCTTCAAACCAACTATAATTTTTTTGTCCTTTCATTTCTAATCATTGTGCCTGTATCCAATGCATTTGTGATCTCTGAATAAGAAGCGTTATACCACTGCCTATATTCTTCTTTTTCTTCAAACCAGAACGATTCACGTGAGAGATTGGGCTTAATTTCTTGGTAAATATTCATAAGGTATATGTTTTTTTGCATAAAAAAATCACACATATAAGTGTCTTGTTGAGGGGGAATATTAATATTAAAACCAGAAATTTCTCTTAAACGCTCAAGTTCGTTAGAAGATATTTTCCTTAAATGATTTTGAATGTTACTGTCATTATAATATAGTTTATTCTTAGATAAACTTTTTCAAAATATGATTTATTCTCGAATAAACCAAATCCGCAATTGTAAATGTATTAGATAGACGTAAAGAACGGTTTCCATTAATGCTAAAGGCGACAATTATATAAATTGTGGCAAATATAATTGCTACTATCAAAAACAATTCCAGGTTCTATTATATCTATTATTACTCCGAATATGGTCAATAAATCGAATATTAAATAACCGGTTATTTGAGCGATGCTCTTGTTCGAAATAATATCACTTGCAAATAATTCTGATAGTTTAATTGGTGCATTAGTATATATTGATGCATATACAGATGAAATGTTAGCGCAGTACAAACCTAAAAATAACGCCTACAATACCCAACCCCGCATACATAAAGTCAAGTAAGTATTGCTTGGTTTGTACATCCAAAACAAAAAGGATATTTAGAAATAACCACATTATTAATTATTACTATGGGTACTAAAAAAATTAATCCTACAAATATTCTCTTTATTATTCCTTTAATTACAAATCTTGTGGAGTATGAAACATCTTTTTTTGCACGCTCCATTTTTTTCATTTGTTTTGTATATTTTGCTGATAAAGAAAAATCTAATAGTATTTAATACTTTTTAACACTTTCCAGTATAACTCTTTGTTCATAATATTATGTTCCTCTATAGTATTCTGTTTTTGTTTGAGATTCTAATTATTAGTATAAAACTTAGTACAAACCTTATTATATCACGACTCAGCAAATCTAACAATTACAAAAAAACACTTGACTTTAAATACTTTAGTTTGTAATATAAAAGCCAAGCGTTCTACTTAAGTTGTTGCAGTGTTATATTAATAAACTCTTTGAATTATAAAATAACCAACAGTCACTCAAGAGTCACTCAAAAGAACCGCCAAGAGCCGCTGTGATCCGCTCGCGGCGTTGTGTGTTTTTAGTGCATTTTATGGTCTCAAAGAGTCACTGAAAGTCACTTAAAACGAAAAAATCCGTCTGCTTTGGCAGGCGGATTTTGGCTTTTTTACGGCGTTTACGGGGATTTTGAGCAAAAAACAAGGACTATCCTTCAGGATAGTCCTCTCTTTGGCAGAGGTATAAGGATTCGAACCTTAAATGACGGAGACAGAGGCTCGCAATCTTTTTTCAAAACCGCCTATTTAAGCCATTTTTTAGACTTTGCGTCTCTCAAAAATCTCTCACAGGTCCAAAATATCTTTTATACCAACAAAAATGATTCTTGCTCAATCGTAACCCTGTATTTTAATATCATATCAATAACATCATTAAAAAAACAGGATATTTATTATTATTTTTTTCATTTCTTCAAGTTTATGTAGATATTTTTTTCATTTCTGACAAGTCCGTACATATGATATTTGCAAACATCTTCTGCAGACATATTAAGCGGTTTCAATAAAGATATGATTTCTTTTTAATTTATAAAACATTTCAAAGCCACCTAAATCAATGTCTGCCCAAAAACAAAAAAATTCTGTTTTTTTCTTTAGAACTTTCAAAAAAATCTTTTAATATAAACTTTCGTTTTTGAGGACTTAAAAATCCGCCATGATAAATAATTAATGTACTGTTACCGCTTTGCGAAGAAATATACTCATCGTAATTTGTTTTATTTTTCAATAAAAAAATCACTTTATTAATTTTTTTGACATATCAAACGCTTTTTATCAAAGGCACTGTCGTACTTCTAATGGAGGCACCACTGTTTTTCAAAACAGAAAAATCAAGCTGCCCATCTACAGTAACCAAAGATACATTTCCGGAGAATTCATAAACCTCAGGTCGGGTATATATGCCAAAATAGGCGAGTTTATCCTTAACGCTTAGATTATTCTCAGCACAAGTATTTTGAAAAGTTTCATCAAATTTAAAAGCAATTTTCAAGAACGAATCTCTGATTTCATTTTCAAAAGTCTTCGTATTGCCATAGCATTTTGAACTGAATGCACGCATTGTAATATCGTCATCCAATAAATCATATTCACTAAAGGCTTTTACCAGTTTAATAACAAAATCTTTACCTTTTTTTGCATTCATTATCAATTTTTAAGTGTTTTTTTCTCATATTATTGCAAACGCTGCTAGACCAATTTACTATCCATTCAGTTTCAACACTTTTTAAGACCACTTTCAATAATTTTTACAGAACTCCTCCGTTTCTTTTAAAAAGGATGCTTTCGTCCGACAAAGTCATAAGCTTTCTCAACAGAATCAATATTAAGTATCAACTTATCAATTCTGTTTATGCCTTTTATCCATTCTATTGAAACAAATCCGTACTTTTTTTCAAATTTTTTTGCTGCTAAATTATATTTATCCTTTACTTCAGCATTCTCATAATCATACTCAGGCAATTCATTTTTTTCTCTACTCTAAGCATAACCCTTCGATTAGACAATTGAGGTTTTTAATAAATGCTGACTTTTTTTCATATTTGTCCAACAGCTTATTAATAACAATTTTTTTCTTCCACATTAATTAAACTCCTTTTTTTCCAAGGTATAGTGCACATTTTGTAATTATCTTTATGAACTAAAAATCGTTTTATCTGCTTCAGGCATAATATCAGGTAATTTTTTTCTGGCGGAGTACATACTATTGCCTGTAAATGCATTTCTCTAAGCAATCGGATACTTTCAATAATTCTGTTACTATCCATTTTATTAAAAGCCTCATCAAATACAACAAGTCTGACGGTGTTACCTGCGCTTGTCATATCATTAATCCTGTAAATCTGAGCAAAAGAGGCAAGAACAGCAATATAAAACGGTGTTTGGGTTTCTCCTCCTGATTTCTGATTCAGCGTTTGCGAAAAGCAATTCCTTATTTCCGTTTTTTTATCTGTTGTTTCCAAATCAAATTTTTAAATATGTACGAAAATCAGTATAAATTTCAATATTTTTTTCTGCAATTCACTTTGCTTTCTTGCATTTAACTGAGTATCATCTGAAGATACAATCTTATCAAACAATTCTTTGATTAATTCCCCGTATTTTTCCTGGAACGGCAAAGCAAATAATCCGCCGTCTCCCTCTACTAATGCAGGATCCATAATCATATCATAATAATCGGTATAGTCAGGATTTTTCTCAATTTTAAAGCGATATCTGTCCGTATCAAATTGTGACTTGTCAATTGCCCTATTCAAATCCTTTACTTTTGCATAAACCTCATCAATACTTGATTTAAGCTTAGCCAAGAAATCATTTTTGAAATTGTTCCATTGCACTTTCTTTTGCCAATCGAATTTTATCAAGGTATTTTTGGAAGTTCATTTTTCCTTTTAGTTTTTTTAATTCATTTTCATACTCGGAATTATCCATCGAATCAGTTCGATAAGAACAGGGTGCATATTTGAGTGTAAAATCTTTTCTTACACTAATCAATTCCATTTGTGCCTTGTTAAAATTGCTTTCTGCCTGATTAAAACTGTCTCCGAAATTTTTAATAATTTTACTCGGTAAGCGAAGTCTTTCTAATTCCTGCTTATAACGAGGTAAGCCAATCTCCTGAATAAAATTACCGTTAAAATATGGATGCTCTTTTTATTTCATCTCGCTTTTTCAATTTGTGCCTGACTTAATTCAGGAAGCTTATTTTTTTCATATTTTTTTCCTTTTCAACTTCTAAAAGCAGATGATTTACGAACCAACTTTTTCACATTTTTTTCCTGTTTAGTATTTATTTCATTTTTCGATTTTTCTTTATTTCTTCTTCGATATTTTTGATGTGCAAACAAATCAAGTCCATCATATTCTTCCTGTGCATTTTTTTAAATTTTAGATCTTTTTGATTAACAAGCCATGATAATCAGACTTTAAATCTAAAAAAATTCTCCTGACAAATACCTATCACTAAACAGCATTTCGTGATTTGTTATTTTTATCAAATACTGCAATTATCGGATTAATGCTATTCAGTCGGTCATTTATTTCACTTTGACGCTTATTTAATATATCAATTCGATATTCTATTGCTTTTTTTCCTATATAACAATCATTCATTGATTTTCGTTGCAATCTTCTTGCAACATATCCCTGATATAACATACCCTCTGATGTAATGGATATTTTATACTGTCTTAATTCATCAACACTATTACAACAAATAACTCTGCCAAGCAAATAATCAATATATGATCTTGCAAATGAGTTATTCGTCTCAATTTTTTCAGCAAGACTTCCCGATTTTGATTTAATCATTTCTCCCTCTCGCAATTTTGATATATCCACAAGACCAAATGATAATTCATAATCATTTTTTATATGATTATAAATATTCAGTGCAGTACCATAAGCATCTGGTTCTGTCAAAATATAAAATTTTTGAGTACCGAGATATCCTTCGACTGCGCTTCGCCAAATTTCTTCTCCGCTTTTTATTTCTAATAAATCTGCCAATATCCATACATTTGTATTTGAAAACTTATTATTTTTTTCTAAGTTCATTTTACAAGTTTGTTTTTTTAAAAAGAAATTAATTCTTTAGGATAATCCTTCTTGCCTTTTTTTAAATTCCCTATCGACTCATTATTTTTTTGATAGTTCTGTTATAAGAGAATTCGACTCGTTTTTTTAATTCAATATTTCTTTCTTCAATTAGTTTTTTTCAATAATTTTTAGCTTTTCACATATATTTTTAAACAGTTCATCACATGTTTGAAATTCATCATAAGCAAACTGCTTTAGAGGTGTAAAAGCTCCTTAAAATATCATATGTAATATTATCGATTTCTTTTAAATTTATAATATTAGTAAAATTTTTAAAATCTTCACAAGCATTACAAACATATGTTGCTTCCATTTTTATATCATTGACTTTTTTGTTCAGTTTACTTTCAATATCGGCAATAGCTTCTTTTTAATGCTTTAATATCGTTTTTTCAAGAATTATTTTTCTTTTGATAAATATCATTATTATTGCGTTCGGAATATAACAAATCTCTTTTTATTATTTTTTTATCAACAATATTTTTGCTTTGTTGTTTCAATTTCTTTATTAACATTTTTTTAATTGCTCAATTGTATCATTTAATTCAATTTCGCACTTTTTCTATTTTTCTGCTTTTAAATCTTCACTTTCTCCCCAAAGAGTTAAAAAAATCTATGAATTTTTCATATTATCGAGTGCACTATTCATCTTTTTTTATATTGCAGCAATATTTTTCAAGTGTATCAATTTTTTTCCTGCTGTTCGTATGCTTTTTTTCTCATGCAGTTTATAGTCGCGAATATTTTTGCTGCATTTCTTCTATGTCCAATTTATTTGAAATATCACAAATATTCTCTGTAATGAACTTTTGTATATCCGTAATCGGTTTTAAAAAGAAACCGCTTTTTTTCAGCATTAAAAAAACACATGTTCATTATGAACATTCCATTTTGAATTCAAACTATTTCGATAACTTATATTTGAATCGAAAATTTCACAGTTTATCTCATAATTTTGCTTTAAAAAAGCACGAAATGAAGGAATATCTTTAGCTTGATTGTCTTTCATAAAACAATCTTCGTTAATTTTACCGCCATATATATAATAACGATGAGTATATGAGCCGTCATTTCTGCAATCAAATACTATACCTGCAACAAACGATGAAAAATTTAATATCATCATAAAATTCGCACGCAATATACGAAGAAAAAAATCTTTACCTTTTTCTTGAATTAGGATTTTCAGTATCCATATCAGCTCTGAGATATCCATCAAGTGTACGCTTAGATTTTTTTCATTTGCAGCTTTATTAAAAATTACTTTGATTTGTTTCTCCTAATAAAACGATCTGTAAAGCATCTATAATTGTTGACTTGCCAGAACCATTCTTGCCCGTTAAAAAAATTAATATCATCGAATTCAATTATTTCTTTTTGAGAAATAAAGCCAATTAATCAAAAATTATCTTCTTCAATTTTTTTCATTATCTTGTTTCTCCTCTTTAAGCGTATTTACAATTGCTTTTTAATTTCTCAGCAGAAACAGCAATTAATATAGTAGGCAATATTGTAAATTTACAATCATATTCATTGTATTTACCCTCAATTTTTTTGGATAATAAAATGATTATCAAAAAAACTGTAAGATATTTTTTTACCTCTTTCATATTTGGCTTTGCAGACATTATTGCATAATCTGTTACCAATTTTTTTCAAGCAGATCTCTTACAGTACAGATGACATCATGGTCTAAGCCTGCTCTTTCATAATTTTTCATCATATATTAATCTAAGTGCCAAAAAGTATAGCCGTTGAAATTTTTATCCAAATTAAGTCTGTTTGTTTCGTTGCTGTTATCAACATAAAAAGAAACCATTTGTATCATTATGATATAATCGCCAATCAAGCAAAGACAAATAATCTTCAACAATTGATTTATTAATAAGTAAAAAAACGATAATCAGGATTATCAACAATACCCTTTGGCGGTTGATTTATTTTTCTTTGTAACAAATGTTGAACTCAAAAAGCTTATTGCAAACAGACTTAAACTGTTCAAGCTCCCGTTGCGAAAAATTTTCTATAATTGATAAATCCATTTTTATCTCCTTTTTGTAAAGATTATATTTGGTATGGAATAATTTAATTTACTGACATTTTTCATTTTTTTATATTCAAATCCATAAAAAAACTATCTGCATCATTTGAATTAACTGTCGCCAATGCACTCATAATAAACTCTTCATCGTTATTTATTCCTAAATCTGCAGTTGATACTGTTTCACTATTTGAAAATAAACTCTCCATATATTTCTTTACATTTATCTTACTGTATTTACTTTTAAAGATTTTTTCATATTCTACTTCGGAAATTTTAATATTATCATCATCTTTAATAATAACCGGAACCGCACTGACTCTTCGTTGTATTCTTTTTCTATGCCATAGGCTTTTTTCACTTATATATTGCTGCTTTCTTAATTCAAATACAGTATTTATTTGTTCAATTGAATTATCATCTTTAGGTGAATGTGATATCCGAGACATTAAATAATTTATATTTCCTCTCACAGTCTGATCATTATTAGTAAGAATCTCAATTTTTTGGGTTGTTTGTCTTGTACATTTTTCTCACCTGATTATCAATCTCATCGAGATAATCATTTTTGAATATGTTCGTAAGATTCTTTAATATACAAAATCTTATTGATTAAGTCACCTTTACATTCTTCAACCGTTTCTCCTCTTTTATCAATTTGAGCTGCTCTTGCCATTTTATCAAGGAGTTCAGTATGTTCAAGCCATTCATCAAGAATAGTTTTTAATCGGAATTCTGTATTTTGGAACAGAATCCTTTATTTTTTTAATGGTCGTATGTATGTTTCGACAATTTGTTTGCTGAAATCATCATAGTGTTTGGCTAATACTTCATTTAAATCCGCCATTTCAATTTGCAATATAAAATATCTATTTATATTGTGATAAACAGTTTTCAACATTTTTATAAGCGAACTCGTATTCTTATATGCAATATATACAGCCTCTGTTTTATTACGAACATCATCGTCATCATTAGCTCCTTTAAGAGTAAGATATGTACTGTAAACATATGAATACCCACTATCCTGTGAATTTCCTGATAACATATGAAAAAGTTCCAACAACTTAATACTATATGTAGGAAGGGTTATGTTTTCTTTAAACTCTTCATCACGCTCTTTTTCAAACCAACCTTTGGAATAAAGTTTTCGTATTATAAATCTTGCTCGTCCGGAAATATTTAAATATTCTTCTTCAAGCATGTCGTCTTCCTTGTTAAACTGCTCCGATACCAGAATGTCTTCCAACCTATTTTTTTCAACATAGAATAATATGTTTCCTCCGGAATTTGCAATTTTTTTCATCATTAAAGGCTTTATACAATACATCTAAAGCCTCTGCATAAATCCTTTTATTTGGAGAGGCTAAAACAGAAAACATATTATTATC
This sequence comes from Anaerotruncus sp., assembly GCA_022009795.1. GTDB lineage: Bacteria > Bacillota > Clostridia > Oscillospirales > Acutalibacteraceae > Eubacterium_R. The sequence continues at coordinate 1,253,966 of CP091724.1, forward strand.
ATCTTTGAGAGTATCAAATAAATTCATAATTTCACCTAAAAAAATTTGTATAATTATTCCAATGATATAATAACAAATAGATTTACTTAATTCAACGATATATCATCTTTTTTTAATTTTTATGTTGACAAGTGCCGTTTGTAAGAGTCATCTGAATTTCTTTTAAGGAATTCTTCATCAATAATTTGATTATTATCAAATGCTGTTAACATTCTTTCATAAGCAGCCTTTGAATTCTGAATTTCAAATAAGGTCTTCGTCGAGCCTGTATATAAAGTCACGCCATTTTTATCAAACACCTCACGAGTATCGTGATAAGTGATTTCATCATTTTCAATTTTATCAATGTTATTATGTTCATGTTTGCATTTTAAAAGTACTCGTATTTCACGTTCATATGCTGTGTTCTTCGTGTAATATCGTCATTATTTTACACTCCCTATTATGCTGAAATTAAATTTCCAAACTTTCATTGTTAAGCAAAAAAATTCCTTTTATTCCAATCATAACATACCCTTTATCATCTCGGCGTGGTTTAATACTTTTTTTCCACCACAACAATTTTTTTGAAAGAGTCGTTAGTTTTTTTCGAAAGGACGGGTTTCCTGCTCCCATTTTTTTCTTCATCGGGAATATTATATGCGGATTGAATATAATAGCGTTTACTGCCTTGATTAGCTACGAAATCAATTTCAACTTGTTTTCGGATATCCTTACCCTCGGCAGTTTTTTCTCTAAACTCAACTACACCGACATCGACATTATATCCTCTGTATCTGAGTTCGTTATAAATGATATTCTCCATCAAATGAGTTTCTTCTACTTGTCTGAAATTTAATCGGGCATTTCGGAGTCCGGTATCTTCAAAATAAAGTTTATAAGGCGTGCTGATATATTTCTTACCTTTTACATCATACCTCTCTGCTTTGCTGAGCAAGAAGGAGTCTTTTAAGTAACCGATATATTTATCGATAGTCGAAGCGCAGAGCGTAGAATTTTTTTAACGGATTTGAATGTGTTTTTCTAATTTTTCTCGGGTTTGTTAAAGATGAAATTCCCGATGCCAAAATATCTACAAGCTCGCTGATTTCCTGATCGGAATTAAGATTATTTCGAGCGACAATATCCTTAATATATACATTTTTTTCATTTGCGTGATAAGGTAATTGCTTTTTTGTTCATCGGTTTTCATTAAAGCGACCGCAGGCAGTCCGCCGTACACCATATAGTCGTCAAAAGCTTCGTTTTTACTACCGTCATATGCAGAGTAGAACTCCGAAAAAGACAAAGGCAAAACATGTATTTCGTCGCCACGACCCTCAAATTCAGTTAAAATATCACTCGACAGGAACTTAGAGTTACTGCCCGTAACATAAATATCTAAATTTTCTTTTCTCAGATAACCGTTCAGAACAGCTTCAAAGCTTCCCAACAACTGAACTTCATCAAGGAGAAGATAATACATTTCGTCATCAATAATTTTTGCCTGAAATGTACTTCATAAATTTTTCTCGGATCAACTTTTTCTGTTTTGCTCACTTATATCTAAAAATATCTTCGTCTATAAGCAATAAATCATCCGCCGAATCAAAAAGCAAATCTAATAATATGATTTTTTTATCTACGCCTTCGGACAGTAAATAATTATAAAAGATTTTTATTTAATAGATAGGATTTACCGCATCTTCTGATACCTGTGATAACTTTAATAAATCCGTTTTGTTTTCTTGTAATAAGTCTGTTTAAGTAAACATCTCTGTTGATTTCCAAAATGTCACCTCATTTAATATTTTTTTGCCGCTATCGTCATTTTTTTGTTAATTCGATTATACTATAGTTTACTCGATTTTTTTCAAGTTTTTATAACAGGATTATAATCGTAATTGAAAAAAACTTTCTTTTGAAAAAGTTAATTCATTCGTATATTGTACTTCGACTAACTCCGCTATCTTTATAAATTATAGGGACACTGTCTCCGGCAATGTAACAACTTACCACATTTCTTTTGAATTCTTCATTGTAATAAATAGTTTTTGTATTACCTCCTTAAAAAAATATTTTTTTCTTCTATGCTTCATAGTCAGCCATATTGAGAGGTTCGAATTCTTGACCGAAAAAGAAAAAGAGGCTTAGATTTCACATTTTACTGTGAAGTCTAAACCTTTATGTTATCATTTAGTCCCCTAAAAATCAAAGGAATCGGCAATCAATCGAACATAGTGGTTCGAAAGATTAAATCGATTCATTGTGGCAGAGGTATAAGGATTCGAACCTTAAATGACGGAGTCAGAGCCTCGCAATCTTTTTTTCAAAACCGCCTATTTAAGCCATTTTTTTAGACTTTGCGTCTCTCAAAAAAATCTCTCAGGATTTTTATATTTTTGCTTAGAACCGCAAATTCGTATGAGAATTGCGAACATTACACTGAGGTGTCAAAAAGAAACTCTAAATCCGCATTATTATTTGAATTACCATTAAATAATAATTTATCTACGAACGGAACAGGATTTACATCAGTTTTGTCATACTCTTTAATGTAAAAGCAAGAGTAGAAGCATTGTGCAAAAAAGCCGAGGTTGTCGGAGGGATTATTCCAACAACGCCAAGCACAATTAATGCAGTGTTAAACGACATAATAGAACGGTAATTCGACCTTATTCTTGCCATCAAAAGATTGCTTATTTTTTTAAGCGTTACAAGAGAATTCAAGTCATCGCTTGAAACGGTTATGTCTGCAATTTCCCTTGCTATTGCAGCACCTGAACTTATTGCTATTCCGACATCTGCTTTACTCAATGCCGGTGAATCATTTATGCCGTCACCAACCATAATAACGGAATTGCCGTCAGTTTGCATTTTTTTCGATGAACATAGCCTTGTCCTCGGGCATAACTTCCGCATAGTATTCATCAATTCCCAGTTTTTCTGCAACCGCCCTTGCCGTGCGTTCGCTGTCACCGGTCATCATAACAATTTTGTCTATGCCGCATTTTCTCAAATTATCAAGCGTTTGCTTAACATTCGCTTTGATTGGGTCTTCAATACAAATCACGGCAACAAGTTTGCGGTTGATTGCCATATAAAGGTGTGAATATTCATTTGGTATTGTATTGAATTTGTCTTGTTCATCTTGCGGCACGGTGCAGTTTTCGTCCTCAAAAACAAAATGATAACTTCCAATCACAACCTTTTCGTTATCTACAAGGCTTGAAATTCCGTGAGCCACGATATATTCAACTTTTGAGTGCTGTTCGGCGTGGTCAAGACCTCTTGCCTTTGCTTCATTAACAACTGCATTTGCAACCGAGTGTGGGAAGTGTTCCTCAAGGCAGGCGGCAAGCCGTAGCATTTCTGTTTTGTCACTGCCGTTAAATGTAATAACATCCGCAACTTTAGGTTGTGCATTTGTCAGTGTTCCGGTTTTGTCAAAGACAATAACATTTGCCTTTGAGAGCGCTTCAAGGTATTTTCCGCCTTTAACGGTTGCGTCGTAATTACTGCATTCGTTGATAGCAGACAAAACCGCAACAGGCATTGTAAGTTTTAATGCACAGGAATAATCTACCATTAGAATAGACAATGCTTTTGTGACATTCCGTGTAATTGCATATGTAAGTATCGTGCCGAACAGACTGAACGGTACAAGTTTATCCGCCAAATTTGACGCTTTGCTTTCAAGGGATGATTTCAGTTTTTCGGAATCTTCAATCATTTTTACAATTCGGTCGTATCTTCCCTGACCGTTAATCTGCGTAACTTTTACAGTACATTCTCCGCTTTCAACAACCGTGCCGGCATACACACGAGAACCCACCGTTTTGTTCACGGCAACACTTTCGCCCGTAATAGCTGATTGGTTAACCGTTACACCGCCATCGATAACCTCACCGTCAAGCGGTATCATATTGCTTGTGCGCAGAACAATTTTGTCGCCTACATTAACCTTGTTTGTAGAAACTAAAACCTCTTCATCATTTTTATTCTTTAACCACACTTTTTCAACTCCGAGCGACATTGTGTTTGCAAGGTCGCTGACGGATTTTTTTATGGGTCCACTCTTCGAGAATTTCGCCGATTTTAAGCAAGAACATAACGCTTGAAGCTGTTTCAAAATCGCCTCTTATGAGCGAAACAGTAATTGCCACGGCATCAAGAACCGAAACGTTCAGCTGTCCTTTTGGCAAGCGACTTCAATGCTTTGAGTATATATTTTACAGATTTAATATAAGCAAGCGCAATTCTTAAAGGTAAAGGATAAAATATTTTTCTGAAATAACGCAAAGCGATTGTCATAATAAGTTTTTCTTCATATTCACGCTGAACAAGCCTTGCGGTGCTGACAACCTCGATGTTTTTCACTTCATCATTTTCAAAGCTGAAGTGAGCAAGAATTTCAATCAACTCGCTCCTGTCAAAGGAATAATAAATAATCAAATCACAGGTTCTTTCATAAACAGTAACATCTTCGATTCCGTTGATTGATTTCAAGTAAGCATCTGCCTTATCCGCTTCTTCAACTGTCATATTTTCTTTGCAAAAATGCACTCTCATTCTGTTTTTTGTTTCGTGCAAGATTTGACATTTCATACCAAACACCTCAAAAATTTAAGGCTGCCATAAAGACAGCCTTTTAATAATTTATGCGTTTGCAACAGCTGCGTTTTCAATAACGCTCTGTTCTGCTTTTTCCTGTGCTTCGGCTGCTTTTTTCTCGTTAATCTCTTTAGCCTCTGCCAAAATATCGTTTGCGTTTTCTTTAACCTCTGTTATTGTTTTCATCACAGAGTCTTTAACTCTCAAACCAAAAGCCGCAGTGTGAGCATATGCTTTTTTTGCATCTTTGCTTCCCAAAGCCTTAACTCCTGCCGTGCCGAACAACACACCGCCTGCAAATGCTGCCAATTCACTAATCATAGTAAAATCTCCTTTCAAATTCGTCTTTAGTTTGTTATATGAATTAGGTTAGCATTGACTAACCTAATTCTTAACTTTTATTATATTCAAAAAAATATTTATGTCAACATTTTTTGATACTGTTTGGCAAAAATTCACAAAATATATTATATTGCTTGAAAAACGAACCATAACGCTTGACAGCACAATATAACAGTGTTATACTAAATGCGATATAACGGTGTTATATGAGGTGTAAAAATGTCAAACGAAGAATCAACAACCTTAAAAAATATATTGTCAGCAGGTAAAGCAGAGTTTTTGGAAAAAGATTTTAACTCGGCTTCGCTTCGTAATATTGTAAAAACCGCAGGTGTAACAACAGGAGCATTTTATGGCTATTTTTCCGGTAAGGAAGCGCTTTTTGCCGCTCTTGTTGAGGAGCACGCAAAAGCCATAATGAACATATTTATGTCTGCGCAGGAGGATTTTGAAAAACTGCCCGAAGAAGAAAAAGCAAATCATATGGGAGTTGAGAGTCGAACAAGCCTCAACAAAATTGTTGATTACATTTACGAACACTTTGACGAGTTTAAGCTGATAATTTGCAAAAGTGAAGGCACGTCATATGAGAATCTTTATTCATAATATGGTAGAAATTGAAGTTGAAAAAACCTATCAATTCATTGATGCTTTGCGCTCGCAGGGCAAGGATGTTCCAAACATAGAAAAAGCGGTTTGTCATATGATTGTCAGCGGTATGTTTTCGGGCATATTTGAGCTTATTGAACACGATATGAAAAAAGAAAACGCTAAAAAATATGTAAGCGAATTTCAAGACTTTTATATCGCAGGATGGTCAAAAATTTTAGGGATTTAATCCCTTTAATTTTTTTAGATATTAGTTAGCGACGGCTAACTGAATACTTATATAGGAGGAATTAATTTGAAAGAAAAAGGAGTCAAACTTTTTCAAGACTGATGGACTATGCCGAAAAATTATAGGTATTTCACTTATATATCTTTGGCGCTCAGTGCAGTCAGCAGTGCACTTGCTCTTCTTCCGTTTTTATTATATATGGAAGATAATTAAAGAAGTGCTTGATGTTATACCAAATTTTGAAAATGCAACGGGCATAGTGAAAAACGGCGTAACGGCAGTTGTTTTTGCCGCACTTTCAATGCTGATTTACATTGCCGCATTGATGTGTTCACACACAAGTGCTTTCAGGGTTCAGGCAAATATGCGCAAGCGGATGATGCACAAAATAGTAAAATTACCGCTTGGCGAAATTGAAAAAAATTCGGAAGCGGAAAGCTGCGCAAAATTGTAAATGATTGCTCGGCTGCAACCGAAACCTATCTTGCTCATCAACTTCCGGATATGGTTGGTTCGGTTGTAACGCCTGTAGGATTATTGATTTTTTTATTTGTTTTTGATTGGAGATTCGGATTGATTTCCCTCATTCCCATTGCTTTGTCATTTTTTTAATTATGACGGTATTTATGACAGGCAAAAACGCTTCAGCAGAAAATGGCAGAATATCAAAATGCGCTTGACGATATGTCAAACGAAGCTGTTGAATATGTCAGAGGTATTCCTGTAGTAAAAAGCATTCGGTCAAAGTGTGTTCAGCTTCAAAAAATTTAAAAAAGCCATTGATTCATACAGCGATTGGGCTATAGATTACACAAAAAATCTTCGTATTCCTATGGCTTGCTTTACAACTTTGATTAACGGAATTTTTTGCGTTTATCATTTTCGGCGGATTGATTTTTTTAGCAAAGGCGGAGTGACAAACGATTTGATTTTTGAACATTTTTGGTTTTATGTAATCATCACACCGATTTTTAACCGTTACAATGACAAAAGTAATGTTCCAAAGTGAAAATAAAATGCTTGTTGAAGATTCGTTTAAACGCATCGACAGCGTAATGAATATCGAACCTTTGAAATCAACGAAATGTCAAAAAGCCGAAAGATTCGTCTGTTCAGCTTAAAAAAATATAAGTTACAGCTATGACGGAGAGGTTAAAGCGATTGATAATGTTTCGCTTGATATTAAATCGGGTCAAACCGTTGCCTTTGTAGGCCCGTCCGGAGGCGGCAAAACAACGCTCGCAAACCTTATTACAAGATTTTTTGACGCAGACAGCGGTGAAGTTCTTGTAGGCGGAGTTAATGTTAAAAACATCCAAAAAGAGGATTTGACAAATGCTGTTTCATATGTGTTCCAGGACAGTAAGCTAATCACAGGCAGTATATTTGACAATATTCGCCTTGCAAAGCCGGATGCGAATTTGGATGAGGTTATGTCGGCACTCGAAAAGGCTCAATGTATGGATATTATCGAGAAGTTTGAAAGCGGAGTTGATACCGTTATCGGTTCAAACGGTGTATATCTTTCCGGAGGAGAGACACAAAGAGTAGCCATTGCAAGAGCAATTCTTAAAAATGCACCGATTGTTATTCTTGATGAGGCAACAGCTTTTTGCCGACCCCGACAATGAAGTTAAAAATTCAAAAAAAGCTCTTAATGAACTTTCAAAAAAACAAAACCGTTATTATGATTGCTCATCGACTTTCTACCGTTAAAAAAATGCGGATTGCATTTTTGTTTTTGCAAAAACGGCAAACTCATCGAACAGGGTAAAACAGAAGAACTTTGCAGTCAAAACGGCGTGTTTGCCTCAATGCTTAAAAATTATCTCACCTCCGTAAAATGGAAGGTAGGAAAGGAGGAATTGAAATGATTGAAAAACTGATGCACAAATACGCACTTTCAAGACAGGGTGCAAAAGATTTAATAAAGGGCGTTGTTGCTTGCACCTTGCAAAATATTTCATTTATGTTTCCTGTAACCTTGTTATATTTATTTGTTAAGGCATTATTGAACGGAAATGTAAGAAACAATACGACTTTCTTTGTCGGCGGAGCAATTATATGTTTGTTTGTCATTTTTTGTATAACACTTTGGCAATATAATTCTACATTTCTTGCAACTTATGTTGAAACAGGAACAAGAAGACTTACTCTTGCTGAAAAGTTACGCAAAATCCCGCTTTCTTTTTTCGCAAAAAAAGATTTGGCAGATTTGACAAGTACGATTATGGCGGACTGTACTTATCTTGAAACAGCGTTTTCGCACTTCATTCCACCGTTTGCTGGCTCGCTTATTTCAACGGTTATCATCGCAATCAGCCTTTTCTTTTTCAATTTTAAAATGGCACTTGCTTCTCTTTGGGTGCTTCCCGTTGCGTTTATCATAGTCGGTTCATCGGCTAAGGTTCAGGAAAAGCTAGGTCAAAAATCAATGAAGGCAAAAATAGACTGTGCAAATGGTATTCAGGAATGTATAGATACCGTTGCAGACTTAAAATCGAACAGCGCAGAGGATAGATACCTTGCAACACTTGACAAAAAGATTGACAAGGTAGAAAGCAGAGCACTTAAAAGTGAATTCGGTACAGCGATTTTTGTATCAAGTGCTCAGATGGTGCTCAAGCTCGGTATTGCAACAACCGCACTCGTCGGCTCGATGTTACTCGTAAAAGGTGAGCTTGATGTACTTACATTCTTTGTATTTTTGCTTCTTGTTTCCCGTCTTTATGACCCTATGCAAGCCGCACTAATAAATCTTGCCGCCATCATCAGCACAAAGACAAATGTAGCCAGAATGAATGAAATTTTGGACCATAATGTTCAATCGGGCGATACAAAAATCAACAACAACGGATACGATGTTGTATTCAACAATGTAAGTTTTGCGTACAATGACGATACCAAGGTGCTCAATAATGTAAGTTTTGCCGCAAGGCAGGGAGAAATCACCGCTTTGGTTGGTCCGTCAGGCGGCGGCAAAACCACGGTTTCAAGGCTTGCCGCAAGATTTTGGGACGCTTCAAGCGGAAAAATTACTGTTGGCGGTATGGATATTTCACAAATTGAACCCGAAACTCTGTTGAGTCTTTATTCAATCGTTTTTCAGGATGTTACACTTTTTAACACTTCGATTATGGAAAATATCCGCCTTGGAAAAAAGGGCGCAACCGATGAAGAAGTGCTTGCCGCTGCAAGACTCGCCAACTGCGATGAATTTGCAAATAAGATGCCCAACGGTTACCATACCGAAATCGGTGAAAACGGCTGCAATCTTTCGGGAGGAGAACGCCAAAGAATATCTATTGCCCGTGCGTTTCTCAAAAACGCTCCGATTATTTTGCTTGACGAAGCTACCGCTTCTCTCGATGTAGAAAATGAAACACTTATCCAAACAGCATTGTCAAGGCTCATTAAAAACAAAACCGTTCTTGTTATTGCACACAGAATGAGAACGGTTGAAAATGCTGATAAAATTATCGTGCTTGCAAACGGTACCGTTGCAGAATCCGGCAATCCAAACGAACTTATGAATAAAAACGGACTGTTCAGACATATGGTTGAACTTCAAACCGCCTCACAAAATTGGACTATATAACCTTATTTGCATAAAATAAATATCCACCCGCATAGCGGGTGGATATTTCAGACTGTCGATAAAGTGGCTAAAGCGCACCGTGCTATAAAAACGAAATTCCATTCAGGGGTCCCCGACATATTGAAAATTTGGTGGGGAAAAAGGAGAAAAGAAACGAAATGTTTATTATGAATTTCAAAGAAATTCATTCAAACACGGAATTTCTTTCGACGTATCGTAGAACAAGGGCTTGTTCTTGCCGAAATAGAATCAAAAACTACATTGATAGAAAAGTGGCTTGAACGTAATGTTCAAGCCACTTTTGGCGCTTTTCGCCTTTTGCTCGGGGGAGTGAATTGTGCAAAGCACAAGAGACACGTGGCTCCAAATTCACGTGTGAATTTGGGAGAAACAGTACAGTGACTGTTTCGTAGCAAGTGGATAAAACAGCTCCCACTCGCAAAATACAAAATTTATCTCACTTTCTCAACATTCTCCAGTGTGTAAAATGTGTTATATCTGCTTTTTTTCTTATAGCCGCAATCGCAATACGGCCCGCCGGAGGCGAGCGTATACTGCCGCACGAAGTCAGTCACGCCGCTCGCTTCGCTCATCGTGTAGTCAAGGCAGCACAGCGCCGGAGTGAGTTCATAAAGCCCCAAATCTTGCATCAGTACACAGATGCCGCATTTGGTGAATCGTCCCTCGTATCCGCTGCCATCGGGATATTCGTAAAACTCCATATTCCACGAATATGGGTTGCGGTCGGCGGCTTTCAAGGCGGCGGTCGCCTTCATGCCTGAGATGTCCTTTTCGGTAAATTTACTCTTTCCGCTCTTGTGACAGAACCACTTCATCGGCTTTGTCATCATGGCCTTCGCATAATACTCCGTCAGTCGCTCCACATCCGGGCGCTCAGGCATGGAGAGAATGAATGCGCCGATCATTGCGCAGTTGACGATGTTCATTTTGAAGCGATCCGCTTTTTCAAATTCCGGCAGGTCTGAGATAATTGCTTTGTATTTTGGTTTTGCGTTTTTTGCGATACCTTTTGCTGTATCGGAATCATAACCAAACACAGCCGTCAGCTGTTTTTGGAATGAGCCTGCAAACAGTCCCCACATTCCCATGGGCATACCTATGTATTTCATTTTCTGCCTCCGAATCCGACCTTCACGATTTGCATTTTCATACCGTTGTCCCCGACTTTTGCAAGGAAGCGGAAAAAGCCGCTGACGGACGGGTCGCGAAGATTGTTATAGCCAAGCATATATCCGCGGCTTGTGACACGCAAGCGGCTGTCCCACGGAGAAAGCTCCTTCTGTGCGTCCGAAACCGCAAAATATGCGCCGACATCCTTGATTTTCGCACTCTTGAGCCATGTTTTTGCAATCATCTTTACCGCCGTACGGTTTGCAGCGTCAAATACCAGCACACTGCCGGGGAAGGCGTCCGCCATTTTTTGTACCAGTGCTTTGACCTGCTCAGTCAAAAAATAGTAGAACACGCCGGAGGCGAAAAATACTGCGCCGCCGGAGGCGTCGATTTTTGAAAACCATTTGGTATCGTTCAAATCGCAGGGGATATTTTCCTCACGCTCCCCGGCGGGCAAAAGCTCATTGCGCACGGCGATGACATCTGGAAAATCCAAATTGTAGATTTTGCAGCAGCCGTTGTCACAGGCTCTGCCGGTGCCGTCAAGTCCGCAACCCAGATTGACCACCGCCGCTTTTGGGTGGTTTTTCAGGTAATCCCGTACTTCAAAGGCGAGATCATTCTGCCGCATAGCAACCTCAAGCGAGCCGAAGCGCTGCATCAGGCGGCGGGAATTTTTTTCTCCGCCTTGGAAAAAAATCGTAATCAATTTCATTGATTAAACTGACAGCTGTTTCATCCCGATAGAGATTCGGATACAGCTTTGAGCATACCTTCCTGGCATACAGCGGAATGATCAGCGTTTCCTGAACTGTGTTTTTCTCGATTTTGTATTTCATGGGTATCACTCACTTTCTGATAAATGGCAGTTCCGGCATACAATCACGCTCGGCGATGTGTGCCAGCATTTCAGCAAACCCCTTCGGATTACGAATTTGATATTGCATATGATCATATCCCTCGAATACAGGGTAATTGCCGCAGGGGTAGGCTTTCATCACCGCCTGGCGGTATTTGAAATGATCTTCTATGCTGCCAAACTCGAAATAGATATGCCTTTGCACTTCTTCTGGAAGTGACGGAAAGGGTTTATCCTCCAAGCTGTCCGAAATCTGCCGTCGCAAATTTGTATAGGTCAGATTTTCCCCTGCGGCTATAAAATACGGCTTTATGGAATCGTCGTCACACCACAGAATCTTTTTCAGTGTGCCGCCCTTCGACCAATACAGGCTCCTGATAGCGAAATACAAAAACGGTGTCATAATGCGGCGGGTACCTTTTTCCGATTTGCGCAAACTGCCCGCCGTCAAAGAAAGCGTGCTCCACGGGCAGCTTCGTCTGCGTCAGAAACGCCATGGCAAGGTCTGCACCGATGGAAGAAGCGACCACCATCGCCAGCCGCTCCACACCCTGTCGATGCAGAAAGTCCTCCACCTGCCGTATTTCGTCCGGCTTACTGACATATTTCTGCCCCTCGCAGTACGCGGTGGAGGTAGGCAGAATACAGAAATACCGATCCTGTAAATATTTCGCAATCGGTTCGCTGCTCGCTCCTGTCACACCCATTGCATGAAAGAACAGCACGGCAGGATTCCTCCTGTCGCCATATGTTTGAAACAGCATTTCTATCACCTCATATTTTCATAAAAAAATCATAATGCCGCCGGCATTGTTGAAATGACCGCCATTCCTGCCGTGCCGAACAGCTATTTTTTGCCTTGTCATTAGTAGTGATGTATGGCTTTAAGTCCTCTGTACCAGAGATCGTCCATACCTTTGTGTGACCGAGCCAGAGTTCATTAACGAGAAAACGGTTCATATGGCGGCGTGAAAAATCCTGTCTTTTCATAAACGTGCCGGACGAACCGAAGAAAAGAATGTTGAAAAAAGTCCGTTTATCCGTTTATAAGTATGATGCAATCCAGTTAGCAATAACTAACCGAATTATATCAAAAAGCAGACAGAAAGTCAATCTGTTTGTCTGCCCTCCGAAGTTTCTGTTATCAGTAGGGAGCGTACTTTCCACCATATAAACTTGTCAGATAAGTAATCCTTTTGATAGCTACCTTTGCATTTTTGATAGATAAACAATATAAAAGGGCAATCTTAAAAGAGAGGGCATAAAGCAATAAAACTTTATGCCCTCATTATTTTTTGAAATGTCTCTCAAATTTTTTGCTCATTTCAATTCGTGTTACGATTTTGAATTGTCACTGATAACCTTGTTATTTGCTTTTCTTTTTTGCCTTTATTATTCCTTTTAAGGTTTCAATGCCGTGAATGGTACCCACAAGCGGATGATAAAGCATAATGCGTGGTCCTGAATAACGCATCACTTCTTTAATTTTCACTCGCATATCGGGTTTGTAGCAATGGCATGGACATTGCGAGCAGAAGTTTTTATCGTTTCCCCAGCGGCAATGGTCAAGCCTGAAAAGCGCATAATCAGTAAGTTCTTGGCATTCCTTGCAAAGAGTGCCTTTTTTTGATTTATGCACACCGTGGCAATAAATTTTCACCATTTCGGGTAACATTTCTTTTTCTCGTGTGATTCTGTCTTTTTTTCATGATAATCTGCCTCTGTAAACGGTGTAAGCTTCGTCAGCGATTTTTGCCGTTGACTTTCTGTGAGAAACCAAAACAATGCTTTTGCCGTGCTTTGCTTCGTTTATGGATTTTAAGATGTTGCCCTCGTTTAAGCTGTCCAAATTGCTTGTAGGTTCGTCAAGCATAATCATAGGTGAATCGCTCAAAAAAGCTCTTGCAAGACCTATACGCTGTTTTTCACCGTCCGAAAGCAAATCACCGAGTTCGCCTACATTTGTGTCGTATCCCTTAGGCAAAGTCATTATAAAATCGTGAATTGAGGCTTTTTTTGCGGCAATTTCAACTTCTTCTCTTGTAGCGTTATAATCTGCAATTTTAATGTTATTTTTCAATTGTATCATTAAACAATTGAGTTTCTTGGCTTACAAGGCTCTGATTGTTACGAAGTGATGATGTTTTTAATATTTTTTTAATGTTTTTCACCCGACATATCAATTTCGCCGCTGTTTACATCCCAAAAAAACGCATCATAAGTTTAAGCGCAGTCGATTTGCCCGAACCGCTCGGTCCGTTTATAGCAATGATTTTGTTTTTTGGAATTTCCATATTAAAGTTTTCAAGAATTTGCTCTTTGTCATATGAAAAGCTAACATTTTTGCATTCCATTCCGTCAAATATGATGTCGTCACCGTTTGTGTTTTCTTCAACAACAGGGCTTTAATCAAGAATTGACAGCACTCTTTCGCCGCTTGCAAGGGTGTGAGTCAAATTGCCTGCAAGGTTTGAAAGTGCGGCAACCGGACCAAATGAACTCATCATTGCAACGGTTGAAACAATAAGCCCGTCAAATCCGATTGTGCCTTTTTTTGGTAAAGGCAAATTGCAACCAAAAAGCATTGTGATTGAAAAAGAAAATAATCGAAATATCCGTAATTGAAATATTATGCCCCTCAATTTTTCTTTTAATTTCTTTTTGAAGTGAATTAAGTTCATCGGTTTTTTTCGTTCATTTCATTAAGGCGGGTATCGGTTGAATTGTATCTTATTGATTCCAAAAGTCCCCTCATACTGTCAAGCACATAGCCGGAAAGTGCACCTGAATTTTCACGGTAGGTCATACCGATATTTTTATTAAATTTTGAAGAAACAAGCGGAATAATAATGCCGACTGTAATGTAAGCCGCAAGTGCAACAAGCATAAGCCAAATACTGTATCTGCCAATAAATATCAGCATAACAAGGCTTGTTAAAAATGCAATACAAATCGGAGAAATCGTGTGAGCATAAAAAACTTCTAAAAGTTCAATATCACTTGTTATGAGCGATATCAGATTGCCTTTATCTTTACCTTCAAGCTTTGCCGGTGTTAGCCTACGAAGTGATTTGAATACTTTATCACGAATAAGTGCAAGAAGCTTAAAAGCAATATAGTGGTTGCACGCTTGCTCGCCGTAGTGAAGAAAACCACGCAAAACCGCAAAAATAATAATGCAAATACATCCCGTTTTTATTGCAAGTCCGCCGGATATACCTGCGGCTGTAAGCAGCGTCATACTGCCAAGCACCGTAATTTGAATGGCGCAAAGAAAGCCTGTAACGCCGAGTATAACTGCAAGTACCATGAAGAAAGCAAGCGGTTTAACAAGTTTTATCAACCGCATCATAATTTTTGAAACCTGATTGTTTTTCCTTTTCATTACGCTTCCTCCTTTGCATATTTTTTTCAAGTTCAGCTTGAGTGGAATACATCAGCTTGTATTTTTTTATTAAGAGACATAAGCTCAGAATGAGTACCGCTTTCCTCAATTTTGCCTTTATCAAGCAGAAGGATTTTTATCACTGCCCACCACATTTTCAAGCCTGTGGGAGATAAGAATAACAGTTTTGATTTTAGCCATATTTTGAATAACGGCCATAATGTCGTTTTCGCTTTCAGCGTCTATGTTTGAAGTCACTTCGTCAAAAACATATATCGGTGTGTTGTGAAGCAAGGCTCTTGCAATCGCAAGCCTTTGTCTTTGACCACCGGAAAAAAATTACTGCCTTGTTGATTAAGTTTAGTATCAAGTCCGTCTTGCTCGCTGAGAAATGACCAAAGGTTTACCATTTTAAGTGCGTCAATCATCTTCTCATCACTCGCATTGGAATCTGCAATTAATAGATTTTCTTTAACAGTACCTGCAAAAATGTAGGAATTAAAGTTTACGGCAGTGATGTTGTTCATAAGTGTTTTTTCATCAATATCTTTTATTTCAACACCGCCGATTGTTATACTGCCGCTGTATCCCTTTGTTGTGCCGCAAAGTAAGGAAGCAAACGTGCTTTTGCCGCAACCGGATTCGCCTACTATGCTTATAAGTTCGTGCTTTTTAAAGGTTGCCGAAATATCGTTAAGTACGATTTTTTCACCGTCATAAGAAAAGGAAAGGTCTTTAATTTCGATATCTCCGTCAAAATTTTCCGGAATTTCTGCTCCGTGTTCGTCCTCTTTTGTATCAAGCAACTTAAAGAGTTTGTCGCTTGCCGCCATACCGTTCATAGCCACATGAAAGAATGAGCCGAGAAGCCTGAGCGGTAAAAAGAAATCAGCCGCAAGCATAATGATTAAAAATGCCTGAGGTAAAGTGATTGTGCCGTTTTTTACCTGAATGATTGCAATTACAACACCAACTGCACTTCCTGCATATGCAACAATATCCATAACACTTACGGAATTGAGTTGCATTGTAAGAACTTTCATAGTAATTCTTCTGAATTCTTCGGCTTTTTCATTCATTTCAACATTCTTGCGTTCATCCGCCTGATAAACTTTAAGTGTTGTTAAGCCTTGGATATTTTCAAGGAAAGTATCGCCGAGGTTTGTGTATACTCCCCAATATTTGCTGAGAAGTCTTTTTGCGATTTTTTGAACTGCAACAATAGAAAGCGGAATAAGCGGTACACAAATAAGAAGTACCACCGACGCTTTCCAGCTTACGAACACAAGCACGGCAAAAAGCGTTATCGGTGCAAGCATTGCAAAGAAAAACTGCGGTAAATACTTACCGAAATAAAGTTCAAGCTGGTCTACGCCCTCAACAAAAACCTGAAGCACCTCTGATGTGGATACCTTTTCGCTGTAAGACGCTCCCATTCGTGTAAGCTTTTTATACATTTTTTGTCTAAGCACTTTTTTTACTTCGCTTGAAGCGTAAAACGAAGTTTGTGAACTTGCGTAGCCGCAAAGATAGCGTACAAGCATAACCGCCGCAATTGCGCCCAAATAAGGCAAAAGTCCTTTAAAATCAAATGCTTTACCGTCGAGAATTTGCGCAAGTAGGTTTGAAAGAATAAAAATCATAACGATGTTTGCAACCGTTTTCAACCATTGCGCAAGAACTGTTAGGGCAATGTACTTCTTTGAAGAAGGCACTTGCTCTATAAGTCTTGTTTTAATCATTTCTTTTCTCCCTCAATTAAGTTATTTATCCAAAAATTCATTTGCGAGGCGGTAATCGCCTTGCCGTGATATTTTACCGTTTTCCATAATCAGCACTCTGTCTGCAAGAGCACCGGCACACCGTTTATCGTGCGTTACGGTAACAATTGCCGTGCCAAAGCTCTTGTTTATTTTATTCACGGTTTCAACCGTTTTACAAAGGTTTTCGTAATCCTGACCCACCGTCGGTTCGTCAAGAAACAGCACTGTCGGTTCGCTTGCACAGACGGCGGCAATGGAGGCACGCCGTTTTTGCCCTTCGGAAAGTGATTGCGGATGCCTCTGTTCAAGTCCCGAAAGCCCAAAGGCGTTTATCATTTCCCTTGCCGTTTCCTCACTTTTTGCCTTAAAGGAAATCTCGCTTAAAAGCGTTGGCATAAAAAGCTGATAGGTTGGATTTTGATAAACATATCCCACCTTTGAAAACCATTTGCTGTTTGCTTTTTTGCCTTTTGTTATTGTTTGGCTGAGCATGCCGTCACTCGGCTTAATCAGTCTTGTAAGCATGCGCATAAGGGTGGTTTTTCCGCATCCGTTTTCACCGAGCAAAACTATTCGTTCGCCTGCCTGAATTTCTATATCAAGCCCGTCTATAATATTTCTGTCGCCTGCGGCAAAAAAAAGTTTTTCGCCTTTTATAAGCATTTCGCCGGGCAAAGAACCATCGGCATGAGGAATTGTTTTTATTCCGCTGTTTAAGTCGTTTATATCCGTGCTTGTAAAAAGCTGTTTGTTTTCGATTCGCATAACTTTATCTATGTAGTTTTTCACAACATCAAGCCTGTGCTCAACTATTAAGACGGCATATCCGCTGTTTGCCAAATCACGAAGTGCTTTCAGCAAAATGTGTGCTGTGTTAGTGTCCAAATTTGCAAGCGGTTCGTCAAGAATAATGATTTTTTGCTCCATCGCAAGGGTGGAGGCGGTTATCAGGCGTTGCTTTTGACCTCCGGAAAGTGTTTTCGTTTTTGCGTTTTTTTCTATTTGCATAAGCGTTGTGAATCGTTCAATGCGTCTGTCGATTTCTTCGGACGGAATATTGAGATTTTTCGCAGCCGAAAGCGATTTCGTCGTTTGCAAAAATCATAAATAATTTGTTCGTCCGCATTTTGAAGCACAGTGCCGATTAGCTTTGAACGCTCGCTGATTTTTTGCTTTGTAACATCCTTGCCGTCTATTTCCACACTGCCCGAAAATTTGCCCGAATTGGCGAACGGAATAACGCCGTTTATTATAGAAAGCAGGGTGCTTTTCCCCTCGCCGGAAACACCCGACAAAAGCACGGTTTCGCCGTATTCCACGGTGAGATTTATATTTTCAAGCACATTTTCTGCGGCACCGTCATATTTAAAAGAAACATCTTTCAGTCTTATCGCTATGCCCATATCATAACACCTCCGCCTGCACAAAGCACGATTACACAGGCAAGAAATACGAAATCCCTTGCTTTTATTTTTATTACTTTATATACCGAGCTTGTACTGTCATCAAGTGTAAACGCTCTTGTTTCAAGCGAAAGGGAAAGAGTATCCGATATTCCGATGATTCGCATAACGAGCGGAATAATAAACGCACGGTAAATGCAACTCGGTCGGTACCAATTCATATTTGCACCTCTGACCTTCATCGCCTCCCAAATCTGCTTTATTTCACCTGCTAAAACCGGAATAAATTTAAGCGTTACAAGCATACCGAGCGTTATAACTCTCGGGCATTTCAGCTTTGCAAGACAGCGTGTTAAATCGCAGGGTGATGTGCTTACCATCGGCACTGCACACAGCCCCAAGAGAATCATTCTTAAAAGTGTTTGCCAAAATGCGTCCAAACTTCTGTTTGTTAAAAATGACAGACCGCCTATAATAAGTCCGCAAATTCCCATTGCAACGGTCATTTTCCATGTGCTTTTAAAAAGACCGAATGCCGAGTAAAGCACAAAAATTGCTGTGGCAAAAGCAAATGCCAAAAGATTCTTGGAAAAAAGCATTCCGAATATCAACACTATTACGGAAACTGAAAATGAAATCAGCGGATAAAAAGGCTTTTTAACCTCAAATGTTTCAAACATTGTCGTTTTCTCCGTACGGTTTTAACTTGCCTGCTTTTTGAAGTTCTGCGGCGATTTTCATTCCGATTGCCGCACCCAAAAATGCCAATGCAATTGTGCCGATTGATGTTAAAACTGAAATTTTCGGGTTTGCTGTAAATTGATCGTAACTTTGCCCATTGAGCCAAAGGCTGAACAAAACCGAAATCGGCAGTGAAAACGGCATATATATTCCCGTTGTAACGAAAACGGAAACTTTCTTTTGATAGCCTCTGAAAATCAAAAGCATAATCAATTCCGCTATGATTGCGGAAACAAAATTGTTAAAAAACATAACCGTCGAAAAGAAAATCAGCGGTGCGCCCGAAAAAAGTCCGATAATTGTGAGTGCACCCGGCTTTCTCACTTTCATAAGACCGATTGCAACGAAAATCGAATAAATCGGTGCGGCTGCCATGTTACGCAGTCCGAAAACGGTGGTGTGCATAACAAGCGGCATCGTTATTCCGCCGCACAATGTCATCGCTGCGGATAAGACAGCCAAAAAAACACAAAATCCTTAACTTGAAATTTCTTAAATATTTTTTTCATACTTCACCCTAATCAGTCATTTTTTTATATTTTTCTTGATAACAGCAGTCACTACAAGCACTAATGCAACCACACCCACTGCGCCGCAGGCAATGGCGATCGGAGCTTTCTTATTCTTAACCGTTTCCTCTTTAGACTCGGTTGTCGGCTCGGTAACGGTTGGTGCTGTTGTAGTTGTTGCCGTTGTGGTGGTAGTGGCTTTTTGGGTGGTTGTTTCTTTTTTTACATCTCCGATTCTTTTTGCACTGTCGTAATCTATTTTAATTCTTGCAGACGGTGATAAAGGCATAGCCGATGCCGCAAATTTTACGCCGACAAATTCATTGTCGCTTTTAATCGGAAATTCAAAAGCCGTTTCATATTCAGTGCCGTCAATTTCAACATTATTCTTTTGCTCAACTTCTACTGTATCGCCCTCAACAGAGCCGTCCTTGTAATACCAAAATTGCATATCGCTTGTTGTTTCGGCAGGGACTATTGTAAGTGTTTTTTCATCACCGTCAACCGTTAGAAGTGCGGTGTGAACAATATAGCTGTCACCCATAGATGTTCTTTCTTTTTCTGCGTGCCACATTTCAATCGGCACTTCATAAACGCCGTCCTTACTTGGACCCATTGCAAATGCACTGAATGAAGAGCAGGTAAGTGCAAGTGCAAAAACTATTGCTGTCAATGAAATCGATAATCTTTTAAACATATTTGTCCTCCGTGTTTAGTTAGCGAAAGCTAACCCAATGATAAAATTTACGGTTAGCACAGGCTAACCGAGGTTATTCTATCAAAAGACAAATGAAAAGTCAATATTTAAAATTATAATATATGTAAAATTTGCCGCATTGCGCCGCCTGCATTTTGGGCGAACCTCTTTTTGCGTGAAAAATAATTTATAAATTTTTTTCTCAAAAACACATCAACAAAACTTAATTTTTTTCTCTGTATTATAGAGGGGTATTTTTACTTCTGAGTGAAATCAAATGTAAACAAGGGGTAAAGAATTTTGCAAAAACACCCGAACAAAACGGATGTTTTTTTCTCCGTATAGTAGAGGGAGTTTTTTGAACGGTGCCTTTTTTGTTTTCACTTTATAAAAAAATATTCTCTCGAATAATTTGAAAGGAGGTTTTTCGTATGCGTAAAAATTGCAGTGGTCAGTTTTTTTCTTCTTTTGCCGAACAGAATTTTTTTGATGAACGGTTATCGCCAAATGAATTTATTGTTTATTCATTTCTCGTTCGGGCAAAGGACTCGGCAGGGCAAAGTTTTTGGTCGGTACCTATGATTGCAAAAAGCTGTTCGATGTGTGCTTCCACTTGCAGAAAAGTTTTGCGTCCGCTGGAAAACGGTGGGTACATAACTATCTCAAAGCGGTTTATCGGCGGCGAGCAAAAGAGCAATCTATACACGGTCAACAAGATTTAGTGCACCGTGCTTTAGGGTTTATCGACAAAGAATATGAAAGGCTTTGATTTTGAAATTTTATGATTTTTGAAACGAAAATTGATGGCTTTTGAGTGGATTTTTGAGCAAATTTCAAGCCGTCGATTTTAAAGCAGGATAAAGCTGACCGGTGCCTCAAAGCCCATACCAAAGGCGATGATCGATTGTATCGAAAAGGGCGTTACCACCAGGCAACTGATTTTGGTGGTGGCGCTGGACGAACCTACGGCGGCGCTGGATCCGATTGCGGAGAACGAGATTTACAGCCGTTTCAATTCCTTTGAGCAAACGCGACGGCCATTTACATTTCGCATCGGCTGTCCAGCTGCGTCTTTTACGATACCATCGCCGTGTTTGATCACGCAAGGCTGGTGGAAAGCGGCACGCATACAGCGCTTTTGGCTGCCGACGGCCAATATGCAGCGCTGTGGAACGCGCAGGCAAAGTATTATGAGTAGCCTGCAGCAGCACAATAATGCCGCTCCCGGCGAAAAAGAAAAAAATGAAGGAAAAAAAGCAAAAAAAGCGGCAGCGGTTTTATTGACATCCGTCCAAAAATGTGATTTGATATACACAGAGCGCTTTTGTATTGTAAAGACAGTCGGGGCGCGCACAAAACAGCTTCAGATTGCAAAATGACATTTTGCGACCATGTTATGCTTTTGACGGCAGGAGGAGATTTTTATGAATAGAAAGAATGTAGGTATAGCTTTCGGCGCGCTTTGTGGGCTGGCAGCTTTAACTGCAACGGCAGCGGAAATATTCTATGATATCTCAATCAACACGAAATCGCCTATCCATATGAGCAAACTCAACAACTTGGTTCAAAAAGCCACGAATACTGCCGGCAATGAAGAGGAAGCAAGTGCAAAATACAGCGGTATGACAGGCACGCCGGAAATTAAAGAATGGTATGCTACACACGGAGAGGATGTGTATATTCTGTCTGATTCGCTGCGCCTGCACGGAAAACGGTTCAAAAATACCGGCACAAAATATGTTCTCGTATGCCACGGCTACACAAGCAAGGCCAAGCATATGGCCGGATTTGTTCATAAATTTTACACGCTTGGTTATAATGTTTTGGCAGTAGATGCAAGAGCCCACGGCGACAGCGAGGGAACAAAAATCGGTATGGGCTGGCCGGAGCGTATGGATATTATAAAGTGGATAAACCTGATCCTTTCATGGGAGCCGAACGCCCGGATCGTTCTACACGGTGTATCCATGGGGGCGGCAACGGTTTTGATGGCGTCAGGTGAAGATTTACCCGGAAATGTGAAGGCTGTTATTGCAGATTGCGGCTACACGTCGGAATGGGATGAGTTCCAACGGGAGGCGGATACCCTGCATATTCCGTGGTTCCCTGTGCTCAACGCCACATCGGTGTTGTCCAAGGTGCGTGACGGGTATGATTTTAAGCAGGCCAGCGCCCTTGCGCAGGTGAAAAAGAGCCGCATACCAACGCTGTTTATTCACGGCTCGTCGGATGAGCTTGTGCCGTACAGTATGCTGGGCGAATTGTATGCGGCTGCAGCCTGCGAAAAAGAGGAACTTACCGTAGAAGGCGCAGGCCATGCGCTCTCGTCTTCTGTTGCGCCCACGCTGTATTGGCGTACAGTCGAGGATTTTATCGCAAAGTATTTAGATAGGTAAGCTGAATTTATTTGCCATTTATGCGGAAATGTGTAAATATAAACGCCCGGGAGAAGCGGTTCGTTATGGAGGATGCGCCGGCGTTTGGCGTTAGGATCGTCGCCGATTTGACAGGTAAATAGGACTCTACGCAGCGGCGCACCAAACGGTGCGTCGCTTTTGCATCCTGTGTGCTAATGCTGTGTTGCAAAAGACGGTCGGGTGTGGTACACTTGTATTAGAATTCTATGCATTTTTGCAAAAAGGGGAGGGTGCCTGTGTACGAGAACAAGCACAGACCAATCACTGATGAAGAACGCCGAATGATACTTGAAACCATACCAAAACACTATGCCGGAACAATGGTGCTTACGATGTTATGCTGCGGACTTCGACCGATAGAAATCCGAAGAATGAAGTGGGATTGGATAGATTTTGAAAACACAATTCTGACAGTCGGCAAATCCAAAACGGAAGCAGGAACAGGACGAAAGATACCAATTCCGCCTGTACTTTTAGATGCATTAAAGGAACATAAAGCAAAAGAACTCAACACCGAATATGTATTCGTAAAGTACGAAAAGCACACACGCATGGATGACAATGCCTTCTATCAAAGCTGGAAAAACTTCGTAAAAGAAATGGACTTAGCAAACGGAGCTCACTTATACCGCAATCAAGTAAAGAACTCAATCATAGCACCTGACTTCGAGCCATACCTACTTCGACACACTTTCTGCACCGATTGTCAAGCAGCCGGAGTACCAATCAATGTGGCAAAAGAATGGATGGGGCACTCAGATATATCGGTAACCGCAAAAATCTACACGCATATGGTAGATGAAGTATTCGAGCAGAACCGAATGAGAATGGCTCAATATGCAGTAACCAAATCTCAACAAGTTGAAAGCCCAACCGCAACAAACTGATGTAAAAAAAGAAAAGGATAGTCGAGAAACAAACTCGGCTATCCTTCAATTTCTTCAACAACATTTATTAAATAAAGACCCTTTTGTTTTGCATAATCAACAGTGTATGCCGTGCCGCCCTCGTGCTTTGTAAGAAAGCAAATACAAGCAGAACTACAATCAACGAGGTGTCTGTTTCTTTTTTTGCATACATCCGTTATAGTAATGCGGAGCAAGAACCTTCACCTTGTCTGCTCTCAATTTAATATCATTATACACATCAATATCTTGTTGCTTCCAATATTTCGTTTGATTTTCACATGGCAACACTAAGATGAGTTTAACTTCGGGATGAGTTTCTTTTACAGACAAAACAGCCTGTGCAGCAAGAGTATCAAACCCCAAAGCACCGCCTGTGCCGAAGTATTTGAAACCTTTAGAAACAAGCAGGGTAACGACAGCCTTCATCTGTTCAAAGACCGTGTCGGGCGCATATGTGGCAATGTTGCGATGCCCTGTAAAACAACATGTTTGGCTTTTATAATCCATTGAAATCACCGCAGAAAAGCAAAAAGAGCGTAGCCGAAGCTACGCCCAAAAAACACTTGCTTCAAACTTTCTGCGACGAAAATTTCATAGTCTGGAAAACCCAAGCGTATGACAAAGAAGCGTGTGTTTTTATCAAAAGATAAAAAGCCACGCTCGGGTTTTCAAAACTAAAAAATACTATAAAATTTTCGTCGCAAAATGATTATACCATTAAAGGTATCTGCAAGTCAAATGGATTATTAAAAAACAAATCGCCCTCACTCAGTTATAGAGCGAGAGCAATAAACTTGGTCTTCTTTAATCCCTCATTATTTTTTTGGAAAAGTCTCTCAAATTTTTTTGCCTCATTGAACAACAAAAAAAGGCTCGATTTCTCAAGCCTTTTTTTCTATAATGCAGATTATTGTTACAAACTATATATTTCCTATTTGTCCATATGTTATCAAATGAAAATTATTCGTGTTTTGCGGCGAATTCTTTTTAATAATTTCATTGCAATGACATCATGCTTTTTTTCAAAAACATATGCCCTCCGCCATCTATAAAAATGCAGTTGCACCCGTTTGGACTCTTGCATTCCGATCGGCATCGTACTTTTATATGCTTCTGCCGCACGGTTGGCATAAGAAACATTTACGATTTTATCCTTTGTACCATGCACGATGCACACCCTGCCGGCGTAGTTCTTAATTTCTGCAAAGGCATCCATTTGCATGACATCCATTGCATAGCAACGCCCCAATTTCATCGGTCCGCAGTGGAAAGTATCGGGAACATTTTGCGGATCAAATCTTGCCATCATCATTTTTCCGGCTCTGGCGTTATCCGGGATACACAATGCCGGATAAAACAGGACAAGTTTTTCTATCGGAAAGTTGTTTTTTGCTGCCACCAAAGCAGACACAAAACCGCCCTGACTGCATCCCATCAATAAAATTTTTTCGGGATCTGTATAGGAAAGATTTCTAACATATTCAATGACCGCTTCCAAATCTTGGGTTTCTGTCAGAACAGACATCTCTGTAGTTTTTTTCCGTCACTTTTTCCATTCATAACAGAACCGCCACAAAAATCAAATGTAAATGCAGCATATCCCATTTCAGCCAAAAAAGCCGCATAATGTTTCACACTGTCTTGCCATGCCATAAATCCGTGACATACGATTGCAATTGGAAGATGATCTCCTTTTGGACGGTACATTGTTCCACGAATCGTCAATCCATCTCTTTTTGCATTCAAAGGTGCTTTCTGTAATTCCATCTGACAAAAACAGGTTTCTTAAAAAAACATAATTTTTTTCTCCAAATTCAGTGGTATTTTGTTTTTTTGTTGCATCGGCTGTATTATTAACACTGATTTTGTGTAAATATTTTAGCCGTTAGCTATTTTGCTTGTTATAATCATTAAACACGGAAAACACAAAGGAGCATTCTTTTATGATCGACATATTGTTCTTTGGTTTACTGTTAACTCACACTGTCATAGTACAATAATGCCATTACTTTGTCAAGAACTGAAATCATACCTTGTGCTTGAAGTTCCTCAGCCTTTTTAACAACGGCTTCTTTGGTAGGGTAGGGGCAAGAATATCATCAAAGCGTTTAAGTACGGTCATCGGCAAAATAACTTTCTCTTTGGCGTTTTCCATTATCCATAAATCTGATAGTGTTGGTTTTGTTTTGGATTAAAATATATAAAAACTGCTTACTCAATGAGTAGGCAGTTTTTGCATAGAACTGTAAAATGTGTTGAATGTTATAAACTTCAAATCGTCTTGGAAAACATTTTTTATTTATCAAATGATGTGTAATCCTCGGCAACATCGTTTTTTTAACATCTTCGTTGATGTCGTCATTGGCTTTGCCAAGTTTTTTTCCAATGCAAGATTATGGATATATTCTATTCTTTTGGTTGATTGAAGATATGATTTTTTTGGTTTTCTTGCATCATCAATTAAATTTTTCATCGGCATCATTCAATATGCCGAGTATTTCATTGTCGATATTTTTCAAAGCGTCAAAGTCTATCCAATCAAAAGAGGTGACTAATCTTAACTGTTCGAAATGAGTTTTTTTGAATGGCTTGCAAACTATTAATGATTGTTTATCCATATTAGGTGTAACTTTATCATAGCCGAGCGATGAACCGCTGTCGAAAATCGGTGCAACGCCAATCCATTCAAGCGTGTTTGCATTTCTGACAAGACCGAAATTATTGAGGTGTCTATCCTCATTGGCTATAATAAAATCAACCACAATCATTTGATTGATTTTATCAACGATGTCATCAATTCCCAAAGATTTGCAACAGTTAATATAATGCTGATAAATAGATAGGTGATTAGGTTTAGGATACTTTTGCAAAATCTTCCAAGCTGTAACAAGTTCCGTATCTCTTGAAATAAAATCTTCGCAAACGCTGTATGGCTTTTCATCATCAACAATAACGGAATAACTGACATGGTCAACATTCAACTTATCCATAATCAATGATGCAATAGCCTCATTAAACGGCTGTTGCTCATAAGGCAAACTGCCTGCTTTAAGAAGACAACGCTTTTGATCAATTATTTTCCATCTTTTCTTTAAGCAACCGTCAGATGTGTTGTCGGGTGAGTTCAAGCTGATGTTTTCGGAATCTTTTGCCTTTCCGAACAGAATATCACCGACATCTTCTGAAAAATCATTATCAAAGAAATTTACCAATTCCCATTCCAAATCAGAATTAATAGGCTTAACCCAATACTGATCCGAAAGGCTTAATCCATAGCATTTTGCCAAAAGCAGTTTCGGAGTGCTTACACGCAAAATTTCAAGTGCATCTCTTACACCCGACCTGCTTGCAGGAATTGAGCGATCGGTCCACCATTTATTGAGCAAGGCTCTATTAGCGGATAAATCGTCTTTAGTCGTACCAATAGGAAGATGAGCAAAGTTATATATTTCGCCTATTTCAACGATTGAACCGGTTTCTTCGTCTAATGATAAATCGGCTACTTTTTATGTTTTTTTATGCATCAAAGTGTAGTTCATAACAACGCTCCTTCCTAACTTATTTTTCATTAATCATTATACACACTTCCTTCCCTAAAATCAACTTTTAACACAAATCAATATCAATCTTCCGTTCAATTTGAATTCAAGTTATTTTTTTCAACTGCAAGGGGTCTTGACAGAAAATTATGAATTTGCTAATATGAAAACGGAGAGAAAAATTCAATAAAACTATGATGAACCTATATGCATTTTTTTAATTTTGAAATGCGTATAGGTTTTTATTTTTATTTTTTTAGAAAGGGGAATGAAAAAAATGCTATATCAAAAAAAATTCCAAGCGGAAGATTTTTGGATTATGCCAAATGACTTTTTTGAAAAAAATATAAATTGAACAGTCGTGACTTTATGGTCTATTGTTTTTTTGGTTTCTAAAAAAAGATAAAAAAGGGAAAAAAAGTTATTGGTCAATAAAAAAAGAATGGCTGAGCAATGCAATATGAGTTACGAAAGTGTAAGACGAGCAATAAAATCTCTTGAGGATCAATGCTTGATTGATGTTGAACACTGCTCGGTCAATGGTAAAAAAATTCAAATATTTATACTGTGCATCGGTTGATTTGATTTTTGCTTTCTACTTTTTGCATTTTTTTGATGCATAAACAATATAAAAGCCCGGAATGAAAAAAGTGAATGAAAAAAACGATGATTTTTTGATGAAAATCTGCGGCTTTTGAGTGGATTTTGGAGCAATTTTCAAGCCGTCGATTTTTAAAGCAGGATAAAGGGGTATGATTTTTCGGGCATTGAAATGCCCGAAAACGCCGTCCGGCAAAGCCTGTCGGCTTTTTCGATTCGTAATACTTTTTGCGTATGATTCCAAATTCGTATGCAGTTAGGGGCGTTTTTTTCGCAGAAAATCAAGGTTTTTTTGAGTATTCACGGAAAGGAGTGCGTATGATGAACAAAACTAAAGCGGAAATTGAGCAAATGGCGAGCTTTATTTGCCGTGAAAAAGGACAATATATGTTCAACAAAAAAGAAATCGGAATCATTACCGGGTTATGCAAAGACAAGGTTGCGGAGCTCTGCGAGAACATTCCTGCAGCCTGTGACAGCAGAGTTAAGTTATATTTCATTAAAGATGTACTAAATTATCTCTACAATTCCTGATGAAATATATAAATTCAACTCGGCATACAGGTCAAAATCTCACAAAAAATGTGTCTCTTTTTTGTCAGGTATTGGTCTGGCTATTTGCAAAACTGTGTGGTAGTGTTTGTGTTGCCAAAAGGCAAAAAAATTACTATATGGAGGTAAACTATGTACGAATTATACGACAAAAACGGTAACCAAATCGGCTACCGAATGACAAAAAGAATTAAAAATGAAGATGGCAAATACGATGTATTGACTGCTCGATCAAAGACGAGTGAAAAGGATTGCCGAAAGAAACTTGATGATATGATTAAGGAATATTATCAACTCCAAGAGAAGAAAAAGAGTGGCGGTGTCTTCTCCGAAATGAAATTAAAAGACTACGCAGATAACTGGTATCACCTTAACATTGAGAAAGCGAACTGCACACAAAAGAACAAATACATGTACAAAAACATCGTCTACAACCACATCATTGAACACCTCGGTTCGATAAAGTTATGCAACTTGACTGAGGATGACTGCCAAAGATTCATAAACGAATATGCAGGATGGAGTAAGACATTCGCATCAAAGGTACGCATGGTGTTAAGGCGTATACTTACAAAGGCTGAAAAGCAGGAACTCATCAAAACCAATGTGGCAAAGGATATTGTTCTGCCGACTGTGTACGAGAACAAGCACAGACCAATCACTGATGACGAACGCCGAATGATACTTGAAACCATACCAAAACACTATGCAGGAACGATGGTGCTTACGATGTTATGCTGCGGACTTAGACCGATAGAAATACGAAGAATGAAGTGGGATTGGATAGATTTTGAAAACGCAATTCTGACAGTCGGCAAATCCAAAACGGAAGCAGGAACAGGACGAAAGATACCAATTCCGCCTGTACTTTTAGATGCATTAAAAGAACATAAAGCAAAAGAACTCAACAACGAATATGTATTCGTAAAGTACGAAAAGCACACACGCATGGATGACAATGCCTTCTATCAAAACTGGAAAAAAACTTCGTAAAAAGAAATGGACCTAGCAAACGGAGCGTACCTATATCGCAATCAAGTAAAGAACTCAATCATAGCACCTGACTTCGAGCCGTACCTACTTCGACACACCTTCTGCACCGACTGTCAAGCAGCCGGAGTACCAATCAATGTGGCTAAAGAATGGATGGGACACTCTGACATATCAGTAACCGCAAAAATCTACACACATATGGTAGACGAAGTATTCGAGCAGAACCGAATTAGAATGGCTCAATATGCAGTAACCAAATCTCAACAAGTTGAAGAACAAGCAACAGTAAATCAAGTATAAAAAAATTATTCTCACTCACAAATGGGTGAGAACAATTTTTTAAACTATTATTATAGAAAATACCAGCCATAAAATTAACAACATTTTTATGTAAACATCATAGTAAAAAAATTTATTAAATGACTCGGTACTTCGAGTATAATAACATGTGATATCGAAAAACTAATAATTGTGATAATACTCTCTATACACTCTACATTGCATGTATTCTTCACCGTAATCTGCATCACAGGTATATTTTTAACATTGAGTCAGAAGAATAAAAAAATGTTTTTCCACATAACCTGCAATAATACTCACATTCTGAAAAAGAAACCACCGGTGTCAGAGATATATTCTAACTTTGGACATCTTGCCATAATAATAGACTCCTTTTAATAAAAAGCCCGATCATTAAATTATTTATTCTTTTTTTAGATTGAATAAAGCGTTTATAAAATGAAAATCTTTCTCTTAAAAAAACCATATACGGCTCTGAAGAAAACCTAAAGCTAATTCAGAACCGAAAGAATTATCTCCAGTACTTCTCCAACCATCTACTGCACCTTGAGCCATACTTTCCCTTAAAGAGCCTTCTTTATATTTTAACGGATCGTCTGTACCGGTACACCAAGCATAATTTATCATATACATAGGAAAGAAATTGCCCTTAATATTTGCATATGTAGCAATAATCAAGAATGGAAGACCAATTCCCCAGGTGGCCACGGAAATAATTCCATAAATAACAAATGTAATTAATGTATGAAAAAAATAAGATACGGCCATTTATTAACTCTAAAAAGTGTTATATTCATTATCATCACATAATGCTAACAATGCTTCGCATTTTTCTTTGGTTTCCTTAAAAGAATCTAATGTAAGCAAGCTTTTAGCCTTAAGACAATCTCTTCTGACTTCTTTGATATCGTTCAAATAGATAAAGCCCGGTTCACTGCCTGCAGATGGATCAGTAGTATCAATTGGCACATTATAAACACATTCATTACAACACTGGACGTAAATTTCACCTAATGTATTTTCCAAATATGTTTTTTCATCAGAAATGCTAATAAAATATTCGCATTTTTTTCAATAGCAGCACCATACGAGTCGGTAAACATTAAATTGTAAGCGACATTTCTCATGTATTGCGTGTTTTTAGGGTCATATTCAAGAGCTTTCTCAAAATAAACCATTGCGGTCTCTGCATCTTCATTGCCAAGCCAAAAAGCACCAAAATCATTTAAAGCCAATGCAAATCTAGGATTAATAGCGAGGGCTTGTTCAAACCCTTTCTTTGCCAATGCTTTATCTCCCCATGCCTCTTTTGCATTCGCATAAAACAACCAAG
Organism: Anaerotruncus sp.; assembly: GCA_022009795.1. GTDB lineage: Bacteria > Bacillota > Clostridia > Oscillospirales > Acutalibacteraceae > Eubacterium_R. The sequence continues at coordinate 1,284,470 of CP091724.1, forward strand.
CTACTTCATTTGACATATTACTATCGACTAATTCTTGTGCTAATTGCATAGCCTCAGCGGTTCGATTTGACTCTATCAACTCCGCTATGTCACCAACCATAATTTCATATTTTTCTGGCAATTTGTTTTTAACATTTACAAAGCGAACTGTTCCGATTGTATAATCTGAATCATCAACAGCACTAGTTTCAGTATTTGAAACATTTTTGATTAACCATCATTTTTCTCACTCATAAATAATTCCTTTCTTGTGTTTAAGTGTTATCGCATCACTTTATTTGATTTTTCTTTGTCGGTGGAGTGTAAAACGAATCTTGTTCGTCCTGCAATTCGTTTTTTTCACTTGATCAAAATCAGAATTTATTTCCTGTATGCATTTTTTTCAATTGATTGAGCATAAGTAATATAATTATTCATTACTCTTTCTAAATACATATTGGATGTTTCTCCTTGCCAATTTTTCTTGCAAGAGTTGATACTCTTTTTTAATTCTAATATCACATCACTAATTGAAAACATAATACATCAAATCCTTTTTATATCCAAACAATCCAGATTTAATATGGGACAATTCATCTTTTGCACTTAAACTTCCCATATCGGCAGCTAATTTATACCAATTAACTGCTTCATTCATGTTTTTATTTATACTAGGTGTTCCGTTTTTCATATATTTTACCAACCATTACTCCATCATCATAATTGCCGGAATTAAAACTACGCTTAAAATAATCAAGAGCTCGATCTTTATTATTAATAGTAATAAAAAAATGAGCCAAATTAGAAAAAGGCTTTTTGGTATCCCATGATTACCAGCATACTCAAAATAATATATACAATCATTTCTTGACAACAAAGAGGATTCTCCTTCTGCAGCTATACATCCGAGGATATATCGAATTTCAGGATTTTCATGTTCTAAAATACTATAGTATTTTTACCGCCTTATCGATATTCTTTTCGACACCATTCCCGTAATAATAGCTGTCTGCAATGAATCTCACGTCTTCTGCATTTGATGCATTATTTTCAATCATTTCCTCAATTAACGCAATCGCTTTGGGGGTATCCTTATTACCTAGTAATCCATCCTTGTAAATCTTTACTAAATATTCTAACCATAGTAATGTTCCAGAATCATTATGCGCAATTTCAAAATATTTTTTTGCTTGTTCAAAATCGGAACGATCAAAAATATATTTTTCCCAAATAAGCATATGCCCCGGGTATATTTCCTTGTATTGCCTGCTTAAGATAATCCTCGGATGCAATAACATCCTTTTCAACAAGGTCTCCATCATAATACATAAACCCTAAAATATATAAAGCGTTACAATTACCTTTTTGTGCTGCACTTTTTAGATATTTCAGACCTAAACTTATGTCTTGTTCAAGAGGGTATTCATCAGCAAAAAAATATAATTTTTTTCCCTATTAGAAATTCTGCTCTTTCCTCTCCATTATTGGCAGCGCTTAAACAATAAGAAAATGAAATATTTAAATCTTGTTCAACTCCATCGCCGTTGTAAAACATACAACCTAATATATATTGCGAAAAAGCTTCTATTATATTTTTTTCGGCTGCCTTTATTAAATATTGATAGCCTTTTTTTGTTTCAAGTGTGTCGCTAGAAAAGTAAAGATATCCAATGTTCTCATTTATTTCACCTTGATCGACATCTTCCGCTTGTAAACATTTCAAATAATAGTCTAATGCCAGAGCTGGGTCTGTAGAACAATATTTATTAGCTAAATATTCGGTTGCCTCAATATATCCTTTTGCCGACAAAGACTCTAGCATGCAGAGTGCTTTGTCTAAATTTGACTCTATCAATTGACTTGATATATATTGTTTAGCTTCTAAGTATTTGCATTTATCAATTCCAAGGATACATCCCATATGATTTAATAATAAATTATTAAACGATAATTGTGACTTTGCATAAGAATCTTTCAATTTCATTCCGGCAGCAATCAGCAAATCTTTATTTTTTGTTTCTGCAAATTTTATGATATCTGTCATTTGTTGTCCTCTTAAATCAAATCAATTAAAGAATCAATAGTAATTGTGTAAATTTTTATTCCACTTCTCGCTTTTTTTGCTTTTAAATCATCTACTGTTTTAGTTATGTTCACGACTTGCTGTGCAGAATCATCAAGAATAGTGTTTGCAATTTGTATAACGTTGCAATTTATTTTCTAACATCTCATATTTCTTTTTTGCTTCAGCTGAATAAAAAGTCTTGCTCTTGCGAATCTTTAAAATTGAAGTTCTTTGAATCATTGCGATTTGCCATCTCACTTCGATTAACGGTTCTATATTCATTACTCAATACATTTATTTGTTCACTACAATTCTTTCCTTTTTGGGTTGTTAATGTGTATAATTCATATCCTTCTGAACGCAATTTTTTTCAATTTCTTCAATAATTTTTTTCAATAAGTTCATTTATTCTTTTTTTGGATGATCTTTTAATATATCAACATCAACTAAAAACATCTTTACTCATAGTAATTCACTCATTTGATTTTTTTATAATCTAATATAGACTGATTAAGTTCTCTAATATCATTAATAATATTTGATATCGATTTGTCTGCAGAATTCAATTCATTTTGAAACTCTTCATAAGCTTTTATCTCGAAAAAGTTTCTCCTAATGCTTTAAAATTGTCTTGAACTCTTATTGTTTCAGTTTGCATTATATCGGCTGTTTTTAAGCAAAGTCTCACTTAACCTTTGTGCTGCTTCCAAATCAAATCTATTTCCCATAAGTAACATTCCTTTACAATATAATTCTTAAAATAGTGAACAGAGCAAATCTTAAGTCAAAACTACTGCTCAAGTGTTCATTAATTATAACAAACAAATTAAGTTAAAATCTCGGTTTTGATGTCCATTCGCTGTTTAGCTTTCTTTTTCAATTTGATTAGCTAACTGATAATAAACATCAACCTGAGTTAGAAACTTGCCACAATCGGAATTGAGTTTTTCAATACACTTACGACAATTTTCATCCAACTCGGATTCGTAGTATGCTGCTGAGCCTTGTACGCCACGAATGATAGTGGTCATAGAAGCAGCATATTTTTTTGCAGAATCAGCAAATCTAATCATTTCCTCTGGATTTCGTTCAATAAAAGCCATCGTTTATACCTCCAAACGTTTGTTATAGTCGTCAAAAAAATTCATCATTAGGAATAAGATATGGTCTAATCGTTCTTGCATTTTTGCTTCCTGAATAAAAATACAGCAGTGGTATCGTTTGTCTTTAAAACTAATGATGTATTACCAAACAAAGTGTAAGAATCATCAGAAGACATTTTTTTAAACCGATTCTAAAAATCGTAATTATCTACATTTATGATTTTTGGATTTTATCATTCCCTTTACAGTATTAAAAAAATTGTAAAGCAATAAAGGTTGTTTTTCAGAACCATATTCTTCAAGATTTTTTTATAATTTTTTGACAATCCGAATAATCAAGATTGTCTTTGAAATTTTGATTAGAACTATTACCACTTGATTCTTCTATCATAGACAAAGCACTGTTAAGAAAATCCAAAGGGTTAGTTACACTAGGTGTCACATTTGAAACAGTATCGCAAGTATTCTCTGAATCGTCATCTTCTTGTGAGTTTATAAAAAAATAAGATTTTTTTAAGTTTATTAAGACCATACCAAAAATAAATCACACGTCCATTTTTGCATGGAGTGATTTTTTTCAATCCGTTTATACAGGACATAACTGAATCGTATCCATAATTAATTTGCATTCTTTTTAGATTTGATCTTTTTGAGATGTTTATACAATCTTTGATTGTCATCATCGTTCGTATCCAAAATCGATACAACAATTCTGTTTTGAACATCTATGAGCATTCCTAAAATACTGTGAATAATAATTGACTCACGCATTGAATCATTTTCTCCAACAAGAAGAATATTATTTCCTGCTTCTTCATCAAGTTGAAAAAAAGAAGCTATCTTTTTAATGATGTAGGTGCACCAGGAAATACTGTTAACAGTTCATAATTTTCGGTAATGCCGTTTGCTATAAATCCGCTTATTGGATGTTGACTTTTTTCAGTAACATTATAACGATTACTGTTCTTACAAATTATCTCTTTACGAGGAACATAATCTTCTTCGACAAAGTCATTGATTCTATCAATAATTTCGTCTCTGTAAGGTTCAGTATATAATACATTTACTCGTTGTAATGTATATGGCTCTGTCCCAGGTTTATTGGATATTTTTTATATATAAGTTCACCTTGTCGCAAATATTTTATACTTTCAAAATCAACACCTGAGGACAATGATAATGATAATGTTTCTTTAATTTCAGTAATATCTTCATGACGCATACTTAGTCTGCATCCGATTTGATTTCTGCCTTTCTCTGTCAGACCATTAAGTCCGGCAGCGATTGTTTGGGAACAAAAGAGAAAAAGACATACCCATAGCACGCATTTCTGACAGCAGATTTTTCAAGTATTTTTTTATAGTCTTTTTCCCCGGAATAACTTGATATAGCCTGAGTCATATTATGAAATTCATCAACAACTATAAGTATTCTAGAAAGAGAACGACTACCAACCTTATTCCTATAAGATCTAAAAATCTTTGCAATTATTCTTTACGAACAAATCATTTTCTTCTGTCATACTCTTCCTTGATTAAGTCTATTAAGCCAAAAGTGAAATCTTCTGAGTTATCTTGTCCGATAACTGAAATATGTGGTGTTCTCTTATTGACGTAATATCCAAATTCAACAGCTTTATAGTCAATGGCCCATATTTCAACATCAGCAGGATGATAATTAATCATTACCTGATTTATTATTGCATGCAATGTAACAGATTTACCGGAACCAGTAGAGCCTGAAAGTAACGCATGCGGTGTTGCATTGCCAATTTCTAAATCAACAATATTGTTATCTTGATCAAAAGCAAAAGGAATACTTAATCCGTCAGTTGCATCTCGTGTAAATAGCTGAAGATTTTCAATATCGTAATGCGATTTAAAATCAGAATTAATTTCTTCTATTGCATTCATTCGCTCTTCAATCAGCTTAAAATCTTCATCTGTAAATTTCGCATTGGAAATATCTAATGGAATTTTTTTATATTGTCTTCAATCAAAAAAAGCTTGATTGTTTTTCGAAAGAAAGATTGATTTGATCGTCCATTTTTTCAATGTCACTTGATTCGTTTGACTTCATCAAAAATATAGTATTAATTGCAGAATTTTTTTAGCGTTCTTTAGTACTTTATTGAGTTCATCGTTTGCTTTTGAATTAGAAAAATTTAAAACATCACAAAAGACTGCAACAGTAATCGGAATTTTTCTTACTATTTAATTGATTATAATCAGAAACAGACTTGTATTCTCCTTTCAGGAGCGTAAAATTATCTTTGACAATATTATTTAATTCGTGTATCAACATTGAAATATTTGACTCGCCACTATAAATACCATTGCCATATAATGCATTTGATGAAATTAAAGTTATAAATTTACCAAAACTTTGTCCCCCTTTTTTTCATTGTCTGCACATCTAAAAAAACCACCTCGCCTTTTAGCATGATTATCAGAAATGAGATAAATAAGAAACTGAATAAAAAGTTTCAGCAAGTGCTCTTGATGTGTCATCTGTTTTAACAACAAGTGAAAATACGTTTTTCATCATCAAAATTGATTGGATATTCTATGACATTTTTTTAAGGTTAACAAACCCATACTTTTTAAAAAAATATCACCGAAATATTCATTTTTTTAGATTCTACATATTTTTCTATATTGTCCATATGTAAAAAGATCTAAAACTCTTGTATCCACTTCAACTATGCATTTTATATTAGATTTAACTTCGTTTGTAATATAATCAGGAAATAGTTCTTTTATCATAGAAATTACAGCTGTTTCAAAAAACATCTTATTATTTTTCTGATATACTGTCTTTCAAATCTATATATGATTTTTGAAATTAGGTTCAGGGCAAACGACCTATGCACAAATTCCCTTAAAGTAAAATTATATAATTGTGCATTTTTTTGTTACAAGTATTAAAAATCAGTACTAGTTTCATTGTTGTTAATCATTGATTGATGCTCCTAAAATAAATTATAAAAAAACGGTTAAGAATCCTTAATATTAGAGTTGAATTTGTACTTAATTGTTGAGGCTCGTTAAAGAATATATTCTTTGTTACATAGCAATCATATATATTACCAACATATTAACAAATCGATTTTCTTAAATCTATACTCTGTTAGCGTACTATTTACATAACATCACTAAAATGTTACCCTATGCTTATCGTAAAAAGCAATATTGTTTCGTAGAACTGTTACATCTACGAAAAAAAGCAAGTAATCCGTCTATTTAAATAGATTACTTGCTGATTTTTGACCATAATGACGAGAATATTATCCCGTCAAATTATTTAATTTTTTTCTAATTGAATACATTTTTTTCTTGAAATGATGGATGCACATAGGTATTCAAAGTGAAAGAAACGCTCGAATGACCTAAAAACCTCACTTAGCGTTTTTTTATATCTACGCCGCTTTCGATGCACCGTGTTGCAAAATGTGTGTCTGAATGTATGAAAAATTGTGAGGATACAAATCTGCATCTTTCAGTAACTTGTGATACCTATATTCGAAAGTTCTTATATTCAAAAAACTTTCTTGATTGGAAATAATATATGGCGATTTATTATTTCTAAATTCTGCAGTTAACAGTTGATAAAGATTATTTGTGATCGGAATATCTCTTTTTGAATACGTAGTTTTAGGCGGGCCAATTTTGTATATCCATTTATTATTTTTCATTTTTTTAATACGAACAATAGTTGAGTCAACAGTGATAATACGATTTTTTTAAAAATCTATGTTATTCCATCGCAAAGCACAAACTTCGCCGATTCTTAATCCTGCATAAAGAGATAACATTATTCCTAATGCTGTAAGACTCTGATTGTTTTTGATGTATGATTCTAATTGTCTTTGCTCATCAAGCCCCAAGATGTTTACTTCTTTTTTTGGTGAAAAAGGCATATTAACTTGAATATTAGGCAACTCAGCTAACTGTTCTTTATGTCCATAATCAATTGCTGATTTAATGATTATAGCCATTGTTTTTAACATATGACGCAGAATAATTTTTTTAAACTTATCATTTAAAAAAATTGATTAACCTGAACTGAAGTAAGATTTTTAAGCCGTATTTCACCAATCCCTGGTTTTTTATATGCTTTTCCATAATGTAACTGTATTTATCATAAGTCGATTTCTTATTTTTTTGATTTTTACCGTAACACAGCCAGGAGTAAATCAGTTCATTTAATGTGGTAGATTTTTTTCTATATCACAAGTCAAAATACATTGCATTTTTTTCTTTTTAATTCATCAATATTTTTTTGCATATACCGATTTATATATAGAACGATTATTCTTATAACCTACAATGTAACGCCCTTCCCATCTGCCGTCTTTTTCCTTTTATAAATATTGCTTCCGTATTTGGACATTTTGTTTACTCCTTCCATTTCAAAATAAGAATAAATTTCACATAATCTATTTAGGCTGACCAACTGCTGATGAATAGGGGAAATAAAATATCGAGATTAGTTGACCGATAGATAAAAGTGTGATATTATACTATTTAAAGAGATATGTGTAGATGTAACAGTTCTACGAAAAACCAATTTAGTGTATGTTAACTTGACCAAATACTAATTGCAAGTAAAAAAGCGATCTGTTTATTACAGACCGCTTTATTTTTTTGATGGCTACCTTTGCATTTTTGATGGATAAACAATATAAAAGGGCAAACTTAAAAGTGAGGGTTTAAAGTTTTTATTACTTTAAGCCCTCCTTATTTTTTGAAATGTCTCTCAGATTTTTTTGCTCATTTCAATTCGTGTTACGATTTTGATTTAAGCAATATCTCTCAAAAAGTCTCAGTCATAAATGCCTTAAATCGCACTAAAATGACTTTGGAATTTTGAAATTTGCTGTCTCTTAGAATCTCTCAAAAACTCTCACAAGATTTTGAAGCAAAGAAAAAGTGCCCGAATACCGCCGTAAAAAGCAGTATTCGGGCATAAAAAAGCCTCGGAACACGAATGTTCCGAGGTATTGGCAGAGGTATAAGGATTCGAACCTTAAATGACGGAGTCAGAGTCCGGAGTGTTACCGTTACACTATACCTCTATATTCAATTACGCCTAACTCAGCGCGCTTACTATTATAACCGATTATAAGAATTTGTCAAGAACAAATTTGCACTAAATAATAATTTTATCACAATAAAACATTTTCGGTGTAAAAACAGACACACAAAAATCAAAACGCAACAAACTTTGTTTTTATTTGCAAATTATTATTGATTTCTTTTTTTATATATGCTATGCTATAAATGAATGAACGATTAGTTATTAAAAAGGAATTATAAATTATGAGAACAGAGCAACAACACATTGAAAAACAGGAAATTATGGAAAAATGCTTTGAGTGCTATGCCGAAAACGGCTTAACCGGCACGGGAATCAAGGCACTTGCAAAGGCTTGCAACTGCACAACTGGCAATCTTTATGTTTATTTCAAAAATCTTGATGAGCTTATACTCGAATCCACCGCATATTGCATGGCAAAGGTGGAAGATGATTTTATGGAAAAAGCGCCGAAAGACCCTAAAGATGTGATGCGCTTTATTGAAGAGGTGCCGTATTGGACAGCAAAAAAGCACGGCAAAAAGTACCGTTTGATGTATCAGATCTATACCCATCCTAAATATATTGAGCACGGCAAGAAATTCTTTGAGGGCGTAAACGAGCGCTACACGGAATATGCAAAGCAGCTTGAACCGAAAATCGGCATACCCTACACCATTACAACGCCGCTTATATTCATTTTCGTCCGCGCAAGTGTTCACTATGCCATGTTTGAGGACGAATATTATTTAAAATCGCAAATGGAAGTGCTTAAGCAGGGAGTCACTTTATTTGCAGCTAAATATGCACCGCAATATTTAAATGGAGGTATTGCCAATGAAAAAAAAGATTCTTAGCATTTTGCTCGCCCTTTGTATGGCGATGTGCCTTTTGCCTACTGGGGTGTTTGCCGACGGAAAAGCATTCACGGCTTTCGGAAGTGACGGTAACAACGGTGACGGCAAGGTGATTGATACCGCCTACAACACAGCCGCGCAGAAGCTTGATAATGACTACGGCTACAGCGAATATGACCTCGGAGCCAACATTATCGGTAACGGCAAAGACGAAAAGATGAGATTCAGATTTTGGTCGCCTTCGGCATCTCAAGTAAAGGTTAACATTTTTCAATGTGGAACCGATGATGAACAAGGCGCAACGAAAATCGCCTCTTATACGCTCAAAAAGCTGTATGAAAACGGCAAGTGGACTGGTGTGTGGGAGATAACGCTTACAGGCAACTGGCATTCTCTTTACTACACCTACAGCGTAACGGACGCTGATACGGGAAATACAAAGGATATTGCCGACCCTTATTCTCGCCAGCTCGGCAGGGACGGAAAGCGCTCATACACAATTGATTTCGACCACTATTCTTTTAAGCCCGAGGGTTGGGACGGCGACAGCCATGTGTATTTTGACAGCGCAAAATCGCGCTGTGTTTACAGGCTCGATGTTGCAAGCTTCACTAAAGATTCAAGCGCAAATGTTAAAAACAGCGGAAAATTCCTCGGTTTTACCGAGGCAGGAACACATTATGACGATATAAGCGATAATCCGTCTACAGGGCTTGACTACATCAAGCAGCTCGGCGTAACTGCGGTAGAGCTTGACGGCGTGTGTGATGCGGAAAACGCATTCGCGCTCAATTTGCAATGCGCAACCGATCAACAGAGCGCTGTCAGCGAGCTGAGGCAAATGATAAAAGTGCTCCATTCGGCGGGATTGGCGGTTATAATCAAGCTCCCTGCGGGCTTTGTGGAATTAAACAACGGCACATTTGACAATGCCGTGCCAAACTACTACTTCCGCCTAAACGAAGCGGGCGAAAAGCTTGACGGTTCCGGCTTTGGAAACGAATTGGCAAGCGAGCGACTGATGTACAGAAACTGGCTCATCACCACTCTGCTCGGCTGGGTAAACGAATACCATATTGACGGTTTTTCGTTTGAGCAAAGTGCGCTTATCGATTCCGATACACTCAGTGCTGCCATCAATGCGATAAGCTCCGTTGATAACCGCATAGCCTTCTTTGCCGACGGCGAATGCAAAACGAAAAACAGCCACCCGAGCACCGTTTGCACGGGCGAAACCTTCAGGCGCTCAACAAATGCAAATTCCGCATATCTGCCGAGTGCGCTGATTTTTGAGGAGCGCAGCGGCAAATCACTCTATGCGGAAATATGCGAAAGCCTCGGTGTTTCAAGCGATCAGAGAAACGAAACAGCCGTTAAAAAAGCAAAGTTTGCGGCGGGCCTGCTTGCGGTTTCAAACAGAATATTATATATCGACGCGGGCGACGAAATATGCGCACCCGAGCTTGGCAGAAATGTTTTTGAATGGAAAAATATTGCCACCTATTTTGATGTATTTTCGTATTACAGAGGGCTTTTGCAGCTGAGGAATACTTTTCCCTATTTTTCGAGCAGCGAAACCCAATTTAAGCGCGGCAATATTCTTTCGGCTTCAAGCAGCGGAAACATACTTGTGACAGGCCACGAAGCAAACGATTGGCAAACGGTTTCAATTTCATATAATGCCACCGACAAGCAGACAAAAGAAGTTGCTCTCTGCGATTTGAGAGATTGGGATATTGTGGCTTCTGCGGACTTTGCGGGAATTGACAGCCGCGATAAGCTGCCCGAATCCGCGAATAATTACTTTGTGCTGGAGCCTTATTCGCTGAAAGTGGCGGTTGATTCAAACAGTTTCGCATCGGCGGGCTTTAGCTCTGGCATGGAAACGCTTACGCTTGAATTTATCAACGAAGAAACAAAAGAAAAGCTCATGCCCGATATGTTGCTTACCGGCAAAAGCGGCGAAGGCTTCATTCTTCCTAACAGCGGCAAGCCGAGGCTCGGCAACGGCTATGAGCTTCACAAAACAAGTTCACCCGCAAACGGAAAATTCGGTGAAACCACGAAGGTAACATTTGAATACGGATATATTTTTGACGGAATTGAGGACGGCGGAGAATATTGCTCCCCTGCCGAATTCAAGCTTAAGGGTATTAACGGTGTAACAAAAGTTAAAGCAAACGGCGCGACGCTTACACCAAACGGCGAAACCTATACCTTAGCAGGTTCTGGCGAGCAAACCGTAACCGTTGAAACAGGAAACGGCACTCACACCATAAAGGTTAAGCTTCGCAGCGACCACACTTATCAATTTATAACCGAAAACGGAATGTATTATAAAAAGTGCTCGGCTTGCGGGCAAACCACTTCACCGCAGGCGATACCGAGTATAGAGATAACCGCACCCGAGCGCGTTTGCGCGGGGCAGGACTGCATTGTAACAGTCGGCACACTGCCGAGCGGCGTAACGATTGAAAACGGCTTATATGAATTTGAATTCATAGGCGCTGATTTTGAAATAACCGAGAAAAACGGCGTTTGGAGCGGCACGGTCAGCCATGATTGGTATCAACCGGATGAAAAATAAATTCGATGTATGTCTCGTATTAAAAAAAATGCCGACGGCTACATCTTTACCGTGAGAAAGACTGTCAATGTGCTTGCCGAGCACACGGGCGGCACCGCCACCTGCACCGAGAAAGCAAAGTGCGAGGTTTGCGGCGAAAGCTACGGAGCACTTGATGCAAGCAATCACACCGGCACTGCCGAATGGTTCCGAAATGCACAGGGGCACGAAAAGAAGTACACCTGTTGCGGCGCGGTGATTGTGGCAAACGAAGCCCACGAGTGGCAAAACGGCGTGTGCGGTGAGTGCGGATATGTGTGCCTGCATGATGATACGGATAAAAACCATATTTGCGACTATTGCGAAAAGGTCATCTCCGATCACGAAGACGTGGATAAAGACCATATCTGTGATTATTGCGGCAAGGTAATTACCAACCACACCGGTGGAAAAGCAACCTGCGCCGAAAAAGCAATATGCGAGCTTTGCGGCAAAGCTTACGGAGAACTTAACGCAAGCAATCACACAAATCTTGTGAATTTCCCTGCCAAGGCGGCAACAACCGACGCTGAAGGCAACATCGAATATTGGCGTTGCGAAGGCTGCGGCAAATATTTTGCAGACTCGGCCGGCACAAAAGAAATTACGGCAAAAGACACGGTTACGGGCAAATTACCGAGCGATAAAAAAATCCCCTCAAACCGGCGACGGCAACGGCTTCACGCTGTGGATCGCACTGATGTTCATCAGCGGCAGCGTTTTTACGGCGTTTACAGTAAAACGCAAAAAATCGTATCAACACGGAGGTAATGCGAAATGAAGAAACGATTATTAAGTATACTGCTCGCCATTTGTATGGTGATATGCCTTGTGCCTACAAGCGTATTTGCCGAAAGCGAAACTAACAAGAAAGTTGAAACGGAACAGGAGCTTGTTGATGCGCTGTCTGACAGCAGCACAGACATCATCACGCTGAAAAGCGATATTGCAATCGGCTCCACGCTGATTGTTAAGCGCGCTGTCACACTGGATATTTACGGCTATATGCTTGAAATTTCCGGCAACGGAAGCGTTATAAAGATTGCAGACGGCGGTCACTTGACGTTGGAGGACAGCGACCCCACATCAACATATAAATTCACCCCTGACGCTAACGGCCTGTGGAAGTGGGGCACCGGCGGCACAAAAACCGTAAACGGCGGCGTAATCTACGGCGGCACGGGCCTTACAGACAAGAACAACAGCTACGGCGGCGGTGTGTACGTTGATGGCGGCGGCCGGTTCACTATGAACGGCGGCAGCATCGTGGGCTGCAAAGCTGAGGGGCATTTTGCTTTTGGAGGCGGTGTGTTTGTCGCTAAAGGCGGGCAGTTCACCATGACCGGCGGCAAAATCATCGGCTGCACGGCGGTGGCCGATGAATACGGGCCGGCTTATGGCGGCGGCATCCGCAATGACGGCGAGTACAACAATGGTAATGTTGGCCGCACCACCCTGTCCGGCACGGCGGAGATCCGGGACTGCCATGCGAAAAGTGAGTCCAACCCGTATGGCGGCGGCATCTCTGACGCCGGAACACTCACTATCAGCGGCGATGTGAAGATCATCGGCTGCACGGCCGGCGGAATGGGCTCGGATGCCATGTATGTTAATGCTAATAACGGCAGCAGCATCACCGGCGGCATGTTCTATGGCAGCATCCAAGACCCCGGAAACAGGATTAGCGGCATCACCGTGACCTACCGGGTCGATAACACCGATTACGCCAAGCAGGTTTTGCAAAGCGGCATGACGGCACAAAAGCCCGAAGAGCTCACCTGGAGCGGCTATATTTTCATCGGTGATTGGTACAACGGCGACACGGCATATGACTTTACAAACCCCGTCACAGGCAATATTACGCTGACAGCAAAGTGGGCAAAGCTTTGCGACAAAACGGCGGACTTCACCGCCTCGGACGGCGGCACGGAAGCAATCGCCCTGCTGAACAGCGCCAAAACCGGCTCGGAAAATTCAACATGGGATAACGGCACCAAAACTCTTACGCTCAAAGGCGTTTCTTTTGCCACAACGGCAACGACCGCAGTAAAACTGCCCGACGGCGCAACCGTTATCTTGGCAGACGGCACGGAAAACCGGATCATCGGCGGCAGTGCAACGGCGGCGCAGGACGGCAAGTATCAAAAACAGATTTATATTTACGGAATTTACGCCGCAGGCGCGCTGACGGTGCAGGGTGAAACAAACGGCACGGGCAAACTTTATGTAAACTCCGGCGAGCATATCAACAGCGGCAATGCGTGGACCTATTCCGTTGCTCTTTATGCGGAAGGCAACCTTACGCTTAAAGGCGGCGCGGTGACCGCGCAGGGCGGTAAAACTTCCTCCGGCGACTGTGCATTTTCATTTGGAGTTGAGATTTCGGAGGGGCACGGCCTTTCCGTTTTCGGCGGAACGCTCACAGGTATCGGAGGCGAGTCCTTTGACACCGAGGAACCGAGCAATGTAAGAGAATCTTTTTCCGAGGGTATCGATATTTACAAAAGCAATGTCACGGTATCCGGCAACGGCAAAATTGTTACCGAAACTGTTGCTGATATGACAGATAAAGGCTTATCATACGGTTTACGCATCAATATTGGAAATCTGTATGTGTCGGACAGCGCATCATTTACGGCAGCGGCAAGTCATGCAATCAACATTTCCAACGGAGATCTGAAGCTTTCCGGCGGCAAGATAAGCGCTTTGGGTACAAATGACGGTGTCAGTGCCGTTACAGTCGGAAGAGATTGGTTTTCCACGGCAAACGGAAACATTGAGGTAAGCGGCGGTGAATTTGAATGCAGCGGCGGTATATATATGGACGGCTATAATGCCGGAGAGGGTCAGGCAATGTTTTCGGTTACCGGCGGTAAGGTAACGGCAAATCATATTTACGGCCCCAATAAGCTTACTGTATCTATAGGCACTGTGATAAGCGGCCATATTAACGCCGACACCGTTCAGCTTCAAAGCGGAAGCCTGACGGTGCGCGAGGCGGTGCGTAAATATCCAAACAGAAATGATTTAATGTACGCATCGCATGCCATATACTGCAAGAATCTTCTCGTCAGCGGCGGAACGCTTGATGCGGCATGGGATTGGGGCGAATATACGCCCATCGCGTTTCCGGCGAGCTGGTATAGCGATGATTATGTTCAGCCTCTGATAAAAATACCCGACGGCACGGCCTCGTTCAGCGGCGGCACGGTGATATTCAACACCGGCTGTGCCGGAAATACGGCGCTCAAGGTTGGAACACTCAACCTTTCGGGCGGTATCAGAGGAAGCGGCTACACAAATGAGGACGGCGGCGACACATATATTCAAAAAGACGGCAGCACACCTGTGAAATTCACCGTATATCCGGCGGATTACACCAATGTTGACGCGGCGCTTGATAAGGTAAAAACACTTGATAAAAACTTATATAAAGATTTTTCCACAGTGGATGCAGCAGTGAATGAAGTTGTTCGAGGCAAAAACATCGACGAACAAGCGGCGGTTGATGCAATGGCAAAGGCTATTGAAAATGCCATTTCCGCACTTGAATACAAGGATGCGGACTACAGCAAGGTTGACACCGCTATCGCCAAGGCAAATGCACTGAACAAGGACGAATACAAGGACTTTTCGACGGTGCAGTCGGCAATTAACGCCGTTGTTCGCGGCAAGAACATCACGGAACAAACAGCCGTCGACGCAATGGCAGAGGCTATCGAGGGCGCAATCAACGCACTTGAATACAAAGACGCGGATTACAGCAAGGTTGACGAAGCTGTCGCCAAGGCGAATGCGCTGAGCAAAGACGAATACAAGGATTTTTCGGCGGTGAAGTCAGCGATAAACGCCGTTGTTCGCGGCAAGAATATCACCGAGCAATCTGAAGTTGACGCCATGGCGAAAGCTATTGAGAACGCAATCAACGCACTTGAATACAAAGACGCGGATTACAGCAAAGTTGACGAAGCTATCGCCAGGTCAAATGCGCTGAACAAGGAGGAATACAAGGACTTTTCGGCGGTACAGTCAGCAATAAACGCCGTTGTTCGCGGCAAGAATATCACCGAACAATCTGAAGTTGATTCAATGGCAAAGGCTATCGAAAATGCAATAAGCGCACTTGAATACAAAGACGCGGATTACAGCAAGGTTGACGAAGCTATCGCCAAGGCAAACGCGCTGAACAAGGACGAATACAAGGACTTTTCGGCGGTACAGTCAGCAATAAACGCCGTTGTTCGCGGCAAGAATATCACCGAGCAATCTGAAGTTGACGCTATGGCAGAGGCTATCGAGGACGCAATCAACGCACTTGAGAAAAAACCTGCGGAGACCAAAGAAAATTCGGAAAAAGACACGGTTACAGGAAATTTACCTAGCGATAAAAAAAGTCCCTCAAACCGGCGCAAGCGGCATGCTTGCATTATGCGCGGCATTATTACTTGCAAGCGGTGGCAGTGCCGCGGTAATATCAACGCGCAAAAAGAAAAAATTCGGCAAGGCCGAATAGCAAAAGCTTTCCTGCCGAAGCAATCATATTCGGCAGGGTTAAATCAAAGGCTTTATCGTTTTAATGCAATATTAAGCAAGCAAGCAAGAATTCATTTAATCGATTATGGCTTATGTTATTTCAGACCTTCACGCTTGCCTGCCGAAAAAGCCGAAAACGGCTTGGACTCGATGTCCAAGCCGTTTTTTTCACAATCCCTCCGAGTGCAACAAGTTGCACCCACCTCCCTTTGCAAGGGGAGGCAAAAAGGTTAATTTATTTTTATTCGGCGCGCTTTAGCCACTTTATCGACAGTCTAACGGCAGATGAGAAATCATCTGCCGTTTATTTTTGCGATAACCTGTTGAGCAATACGCAAAATTATATTATATCGTGTTGATTGTTATATCTGCCGCCGGTTAAGATATTATCCGCCGCCGAGACAAGCTGCTTTAAATCCGCATTGCTTTTTATTATTTTTGACGGCGCCGAAACAGCCGCCGAAACAAGATTGTAATATGCGCTGCCGCGGGGATAAATATTCACGGAGCCGTCAAGCGCAGAAAGCCAAATTTCGCCTATCATTTCGCGAAGCGGCTTATAGCGATATTCAAGTGCCTGCGCACGGGTGATATTACCTTGCAAATGCATAGCTTTAAGCAATTTATACACATCCCAAACGAGTGCCGTGTCAACCTTTTTAAGCAGGGGCTTAATAATGCCCCAAAGCGGCAAAAGCTTTTGAGGATTTATTCCGAGTGCCTCAATTCTTTCGGAAAATTGCCTTTTATCTCTGCATTCGGTTATTCTGAAAATCAAATCCGTGGCATGGCAGGCAAGATAGCTTTCGGCATCGACCTCGCGCCCGTTCAAAAGAAACGATTTCAAATGGCGAACATCATATTTAAGCCTGCCGTCATCAAGCACAAGCACATCAACAATCGGCGCGGGATAGCCGCTTAGCGCGCCTACATTAACCTCCGTTATCTTGTTGCCTGCCGGGCTTGTGAAAGAATCGGTGTGCTGAATATGGCTGTGGCCGACAAACATATATTTAAGCCCTGCATCCGCAAAAAACGAAGCAACCTCCTCTCGGTTTTCAACGCAGGTGGAGCCGCCCGTAAGCAACGGCGAAATATGGGGCACAAGCAAATGATGCTCTATGCCGATAAGCGTGCAGCCGCATTTTTTTGCATCCTCGATTTGCTCGGTTATCCAGCGGCGGCAATCGGCGGTGAAGCCTGCGTGGTCGTTTTCGTTTTTATCGTCGTTAAGGCACAGCACGCGCACCTTTTCCGAAAGCGCAATAACAAAACAAACGGTGCCTATTTTTGTGATAAAGGTGCTTATCGCCTGCTTGGGGCCGAAATCCTCATAAAATTTCGGCAAATCACGGCTTTTCATAACGGGCACATCGTGATAAACACTGTCGCCGTCAAAGCGGCGCGGATTTTCGTCACAGCACCAATCATGCGTGGCCGTTATCAAATAAACCGGCTTGCTTTTTTGAAGCTTATAAAGCTTTTCGCGAAATTCAAGGTGAGAAACCGTTTCGCCGTCATTTGAAACATCGCCGAGGATGAATACGGCATCCGTATCCGACTTTGCAATATCGGCAAATGCGGCATCAGTGATTTCCGCCGTTTCGGCAAGGCATTTTTGGTCTGACCCGGAGCGCAATTCATATGCCTTGCCGCAGGTGCCGAGGGATTTGGAATAATAATGAGTGTCTGCAATAAAAGTTATTTTCATAAAACCACCGTTTTAAAATACAGGCTCAGGAGCCGAAACGCAGAATTTAAAAAGTTAATTTCAGCCGTTCGTTTTGCCCGAAATAAAAGCGGCGGGCGGCGCAGTGCACCTCCCGCCGAATGCATAAAAAGCAATCAACCGTTTGCGGCAACAGATTCCGACACTTCGGCTTCTGTGCCCTTTTCGGATTTGAGCTGTGCACGCCTTTCCATAATTTCCTTCATCATTTGGCGATGACCGTCGCCGGTGATATTATAGAAATGTATCGGGATGAGCATAAGCAGATAGCCTATTGCCGGCACAAGAGTTGTGAGCAAAAACAGAGCCATATTGGTTTGCGAATTTTGCACCATGGAGCCTTCCGTGTGCTGCATATAGCCGGTTATACCAAGAATTGCAAGGCCGATTGAAGATGAAAATGTGTTTTCAATCTTGCCCGTGAAGCTCATTATGGAAAGCATAATACCCTCAACGCGGGTGCCTGTTTTTCCATTCGATATAATCAACCGTTTCCGCTTCCATTTCCTTTTGGATAAGGTTTTTAAATTCAAGCGGAATTGCCGTAAGTCCCGTGAAAAGCACAACAAGTATGCCAACGAAAAGCGAAACACTTGTGCCCTCGGTTTTATTCATAAGCCCGTTATAGCAGGTTACGGCAAAAAAAGCACATGCAAAAATTATAGCGGCAACGCAGCAGCCCTGATAAAACTTTTTTACTGTCTGCCTTTTTTTACCGAGCGATTCGATAATTTTAGGAACAAGTATTCCCGCAAAAAGGAAGCCCGGAAACTTAACAACATCAATAAAAAAATATTATATTTTTCGGTTAAACATAAGATCGGCAACGAAATAAAACGAAACCTGCTCCGCAATTTTGCAGATAACAAAAAAGATATTGCCGATGAAAAGCATAAGCAAAGGTCTGTTTTTAAACAGCAGAGCAAAGCAATCCTTAACGGCTGGCACATCTTCCTTATGCTCTGCCCTTTCTTTTGTGTTTTTATAGGTGAGCCTTGTTAAAAAAACACAATTCCTATTGCCGAAATAATTGCCGAGGTAAGATACGCCTGCGGTGTGTGATCCTTGAAATAAGGCAACAGTGCCGCACCCGCAACGAAAAACCTGCGGCAGCGCGCCCAAAACGGAGCGTATGATTGAGCTTACTCCGAAAAGCTTGGTGCGCTCGATTCCGCTCGGAGTGATTGAAAACGCAAGCGCACCCATCGGAATATCAAACGCCGTGTAGGTTACATCAAGGCCCACGAAAAGCACGGTGGTGTAAATAATATTAAAAACAGGCGATGCATCTGCGCTGCCGATAAAAAACAATATCATAACAAGCGAAACGAAAAGCGGTGCCCATTTGATATAGGGGCGCATTTGCCCGTCCTTAGTTCTGGTTTTTATCAACTATAACGCCCATAATCGGGTCGTTTATTGCATCAAAAATTCCGCAATAAAGCCTGATTTGCGCCGCCACGCTCATTGGGTCTTTAAGCTTTTTGAAAAGCACGTTTGTTAAAAAGAAATTTATGTATTTTGACGAGGTCATGCTTGTGTTCATTCCCTGTGCGCCGCGCCCCACCGCATATGAAAGCGTTTCGCGCCAGGTTAAATAAGTTTCCTCGCCAACATCTTTTTTTATGATTTTTACTGTTTTAAAAAAATCGTTTATTTTGCCCATTCAATCTTTTCCTTGCCTTTCGGCTGCAATATTTGCAGCGGGTTTTAAAACCGCACACACCGCCGGCAGCCTCAGCGATGCACAATAACAGCTAAAGCTTTTTTTGCAAATTGCTTTATATATGCTGTTTATTTAATCTTTGTGATTTTGTTTTTCTTAACGAAATAAACATTATCGGCAATATCCATCATTGCCTTATCGTTCATGGAATCCGTGTAAAAATTCTCTATATGCATTCCGGGAAAAACCTCGTTAAAAATTTTAACCTTGTTTTCAAGAAAACAAAGGCGCTTGAATTTGCCCGTTTCCTTATCTATGCTGGAGCCGACATAATGCTTTATGCCGATTCTTTTTGCTATTTCATCAAGCAAAAAATCCGTTGAGCCGGAAACTATAATATCGCTTTCTTTTTGCACTTTCTTATACCACGGCTTTATCTTGTGCTCGTTTTTATCCCAAAAATCAACAACGGCGGCAGAAATATCGCCGATTTTAACATAATATCCTTCCAAAAAGGAAGCATATGCGCCGATTGCCTCTTCAACCGTGAAAAGATGAAGCCCATCCTTAATCGCAATCACAATCAATTTGGGAATATAGCGCCAAATCCTAATATCGCGGCGCACGAAATAAAGAATGAAATCCACAAGAGTTTCACCGTCATAAATAGTGTTATCAAAATCGTAAACATTAACGTTCATAATACTACAGCCCGTTTTTTTCAAATCAAAGTAAAGATTATGAGAAAATATGATAAAAAAATAAAAATTTTTTTCCATATTTTTAATATTAGCAAACTCCCAACACAAAATTAACTAAAAAATTAGCATCCTAAAAAAATTAAATGTGACTTGCCGGTTTTAAAGCGAAAAAAATTACAACTGCATAAATGATTTTTGTTAATTTTTTTATCAAATCTTGTTTGCCGGGCAAACTACATATATATTAGAATAAGTATATTTAAATAAAAAGGGAGGCAGCCTAAACTGCCAAAAACGGTAATTGAAAAATGAAAGAAAAATCCATTAAAACCGATGTTGTAATAGTCGGCAGCGGAGTTGCGGGGCTTTTTGCCGCACTTTGCCTGCCTAAGGATAAAAAAGCTCTTGTTATCACCAAAGAAGATCTTAAAGAATGTGATTCATATTTGGCTCAGGGCGGTGTTTGCGTGCTTAAAAGCATTGATGATTTTGAATGCTATTTTGAAGACACAATGAAAGCAGGCCATTATGAAAAACGATCCCGAAAGCGTTAGGGTTATGATTGAATCTTCACCCGATGTTATCGGAACGCTCGTTAAGCTCGGCGTTGACTTTGACACTAATAACGGCGGCGATTTCAACTACACAAGAGAGGGCGCCCACAGGCAAAAACAGGATTTTTGCACCATAAGGACGAAACCGGCAAGGAAATCACGGCAACCCTGCTTGCGATAGCCAAAAACCAAGAAAAAAACATCACTTTCGTTACAAAACACAACGATGATTGATATTATAGAAAAAAACAACACCTGCTACGGTATAGTTGTTGAAGACGCAAACGGCGAAAGAAGCGCAATTTTTGCAAGAGATGTTATTTTGGCAACGGGCGGCATAGGCGGTTTGTTTAAAAACTCCACCAATTTTCCGCACATCACGGGCGACGCCTTTGCAATTGCACTTAAGCACAATATCGAGCTTAAAGATATAAACTATATTCAAATTCATCCCACCACGCTTTACAGCAAAAAAAGCGGGCGGCGCTTTCTTATCAGCGAAAGCGTAAGAGGCGAGGGTGCAATTTTGCTTAACGAAAACGGCGAAAGATTTACGGACGAGCTTCAACCACGCGATGTTGTTACAAACGCCATTTGCAAGGAAATGGAAAAATTCGGCACAGACCATGTTTATCTTACTCTACCGACGATGACAAGTGAAGAAGCCGCAAAGCGCTTTCCTAATATTTTTGAGGAATGCATGGAAGAGGGCTATGATATAACAAAAGACAAGGTGCCCGTTACACCCGGCCAGCACTATATGATGGGCGGTATCAAAACGGACATAAACGGCTGCACATCCATGCGCCACCTTTACGCCGCAGGCGAAACGGCCTGCAACGGAGTGCACGGCAGAAACAGGCTTGCATCAAACAGCCTGCTTGAAAGCCTTGTTTTCTCTAAGCGCGCGGCGGATTTAATTGCAGGCGACGATTCTGAAAAGCCGCAATATGAGCCTGAAATTGATTTTGCCGCAATGCCGCCGAAGGCAGAGCGTGAAAATGAATTCAAAAACATTATCATGGCAGAAATCAAACGAAAGGATCCCGAATTTTATGATAAATGGTGTAACAATGAAAATCAATGTTGACGATTATATCATCAACACTCTTAAAGAAGATATCACAAGCGAGGATGTTTCAACAAACGCCGTTATGCCCGAAAGCAGGCAAGGCAAGGCGGAGCTTATCTGCAAAAGCAGCGGCATAATCTGCGGCCTTGGTGTTTTTGAACGCACATTCACACTGCTTGACGAAAATGCAAAATTTGAAACAAGCGTTAAGGACGGCGATTTTGTTGAAAAAGGAATGCTGCTCGGCGTTGTTTACGGCGACATCAGAGCACTGCTTTCCGGCGAGCGCACAGCGCTTAACTATTTGCAAAGAATGAGCGGAATTGCCACAATAACAAAAGAATACGCCAAGGAGCTTGAAGGCACGGGCACAACTTTGCTTGACACACGCAAAACAACACCGAATATGCGCCCGTTTGAAAAATATGCCGTAACCGTGGGCGGCGGCAAAAACCACCGCTACAATCTTTCAGACGGAGTTTTGCTTAAAGACAACCACATCGGCGCCGCAGGCTCCGTTACAAAAGCGATTAAGGCCGCAAAAGAATATGCACCTTTCGTAAGAAAAATTGAAATTGAAACCGAAACCTTTGAGCAGGTGCAAGAAGCTGTTGAAGCAGGAGCAGACATTATTATGCTTGATAACATGAGCACCGCACAAATGGCAGAATGCGTTAAATATATTAACGGCAGAGCACAAACGGAATGCAGCGGAAATGTTACCAAAGAAAGGCTTAAAGAAATCGCCGCCACTGGTGTGGATTTTGTTTCCTGCGGTGCACTCACCCACTCTGCTCCGATTATGGATGTAAGCCTTAAAAATCTTGTTCCCATTGAATAATAATAACCGCGCCTTGGTTAAACGGTAATAAGCAAATAATTATTACGGGGAATCAATATGAAAAAATGTATTAAGCATTTTGCGCAAATTCTTTATTCAATCCTTTCCGCCGTTTCGGCAACGGTTGCTTTTTATTTGATAGGCGGATTAACACTAAGAAATTCCACGCAGGATACATGGCTTACGGTATTAGACATAATCACCGCCATTTTGGCACTTATTTTTAATTTGCTTTTCGGACTGCGCTTCTGCGGCAAGCTTACAAAAGCGGGATACATAATTCAATTTGCTTTTTTGTTGGCAATAACGGCAGTTTCCGTTTATTTTGAGGGAACTTATTGGGTTTATATATGCATGCTTTTAAACCCTGTTTATTCCTTTGCCAAAGATGCGATTTGCAGCATAAACACAGCGGCTAACAATTCTGCGGCACTTGATGCGGTGCTTGCCTTGGCTTCCTCTGCTTTGCCGGGCTTATTTATGCTTTTTAGGCTCAAAAAGCGGCAAAGAAAAAGGCATAGCCGCCGCAACAGCATAATACATTTAAATCAGCACAAACAAAAAAAGCCACTATCATTTTGCATTATGCAAATGATAATGGCTTTATTTTTTTATCATAATAATTTAAAAACATCTGCAACGCAAAAGCATTCGGCAATCATAATGAATGCCGAATGTGCTTAAATTATTTTGCAAATATAAATTTTGCCGACACTCTGCCGAGAAAGCTTGGCGAAAGCGGCGGCATTGCTAATTTTCCCGAAGCACACGGGGAAATCAAATATTAAGGCTTTTTCTTTATTATGAATAAAAATTGCAACGCTTTGTTAAATAAGCGCAACACCGTTTGCATCAGTGTTAATTTTTACCCGTCAAAATCATAATTCCCTCAACAAGAGCCCAAATTCCTATTGCAACAGGGCCGATGCCGAAAGCGGCTGCGCCCAAAAAGCGAAACCACAAGCTGAATAATTGCTTTTTGTTGTGAACCCCAAATAAAAAAATTATGAATTCCCAAGGTTCCCAAAAAGATTGCCAGCAAGCCTGCAGTCAATTTTTGATTTTTGAGCAACCGGCGCTGCGGTGGGTGTAACCGGGGGTGCAGCTCCGGGAGCTTGGGCACCGAGTGCAGCTCCGCAAGCGGAACAATTGAGTGCATTATCTGGGTTATTAAGGCCACAATTTGGACAATACATATACATACCTCCGTTATTATATATTTGGACATCTGCCCGCATTATTAAATATAAAACAGCACATTGTGAATTATCAATAAAAAAATTTATTATAAATTCAAGTATGTTTTTGTTAATTTTATCTTATCAAATAAAAACATAGGCTGTCAATACATATTCAAGAATTTGTCAATAAATTGTCAATATGCATAAAGGATAAAATGTAAAACGCTTAAATGCGCCGCTAATTCCGATTATTTCAAGATTTATCCGCAAGCCGGATTAACAAGCACTCGGCTTTACATAAAAAAACGGTGCCGGCTTACAAAATCAAAGAGTGACGCCGCTTTTAAAAATTGTGATTTCATGTATGCCGTTTATTTCATTTTAGTTTGCAAGCCGCATGCCGTGCGCAAAATCAAATCAAAAAGTTGATCTTCTTTGCCGTTTCGAGCATTGCCGGCATTTAAAAGCTCAACAAAATATGCCGTAACACCGAATTGCTGAATAATTGATTGAACAAAAAAGGAATAAAGCGTTCTGCGGCTTTATGAAATTACACTGTTTTCTAACACAGAACACACCAAACATAATTATTTAAAACACAACAGAAATATGCATTGCATATTGAATTAAACGGTGAAATTTGATATCATATATTGACGCGAGGTGAAAAATATGAGATTTAACGACACCGAAATTCAGCCGAGGCAATTGAGTCCCCTCAATTTAGCCTTCATAGGCGATTGCATATATGAAATTCTTGTGCGCGAGGCGCTGGTTTGCGAAGCAAACAGGCCGGTGAACGAGCTGCACCGCGAAAGCGTTAAGTATGTGAGCGCAAAGGCGCAAACTGAGGCTTACGCCAAAATTAAGGACATGCTCACCGAGGAGGAAACGGCGCAATTCAAGCGCGGCAGAAACGCTAAGGTGGGCCATTCGCCAAAAAGCGCCACAGACGCCGAATACCACACCGCTACGGGAATTGAAGCGCTTTTCGGCTATCTTTATCTGAGCGGCAAAACAGAAAGAATAAAGCAGCTTTTTGCCGCAATAACGGATTAAAAGCAACGCATAATTAAAGCATATATAAAATAAAAACCTCCCGAAATTCGGCCGAGCCGCCAAAGGCTCCGCTTTCATATCGGGAGGAATTTTTAATTTTTTAAACGGATTCAAAAAGAATCGCTTTTTTCTTTTTTGCCGCCGAGCACCCTTTGGGCCTTGCCCGCGGTTATAAGAACGCCCTCTAAAACAAGGGCGGCGCAGCACGGCACAAAAACCAATTTCACTTTAAAAACAAAAGCCGCAATTATTGCGCTGCAAATTACAAATAATATAATGCAGGAAACCTTGCGAAAATATTTGAATTCCTTTTCGCCGAGCGGCTTTTTCAGGCGTGTCCAGCGGGCAAAAAAAGCAAAAAAATCAGCACCGCACACACCGCCGCGGCACAAAGCAGGGCTGTCCTGAAATCATAAATTTTTGAAAGCCGAATAACCCCAACGCATGCCAAAAGCGAGAGCGCGGAGGATATTTCGCACCTTGCCTCCGTTGCCGCATGATAACCGCCGGCAAATTTTCTGATTGCCGCAAATGAAATATAAAAAATCACGCTTTCGATAAAGCAACCGAAAATCAGCCCCAAAGCGCACGAAAAAGCAAAAAACATAACCTGCGATATTATCATAAACAGGCCATATATGTAAAAGCTCCTTTTTCCTCCTCGGAAATGCCGCCGCTTTTGAGCATCTTTTCGGTTATCCTGAGCGCCAGATTATTTATCATTTTCTATTTTTGCTGAATTTTTTTAAGAGCGGCGGGTGCTTTCGGCTGATAAATATTTGAGCATGTGGTGCTGTTTGCGCTTGTTTTGAGCGCGCTGTTCACTGCTTTATCAAGAACCGCTTTTGTGAATTTTTTCATAATAGCTTACGCCTCCTTTCCGTGTTTTTTATACACACCGAAATAATAACAGAAGGCTTTTTAATGCGCAACCGCTTTTGCAAAAACGCACTGTTTTCAATACCAAAAAACACAAAAGCAAACAAAAAGAAATATTATCTGCTTACTTGTTCAATAATTCTTACCATATGCAATACTGTAACCTTTTTTTGTTAGTTTATAAGCAATATTTATAATGATAAAATTATTATGGTGATACTAATGGAAATCAATCATAAGGATATCGGTTTTCGCATAGGAGAGAGGCGCAGAAAGCTGAATATCAGCCAAAAGGATTTGGCAGAGCAAATAGGAATTTCATCAAAATATTTATCAAATATAGAAACGGCAAGGCGGCATGTAACCCTTGAAACGCTTTCGGATTTATGCAATGCGCTCGGCGTTACGCCGGATTATTTTTTTGCTCGGCAATTTTAAAAACGACACTGATACCAACATAACGGATAATTTAAAGCTCTGCTCCGAGGGTGACAAAGAAGTTATAAAAGAGCTGGTTAAAATTTGCGCCGTAAAAAACAGCGGCTCAATCAAATAAAAAATTTGCAACACGGATAAAAATGCTGTAAACTATGATTAAGAGTTTGCGGCATTTTTTGTTTAAACAGGCGGAGCAAAATCCGCACAAGGAGGATTGGTTTATATGGTAAGTATAGCTGTTTGCGACGACGATCGCGAATATATAAACGATGTTGAGCGGCATATAAGCCAATATTTTGCCGAA
Organism: Anaerotruncus sp.; assembly: GCA_022009795.1. Classification (GTDB taxonomy): domain Bacteria; phylum Bacillota; class Clostridia; order Oscillospirales; family Acutalibacteraceae; genus Eubacterium_R. The sequence goes on from CP091724.1 coordinate 1,311,112, forward strand.
AACGGGCTTTCGTACAGCCTTTTCACAACCCAAAACGGAAACGAACTTGTGGAAAGCGACACGGAGTTTGATATTGCTTTTCTTGATATCGAAATGCCGCAGATAGACGGCATTAACCTCGGCAAGCAGCTTTTAAAGAAAAATCCCGACATAGTTTTGATTTACATAACCGCCTACAATCATTATTTGGACGAGGCAATGGATTTGGGCGTGGCGCGATTTTTTGACAAGCCCATAAACAGCGAGCGATTTTACAAAGGCCTTGAAAAGGCAATCACGAGAGTGGACAACACCGAAATCAAATTCTATTTGAAAGATAAATCGCAGGGTGTTGCCGCCGTTCGCAGCCGCGATATTATTTTTGTTGAAATCAAAAGCAGAAAAGTGAAGGTTATCACAAGAAACGGCGAATACGAATCACACGACAACATCAAAACCTGGCGGCAAAAGCTGAATAAATCGTATTTCATAATTCCGCACAACAGCTTTATCGTGAACACAAACTACATAACCTATTATAGCAAAGACCGCATCACGCTTTGTGGAAAATATTCCATTCCGATAGCATATTCAAAGCGAGCCGAATTCAAGCGCCGCTTTTTTTAATGCTGCTCGGCGAATAAATAATTCAATATGCCGAAAGAGCGGCATATTGGGCTGTTTGATTCTTTTGGCGCATATGCCTGTGGGCACGATGCGGATTTCCATTGCCGATTGCGGCGGGAAGGCTTAAATTTCTATGCAACTTTTCTCTTTTTGGCGGTTTACTTATTTGAAGCGCTGATTGCATTTGTTTATTTTTTTCGACAACTTCAAGCTTAAACGAAGCTTGCCGGCAACATTTGCGATTTTAACGGCGCTTTACCTTGCCGCCTTCGCAGTAAATATTTTTAGACAACAATATAAAACATAATAAACGATGTGTCGTTTTTCTCGGTTAATATGATATTCGGCATGCTGTGCTTTGAAATATCGCTTAAAAGCTGCATTTTTCATTCATCGTTTTTACTTGCCGTTATGTTTTTAACCGAGCTTGTGGCCGAGGCCGGGATTTCCGCATTTTTAAAAATCCCTATAGACGCTTATAAAACCAATCTTGCGGCGCTGTTTATAATCGGCACAATAAGCAAAATTTTTATATTTGATAGTTTGCAAAAATCGTTTCCTCCCTTTTTTTCATACAAAAAGATTTCGGAAAAACGCGCGCAAGCGGCAGGCAACCCTGTTTTTTTATATCCTATAATAGTAACGATAACACTAACATTATTTCTTTACGCCTCCACAAAATATAATTTTTCAAAAACGCTGAATTTGATTTGCGCAATAGTGTGCTGCGTTTCGCTTGTGTTTTGCTGCTTTATCTTTATTTATAATAATATTATCCAAAGGCAGGAAGCAGAGCTTATTACACTTCAAGCCGAGCGGCAAAGAAACGAGATAAACAAAACCTTTTACGATTTGCTTGAAAAGAAAAACGAGGAGCAGCGTATTTTGGTGCACGACATGCGCCACCATTTTTCGGCAATAAGCGGCATGGAAAGCACCGAGGAAATCAAAAGTTATCTTTCAAAGGTGCAAACAAATCTTGATGAATACCGCTACATAGGCAAAACAAGCAACAAAATGCTTGATTTGATTTTAAGCAAATACGATTTTGTGTGTGCCAAAAGCGGCATTAAGTTCAATGCCGAGGTTAGGACTTCAAACCTGTCGTTTATCAATGACGATGATCTGGTGGCGCTGCTTTCCAACATGCTGGACAATGCTGCCGAATCCGCAAAAAAAGCTCAGAAAAACGCATATATTGATTTTTTTCAGTAAAAAAACGAGAAAAGCTTTGTTGTTTTAAATGTTAAAAAAACAGTTGCGCCGTTGAGCCGAAAAATTATCGGCGACTCGCTGCAAACCACCAAAACAGACGGCGGTATACACGGCTACGGCACAAAAAGCATTAAAAGAACCGCAAAGAAATACAACGGCGTATGCGAATGGCATTATAACGAAAACGAACACAGTTTTTTATGCACGGTGCTGTTTAACAGAAGCAATTGAAATACCGCGCACGATTCATTTTTTTGATTCGGAAAAAAACATTTCCCGATTAAATGAATTGTGCGCGGCTTTTTATTTTATAAGTTTAAAAGCTTGAATTTGAACGGCTAAATGCGCAAAATTGCATATTTTCGATTAAATATAACTGATTTTGAAGTTATTTGGCATTTGGCTAACTTTTTGCTTTACAATTGAAAAATCGATGTTTTTTTGTATCAAAATCGCAGTGTTTTTGCATTTGTGCTGAAATTTATAAGCCGATGTGATATAGTCTATTGGTATGGTGAACGGACCGCCATATGCAGACACGGAAACACGGACACCCCGTTTCCGTTTTGCGGGGCACGCGAAAGCGTGCCCCATTTTTAGATAAAAAACGCATACGCTAAAACGCATGCTTTCACCGCCTGTGAGGCGGATTTTTTTGCGGCAAAATAAATATAAGTCTTGCCTGCTGCCACAGGGAATGCCGCAATTGTTTTTAATTTTGCAGCGGAAAGGCAATGGAAAATTATGAACAGAAACGATTTTATCGCAAAAGCAAACGAATGGATGCGCGGTGCCACCGGCGGTGCGCTCGGTTTCAGCGATAACGACCTGTTTATAATCGAGCACGAAGAAGCACCGGGAGATTTCATTTTTGAAAACGAGGATTTCGTGGCAGGTAAGTATTTTTATCAGATTGTGCCAGTTATTGACCATAACGGCGAAACCATGCCGCCCGATATTTCACATAAAGAATTGCGAAATCCCAACCGTTGCCTTAATTTTTATATAATCGGAGTCGGCCGCAAGGTTTATGCCACACGCACCGAATATGAGCTTGAATATTACGATTCCGTAAATTACGAAATCCTGACCGCCGAAGAATACATCAAAGCCTGTGAGGAAAATTGATTTTCCTCGCACTCCCCTTTCCCGCTTCCGTTTTGTTCTCGATTACAAAGCATGTTTTTTTAATTCAAAAGCACTCGCAACAGTATATTTTTCAATAACGGCATGCAGAAAAAGCAATCGGCTGCATGCTGCGTTTTGTGATATGCTTTTGTTGCGCCGCGGTTTAATAGTTTATTCCAAGATGGGCATACTATATCAAAAATGTATGGCTTTGATTGTCATATCCTGTCTTGGAATGAACTGTGTCGCAACAGATATCGGAGTTATGCGTTTTATGTGCGTAGCTCCGGCTGCGCACTTTTTTATTTTAGGAGGATTATATGTGAATATCGCAACAAGCCCATACGAAATTTTAGGCGTTAGGGAAAATGCCGATATTAAAGAATGCACCGATGCGTATAAAAAACTCGCAAAAAAATATCATCCCGATTTAAATCCTAATGATGCAATAGCAAAAGAGGCTATGAAAGAAATCAACCAAGCATACGATGCGATTAAAAAATCGGCAAACAAATCGCACTGCGATGGAAGCCAAAGCGCCGCAAGTGCAGGCAAGACACAAAGCAGCAATAATTATAACACGCAAAGAAGTGCTTCTTATCGTTCGGAAAAATCTCAAAGCAGCACCTCGGCAAAAAGCAAGACCACGCACAATTCTGCCAAATCACAAAAGCCAAATACCGGCACTAACATTAAGCACGAAACATTTTCAATATACACTTACCCGAACTACAGCAAAAATAAATACAGATCATACACTGTATTTTCACTTGCATTATTTGCCGGGTGTATATATTTATTGCTTGAATATGTCATTAAATATTGCACTTATGAAAAATTTATTGAATTTTTTTCACTGCTCCGTTCGGAGGAACGGATTATATTCCCGCTGACTTAAGCAGGCGGGAATCGAACGCAATATGGTTTAAAGCAACCGATTTCCGCGTATGCTGCGTTAAAATACTCGTTAATCCGAAAGGATTAACTGCGTTTTATGCCTTGCTTACACAAAAATCGTTTTGCTTTAAACTGCTTGCACCGAAAACGATGTCGACGAGGATGAATTTTTGTTTTTGAGACCGCAGGCGTGCTGACGCACGCCAAGGGCGAAAAATGCGAAAAAGTCGCCGCGTCGTCCCGTTTTAGGCATATCGGGTTCGACTCCCGACTGCTTAACAAGAGTCGCGGAATTTTTACCGAAAATCAATATAGAATTATATGTAAAAAAATACTGTCAAACCTGTTTCTTTCCTGTGCAATTATGATAACGGCGATTTTTTTGCTGACAGCGATTTACAATATTTTTTTATATTTGCATTTAAACGCCAAAGGCGCCTTGCCGCCGAAATAATGGCAACCGGCAAAATGCAGCAAGCAACCGTTGCTCCTCTTACTGCTTCCTATAAACGCCTTATAAAAAAATTATGAAAGCGGTCAACATCACATATTCGCTTGCCACATATATCTCACTTTTTAATCTGTGCGGTTTCTGTCGTAATGTACTCCGTTTTTTTCAATCGGCAGACTTTTTTTCCGATTTCTTTTTAAAATATATAAAATCCTTATGATTGCGATTGCAATTATAATGTTTGTTATCACATCGTTTTTTATTTTTGAAAAGCGCGACAGAATAATAACCGACCGTTGCATTGATTCCGGATATAATATGGAAAATCTGGACACATTTATTAAAGGCTTGGCCGTGAGCTTTGTGCCGATGATTGTGATATTGGCTTTAATATTTTTTATAATTCGCATTGCTGCAATTGCTTTAAGCGCAGGCGCAGATTCCGAAAAAGACAGCTATTAAAAAAGATGTTATATGAGCAAAACGAAAAACACCGCCGTTTGACCGGCGGTGTTTTTCTAAGGGGTAAAAATTTATGTAAAGCAATTGCTTGCTTTTGGGGGCAAATTCAGAGCATTAAAAATGCTCATATATAAACGGAAAGGCTTATTTTTTATCCGAAATCTCCGTTACGGGGCGAAGCGAATTTTTAAGCAAAGCTCCTTTAATAAAGAAGTAAGCCACATTTTTGCCTACGCGCTCGTAATTGACATTCAGTATTTTTTCGGACACATGCTTGTTAAAGAATGTAACAAGCGGGCCGGTGCAGAATGCCGTGATAACGGTGCCAATTCCGATATTTTTTATTTCTGAAAAGTTTCCCTTGAAAACAGCTGCAAGGCCGCCGCTTACGGCAAGTCCGATAAGCACAACGCTTACATCGGTTATTACTCGGGTAACCTTCATCGGCACTTTGGTTTTTTGGGTGATCATGAATGCCAAAGTGTCATAAGCTCCGACGCCGACATTGGCCGTGAAAAACAGGCTGGTTGATAAGCACATTAAAACAACTGCCACAGCAAGCAAAACTATTCTTTCGGCAAACGCGCCGCTGACAAGGGGAGAGAGAAGCTTTTCAAAAAATTCGCAGGTGTAGCCGACGAGCACCATATTAAATGCCGTGCCCACACCGATTAAGCCGCGGTGAGCAAATATCAGCGCAAAAATCAAAATAACCGTGTTTACGATTAACTGATATGTGCCGAAGCTCATTCCGACAGCGGATGCAACACTCATATTCATCGAAGTGTAAGGATCCACTCCGAAGTTTGAAAGAGAAAACAGCGAGATGGCGAAGCCCATAAGAAGAATTCCGGCAAGCGAAAGAATTGTGCGTTTCACCATATTATGCTGTGAAAACATATCTTTAACATAGCCTTTTGCTTCAATTGCAAAGCTCTTCATATATCGACACCCCCGACTCTTTTTTCCTCTCTTTGTGCACTATTATATACTGTAATTTTTGAGAAAAATCAAGTTTTTTTGTAGGAAGTTCTATATATTAGCCATATTGGTAAAGCAATCAACTTGCATTTTGTGCAATGTGCTTAATAATCAAGGCTATTTTCGGCATAAGTGACAAAAGAAAAGGCCGTTTTTATAATAAACGGTCTTTTTTGATATTATTGCTGTGAATATTTCATTCCATTTGCTTGCCGAGAAAAGCCGCCGCCACCTGCACCAGCTTAATTTCCGTTTCTGTGGGTATATGGTTTTCATCGCCCTGCATAAGAGCCACAGCTCCCGAAACATCGCCGCCGTAAACAATCGGATACACCACATTTGCCTTGCGCTGCAGCCCCTCGATGGCATTCATCGGCGGCACATCGCGGGTGGTGATGTGCACAGATCTGTTTTCCATCAGCTCCTCCAGATTTTTGGTGATTCGGCGCTCCAAAACCTCTCTTTTGCTCATGCCCGAGGCCGCGATAACATGGTCGTTATCCATTATGGCAATCGGCAGGCCGCCGTTTTTGTGCAGCACCTCGGCATATTGCCCCGCAAAATTTGAAAGCTCCCCTATCGGCGAATATTTTTTAAATATAACCTCGCCCTCGGCATCCGTGAATATTTCCAAGGGGTCGCCCTCGCGAATACGAAACGAGCGGCGGATTTCCTTTGGAATAACAATTCTGCCCAAATCATCAATGCGGCGCACTATTCCTGTTGCTTTCATAAAGAATTTCTCCCTTAATTTGTAATTTTCTCTGTTATATTTTTGCACATAATCATTCGCTCTATACTGCTATTCAGTCGTGATTTTTTTGGAAATTTTTTTATCAATCGGTATGTTGTAAAGCAACGAATGACTGCCGCTTATTTGGAAAACGATATTTTTTTAAATAGGATTTGCAAAAAAAGCTGATAAATTAAGCTAATAACGCACAAATCCCCGAGCCTTAAAGGCCTGGGGATTTTTGATGCGCTTTTATATTTTTAGGTGTTTGCACCGCTTGCCGAAACAAATGCAAGCTTTTTTTGAAAGCGCGGATTTATAAATGAAAAAGGCAATAACGGCCGTGGAAATTTCCGTTATCCAAAAAGCGCTCCAAACGCCGTTTGCGCCAAAGGCTTTGCTGAGCAAAAAAATGCCGCCGGCAAAATGATAACCGCATATCTGCAAAGCGAAATCGCAAGCGAAGCCACTCCGTTTCCGAGTGCCTCAAGCGCGCCGCTTGCTGCCACGCTGACGGATGAAGCAACAAATCCGATTGCAATAATACGCAGTGCATAGGTGCCGATTTGCACAGCTTCGGCGCTGTTGCTGAACAGGCCGATAAGCTTATTCGGAATCACAAGGCAAAGCAAGGTGCCCACCGCCATTACGCCGACGATAAGAAGCAATGAAACCTTATAAATTTCTTTAACCCTTTTCGTTTCGCCCGCGCCGAAATTATAGCTCAGCACGGGGCGCATTCCCTGAACAATACCGTTTGCCGTTAAATAAAGAAATGTTTGCAGCTTATAATAAGCGCCGAGCACAAGCACATACACCTGCGAAAATGCGGCAAAAATTGAATTAAGCACCGATATCATAAGTGACGGCAAGGCAAGATTCAGGGCAGCAGGAATGCCGATTGCATACGTTTTGCGGCATATTTTGCCCACACTTTCCATGCCCTTAAATCCGATTTTAACGGCCTTTGGCTTAACGGCATAAACAATTATATATATAATCAGCGATGCGGTTTGCCCAATGCCCGTGGCAAGTGCCGCACCCTCTATGCCCATTTTCGGGAAGCCGTAGCCAAAAATCATTAAAGGATCAAGCACAATATTTATTATGCACCCCGCCGCCAGGCTTACCATGGAAACAGACATTTTGCCGGCAGCCTGAAAGATTTTTTTCAAAGCTCATAGAAGCCGCCTGCGGAATGCAGAAAAGGAAAACGATATTAGTGTATCTAATCCCGAAAGCGATAATTTCGGCATCAGAGGTAAACATTTTTAAAAACGACGGCATAACGGCTATGCACACAATCATAAGCACAAGCCCGTGCAGCATATTCATAACAATGCCCATTGTGGCGGCTGTGTTTGCCATGCGCTGCCTGCCCGCACCGAGATAATAGGCCATAACGGCATTTATTCCAACGCCGAAGCCCACCGTGATTGCGATTATCAGATTTTGCAGTGGATACACAAGCGAAAGCGCGGTCATTGCATCTTCGCTTATTTTTGCAATAAAATAACTGTCTACAATATTATAAAGCGAATTTATAAGCATTGAAACCGTCATAGGCAGAGCCATAGTTATAACAAGACGAGTGACGGGCCTTGTTTTCATAAAGGATTGATCGGCTTTTTCACTCATTAAAAATCACAGCCTTTCCTGTTTTAATAGAATCGCAAAAAAACGCCACACAGCCGAAACTGCGTGGCGAAAATCAAAGCAATGCTTTGGAAAAATCCACTCCGTTTTCAAAACGGTTTTGGAACATATATCCGAGCCGCATAAAAGCAGCGGAATTTTAAATTACCAAGCTCTGAATAAATCAATCTCTGCGGGGGCGGCGATGATTACCGTCTCTGCGAGGCTTTCTCGGAGCTTCATCAATATCATTTTCGGGAGTAAGGCCGTCAAGCTCGATAAGAGCGTCTCTTCTTGAAAGATTGATTCTGCCCTGATCGTCTATCTCAATGCACTTAACGATGATTTGATCACCAATATTAACAACATCCTCAACCTTATCAACGCGCTTAACATCAAGCCTTGAAATATGAACAAGACCTTCCTTGCCGGGAGCGATTTCAACAAATGCGCCGAAGTTCATAAGCCTTGTTACAACGCCGTTGTAGAAAGCGCCTACTTCGGGATCGGTTGCGATAAGCTTAACAACATCTCTTGCGCTGTTGCACTTTTCGATATCGATACCGCTGATGAACACACGGCCGTCCTCTTCGATATTAACCTTAACATCAAAGTCGTTTTGGATTTCCTGGATCACCTTGCCGCCCTTGCCGATTACATCGCCGATTTTATCGGGATTGATAGCAAGAGTAACCATCTTGGGAGCATACTTTGAAAGCTCTTTACGGGGCTCGCTGATAACGGGAAGCATGATTTCGTCAAGAATATAATTTCTTGCCTTATGAGTTTTTGCAAAAGCTTCCTTAATAATTTCGGGAGTAAGGCCGTGCACTTTAAGATCCATCTGAATGGCGGTAATGCCGTCTTTTGTGCCGGCAACTTTAAAGTCCATATCGCCGTAGAAATCTTCAAGACCCTGGATATCAACCATAGTCATGAAATCGCCGTAAACGCCATGATCGCCCGTGATAAGGCCGCAGCTGATACCTGCAACGGGAGCCTTGATCGGAACGCCCGCAGCCATAAGAGAAAGAGTTGAGCCGCAAACGGAGCCTTGAGATGTGGAGCCGTTTGAAGAGAGAACTTCGGATACAACGCGGATGCAATACGGGAATTCATCAACGCTTGGAATAACGGGAAGCAATGCCTTTTCCGCAAGAGCGCCGTGGCCGATTTCTCTTCTGCCGGGGCCTCTTGAGGGCTTGGTTTCGCCAACGCTGTAGGACGGGAAGTTATAGTGATGAATATATCTTTTTTCCTGCTGCTCATCAAGGCCGTCAAGCTGCTGGCAATCGCTCATGGGGCCAAGGGTTGTTATTGAAAGAACCTGAGTTTGACCTCTTGTGAAAAGACCTGAGCCGTGAACTCTGTCAAGCAAATCAATTTCTGCATTAAGCGGGCGGATTTCATCAATGCCTCTGCCGTCTACACGCTTATGCTCATCTTTAAGCCAAGCACGAACAACATGCTTTTGAACAAGATACATGATCTCATCGATTTTAGCTTCGCAGCCTTCGAATTTTTCGTCAAATTTCTCATGAACTGCCGCATAAATCGGAAGCAAAGCCTCATCACGAACAAGCTTATCATCGGTATCGAGTGCTTTTTTTAACATCCTCAATGCAGAAATCTTCAATTTCTTTAAGAATTTCCGGATCGGGATCGGAGGATTCATAAGCAAACTTCGGCTTGCCGATTTCATCAACGATGCCCTGGATGAACTTAACCATCTTTTTGTTTTCCTCATGGCCTGCCATGATGGCGTCAAACATAACATCATCCGGAATTTCGTTACCGCCGGCTTCAATCATGGCAACAAGATCTGCCGTGGAAGCAACGGTGAGAGTAAGATCGGTTTTTTTCTCTTTGCTCAAGGGTGGGGTTAAGAACTATTTCGCCGTCAACAAGGCCCACATTTACGGAAGAAATCGGGCCGTCCCACGGGATATCGGAAACTGCGATTGCAGCGGAAACACCGATTGCGGCAGTAACCTCGGGTGAGCAATCAGGATCAACAGACATAACCGTTGCAACAACAGAGCAATCATTTCTTAAATCCTTGGGGAAAAGAGGGCGAATAGGTCTGTCTATGCAGCGGCTTGTAAGAATAGCCTTTTCGCCTGCTCTGCCCTCACGGCGGAGGAATGAGCCGGGAATTTTGCCCACTGCATACATTTTTTCTTCATAATCAACGGAGAGGGGGAAGAAATCAACGCCCTCTCTGGGCTTCGCGGATGCTGTTACCGTGCAAAAGCACTTCCGTTTCGCCGTAGCGTGCAAGGAAAGCGGCATTTGCAAGGCCTGCCATTTTTCCTGTTTCAAGAGAGAATTTGCGGCCTGCAAATTCGGTTTCCCATTTTTTGAAATTCTTGAAAAACATAAATTTACCTCACTTTTTAATTTTTTATATTCCAAAGGAGGTGCAATAGTAATAAATTCAGCCTGCAATGCGCTTGCCTGCTCAATTTACTACTATTTATGCCCCTCCTTACGGTTTGATTAAAGCCCCTTTGGGGTGTTTTTAAAGATAAAAAGCAGACGGCATATTTCGCACTGCCGTCTGCAAAAAAGATTATCTGTCCAGAGTGTCACGGATGCCGAGCTTTGCAACAAGTGCACGGTATCTTTCGATATCTGTCTTATAAAGGTAAGCAAGAAGATTTCTTCTGTGACCAACCATCTTAAGCAGACCTCTGCGGGAATGATTGTCTTTCTTATGAACCTTAAGGTGAGCTGTGAGCTCGTTGATTCTTGTGGTAAGAACGGCAATCTGAACCTCAGGAGAACCGGTATCGCCCTCGTGAGTGGCATACTCTTTCATAATAGCTTGCTTTTCAGCCTGTGTCATTTAATTTCACCTCTTTAAAAATATTAGCCGATCGGCGAAAAACACAGAAACGGGAAGGTGAAATTGCAAATGCGCTTACACCCGAATCCGAGTAATTCGTATTCAGCGAAGAAATTATAACACAAGCAAACGAATTTGTAAAGCATAAATTTATATAATAGTTAAGTGCAGCACAAAAAAAGCATAAGTATTCGCCTTACAAGCGTATTAAAAAAAGCTTTAAAATTTTAATATTTTTGTCAAAAAAAGCAAATTTAGTGCTTGACTTTATTTTTATAATTGTTATATACTTTTTTTACGCCGCTTATTACAGGCAGTGGCGAGCAATCGCCCTATAAGCGCGGATTTCGCCGCCCGTTGTAGCGAGTCTTAATAAAGGAAGGTAAATTCAATGTACGCTGTTATCGTAACCGGTGGTAAGCAATACAAGGTTTCCGAAGGCGATGTGCTTTATGTTGAAAAGCTTGGCGCAGAGGCAGATGCCGAAGTAACTTTCGATAATGTTGTTGCCGTTAATGACGGAAAAGGCATTAAAGCAGGCAAGGATTGCGCAAAGGCTACCGTTAACGCAAAAGTTCTTAAGAACGGCAAAGGCAAGAAAATCACAGTATTTACTTACAAGCCCAAAAAGAACGAAAAGCGCAAGATGGGTCATCGTCAGCCCTATACAAAGGTTGAAATCACAGCCATCAACGCTTAATTGATGATTAACGCAAAATTCTTTAAATCGGGCGATTTATACACAGGCTTTTGTGTGGAAGGCCATTCCGGCAGTGCAGAATCGGGGCAAGACATTATTTGTGCCTTTGTTTCAAGCGCCTGCTATATGGCGGCAAACACAATAACCGAGGTTATAAAGCTTTCGGCAACAGCCGAGCAGAGCGACGGCTATTTAAGCCTGAGCATTAAAGAAAACCCGATTTCTGCACAGGATATTCTTTGCGGCTTGGTGCTTCATTTAACCGAATTGGAAAAGGATTATCCGAAAAAAACATTAAAGTGATTATATCGGAGGTGTAGTAATGCTTAAGTTAAATTTACAGCTTTTTGCTCATAAAAAAAGGTATGGGTTCAACTAAGAACGGCCGTGATTCCGAATCTAAGCGTCTTGGCGCTAAAAGAGCAGACGGTCAGTTCGTTCTCGCAGGCAACATCCTTTACCGCCAGAGAGGAACTCATATTCATCCCGGCAACAATGTTGGTATCGGCTCAGACGATACTCTTTATGCTCTTGTTGACGGCACCGTTAGATTTGAAAAAATGGGTAAGGACCGCAAAAAGGTTTCCGTTTATCCCGTTGAGCAGTAATTGAAGCCTAACCGGCATTATTAAGGCGCACGATTTTTTCGTGCGCTTTTATTTTTTGCTTTTTAGGCGGCAAATTTCTTTAAATCACAATTAAAAATATGGTATTATATTTAAAAACATATTTATAAGACGAAAGGATTGAAAAATCATTATGGTTGCCGTAATAACGGGCGCTTCAAGCGGAATAGGAAAAAGAAACGGCAAGGCTTTTTGCCGCAAAGGGCTGGCAGGTTATCTGCCTTTCGCGCACTCCGTGCGACATCAAGGGCGTTAAAAGCCTTCCCTGCGATATCACAAAGCAGGAGGATATTGACGCCGCTTTTTCGCAAATAGAAGGTGTTGATTTGCTTATAAACAATGCAGGCTTCGGCGTTTCGGGCTGCGCGGAATTTATGGAAATGAGCGAAATCCGCAGCCAATTTGAGCTGAATTTCTTTGCGCATGTTGCCGTTACCAAAGCGGCGCTTCCGATGCTGCGCAAAAGCAAGGGCAGAATCATATTCACCTCCTCCGCCGCGGCAATATTCTCCATCCCCTTTCAATCATTTTTATTCGGCAACGAAATCGGCAATCGAATCGCTGACCTGCGCGCTCGCAAACGAATTAAAAGCCTTAGGAATAAGCGTTTGCGCGGTGCGCCTGGGCGATGTTAAAACGGGCTTTACCGCCGCAAGACAAAAGGATTTTGCCGGAGATGATATTTACGGCGGCATGATTTCAAAATCAGTTTCTGTTATGGAAAACGACGAAATTCACGGTATGAAGCCCGAAGAAATAGCCGCAGCTGTTATGAAAGTTGCACAAAAGAAGAAGCCTCCTGTGATTGTGACGGTTGGCTCAAAATATAAGCTTTTTCTGCTTTCTTGCAAAAATACTGCCGCAAAAACACCGCAAACAAAAATCGTAGGCTCCATGTATATGCCGAAATGAACAAAAAAATAATATCTAAGCCCGCACGGATTTTCTGCGGGCTTTTTTTGCCGCCCGAAAAAAAATAAAAAAATTCTTAAATAGGAAATAAAAAAATTTAAAATTTATGTTGACAAGTATTTTTTTATATATGTTATATTTTATTCACGGTTAGTTGGTGCTAACTTTTATTTTTGCGTTTGCGTTAGTCTTTACTAACCGCGCAAAATCGTTTCGGTGAAAGCTGAAGGAGATGTTTATATGTTTCTCTCTATGGCAGATTACGGAGAAAAGAAAACAATTCAAAAGGTTACCGGCAGAGACGAACAACGCCACCACCTTGAAAATCTCGGCTTTGTTGAGGGTGCGGATGTGGAGGTTGTTACAAGCCTGAACGGGAATTTGATTGTTAATGTCAAAGGCACCCGCATTGCCATAAGCAAAGCAATTGCAAATAAAATAATTGTTTGATTATTTTTTTAATTTTTAGGAGGAGTTTCAATGACTTTAAAGGAAGCTGAAAATCGGCTCAACCGTTACCGTTAAAAAAATAAACGGCACCGGCGCGCTGAAAAGAAGAATCATGGATATGGGCATCACGAGAGGCGCTCAAATCTATGTACGCAAGGTTGCCCCTCTCGGCGACCCGATCGAAGTAACCGTCAGAAACTACGAGCTTTCGCTTCGTAAGGAGGATGCCGCAAACATCGAGGTTGAATAAGCCTCTGTTTGCGAAAAACCATTATTTTTTTACATAACGGTTAGGCAGTGCTAATAAATGTTAGGCTGAGCTAATAATTGTTAGGCCTTGCTAACGAAGTGTGCCGCCGATTTATGAAGGAGGAAAAATACATGTCTTTGAAAAATAGCGCTTGTAGGTAACCCAAACAGCGGCAAAACCACCCTTTTCAATGCGCTCACAGGTTCTAACCAATTCGTCGGCAACTGGCCCGGCGTTACGGTTGAGAAAAAAAGAAGGTAAATTAAAAATCGATAAATCCGTTACTCTTACGGACTTACCCGGTATTTACAGCCTTTCGCCCTACACACTTGAAGAAGTTGTTGCAAGAAACTATGTGCTTGACGAAAAGCCGGACGCAATTCTTAACATAGTTGACGGCACAAACCTTGAAAGAAACCTTTATCTTACAACCCAGGCTCTTGAGCTTGGCGTTCCGGTTGTTGTTGCAATCAACATGATGGATGTTGTTAAGAAAAACGGAAGCAAAATCAACATCGGCAGACTTTCCGAGGAGCTCGGCTGCAAGGTTGTTGAGATTTCCGCTCTTAAAGGCACAGGCGTTAAGGAAGCCGCACAGGCCGTTATCGCCGCTGCGCAGGACGGCACCGGCGTTATTAAGCACAAGTTCAACGAAAAGGTTGAAGCTTATCTTAATGAAATCGAAGCAAAGCTTTCCGTTGCCGAAATCAAAAAAGATTTTACGCTATCAAGCTTTTTGAGCGCGATGATAAAATCGGCGAGATGGATTCCAACCTGCCGAATGTTGACGACATCGTGAAGAAAGCGGAAGCAGAATTTGACGACGACAGCGAAAGCATCATCACAAACGAACGCTATGAATACATTGCTTCAATCATCGATTCCTGCTATGTAAACAACCTTAAGGGCAAGCTTTCAACATCCGATAAAATCGACAGAATCGTAACAAACAGATGGCTCGGTCTTCCGATTTTCGCCGTTATCATGTTCCTTGTTTATTACATTTCAATGGTAACAGTAGGCGCAGCTTGCACAAACTGGGTAAACGACGGCGTGTTCGGCGACGGCTGGCACCTTTTCGGCAGAGGCACGGCTCAATATGAGGAGGCCGCAAAGGATTACGGCGACACAGACCAAATTCTTGACGCTTTCATCGCAGAATACGGCACAGACGATATCGCAAATGCAATCGATATCGAAAGCGAGGATTACAGCGACGCAACAGCACAAGCCGCTTTGGCTCAGCTTGATGCCGCAACTCCCGCAGACGCAAGTGTAACTTATGAAACGGAAGATGAAGAAACGCTTGAAACAACAGAGCATCCCGGCGCAACCAAGGCAGATCTTGAGGACGCCATCGCTCAATATGAAAACACGGATTACAAAGAAGCATACGGCGCTCCCGATACTTCAACATATGGCACTTGGGTGCCCGGTATTCCCGCACTCCTCGGCGATTTGCTTGATAAAGCAAACTCACCCGATTGGCTTTCCGGCCTTATTCTTGACGGTATCGTTGCCGGCGTGGGCGCGGTTCTCGGCTTCGTTCCGCAGATGCTTGTTCTGTTCCTTATGCTTGCATTCCTTGAGGCTTGCGGCTACATGTCCAGAATTGCATTCGTGCTTGACAGAATTTTCAGAAAATTCGGCCTTTCCGGCAAATCCTTCATCCCGATGCTTATCGGCACGGGCTGCGGCATCCCCGGCGTTATGGCTTCAAGAACAATTGAAAACGAGCGCGATCGCCGAATGACGATTATGACCACCACCTTTATCCCTCTGCGGCGCTAAGGTTCCCTTTATTGCAATGATCGCAGGCGCAATCTTCGGCGGCTCGGCAATCGTTTCCACATCAGCTTACTTCATCGGCATGGCCGCAATCATCGTTTCCGGTATCATGCTCAAGAAAACAAAAAGATTCTCCGGCGACCCGGCTCCCTTCGTTATGGAGCTTCCGGCTTACCACTGGCCCACAGTCGGCACCGTTCTTCGCTCAACCTGGGAGCGTGGATGGTCCTTCATCAAGAAAGCCGGCACAATCATCACCCTTTCCACAATCTTTGTTTGGTTCACAACTTACTTCGGCGTTGTTGACGGCCATTTCGGAATGCTCAGCGAGGATCAAATTGATTCCTCAATCCTTGCCACAATCGGCGGCGCAATCGCTTGGCTCTTTAAGCCCCTCGGCTGGGGCAACTGGCAGGCAGTTGTTGCCTCCATCACAGGCCTTGTTGCAAAAGAAAACATTGTTGGCACAATGGGTATCCTCTACGGTGCAGGCGATGCTAATGTTTACACAACAATCGGCAGCGTATTTAACGGCGTAACAGGCTATTCGTTCCTTATCTTCAACCTTCTTTGCGCACCATGCTTTGCAGCTATCGGCGCAATTAAGAGAGAGATGAATAACGCTAAATGGACTTGGTTCGCAATCGGTTATCAGTGCGGCTTTGCATATGTAATCGCCTTCATTGTAAACCAGATCGGCTCCATGTTCATGGGCAACGGCAATGTATTCGGCCTCATCGTTGCAATCGCAGCAATCGCCGTAATCATTTACATGCTTGTCAGAAAGAATAAGTACGACAATAACGAACTTACCGTTAAAGCAAAGGCAACAAAATAATTGATTGCCGCTTTTTTAAGAAGGTGAATTTTATGTTAAGCTTTTTTTAAAGGCTAATTACTTAACAATTATTATTATCGCGGTTCTTGTTTTAATCGTGGCGCTTATCATAAGAAGCCTTGTTAAAGATAAGAAATCCGGCAAAAAGCTCCTGCGGGGGCGATTGCTCCTCTTGCGGCGGCTGCAAAGTCTGCGGTGCGCCGAAGAAAAAATAAGTACTCTCGGCATAACGCCGATGAATAATTACTCCTTTTCAAAAATGATGCCCTCGGTTTTCCGGGGGCATTGTTTTATACTGCACTATAAAAATAAGCGTGTGCACCTAACAATGCACACGCTTATTATGCTATATTATTGGCTACAAATTGGCTACAAGGCAATTTTCGTAAGCTGTTCCTTTACATAAAATCTGCAAAAAAGAGCAAAAAAAGAAAAGCCTTAAATTCCGCATAAAGCAAAGGAATTTAAGGCTTTTTTGGCGCAGATGAAGGGATTTGAACCCCTTGAAACGGTTATCGCCGTTTACACGATTTCAATCGTGCTCCTTCGGCCAGCTCGGACACATCTGCATATATTGGGCGGAATCTTTTTCCGCCCATATAATTTACTATATTTTCAGCAAATAGTCAAGTACTTTATAATAAAATCAATCCAAAACCTGATAATATGCGGAAAATCTGTTTAACTTAGTTTCAAACTTATCCTTAGGCTGCTCCTTTGGCACCTCAACAGGATAATTGCCTGTGAAGCAACCGTCACAATAATTAAGGTGTGATTGCTCGGCAAGCTTATGGGTGGCATCAATTGAAAGATAGGCAAGCGAATCAACGCCGATTATTTTTGCGATATCCTCCACACTGTTATATTTGCAGGCGATAAGATTTTCCTGGCTGTCAACATCCGTGCCGAAATAGCAGGGATATTTAAACGGCGGCGAGGAAACACGCATATGAACTTCTTTTGCGCCCGCCTCGCGAAGCAAAGCCACAATTCTGGCGCAGGTTGTGCCTCTTACTATTGAGTCATCAATCATAATAACTCTTTTTGCCCTCTATATTCGGGCGCACAACATTAAGCTTTTATGCGCACAGCATCCTCGCGCTGATCCTGGCTGGGCTGAATAAAGCTTCTGCCGATATACTTATTTTTAATGAAACCAACGCCGTAAGGAATTCCGCTTTCCTTTGAATAGCCGAGGGCAGCATCAAGACCCGAATCCGGCACGCCGATAACGACATCCGCATCAACAGGATTTTCCTTTGCCAGGAACTCCCCTGCGCGCATTCTTGCCTGCTGAACGGAAGAGCCCTCTATAACGGAATCCGGCCTTGCAAAATAGATATATTCAAACACGCACATTCCGCCCTTGCATTTGCCGCAATGGCTTGTATCCGACGAAATGCCCTCCGTGCTGACGGTTACAATTTCGCCGGGCGCAATATCCCTGATAAATTTAGCGCCGATTGTATCAAGCGCGCAGGATTCGGAGGCGATAACATAAGCGCCGTCATCCGTTTTGCCTATGCAAAGCGGGCGAAAGCCCATGGGATCCCTAAAGCCGATAAGCTTTGTGGCAGTCATCACAACGCATGAATAAGCACCGTTTAGGTGATTCATAACTCTGGAAACCGCTTCCTCGGTGCTTTTGCACACAAGGCGCTCCTGCACGATGGCATATGCGATTGATTCAGTATCCGAAGTGCCGTGAAAAATCGCTCCGCCAAGCTCAAACGCCTTTCTCAGCTCTGCCGCATTAACAAGATTTCCGTTATGAGCCAATGCCAAATTACCTTTTATATGGCGAATAACAAGCGGCTGCACATTATTCGGATTATCTCCGCCGCCCGTGGTGGAATAGCGCACATGGCCGATTGCCATGTTGCCCTTGCCGAGGCCGTCGAGCTTTTCCTTTGTGAAAACCTCTGGCACAAGGCCGTCGCCCCTATAATGGGAGAAAACGCCGTCGTCATTAACGGCGATGCCGCAGCTTTCCTGCCCTCTGTGCTGAAGCGCATAGAGCCCCAAATAGGTTGAGCGAGCCACATAGGTGGTTTTATTTTCAAATATTCCGAATACACCGCATTCTTCGTGAAGACTGTTAAACATATTTATAAAAGGCCTTTCCGGCTGCCGAATATTTACCGAATATCACCGTGCACGGCAGCCGAATGGCACGGCGGCGGTATCCCTCTCTTATATCGTTATATGATTATACAACAATTAGTTCGGCGTGTAAAGATTTGCATACGGTCTTGAAGTGGCGGGAACCAACTTTTTAAATTCGCCGCCGATTATTTCGCCGTAATCCGAACCGAAATATTTGCAATATTGCTTAACATATGCTTTAAGCTCTTTTTCATCCTCCGGCGTCAGCTCGCAAACTTCAATATTGGGCGAAAGATTTTCTTTTGGGAATTTGCCCCTGACGATGATTTTGCCGCCGTGCATACCGGATGCGCAATGTGTGCCGAAAAGCTTTTCGCCGCGCGGAACATTCAGACCGAGCAGCACAATAGTACCGCCTGCCATATATTCGCCGAGAAATGAGCCTGCATTTTGACCGATTACAATAGCAGGCTTCATTTGCTCAAATTCCTTCATATGAATTCCGCCGCGGCAGGCAACATTATCTTTGATATAGATATTGCCGTCTCTCATGCCGTAGCCGAGAGCGTCGCCGCTGTGGCCGTGAATAACTATTTCGCCGCCGTTCATTGTGTTGCCCACGGCATCCTGACCGTTTCCGAACACAATAACCCTGCCGCCGTTTAAATAGCAAGCCATATCGTTGCCGGGAGTGCCGTGCACCTCTATGGTTTTGCCGAAATCAAGCGCGCAGCCGATATATCTTTGACCGTTTACATTTTTAACCGTTACTTTATTCTTTTTTTAACAAGCTCGTCTTTAATAAGCTCGTTTACCTTTTTCATATCTTTCAAGGCCTGCTTCAATACTCATATCCGTGCCTCCTTATTCGCCCGCGTGCTTAATGCCGAGGATTTCAAGCTCTTTTTTTCGCTTAATCCTATTCCGCGCAGCATCAATCTGTTTCCCTTGAGGGAATCAACGGAATTTATGCCCATGCCGCCCATAATCTCTTTAATTTCGTGATTCCAGGCATTAACAAGATTAACAACCCTTTTATACATAATTTCCGGATTGAGCCTTTTGGTGAGCTCGGGTTTTTGAGTGGCAATGCCCCAATTGCATTTGCCGGTGTTGCAGGTTTGGCACATGTGGCAGCCCATTGCAATAAGCGCCGCAGTGGCGATATAGCAAGCGTCTGCGCCGAGCGCGATTGCCTTAATAATATCCGAAGAGCAGCGGAAAGAGCCGGCCGCAACAAGTGAAACGGTTGAGCGAATGCCCTCGTCGCGCAGCCTTTGATCCGCGGCGGCAAGCGCAAGCTCAATCGGAATGCCGACATTGTCCCTGATTCTTGTGGGAGCGGCACCGGTGCCGCCCCTGAAGCCGTCTATAACAACGATATCCGCGCCTGCTCGGGCAGCACCCGACGCAATAGCGGCGATGTTGTGAACCGCGGCGATTTTAACGGCAACGGGCTTTTTCACCGTTTGTGGCTTGCTTGAGTGACCATATAAGCTGGCGCAGATCCTCAATCGAATAAATATCATGGTGCGGCGCAGGTGAAATTGCATCCGAGCCGACGGGAATCATGCGGGCATTTGAAACCTCAACATTAACCTTTTCGCCGGGGAGATGACCGCCGATGCCGGGCTTTGCGCCCTGGCCGATTTTTAATTTCTATAAACCTTGAATTTTCAAGATAATCCTTATAAACTCCGAAGCGCCCCGAAGCCACCTGAACAACGGCATCTCTGCCGTAATCCGTTAAATCGCTGTGAAGGCCGCCCTCACCCGTGTTAAACAGAGTGCCGAGCTCCCTTGCCGCCATGGCGAGCGATTTTTGCGCATTAAGGCTGATTGAGCCGAACGACATTGCAGAAAACATAATCGGAGTTTCAAGCACAACCTGCGGCGGCATTTCGGTGAGGGATTTACCCTTTTTCTCCACCAGCATTTTCTGCGGCTTTCTGCCGAGAATTGTGCGAATTTCCATAGGCTCGCGCAGCGGATCGATTGAGGGATTCGTTACCTGCGAGGCGTTAAGCAGAATTTTATCCCAATAAATCGGAAACGGCTTGGGATTGCCCATTGCCGAAAGAAGTGTTGATCCCGTGTTTGCCTGGCGGCAGATTTCCTGCTGATACTGCGGAGTCCAGTTTGCGTTGTCGCGGTAATCGCAAACATATTTTTCTATTCTGAGCGCACCGACGGGGCACATTGAAACACACCTGTGGCACGCAACACAGTTATCCGACTTTGAGATAACCGTTTTTTTATCTTTAGGGGAATAAAGATGGCAGCCGTTTGAACATTCGGTTATGCATTTGCCGCAGTTAACACACAAATCCTTATCCCTTATTACCGTAAATCTGCGGGGGATGTAATCAATCATTTTGCACCCTCCTTTTTATCAAGTTCAAGCGGAACGAAAACGGGCTTTGCACCGCTGACGGACCAAACCCTTTCGGGATCCGGGCAAACAATTCTGATTGCCGATTCCTCGGAGGCAAAATATGCCCTTGTGCCCTTTGTGGCCGCAGTAAGCGAGCGAAGCTTTAAGCGATCGTTGATGGCAAGCAGACCCTTGTTTGAGCCGAGAATAACGGAAAACGGGCCGTTTACCAATGCAGAGCCGTAAATAGAGCGCAGGGTGGTGAAATACTCTTTCTTGTCCTTAGGCATTCGGTCTATTTCATCCCATTCGGGAGCAGTGAGCACATCCGCTGCAACCTCTATCGGCAGACCGTGGTGGCGGATAAGGTGGTCGAAAAGATATGTTATAACCTCCGTGTCCGTTTGCATGGTGCAAACATAGCCGAACTGCTCAATATATCTTCTGTTTGCATCGTATGATGAAATTTCGCCGTTGTGCACGATTGACCAATCAAGGATATTAAACGGATGCGAGCCGCCCCACCAGCCCGGTGTGTTTGTGGGGAAGCGACCGTGAGCGGTCCACAAATATGCGTCATATTGATCAAGCATATAAAACTCGCCCACATCCTCGGGATAGCCGACGGCCTTAAAACAGCCCATATTTTTGCCGCTGGAGAAAATGAAAGCGCCCTCAATATTTTGATTGACTTTCATAACACACTGAACAGTGTATTCCTCCTCATCCATTCTGGCCTCTTTCATACGCACCTTATTCGGCTTTGCAAAATAGCGCCAAATATCCGGACCGTTTGCAATGGATTCGATTTTTTTGGTGGGGATTTTTTCCGAAACATCCACATTAAAGTGCTTAAACAAATAATCCTCGCACAGGCTTTTTTTGCCTGCTGGCTTTCGTAAAAACACATGAAAAGCATAATCATCCGCATGATCGGGATAAATTCCGTAAGCCGCAAATCCGCCGCCGAGACCGTTTGAGCGATCATGCATCAAGGCGATGGATTTAATGATTTCGGAGCCGTTGATTTTTCCGCCCTTGCGATCGATAATTGCCGCTATCGCGCAGCCGGACGGAATTCTTACCTGCCCTTCTTTTAGCATAAAGTACTCCTCCTATAATTATTAAATACCCTATGGGGTAATTATAAAACTATAAAAGCCCGTGCGCAATAAAATAAAAAGAATTTCATCATTTTATAAAAAAACAAGCTTTGAGCGCGCCCGTTATATAGAATATTTAACGAAAGGTTTTTGTAAAGGGGCACACTCCGTAAAGGATAATTGCTCAATAAACCAAACAAACGGCGCTCTGCCGCAAAGCAAAGCGCCGTTTGTTTTTTCGTTTTAAATGACCGATCTTTTTCAAAGAGCCGAATTAAAAGCAATGCGATTTAATTTTTTTCCCTTAAGCAAGTGTGTTTTTTTCATATATTCAAGCATATTGCTGTTTGCCGTGCGATTTGAGCGGCTGAAATTATGCCCCGCGCCGCTTATCGTAACAAGCGTTGCGGAACGATAAACCTTAACCGCGCGTTCGGAAAATTTTATCGGCACCTGCATATCCATATCGCCGTGCAAAATCAGCACATCGCCCTTAAAGCCGCCGATTTTATCAAACACATTTATCTCGGCAAGGTCATTCATCCAATTTATGCCGAACCATGAGCCCATTTGCGACCACTCCGCAGCCTGTTCCTTATCGATAAGCGCGGGATAAAGTAAAATCAGCCCGCTAATCTGCGAGGCCTTATCATTCGCCGTCATTGCCGCCACACAGCCGCCGAGGCTTGTGCCGAGCAGGAAAACGCTGCTTGAATCTATATAATCAAGCTCCCTGATTTCGGAAAGCACTGCCTTAAGATCGCTTATTTCCGTGTAAAGAGTCATGTCCGAGGTGCTGCCGCCGCTGCGTGTGCTTGAGCTGCCGCCCCAAAAATCAAAAACATAAGCGGCATAGCCGTTTTCGGCAAACATTTCGGCATAAGCGGAAAGCGAAGATCCGTTCAGCATATAGCTGTGCGCCAAAATAACGACGGGCAGCTTACCGGAATAATTATCGGGAGTGTACATTTTGCCGTATAGCTTTTCGGAGCCGTTTTTGCAATAGAGCACTTTCGATTCATACCCGCCCGAAGCGGAGCTGCCGGAATTGCCCGATGATGACGAGCTGCCCGATGATGAGCCGCCGAGCGAAAAGCTGTTTCCGCCGATTTCTATTTCTATACTCGGAGAGGTTTTTTCCTCCTCGGTTGTTGTTTCCGCCGCCGTTGTTTGCGGCGCAGCGGTGCTTTGTGCCTGAGTTGTTTGTGCAAAAGTGCTTTGCGAACCGACCGATTTGCCTTTTCCCGTGCCGCAAGCGGTAAACAAAGTCGCAATCAAAGCTGCGGCAACAATAAATGCAGATATTCGCTTTGCTCTTTTCATTATTAGCGCACCTTTCACAATGTGAATTAAGCTTAAACTCATTTCCGGTTTTAAGGAATTTTCTTAAAAAAGCAGATCTGTCCGACCTGCTTTCAACGCCATTATACACCATCTGAAAGCGGCGGTCAACAGCGCGCAAAACACATTTTTAAGACTTGGCAAGCGCATTTCAGACAAGCAAAATAATTTTGTTCGCGCATCGGTTTTTGATGTTAAAAATGAACAAACGGTTGCAAAAAAACGCCGTGTTTCAAGCCCCTTATTATGCAAATTTAACAAAAAATCATTTGTTTTTGCAAGTGGCAAAGTGATCCCTAACGCCTTAGTTTGTTTGACGAAAAAAAGTTTAATTTGTCTATAATTAAGGCATATTTGCGCAATTATGTGCATAAATCTTACAAAAAAGCACAAAGGGAGGTTTTTGCTTTATGGAAAGCACCAAAAGCGAAAAGAAAAAACTAAGCAAAGGAAAAAAGGCGCTGATTATAATCTTGGCGATAATAGCCGCCATTGTTATAGGCGAGCTTATTTCAATCAACTGGCATTCAAATCCGGAAAATATTGTTAAATATGAAACGGATAATCCACACATTGTAGATTCGGATCTTCCGCTTGTAAGCGCTCACAGAAGCGGTGGCGGAATTGCACCCGAAGAAACAATGATGGCATTTAAAAACTGTGCGGAAAATCCCGACTTTGATGTTGATATTTTTGAATTTGACCTCCACATCACAAAAGACGATGTGCTTGTGCTGTTGCACGATGATACGCTTGACAGAACATCAAACAGCCAAGAGGTTTTCGGCCGCGAGGATGTTCGCCCCGAGGAGCTGACCTATGACGAGCTTCACTCGCTTAACATGGGCGCAAAAATTCGAGGATGAGGACGGCAACATGCCATATGCCGAATTGGAAAAACGATGCCGTTCCGGACGAGCTTCGCATTTTTAAGGCTTGAAGATGTGCTTGACTACCTGATTTCAACAGGCGAGCACAAATATATCATTGAAATAAAAAAAACAGCGGCGAGCTCGGAATGAAGGGCGTTGACATTCTTTACAACATAATCAAAGAGCGCGGAATACTTGAGGATGTTATTTTCGGCTCTTTCCACGAAGAGGTTTCTCATTATGTGGACGACAATTACCCGGATTTCAAACGCAGCGCAACAATTAAAGAGGTGCTCAGCTTTTACAATGCGGCAAATCTTAACAAAAAGAATTTTGAAGCAAAATATGTTGCCCTTCAAATTCCTTACAACATGCCCTTCCGCCTTGCCGCGAACTTAGGCACGGCAAAGGTTATAAATTATGCACACGAGCACAACATCGCCGTGCAATATTGGACCGTTAATAACGAAAAAGATCTTGCTTATCTTTCACAAATGGGTGCAGACTGCGTTATGACGGATTATCCGGACAGATTATATAAAATAGTCAGTGAGCAAAGCGAAAAATGCCGCATAATTAAAAAAAGTAAAAAGACTTAACAAAAACAATTCTACTTACAAACAGCAAAAACTGCCGACACTTGCGTGCCGGCAGTTTTTTGCGCAACGGGCTAAGCGTAAAAGCTTTAACATTTATTTTTTTAAATGCCCCAACCCGCCGCTGCTTTCGGAGATATAAATTTAGGGGGTAAGCCTAAACAAAAGGGCTAATCGTTTGCCAAATCCTCCGCACCCTGCAAGGCGGCAACGCCGCGCTCGCCCGTGCGCACCTTAACGACATCCTCCAAATCATAAAGGAAGATTTTTCCGTCGCCTATATTGCCTGTATAAAGCGCCTTTCTTGCGGCGTCAACAACGGCGGAAACAGGCACTTTGGAAACAGCCATTTCAAGCTTCATCTTGGGATTAAGATTCATTTCCTCAATTGCAACGCCTCTGTACATCTTGCTGTGGCCCTTTTGAATGCCGCAGCCCATTACATTTGTAACCGTCATTCCCGTTACGCCGATTTCATTCATGCTTTCCTTAACAGCCTCAAACCTTGAGGGATTGAAAATCATAACCACATTTGTGAGCTTGCCGCTCTCATCCGCAGATGTTGTGTAAGACTCCACGGGAACTGCCTTTTTCAACCGGAACCTTCGCAACGGGAACCTCTGCCTGAACATCCTCTGCATAAGCAAGAGTGGGCATAAAGTCCGCATATGCAGACGGCAAATTATGCTCTGTGGCATCAAGGCCTTTGATTTCCTCTTCTCTCGAAACACGCAAGCCGATTGTTTTTTTGATTATTGTGAAAACAACAGTCATGGTAACGGCAGTCCACGCGGCAACGGAAACCAGGCCGAGCAATTGCAAGCCGAGCTGCTTTGCTCCGCCGCCGTAAAACAAGCCGTTTTGTGTGTCAAACAAACCAACGGCAATTGTGCCCCCACATACCGTTTACGCAATGCACCGCAACGGCACCGACAGGATCGTCAACTTTAAGCTTAATATCAATAAATTCAACTGCCACAACAACTAAAAATGCCTGCAACGGCACCGATTATGCAAGAACCGAGCGCATCAACAACATCGCAGCCTGCAGTTACGGCAACAAGGCCTGCCAAAGAGCCGTTCAGCGACATGGAAACATCCGGCTTGCCGTTTTTAATCCAAGTGAAAATCATTGTGACGCAAGTGGCAACTGCGGGAGCGCAGGTGGTGGTTACAAAAATCGAAGCAAGCGAATCTATACTTTTTGCGGCTGCACCGTTGAAGCCATACCAACCAAACCAAAGCACAAACACACCGAGCGCACCGAGCGTGAGGCTGTGGCCGGGGATTGCGCGGGCTTCTTTTTTGCCCGTTTTCTTATTTTTAACATATTTGCCTATTCTCGGGCCAACCATCATTGCACCGATGAAAGCCGTGATGCCGCCCACCATATGAATTGCGCATGAGCCTGCAAAATCATGGAAGCCGAGCTTTGCAAGCCAGCCCTGTGAATTCCAAATCCAGCCCGCCTCTATCGGATAAATAACCGCGCTGATAACGGCGCTGTAAATGCAATATGATATAAATTTCGTTCTTTCTGCCATGGCGCCGGAAACGATTGTGGCGGCAGTGGCGCAGAAAACAAGGTTAAATACGAAGTTTGACCAATCAAAATTTTGATAATCCGTGAATATGCCGAGATTCGGCACGCCGATAATGCCGGCAACATAATCCTGCCCGAGCATTAGCGAAAAGCCGAGCAAGAGGAACATGGGTGTTCCTATGCAAAAATCCATAAGATTTTTCATTATAATATTGCCCGCGTTTTTTGCGCGCGTGAAGCCTGTTTCAACCATGGCAAAGCCGCATTGCATAAAGAAAACGAGCGCCGCGCCGATTAAAAACCAAACGCCGAAAACCTCGTTAGAAACGGTTTCTAAAAATGTTCATAATAATTTCTCCTATAATTTGTTACGGACAGAGCATTGCGTTTTGACAAAAGCCGAAACGCAACCTCCTGTTTCCCATAAGGGATATATCAAAGCCGCCGCATAAAGCCGCAAGCGGCAAGCTTGATATTCGCAATATGAATAGCATGTAAGTCAAGACCTCCGGCTAAGCCGGAGGCTTGAGTAAGCCCTAGAAGGGCTTTTTACGGACACAACCCCTAAAGGGGCACTGAAAAGTTTGTCGACCGCATTGTTTTTTCAGGCTTCCCCTAAAGGGGTTATTTTTTTGCCTACTTGTTCACGCTACCCGTAAACGGGTCCACAAACTCTTTCAATTCTATTTGGTCTGCTATTTTTATCTTCTGTCAATTGATTTCGTATGTACTCTTGTATTTGCTTTTTTGTTGCGCCCCACTGTATCTACGAAATATCCTCTTGCCCAAAAAAATGTCGATTTCCGTACTTATACTTTTAAATTTGCATGTCGGTCGAAAAATCATCAGACTACTTTTTTTCCTTTTTAGGTATCCCATTATTTGTGACACACTATATTTTTGGTGGTATGCTTATCAGCATATGTACATGGTCTTGACACAATTCTGCTTCTATTATCTCTATTCCTTTCTGCTTGCATAATTGTCTCAATATTTTTCCCTATATCTACATTGATTTCTCCGTAGATTGCCATTCTTCTGTACTTTGGTGCAAACACCACATGGTATTGACATCTCCACCTCGTATGGTCTAAACTGTTTATGTCTTTCTCTTTCACGATTAAGACCTCCTTGATATTTTAGTTTTGGTCGGCAAACCTACTTCTAATATATCAAGGTGTTTTTATTTTGTCACTTCTCTCCTCGCTAAAGCTTTTCCTTTTCCACCTGCATAGCAGGTGGTTCTCTTTGTTGCAAACAGTCAAGACCTCCGGCTAAGCCGGAGGCTTGAGTAAGCCCTAGAAGGGCTTTTTACGGACACAACCCCTAAAGGGGCACTGAAAAGTTTGTCGACCGCATTGTTTTTTCAGGCTTCCCCTAAAGGGGTTATTTTTTTGCCTACTTGTTCACGCTACCCGTAAACGGGTCCACAAACTCTTTCAATTCTATTTGGTCTGCTATTTTTATCTTCTGTCAATTGATTTCGTATGTACTCTTGTATTTGCTTTTTGTTGCGCCCCACTGTATCTACGAAATATCCTCTTGCCCAAAAATGTCGATTTCCGTACTTATACTTTAAATTTGCATGTCGGTCGAAAATCATCAGACTACTTTTTTTCCCTTTTAGGTATCCCATTAT
This sequence comes from Anaerotruncus sp., assembly GCA_022009795.1. Lineage (GTDB taxonomy): Bacteria > Bacillota > Clostridia > Oscillospirales > Acutalibacteraceae > Eubacterium_R. The sequence goes on from CP091724.1 coordinate 1,339,206, forward strand.
TTGTGCTACACTATATTTTTGGTGGTATGCTTATCAGCATATGTACATGGTCTTGACACAACTCTGCTTCTATTATCTCTATTCCTTTCTGCTTGCATAATTGTCTCAATATTTTCCCTATATCTACCTTGATTTCTCCGTAGATTGCCATTCTTCTGTACTTTGGTGCAAACACCACATGGTATTGACATCTCCACCTCGTATGGTCTAAACTGTTTATGTCTTTCTCTTTCACGATTAAGACCTCCTTGATATTTTAGTTTTGGTCGGCAAACCTACTTCTAATATATCAAGGTGTTTTTATTTTGTCACTTCTCTCCTCGCTAAAGCTTTTCCTTTTCCACCTGCATAGCAGGTGGTTCTCTTTGTTGCAAACAAAAAGAAAAGGAGCGCATTGCAACACGCAATGCACTCCGTTGTGCTTAAAATTCGACCGAGGCAATTTAATAATAAACCGCCTCGGCCATTAAAGGCATTACTGCCAAAGAGAGGGCTTATTTTTTAAGATATCTTTCAACTTCCCAAGCGGAAACCTGAGTGCGATATTCATCCCATTCATTCTTTTTGCCTTCAATATAAGCATTGAAAACATGATCGCCGAGAGTTTCTTTGATAAACGGATCCGCCTCTGCCTCATGAACAGCGGAAATAAGATCGCCGGGGAGGCAATCAATACCTTCGGTTACAAGCTGATCGGAATCAAGGCCAAAAACATTGTAATCAACCGGTGCGGGCGGGGTCATGCCTTTTTTAATGCCGTCAAGACCTGCTGCAAGGCAAAGTGCCATTTCAAGATAGGGGTTGCAGGTGGGATCGGGGCAGCGAAGCTCAACGCGGGTGCCCTTTCCTCTTGCCGCAGGAATACGAACAAGGCATGAGCGGTTTGAAGCAGACCATGTGAGATAGCAAGGAGCTTCATAGCCGGGAACAAGTCTTTTATATGAGTTTACAAGCGGATTTGAGAACACGGCAATACCTTTAACATGATGCATAATACCTGCGATAAACTGATAAGCGATTTTGGAGAGGCCAAGTTCATCGGAAGGATCATCAAAAGCATTGGAGCCGTCATCGAGTTTGAAAAGGCTCATATTGGTGTGCATACCGGAGCCGTTAATACCGTGAACCGGTTTCGGCATAAAGGTTGCATGCAGGCCGTGCTTTGTGGCATATGTTTTAACAACATGCTTAAAGGTCATAACTCTGTCGGCCGTGGTCATAACATCGTCAAATCTGAAATCGATTTCATGCTGAGATTCGGCAACCTCGTGGTGAGAAGCTTCAATCTCGTAGCCCATATCCTCAAGAGCAAGGCAAATATCGCGGCGGCAGTTTTCGCCGGCGTCATTCGGATTTAAATCAAAGTAGCCGCCCTCATCGGTGAATTCCGTTGTGGGGTTACCGTCCTCATCCTTTTTAAAGAGGAAGAATTCAAGCTCGGGGCCGACATTGAAGCCGAAGCCCATTTCGGCAGCCTCATCGATAACCTTTTTAAGAACATTTTTTTGGGATCGCCGAGGAACGGAGTTTTGTTATCCGCCATATAAACGGAGCAGATAAGCCTTGCGGTGGTTTTGCCGCCGAAGGTTCTCCATGGGAAAATTGACCACGAATCAAGGTCCGGATGAAGATACATATCGGATTCATCGATACGAACGAAACCGTCTATCGAAGAACCGTCAAACATACACTCATCATCAAGCGCTTTTTCAAGCTGTGAAACGGTTAAAGCCACATTTTTCATAAGGCCGAAAACATCGGTGAACTGAAGCCTTACAAATTCAACATTTTTCTCTCTTGCATCATTGAGTATGTACTCTTTGGTAAACTTACTCATAACAGCTACTCCTTTAATTAACAAAAAATCTTTATCGCCGAGCGATAATTCATCTGCCGCCCGGCGGCAAACGGTTAAAATAAAAAAAGGGCGTTCCGAATCGTTCGGAACGCCTTTGTTCTTATTACATTATCAGTATATTCCCCGAAAGACCCAAAGTCAACACATTTTTTCCAATTTTTGTGCGGGGTGCTTTTTTTCGGAGCAAATGCGCTGCACCTTTTGTGTGATTTTGCACAAAAAGACAAAGTTGTAACAATCATTTGCCGAAAAATCGGCAAACTTATAATCAGGCACGCGCTAAGTGCAAAGCGTAATAATTGCTTTGGCTTGGGAATGCCGGGTCGCACTGCGCCGCTTAATTCAAATCCAAAAATTCCTCCGGAATAATTTCTTTGGCATAATCGGTGAAATATTCGGGAGTGGCACCGTCCTGCGCGTGGGAGGAGCCGAGTGACTCCGTGTAATCGGCAAGCTTATAAACGGCAAATTCATATTTTTGGCCGCTTGTTTTCTTATACCAGCTCACAACGGGCGCAAGCTTTGCCGAGGTGATTGTGATTTCATCGCTTTTCTTTTCAATTTCAATTTCCGCCATGCCGCCGCAAAGCTGCTTTAAGCTGGTTTGGTGAGAGATGAAATTGCCGATTGAATAATAAACAAGCATTTTTTTGCCGGTTTGCTCATTTGTTACCCACTCAACGGGCTGAAGCACATGGGGATGCGTGCCGATAACAATATCAACACCCAGCTCGGAGAAAAAGATTAACATATTCCTTTTGATATTCCGAAACGGCAGTGCTGTTTTCCGTGCCCCAATGCGGGAACACAATAACAACATCGGCATTTTTGCTTTTGCCGCGTTAACATCCGATGTGATTTTTATCCTTATCCATCATATTAACGCACCATTGCTTGTTTTTCCGGCAGCGAAATACCGTTTGTGCCGTAGGTGTAATTCAAAATCGCAAATTTAATTCCGTTTTTCTCGTAATAAACTATGGAATTATAATCCTCTTCCGTATCATTTGTGCCGACATGCACAACTTCGGGGTGCTGGTCGAAATATTTACATTCCTGCTCAATGCCCGAAAAGCCCTTATCAAGCGAATGATTCGTGGCGCAGGTGAAAATATCAAAGCCTGCATCGATTGCGGCATCGCCAACCTCCCACGGAGTGTTAAACATGGGATAGCCTGTGTAATCAAACGCACTGCCGCCGAGCATTGTTTCCTGGTTTATAACCGCCACATCGGCGCTGCTTATATAGCTTTTAATATGCTCATAAAATGCGGTGTAATCGCGGGATCCATCCTCCTTTTCGCCTGCGGCGATGAGGGTGTTGTGAATCAAATTATCGCCCACAGCCACCAAAGAAACCTTTGAAACGGCATTCGTGGTTTGCTGAGTTGTGCTTGCCTCGCTTGTTTGCGCGGTAGGCGATTCGCCGTCTAAATTCCTTGTGATATGGCCGCTCACGGCAAAGGCACACACCACTATTACGGCTATGATAACGGGAATTATAACTCCCAATTTTTTTGCTTTTGAATTTTTATCGCTCATAAAAACCTCATATCCGCGCCGAACAAACCTCGGCGCCGCATTTTTACCCACTTTGCAAATTTATTTTTACCACAGAAGCAAAAATATATCAATAGCTCTGCCTTTTGCACATTCGGCGGCAAAACGCAAAAAGCATCGGAAGCGGATAAACCGACCGATGCTTTTAATAATATGTATATATATCCTTAAATTATAAATCGATTTTGCCGGATTCGGTGCCGTTTACAACATAATATGCGGCATAATCCTCTGCCTTAACATAAATTTTAAGAGATTTGATTTCAGAAGCCTTTTTGCCGCAGGCAGCGCGAACCTTTTTTTCAACATCGGCAGCATTGAACTGCAAACCGCCGAATTCAAAATAAACTTCATTTTTTGCCTTAACTGCTTTTTTTGCCGCTGATTTAACTTCCTTTTCGGCAGCCTTTACTGCGGATTTAACTTCTTTTTCTGCCTTTTCGGTACTTGCCTTAACAGCCTTTTCCGCTTTTTCAGCCTTAGCTTTTGTTTCCTTAACTGCGTTTTCTGCCTTTGCCTTTGTTTCCTGAGCAGCCTTAACAGCTTTTTCTTTAGTTTCCTGTGCCGATTTAGCAGCCTTTTCCTTTGTTTGCTGAGCGGACTTTGCAGCTTTTTCCGAAACTTCTTTTGCAGCCTTTACTGCCTTTTCAGTGGTTTCCTTTGCAGCCTTAACAGCTTTTTCCGTGGTTTCTTTTGCTGCTTTTGCAGCCGTGTTTTTCTTAACAGCCATAGTGATTTCCTTTCGCATAATAATATATTTATTCATTATTTACCGTTTTGGTAAAAGCACTTTGCTTTTACATTTATTATATTAGTATGCAAAATTCACAAAGTCAATAAAACAGCTTAATAATCTACAAGCAGTTGCTCAAACGGAGCGGCAAGCAGCGGTGATTTGTGCAATTTAACCAATAAATTATGCTTAAAACTGTGCAAGCAGCATGGCAACACCGTCATTTTTCGTTAGTTTCGGTAACCGTTTTTTTGCCAGATTTTTTTAACCTTTTTCGGAGGCATTGCCCATTGCCACCGGCAGACCTGCGGCGGCAAGCAGAGGCAAATCGTTATCGTTATCGCCGAATGCGGCGGCGTTTTCCCTGCCGATTTTGAAATAAGAGCATAAGAATTCAAGCGCCGCGCCCTTATCCGTGCCGCGGTGCAAAAACCTCCAAAAAAATTCTTTTTCAAGGCGGCAAAAAGCCGAGCGTTTCATCCGCAGCGAGCAAATCGGCAAGCGAATCGCGCTCCGACTGATTCGGCAGATTTATAAAAATCTCGTCTGCGCATTTATTATCCGCCTCAAAAAGCGCGCGTATATCCGGCACAGCGCGGCGCGAGCCGAAAAATATATTCGCCAACGGGCGTGCCTGCAAATTTTTGCCTGTATTTTTCTATAAGAGCAGGTTCGATATAGCCCACATCATCGGCAAAAAGCCTCAAACAAATATCCGTGCGAATTGAGCAAATTTATGATTTGAAGTGATTTTTTTGGTTTGAAAGCGGCGCGCCGTAAATCCGCCTGCCGCTTGCGATTTCCGTTACGCACGCGCCGTTTGAGGTGACGGCATAATGCACGCCTGGAAGCACTTTAACGCATTGCGGCAAGCCTGAGAGCGGTCTGCCGGTTACGGGCACGATTTCAATGCCCTTTTCGGCGGCTTTTTTCGCCGCGGCAATCGTTTTTGAGCCTATTGTTTTATTGTTTTTAAGCAAAGTGCCGTCCAAATCCACGCACACAAGCCTTATTTCGTTTTTCACCTTTTCACCGCCAATAATGCAATAATCTAACCAAATATGCGGCAATCGAAAGCGATTGCCGCAATTAATTTATAAAGTTAACCTAAATTTTTTTAATCGGCAAACAATTCGTTTGCAAGCGACTCAAGCGCGGGAATATCCGATTACTTCATCGCGGATTTAATCGTTACCGTGTTTTTCGCAAACGGAAATATTCTTCATGCCCTCAAGAGTTGCTTTCATAGCCCTTGCCGCGCACGGTGCCCACGAGCCGTTTTCGATTAAGCCGACTTTTCTGTTTTGATAAGCCTTGCTTTTAAGGTGAGCAAGCAGGGATTCCATCGGCGGGAAAACGCCGCCGTCATAGCTGGCCGCGGCAAAAACAACTCTGCCGTATTTAAACGCATCCTCAACCGCCTCTGCGATATCATCGCGCGTAATATCTGAAAAAAAGCAACCTTGCAGCCCTTTTGCTTCAAGGATTTCTTTAAGCTTAAGGGCGGCATTTTTTGTGTTGCCGTAAACCGAAGCGCAGGCAATGAAAACACCGTCACACTCCGGCTTATAGGAGGACCATGTGTTGTAAAGATTGATATAATATTCCAAGTTTTCGGTAAGCACGGGGCCGTGAAGCGGGCAAATTGTTTTAATATCAAGTGCCGCAGCCTTTTTGAGCAAAGTTTGAACGGGGCCGCCGTATTTGCCAACGATGTTAAAATAATATCTTCTTGCCTCGCACGCCCAATCCTCTTCAACATCGAGCGCGCCGAATTTGCCGAATCCGTCTGCAGAGAAAAAGCACTTTTTTTCGCTGCTTTCATATGTTACCATAACCTCCGGCCAATGCACCATGGGAGCCATAACAAAATTGAGCGTGTGGGTGCCGAGCGAAAGCGAATCGCCCTCTTTAACCGTGAGCTTTTCAACCGACGGCGCAATATCGAAAAACTGCGGCAGCATTGCAAAGGTTTTTGCATTGCCGACAAGAGCAGCCGAGGGATATTTATCCGTAAAGGTTTTAATGTTTGCGGCGTGATCCGGCTCCAAATGGGAAATCACAAGATAATCCGGCTGCCTGCCGCCGAGCGCGGCTTCAAGATTTGCAAGCCATTCGTTTGTTTTTCTTGCATCCACAGTATCCATAACCGCAATTTTTTCGTCCATAACAACATATGAATTATAAGAAACGCCGTTCGGAATTATATATTGGCTTTCAAAAAGATCCAAATTCTTCTCATCGGCGCCTATATATTTGATTGATTTTGAAAATTCTTTCATATTCTGAATTCCTTTCATTTATGTTATTGATTTAATACTCTTTATTTAACCTATATAATATATCATTGCGGCAAAAAAATCGCAAGTGGCAAAGCGCCCTAAAAAAATATTCGCGATTTATTGACAATCTTGCATAATGGTAGTAAAATTATAGCAAATATACTTTTAGAGAAAGAAGTAATTTTTTTAATGGAAAAGAAAAAAACATTGAATGGTCTAACCTCGGCTTCGGCTACATGCCCACCGATTACCGTTATGTTTCAAACTTTAAGGACGGCAAATGGGATGACGGCGCACTTATCACCGACCCGAATGTCACCATCAACGAATGTGCGGGCGTGCTTCAATATGCACAAACCGTTTTCGAAGGCTTAAAAGCATACACCACCGAGGACGGCAAAATCGTTTGCTTCAGACCCGATTTAAATGCAGAAAGGCTCAGACAATCAGCAGAAAGGCTTGAAATTCCGCCTTTCCCGGAGGACAGATTTATTAAAGCGGTTGAAGAAGTTGTTAAGGCAAATGCAGCTTGGGTGCCGCCCTACGGCTCCGGAGCAACGCTTTATATCCGCCCATATATTTTCGGTTCAAACGCCGTTATCGGCGTTAAGCCGGCAGACGAATATCAATTCAGAATTCTTTGCACACCGGTTGGCCCTTATTTCAAGGGCGGCGCAAAGCCGATCACCATCCGCGTTTGCGACTACGATCGCGCCGCACCGCACGGAACCGGCAACATTAAGGCGGGCCTTAACTACGCCATGAGCCTTTATGCGATTGTTGACGCTCATAAGCAGGGCTACGACGAAAACATGTATCTTGACGCCGCAACCAGAACATATGTTGAGGAAACTGGCGGCGCAAACTTCCTTTTCGTAACAAAAGACGGCACTGTTGTTACCCCCAAATCCGATTCAATTCTTCCCTCCATCACAAGGCGTTCGCTTTGCGTTGTTGCCGAAGAAATTCTCGGACTCAAGGTTGAGCACAGAAAGGTTGCTTTTGAAGAAGTTAAAGACTTTGCGGAATGCGGCCTTTGCGGCACCGCTGCAGTTATCAGCCCCGTGGGCAAAATTGTTGACCACGGCAAGGAAATCTGCTTCCCTTCAGGCATGGAAGAAATGGGCCCCGTTACCAAAAAGCTTTATGAAACCCTCACCGGTATTCAAATGGGCAAAATCGAAGGTCCCAAAGGCTGGGTTCACGAAATCACAACAGACTGATTTAAATAAGCCTCAAAAATCAATTGCAAAAAATTATCCACCCGAAACATTCCGGGTGGATTTTTTGCGTATTTTGCCGAATTTAAGGCAAATTCATTTGAGCAGCATATCAGGGAATTCGCTTTTTGAATTTGAGATTGTTTTCATTGCGGTTTTAACATCCGTTAAACACTCATATCTATACCACGGTGCTTCGCAATTCACCATTGAAAGCAGCTGCGGGCAGATATCGCGGCTGATAACATATTTTTGTGATGGCAAAATCGCGGCGCACATTTTTTTGTTGGATATGATTTGCTGTAAAGCGAAAAAAATCCGTAAGCAACAGAAAAAAACACCCTGCTGATATTTCATTAAATCAATAGTGGGAATATCAATAAGCAAGGCCTTTGGAGATTCCTGCTGAGCACGAGCCTCATATGTTTCCATAGCCTTTTTTGATTGCCGCACGGGAAAGATCGTTCGGACGCAGCTTCAGAAGCTCCTCGCCGGAATTAAGCACCGTTACCTTATATAAATTAAGCCAACATTCGGCGGTTACAATATCATTGGTATAATTATCGTAATTTTCTGTTTCGGCGGTGTAAAGCACAATATCATCGTTATATTCCTTTCTGTTTTTCAGTGCAAAAGAAAGCGCCACATAAAGCGATTTTGTGAAATCAATAAACGGCGAAACATCCAGATAATGCTGTGAAAAAGCGCAAAGCTCATAAAGGCGATACGGCGATGCCTCTCCGAAATGCGCCCTAAACACTTCATAATAATTGCCGAGAGATTTATAATAATCAAGCAAAAATTCGCTGTTTACATTTATTATAACAGAGCCTTTTTCAAGCAGGTTTTTTTCTTGTTTCTGAGCAAAGTGGGCACAAGCGGGCGTGACAAATCATTTATTCTTTCCCCGCGATAAAAAAAAATTTTTTTGCTTATTCGCCTCAAATGGTTTCTTTTACCAGTTGCTCAAATTCGGAAACCGTGCCTATAAATTTTTTTCATTTATACTGAAATCATAATCAAATTCATTTTTCAAGCGCTTTGCCGATATCGCTGAGTGCCGTTTTTAAACTTGCCTATATTTTTCCATATTTTTTTATCACCGAGGATATTATACTATAAAAAAAGTTTGTTAAAAAAAGAACAAATTATAAAACTTTTTATTGATTTTTAAAAAAACTAAGTGTTATTATATTGGCAAACAGGAGAGTGTATTATTATGAGAGGAATAAAAACATCAAAATCACGAATACGAAAAACCATATTTACGGAAGTGGCAAAGCTTGCTTACAAAGGCTGGGATGAAAAGGAATTTCAAAACCTGCCTTATAAAATAATAAGCGGCGATGTTGCCCAATACAGAGACAGCGTTTTTCGTTGAAAGAGAGGTTGTGGCGGAAAGGCTTCGCGACGCAATGGGACTTTCGCTCAGGGATTTCAACGATTTCAACTCCGTTTGCAAAGGCATCAGCGAAAGCTTGGTGGACGAAAAATATTACGAACCGCCGCTTATCGACATAATTAAATTCGCCTGCAACAGATGCCCCGAAAACAAGGTTTTCGTTACAAACGGCTGCCAAAACTGCCTTGAGCACCCCTGCGTGGAGATTTGCCCCAAAAAAGCAATTTCAATCAAAAACGGCAGATCGTTTATTGATCAGGAAAAATGTGTTAAATGCGGCATGTGCGTAAACGCCTGCGAATACAACGCAATCATAAAGCAAGAGCGCCCCTGCGCAAAGGTTTGCGGCATGAAAGCCATTAAATCGGATGAACTCGGCAGAGCCGAAATAGACCCCGATAAATGCGTTTCCTGCGGAATGTGCCTTGTAAACTGTCCTTTCGGCGCAATTATTGATAAAAGCCAAATTTATCAAACAATCACCGCGCTTAAAAGCGACACACCGGTTTACGCCGCAATCGCGCCCGCATTTGCAGGGCAATTCGGCAATGTAAGCAGCGGAAAGATTCGCACCGCTTTCAAGGAGCTTGGCTTTGAGGATGTGGTTGAGGTTGCAATCGGCGCCGACCTTTGCACAATAGAAGAAGCGCAAGATTTCATGGAGGAAGTGCCCGCAAAGCAACCGTTTATGGCAACTTCGTGCTGCCCTGCATGGTCCGTTATGGCAAAAAAGCTTTTCCCCGAATTTGAATCCTATATTTCAATGGCACTTACCCCGATGGTGCTCACCGCGAGACTTATCAAAGAAAAGCACCCTGAATGCAAGGTTGTTTTCGTGGGCCCGTGCGCCGCGAAGAAGCTTGAGGCGAGCCGCCGCACAATCAGAAGCTATGTTGATTTTGTGCTCACCTTTGAGGAGCTCAGCGCAATTCTTGATGCCAAAGAGATAAATATTGCAGACTGCGAAGAGGGCGAACCCCTCAGCGGCTCCAGCGGCGACGGCAAAGGCTTTGCCGTAAGCGGCGGCGTGGCAAAAGCGGTTGAAAACGCAATTCACGAAATGGACCCCGACAGAGAAGTGCTGACCGCAAGAGCGGAAGGCCTGCCGGAATGCCGCAAAATGCTGCAACTTGCAAAGGCCGGAAAATATAACGGCTATCTGCTTGAGGGCATGGCTTGCCCTGGCGGATGCGTTGCCGGCGCGGGCACGATTCAACCCGTTAAAAAAAGACCACCATGGCGGTAAGCATGGCTGCCAAGGCAAGCGAGGAGCAAAGCGTTTTAAGCTCCGAATACAAAGAATATCTTCACATTTTTGGAAGAAAAAAATAACAAAAAAATCTTAAAATCAAAAAAACGCTTTTCGTTCTTGACTGCCCAAATTGTGCAGACAGTACAAAAAGAGCCTACATGGAGTAGAAAAATTAAATTTTAAGCAACAAACTGATTTCGTTTTTCAAGCGGAATCAGTTTTGTTTTTGTTTGAATGCGGTAATTGTTGTAGAAGTTGATGTATTCGGCTATGATGAGGTGCGCCTCATCACAGCCGGAAAGTTTTACTCTGTGGATACACTCGGTTTTGAGTATGGAAAAGAAATTTTCGGCTAAAGCGTTGTCATATGATTGTGTTAGGTTAAAGTATGCTTGCGATGTGTACTGAAATCCTTGGTCACTGTGGAGTTGCACCTCTGTAGTGATTTTTTCTTTATCAAAAAATCAGGCAGGCAAAATTGAAAACAGCATCATTTAAAGTTACCGACCGCTTAAACAGACCGAGTAAAAAGCTTAAAACGGCGCACCTATAAAATGCGCAAATTCCGCCGAAAATGCGCAAAGCGCGTTTAAAAATTCTTACAAATATATAAACCCTGTAATTACAAACTTGCATATGGTGTAATAATATGCTATACTGTAAAAAAACATAAATTGTAAAAAGGAGAAAAATCATGGCGGGTAAAACGAAATTGCAAATTTTAAAGAGCTTTTCTGTCCTGCTTGCGGATCACGAGCTTGATAAAATCACCGTTACAATGCTTGTGGAGGAATGCCACATAAGCAGGCAAACATTTTATTACCATTTTGCGGATATTCAGGCGCTTATAGATTGGGGTGTGCAGCAATACACGCACGGATGTGTAACCGACGCAAAAAAAGCCGCCAACATGGAAGAAGCCACTATAATCTACCTCACCAAAATAGATGAAAACAGGCTGTTTCTTCGCAAATGCTTTTCCTCCTCCCTTTCGGGATATATGACTGCATTACTTCGCAACAGCATAATGGAATATACCTCAGAATTTTATTCGCAATTTATCAATTTCGGTTATCAGGACAGCAATGAGGTGGATTTTGCAATCGAATTTACCGCAAACGGCGTTACGGGATTTATAATTTCCATGCTTTACACAAAAACAGAAACGGATATAACAGCCCTTGCCGCAAAAATGAACAACTATATATTCAAAAGGCTTGTTAAAAGATAACTGCACCCGCCGACTTAATCCGGCGGCTTAAAACAAAGGCTCGGAGAACAAAAATCTCCGAGCCTTTGCCGCATATAACCTGCTTTAACGCATTATTTCTTTTTGCGAGCGGAAACGGGAACATCGTTTTTAACATATGTTTCCCACACATTCATTCTATCGCCCTCATCAATTCGGCGAATAACCCTTGCCGGCACGCCTGCCGCAATGCTGTTTGGCGGAACATCCCTGTTTACCACCGCACCGGCGGCAACGACGCTGTTTTCACCGACGGTTACGCCGCCGCAAATCGTGGCGCTTGAGCAAATCCAGCAATTGTCCTTAATCGCTATAGGCAAGGCATATTCAAGATCGTGATTACCGTCGGGATAATCGGCGGGCAAACGCTCCTCGGCAATAAACGGATGATTGGGTGTTGCGAGTGTAACATTTGCACCAATCCAAACATTATTGCCCAAAGTGATCGGCGCAACATCAAGAAAAGTGCAGTTGTAATTTACAAAGCACCCCTTTCCGACAAGTATATTTACACCGTATTCACAGTAAAACGGAGCAAAAACCGCCAGTTTTTTCCCCTTTGCGGAAGGGATAAGCCTTTCAAGCGCGCGCTGTTTGCTTAAAATTCTCCACAATGCAATTTTGTTGAAGCGTTCGCATCTTGTAAGGCCGAGAGCGTGCCGCTTAAAAAAATATCTCTGCTTGCGGAATTATAAAGCTTTCCGGCAACCATTCTGTCCCAATCACTGATATTATTATACATAAATCACACCGCCGTTTTTTTAATTAAACAAATTGATTTGCGCCCGAATCATATTCATATCCGATTGAGCGCAGGCTGTTTTCAAGCTCCGCTCTGTTGCAATCCAGATCATCACAAAGCGCATCAAGGCTTGAATAAAAATCGCGAAGCTTCATATTAACAACGCTTAAAAGCAAAACGGGATCCTTTGGCAAAGGCATAAAATCACATATCCTTTCCGCCGCGGCAAAGCATAAAAAGCAATGCGCGAGCGCTTTTTATATAAATTAGCACAATTATTTCAATTTTTTTCAAGAAATTATAAATAATAAAATATTGAATATTGCGGCAATTTGTGTAATAATATATTAACTAATTATTATATTATTAAATATTATATAACACGGTGATGAAAATGACAGACTCTAAAAACTTGGCGGAGCTTCTTTTTCCGCATATAACAAAAACCCCGTCGGAATACGAAGCACTGTATCCCCCAAGGCAGCTTAAAGAGGGTGCAAGAATAACCCGCTTTGCGCCGAGCCCCACGGGCTTTTTGCATTTCGGCAATCTTTTTCACCTGCCTTATTTCATACAAAATAGCAAAATCAACAGACGGCATTTTTTATGTTCGCGTTGAGGACACGGATCAAAAGCGCAAGGTTGACGGTGCGGTAGAGGTTATGCTCCGGGGGCTTTCATATTATGGAATCAAGCCCGACGAGGGCGTTATTGCCGAAAACGAGGAAAAGGGTGCTTACGGCCCATACAAGCAAAGCGAAAGAAAAGATATTTACCAAGCATATGCAAAGCAGCTTGTTGAAGAAGGACTTGCCTATCCCTGCTTTTGCTCAGAGGAAGAGCTTGAGCGAATCCGTGAATCTCAAGAGCACGAAGACATTAAGGGCTATTACGGCGAATACGCCGCCTGCCGCAATCTGAGCTTTGAAGAGATAAGCAAAAAAATCGCAGCGGGCGAAAAATGGACGCTGCGCCTTAAATCACCCGGCAGCATTGATAAAAAATGCGTGTTTGAGGATATGATAAAGGGCAAAATCGAAATGCCCGAAAATGTGCAGGACATTGTGCTGCTTAAATCAGACGGCATTCCAACCTACCATTTTGCCAGCGTGATTGACGACCATTTAATGCGCACCACGCACATTGTGAGGGGCGATGAATGGATTTCCAGCTGCCCCATTCATTTGCAGCTTAACAAACTGCTTGGCTTCAAAACGCCGAAATTCGTGCACGTGGCACCGATTATGAAAGCCGAGGGCGAGGGCAAGCGCAAGCTTTCAAAGCGCAAAGACCCCGAAGCGGCAGTTACTTACTATTCGGAGCAGGGCTATCCGAGCGAAAGCGTTAACGAATATATGATGACGCTTGCAAATTCCAACTTTGAAGATTGGCGCAGAGCAAACAAAACGGAAGACATAAATAAATTCCCGTTTAACATAAAAAAAGATGAGTGTTTCCGGCGCATTGTTTGACATTGCAAAGCTTGACGACATTTCAAAAACCGTTATTTCCGTTATGGACTGCAAAAAGGTTTTTGAACTTTCACACGAATGGGCAAAGGAATACTGCGAGCCGCTTGCAAGGCTTTACGAGGCAGATTTTGAATACGCAACGGCAATTCTTAACATAGACAGAGGTAATAAAAAGCCGAGGAAAGACATTGCAAAATGGAGCGATATTCCCGACTACATCAGCTATATGTATGACGAAACCTTCAGCCCCGATTACACACTTTGCGGCAACGCAACGGCAGATTTGGCTGCCAAGGTGCTTAAAATTTATAAAAACAGCTTTGATATAAACGATGATAAAGACAGTTGGTTTGAGCGCATTAAGGCAATTTGCCCCGAGGTTGGCTGCACGCCGAATGTTAAGGAATACAAGCAAAGCCCAGAAGCCTTTGCAGGCCATGTGGGCGATGTTTCAACCGTTATCAGAGTTGCATTAACGGGGCGCACAAACACACCCGACCTTTATTCCATAACCAAGCTTTTGGGCAAGCAAAGAGTTGCCGAAAGATTAAACAAGGCATTAAAGCATTACGAGGAGGAAATTTAATGGCAAAGGAAAACACCGAAGAAATTAAAGAAGCTTCAAATTTCATAAATGATTTTATCGCAAAAGACCTTGAGGACGGTGTTTACTCCAGAGTGCAAACCCGCTTTCCTCCGGAGCCGAACGGCTATTTGCACATCGGCCACGCAAAGGCAATTTGCATAAACTTCGGCGCAAAAGAAAAATTCGGCGGCACCTGCAACCTCAGATTTGACGACACAAACCCCGTTAAGGAAGACACGGAATATGTTGAAGCAATCGAAGAAGATATAAAATGGCTTGGCTTTAAATGGGACAATGTTTATTTTGCATCCGATTACTTTGATTATCTTTACGAATGTGCAATAAAGCTTATCAAAAAAGGCAAGGCATTCGTTTGTGACCTTACGCCGGAGCAGCAGCGTGAATACAGAGGCACGCTTACCGAGCCAGGCAAGGAAAGCCCTTACAGAAACAGAAGCATTGAGGAAAACCTTGATTTATTCCAAAGAATGACGGACGGTGAATTTCCCGAAGGTTCGCATGTGCTGCGCGCAAAAATTGACATGGCAAGCCCGAACCTTAATATGAGGGACCCGATAATCTACCGCATCATGTATGCACGCCACCACAGAACGGGCGACAAATGGTGCGTTTACCCGATGTATGACTTTGCGCATCCCCTTTCCGATGCCTGCGAAAAGGTTACACATTCGCTTTGCTCGCTTGAATTTGAAAACCACCGCCCGCTTTACGATTGGGTTGTTAATGAATGCGTTGAGGGCGAAAAGCCGCGCCAAATTGAATTTGCACGCATGAATTTAAACTACACATTAACCTCCAAGCGCAAATGCCTTAAGCTTGTGAAAGAGGGCATTGTGGACGGATGGGATGATCCCAGAATGGCAACGATAAGCGGCATGCGCCGCAGAGGCTACCCCGCCGAGGCAATTCGCGACTTCTGCGAAAGAATAGGTGTTTCAAAGGCATACAGCGTTATTGATTTTGCGCTGCTTGAAAGCTGCGTTCGCACTCATTTAAACACCACCTCGCCAAGAGCCATGGCAGTGCTTGATCCGCTCAAGCTTGTGATAGACAATTATCCCGATGATATAACAGAGGAAATTGAGGCGGAATACCACCCCGACCACCCCGAATACGGAACAAGAAAAATGCCGTTTTCAAAAGAGCTTTATATTGAAAGAAGCGACTTTATGGCAGAGCCGATTAAAAAATACTTCCGCCTGTTCCCCGGCAACGAAGTGCGCCTTTTCAAAGCATATTTCGTTACCTGCACGGGATACGACACGGATGAAAACGGCAATGTAACCTGTGTGCACTGCACTTACGACCCCGAAACCCTCGGCGGCGACAGCCCCGACGGCAGAAAAGTTAAAGGCACTATTCACTGGGTTTCCGCGGCAGACAATGTTAAAGCCGAGGTTCGCCTTTACGAAAGGCTTTTTCAACGTGCCAAATCCGAGCGATGAAACGGGTGTTGACTCTTTTGAGGATAACCTTAACCCCGATTCACTGAAAACGATTGAAGCATACTGCGAAAAGAGCCTTGCAAGCTGCAAACCGGGAGACAAATTCCAATTTATGAGAACGGGTTATTTCTGCGCCGACAAATTCTCCGGCCCTGAAAATCTGATTTTCAACCGCACGGTGCAGCTTAGAGACAGCTTTAACGCAAAAAAATAAACGGCGGCAGCCGATAAAAATAAAACCTTTTTGCAGCTGCCGCACGACAGTTGCTTTGGGCAAGCAATAAGGGAGAAAATATGAGCGTAAGAAAAGACATAAAAAACATAGCAATAATTGCCCATGTTGACCACGGCAAAACAACACTTGTTGACGAAATGCTGCGCCAAAGCGGCACCTTCCGCACAAACGAAGTGGTTGACGAGCGTGTTATGGACAGCAATGACCTTGAAAGAGAAAGAGGCATCACAATCCTTTCCAAAAACACCGCAATTCATTACAAAGACACAAAAATCAACATAGTTGACACACCGGGACACGCCGATTTCGGAGGCGAGGTTGAGCGAATTCTTACCATGGTTGACGGTGTTTTGCTGCTTGTTGATGCCTTTGAGGGCTGCATGCCGCAAACAAGATTTGTGCTTAAAAAGGCTCTTGGCCTGCACAAAACGCCGATTGTTGTTATAAACAAGATAGACAGAGACGGTGCACGCCCAAACGAGGTTATAGATGAAGTGCTTGACCTTTTCATTGAGCTTGGCGCAGATGACGATCAAATTGAATTTCCGGTTATTTATGCATCAGGCAGAGACGGCTACACAAGCCTTGACCCGAATGTGCGCGAGGGCGATATGAGGCCGCTGTTTGACGCAATCCTTAAATACATACCCTCCCCCGCCGGCGATCCCGAGGGACCGGCTCAAATTCTGTTTTCATCGCTTGAATACGATGATTATGTTGGCAGAATCGGCGTTGGCAGAATTGCGCGCGGCACGGTGAAAAACAATTCGCCCTATGTGCTTTGCAAGCAGGACGGCAGTCGCGAAAATATTCGCATAACAAAGCTTTATCAATTTGAAGGGCTTAAAAGAGTGCCATGCGACGAAGCCACCTTCGGCGACATCGTGTGCGTTGCCGGCATTCCCGACCTTAACATCGGCGAAACGGCCTGCGACCCAAGCTGTGTTGAGGCTTTGCCGTTTGTTAAAATTGACGAGCCTACAATCAGCATGAACTTTATAGTAAATGATTCTCCGTTTGCCGGCAGAGAGGGCAAATTTGTTACAAGCCGCAACATTCGTGAGCGACTTTTCAAAGAGGTTGAAACAAATGTTTCAATGCGTGTTGAAGAAACCGATTCGATGGACACCTTTAAGGTTTTCGGGACGCGGCGAGCTTCACCTTTCCATTTTGATTGAAACAATGCGCCGCGAAAAACTACGAATTTCAGGTTTCGCGCCCGCAGGTTATTCTGAAAAAAGACGCCGAAACGGGGCAAACGCTTGAGCCAATGGAGCTTGCAATCATTGAAGTGCCGGAGGAATATGTCGGCGCCGTTATGGAAAAGCTTTGCTCGCGCAAGGGCGAGGTTGAAAATATGGACACCCGCTCAACGGGAATGACACACCTTGAAATCAAAAATTCCTTCAAGAGGCCTTATCGGCTACAGAAGCGAATTTTTTTAACAGACACAAACGGAAACGGCATTATGAATCAGCTTTTTTGCAGGCTACGAGCCGTTTAAGGGCGATATAGCCACAAGAACGCGCGGTTCGATTATCGCCCACGAAACGGGAGTTTCCACCGGCTACGGCCTTTGGAACACGCAGGACAGAGGCAAGCTTTTCATAGGCCCCGGCGTTGATGTTTACGAGGGCATGATCGTTGGCGAATGCGCCAAAAACGAGGATATCATTTGCAATGTGTGCAAGAAAAAGCATGTTACAAACACGCGTGCAAGCGGCTCGGACGAGGCATTAAAGCTTGTGCCGCCCACCACGCTTTCGCTTGAGCAGAGCATGGAATTTTTGGCAGACGACGAATTGCTTGAGGTTACCCCCAAATCAATCAGACTGCGCAAAACAATTCTTGATAAGGGTCTGCGCCTTAAAGCCGAAAGCCGCAAAAAATAAAATATCGCAAACACAGCAAAACGCTCCCGCAAAAGCCTTGCGAGGGCGTTTTTTGATATGCGGCAAAGCCAATTGCCGCCGCTTTATTGCAACGACGCGGCGAATATGATAGAATTAATAAAATCTTTAAGGAGGCGCGGCATGGAAAAGGCGGGATTATATATTCACATTCCCTTTTGCAAAAGCAAATGCCCGTATTGCGATTTTTATTCAGGCAAATATTCGCGCGAAGCGGCCGAAAAATATACAAGCGAGCTTATAGATGAATTTTGCAAATACGGCGGTGCCGAGTTTGACACGGTTTATTTCGGCGGCGGCACGCCGAGCATTTTGGAGCCGCGGCTGATTGCAAAAATTCTGCAGGCGGCGCGAAAGAGTTTTAAAATTGCAGATAATTCGGAAATAACGATTGAATGCAATCCCTCAAAGGATTTAAAAGAGGATATTGAAATTTATGCCGCAAGCGGAATAAACAGAATTTCACTCGGCATGCAAAGCGCCGCTAAAGCAGAGCGGCAGGCACTCGGCAGAATTGCGGGAAAAGAGGAAATCGTGCGCACGCTGGATTATGCAAGGCAGTGCGGCATAACAAACATAAGCCTTGATTTGATGCTGGGCGTGCCGAAGCAAACGCCCGAAAGCCTTGATGAAAGCCTTGATTTTATCGAAAAAGCCGAGGTGCCGCATGTTTCGGCATATATGCTTAAAATCGAAGAGGGCACGCCGTTTTACAGGCTTAAAAGAGAAACTGCCGCTTCCCGATGAAGAAGAAACTGCGCAGATGTATTTAAAAAAACGGTTGATCGCCTCGAAAAAATGGGCATAATGCAATATGAAATCAGCAATTTCGCAAAGCCGGGCTTTGAAAGCAAGCACAACACAAAATATTGGCGGCTTGTGCCTTATCTCGGAATAGGAAAAAGCGCACACTCATTTTGGGGCGGCAGGCGGTTTTATTACGATCGTGATTTTGTTAAAACCGACGACGGCATCGGCGGTGACACCGAGGAGCAAATCATGCTCGGTCTGCGAATGAAAAGCGGAATTGACGAGACGCTCATAAAAGCGAATATCGAGCAGTATATATCAGCAGGCTTTATGGAGCGCAGGGGCGGCAAAATCGGCTTTACGCCAAAGGGCTTTCTTGTTTCAAACGCAATAATCTCCGAGCTGATTTAGCGGCTTTAAACCGCGCGGAGCACATTTTATATTACTCACTATAATAATATAATGTGTTATAATATATAAATTATAAATAAGCACAAAGCAGTAAAAAGGGGCGCCGCTCAAGCCGATCGGTGCCCCTTTTTTTATGTTTTATTTTAGAATGATATTTAAATTCTTGCCACGCCGTCCTTAACTGCGGCGTCCGCAACTGCCTTTGCAACAGTATCTTTAATACGGCTGTCAAAAGCATAAGGCAGGATATAATCCGGCCTGAGTTCGCTTTCATCAACAAGCGAAGCGATGGCATATGCCGCCGCAAGCTTCATATTTTCCGTTATGCTGCTTGCGCGCACATCAAGGGCGCCCCTGAAAATTCCGGGAAATGCCACAACATTGTTGATTTGATTCGGAAAATCCGAACGTCCCGTGCCGATTATTGCCGCACCCGCAGCGGCCGCCTCATCGGGCATAATTTCAGGCACCGGATTGGCCATTGCAAGCACAATGGGATTTGGATTCATTGTTTTAATCATATCCGCGGTGAGCACGCCCGGAGCGGAAACGCCGATGAAAATATCTGCGCCCTTAACGGCATTTTCAAGCCCACCCGAAACCTTTTCGCGGTTTGAAATTTTGGCGATTTCAAGCTTTGAGGCATTGAGCTTTTCTCTGTCCTCATAGATTGCGCCTGTTCTGTCGCACAAAATAACATCATCAAGGCCGAGGGTTTTAAGCAGCTTTGCAATTGCGATGCCTGCCGCGCCCGAGCCGTTTATAACGGCTTTGCACTGAGAAAGCGGCTTGCCGGTAAGCTTTGTTGCATTTATGAGCGCGGCGGAAACAACAACCGCCGTGCCATGCTGATCATCGTGGAAAATCGGAATATCGCACATTTCCTTTAATTTGTTTTCAATTTCAAAGCAGCGCGGAGCGGCAATATCCTCAAGATTTATTCCGCCGAATGAGCCGCTGATATTATAAACAGTTTGCACAAATTCATCCACATCTTTTGTGCGCACACAAAGTGGAAACGCATCAACATCGCCGAATTCCTTAAAGAGAACGCATTTGCCCTCCATAACCGGCATACCTGCCTCCGGGCCGATATCGCCGAGGCCGAGAACGGCGGAGCCGTCTGTTATAACGGCAACCATATTCCAGCGGCGAGTAAGCTCCCAGCTTTTATTATAATCTTTTTCAATCTCAAGGCACGGCTGCGCAACGCCGGGGGTGTATGCCAACGAAAGGGAATCCTTATCATTCACCTTTGCCCTTGCCGTTACCTCTAATTTACCCTTCCACTGCTCATGGAGCTTTAATGATTCTTTTCTGTAATCCATTTTTTTACCTCACTGTTTGTTTTTCTATATGCGAAAACGGCTTTGTTTTGCACGGATACGGTTTATAGCCGCTTTCCCAAGGGAACACATAATCAAGCCCGAGCTCATCGCGCACGGCACAAATTTCCTTTTGCACCGCATCATTTATCGGCACGCCCTCATTTTCCCTTTCCTTCCATATATCATACTCTTTTTCGCCCGCAGTGTAAATCCTTTTTTCGCCGGGTGCCTTTTGGCTTGCACGAAGTTCTCTTAAAATATCGCCTGCCGTTTTCTTAAAGGACTGCAATCCGAGAAACGCCTCCGTATCAATTGCGATAAACCAATGGCCGAGATGATATTCCTTTTTCTCTCCGTTTTCGCCGATTCCGGAAAGAGCCGAAAGAAAGCTTCCCTGCTGAAGCGCCGCCGAAAGCAGCTCCACCGCAGTTGCAAAATCATAGCCCTTATAGCCGCCGAGCTCCTCGCCTATTCCACCGAGCGGAGCAAGCGCCGCTTCATGAGTGTTTAACTGCGTTAAGATTTCCTCGCTGTTCGTAAGTGCAGAGCCGTCTCTGCCAACCACCGTGCCAACGGGGCAATCCTTGCCTATTCTTGCGTAATATTCTATTCTGCCTCTTTGAATAATTGATGTGGCGGCATCAAACACAAACGGAAATTTTTCATCAGTCGGCATACCTATTGTGAAAGGATTTGTTCCGAGCATATTTTCCACACCGTGAGTGGGAGCTATTGACGGGCGGGCATTTGTGCCTGTCATTCCGACCATTCCGGCCTGCGTCGCCATGGTTACATAATAGCCCGCTATGCCGTAATGGCAGCTGTTTCGCACGGCAACCATTCCCATGCCGTATTTTTTAGCCTTATCAATTGCCATTTGCATGGCACGAACTCCGATAACCTGGCCCATACCGTCGTGCCCGTCCACAACAGCGGTGGTTGCGGTTTCCCTCAGCACCTCAAATTCCGTTACGGGATTTTGGATACCGGCTTTAATTCTGTCTATATAAATAGGTTTAAATCTGTTGCATCCATGGCTTTCTATTCCCCTTTTATCGGATTCAAGAAGCACATCGGTGCAAACAAGGGCATCTTCACGCGGAACACCGTAGCCCACAAATGCATCTGTTACAAAATCAGATATAAGATCCCACGGGCACACTACTTTTGCCATATAATCACCAAAGCCTTTCCGCCGCAAAGCCATGCGGCTTAAAATTGCCGAAAGCAATCACGCTCGGCAAACACATTATATATAATATTATAAGCCGCAGGTGTGCAAAATACGCCTGCGGCATAAAAATTTATATTATCTTTCCCAATTGCGAGAGCGCTCAACAGCGCGCTTCCAATTTTCATAAAGCTTATTGCGCTTTTCGATTTCCATAGAGGGCACAAACACCTTATCAACCTGCCTGTTTGACTCTATTTCCGCGGTATCTTTCCAAACTCCGGTTGCAAGGCCGGCAAGATAAGCCGCGCCGAGAGCCGTGGCTTCCCTGTTTTTGGGCCTGTTTACATTAACACCCGTCATATCCGCCTGAATTTGCATCATAATATCGGAAACGGACGCACCTCCGTCCACACGCAAATCCTTAAGCAGAATACCGCTGTCATTAACCATAGCTTCAAGCAAATCCGTCATTTGATAAGTGATGCTTTCAAGAACGGCACGGCAAATATGCTTTCTGTTTACGCTGCGCGTAAGGCCGATCATGCATCCACGGGCATACATATCCCAATACGGCGCACCGAGACCGGTAAATGCAGGCACGAAATAAAGCCCGTTTGAATCCTCAACCTGAGCGGCAAGCACATCGCATTCCGGCGCTGTTTTAATAAGCTCCATTTCATCACGAAGCCATTTAATAACAGAGCCTGCGTTAAAAGCAGAGCCTTCAAGGTCATAAGTGATTTTACCGTCTAACCCCCAAGCAATGCCGGTGAGCAGATTAGAGCGCGATTCAATTCTTTTATCGCCCGTGTTCATAAGCAGGAAGCAACCGGTGCCGTATGTATTTTTCGCTTGCCCTTCATTGAAGCATCCTTGGCCGAAAAGTGCACCCGGCTGATCGCCGATCGCGCTTGCGATGGGAATACCCGCAATTTGATCCATGCCCGGGAACTTTGCAACCTCGCCGTAAATGCAGCTGGACGGCTTAACCTCCGGCAACATGCTCATGGGAATGCCGAGCTTTTCGCAAAGAAACGGATCCCACTGAAGCTTATCTATATCAAACAGCATTGTGCGGCAGGCATTTGAATAATCCGTAACATGCACCTCACCGCAGGTTAAATTCCAAATAAGCCAAGTATCAACCGTGCCGAAAAGCAGCTCGCCTTTTTCGGCGCGCTCTCTTGCACCCGGAACATTATCAAGAATCCACTTGATTTTTGTGCCCGAGAAATATGCGTCTATCAAAAGGCCCGTGGTGTTTTTGATATAATCGCCGAGCCCCTCGGCCTTTAATTTTTCGCAATAATCCGCTGTGCGGCGGCATTGCCACACGATTGCATTATAAACGGGCTGACCCGATTCCTTATCCCACACGATTGTTGTTTCGCGCTGATTTGTGATGCCTATTGAAGCAATGTCCGCAGGGCTTACTCTGTCGTCCCTGAGCACCTCCAAAATGGCCTCCAGCTCCGAAAAAAGGATTTCGTTGGGATCATGCTCCACCCATCCGTTTTGCGGATAATATTGCTTGAATTCCTTTTGCGCCTTGGCAACAATTTCACCCTTTTTGTTAAAGATAATAACACGGGAGCTTGTTGTGCCCTGATCAAGCGCCATTACATATTTTTTACCCATAAATTTACCCCTTTTCGGCAACGCATGGTAAAGTGCGCCGCCGCCCTCTTAATATATTTTTTTAACAAAAACAAAAAAAGAGTAAGCACTATAATATACTTACTCTTATATTCTAATATTTTATTCACGCAAAGTCAATTTAATACTTATAAATTATAAATTAACATTGCAATAATTGTTACACAATCAGCTTTTTTTGACATAATTAACATATATCCAAAGCGGCAAAAATACGATTATTGGTTATTTTTCGATAAAATTAACAATATCACCAACGGATTTCATATCCGCAATAACCTCGTCGGGCACTTCAACCTGAAATTCATCTTCAATGCTCATAACGATATCGATTGCGTCAAGGCTGTCTGCATCCAGGTCTTCTTCCAAAAGGCTGTTCATGGTGATTTTATCGGGATCAACACTGAGCTGCTCGGCAAGAATTTCTTTGATTTTTATCAAGAACCACAATTATCCCTCCTTAAGCGGTTGTTAATCCGCAGAATTTATGTTATTATCATATTATAAAATTTATTTAAAGTTGTCAATACTTTGAGCGGCGGATTTTGCCGCGTTTTTATTTTTGCAAATCGAAAGGTAAACAAAGCATGAAAAACTACGGCCTTTTGGGTTGGCCGCTCGGCCACTCGCTTTCTCCCGTTATTCACAGAGAGCTTTTTAAAATTTCAAACGTGCCGGGCGAATACAGACTTTACGAAATCGAGCCTGCCCGCCTTGAAGCCGAGGCGCCGCGCCTTTTTGAGCTTTCGGGTTTCAACATAACCGTGCCGCACAAAATCAGCATAATCCCCCTGCTTGACGGGCTTGACGAAAAAAAGCAGCGCTTTTTCGGCTCTGTAAACACAGTTAAAACAGGCAATAAAAACACGGGATTCAACACGGATTGCCTCGGCTTCTTGCGTGCCCTTGAAGGCGCGGGAATAACTCTTGGAGGCAAGGTGCTTTTATGCGGCAACGGCGGCGTGGCAAGAACGATCGCCTTTGAAGCTGCGCTTGCAAACTGCGAGCTGACAATTGCCTGCCGCGAAAGCTGTATTGAAAGGGCAAAGGCCCTGCAGCAGGAAATCAAAGAAAAAACGGGAAAATCCGTTTGCGTTTGCGAATATTCAGGGCTTGAAAAAGGCTGGGATTTAATAATAAACGGCACTTCTGTGGGAATGCTGCCGCGCACAAACGCCTGCGTGCTTGATAAAGGAAACGGTTCAAAGCGCAAAAGCCGTTTACGACGTTATTTACAACCCGGCCGAAACGTTGCTGCTTAAATATGCGCGCGAAGCGGGCATAAAATGCGAAAACGGGCTTTCAATGCTTGTGTGGCAGGCTGCGGCGGCGCAGGAAATTTGGAATGATGTTAAATTTACAAACGAAGATATTGAAAAAGGTTTTTAAAAAAATAACCGAGAGCGAGTTGAAAAAAACAGATGAATATAGTTTTTATGCGGCTTTATGGGAGCCGGCAAAACAAGAATAGGGAAAGAAATTTCAAAGCTTACGGGTCGTGAATTTATCGACACGGACGACATTGCCGAAAAAATCGCAGGCAAAAAAATTGCCGATATCTTTGCCGAAAGCGGAGAGGCCGAATTCAGAAAAAAATCGAAACAAAGGCCTGCGAGGCCGCGGCGAAGCACAAAAAAACGCCGTTATATCGACGGGCGGAGGCGCGGTAACCTTTGAGCAAAACACGGAAATTTTAAAAAAAAGCGGCGCTGTGGTTTTTATCGACACCTCTTTTTCCGAAATAGTTAAGCGTGTGGGCGACGCAAGCTCTCGCCCGCTTTTCAAAAACAAACAAAATGCCGAAAAGCTTTACAATGAGCGAAAAAGCAAATATTCCGCCGCGTGCGACATCACCGTAAACGGCGATTTCTCCCCGGCAAAAAAACGGCGAACGAAATAATAAACAAAACTACAGAATTGTTAAATAATCGTAACTATTATTGAAAATCGGGAAACGTTGTGCTATAATGACAACGTTTTTACAACAGATTTTGCACATTTCCGCTTTTACGGATAAATTTTATTTGAAAATTCGGAGTTTTAATATGAAGGATAATAAAACAGAAGTCAAGCATTTCTTCACAATGTTTGACAAGTATAAAAAAACTTGCTTCGCGAACTCACAAGAAAAAAATGTTAAACTGAAATACAGGGATTCATGGCTCGGCATTTTTTTGGAGCTTTTTGCAGCCGCTGATGACGATGATCGTGCTGACCGTTGTTTTTCGGCAACATATTCGGCGCAAACAGAAAGCACATTGTTTGCTACCCTGTTTATCTTTTCACCGGCAGGCTTTTATTTGAGTTTTTCACATCATCCACAAAAAAGGCGCTGACCTCTTTCAGATCAAACGCTCCGATTATTAAAAAGGTTTATGTGCCTAAATATATGTATCCCCTTTCGGGAATTCTTTCAAACTTTGTAACATTTTCGATTTCGATTTTGTGCTACATCTGCGTTTGGATATTCTTTAAAGCAACGGGGCTGCTCGGCGGCGCGGGGCTGACAATCAATTTCTACGCTCTGCTGTTTGTGGTGCCGATGGCGATTCTTTTGATTTTCGTTATCGGGGTCGGGCTTATTCTTTCCGTGCTTCAGGTATATTTCAGGGATATCGAATATATTTGGGATGTTTTCTGCACACTGCTTTTCTATTGCGTGCCGATTATCTATCCCCTTCAGCAAATAACAACGCCTTGGATAAAAACGATTATTAAAATAAATCCCCTTTATTCAATGCTTGAGCTCTTTAGGCAATGCGTGCTTTATTGCCAGCCGATGAGCTGGAAGCTGCTGCTTTATGCGCTTGCATGGGCACTTGCAACGCTTGGGCTCGGCGTGTTTATATTCAATAAGAAGAGCGACGATTTAATTTTCCATCTTTAATAAATATAATATGCAAGCACCGTTTCAAAAGAAACGGTGCTTTTTTTTGCGCCCGATTGCGGATAAATCGCCGCTTTTCGGCACAGCGAGTTTGAGCTTGCTTGCTAAAGGCGGTTTTCCTCCTGATATTCCTTTGAATATTCAACATTTTGCGTATCCGGCACGGGCACACCCTGTGCTGTGCGTGCATCCGGCTGAACGGTGGGATTGCTTATGCTGACGCCGTATTTATTTGAAATTGCTTTTTCAAGGCGATATTTCTTTTCATACGACCCGTGAGGACCGAATACAATTTTATTTTTCTTCGGCTGCATAAATACCTCCCGCATATCCGGCGGCAAGCCTTTTAAGCTGCTGCAAATTATCTGCACTTACATCGCTGTGCACGATTGCGGATTGCACGCTTTTGGGAAGCGATTCAAAATAAGCACGCATATCAAGCGGCGCATTAAAAATATCCGGCATATTCAAAACTCCTTTCGGCAAATTTATATAATTACCGGCGGCAAAAAGAACGCGCATGAAAAAGCCGTGTGATTGGCAAAACGCGAAACACCTTTTCGCTCGTTTGGCAATTATTATCATTATTCCCGCAAAAGATTGAAATAAATAGTGCAACCTGCTGAAAAAAATATTGTAAAAAAAGCTTGTTTTGATTGTTTTGCAAGTTTACAGATTTGCAATTGTGTAAAATAAATTGTCAACCCTTTTCGGGTGATTTTGTTAAAGATGCATAAATATTACAAAATGGTTACAATATGCTTGTGGTGAATTGACATAGATTAACAGGTTACAAATGTGTTACAATTTATGTCGGTTTGAGTCTTGCGGGAGCAGGCACTCTTTTTAGGCAATCGGGCAAACGGATTAAACGCGCCCGAAAAAATGTTAAATTGCCGCAAAACGCCGCGCCTATCGGCCGCAATAGGGCGAGCGATAAATTCTTTTATGCGGTCGGAAAGGATAACGGGAACTTTCTTATGAAAAAAATTTGCAGAGCGCTTACCCTGCTTATATTATCACTCAGCATGATATTAACGGTGTTTCCTTCCACCGCGGTTGCGGCGGAAAGCGTGTTTGAGCCGAGGCTCAGCGCACCGAGCAGATCAAACGCCTACTACAACAAACAGCTTAATTACTATTCGCAAACAGGCTACGGCATGCCCAACTGCGTGGCTTATGCTTACGGCAGAATTTACGAAATCACCGGCGAAGAGCCGCTTATCAAAAGAGGCAGTGCAAGCGAATGGTGGAGCATAAATAAGAAAAACGGATATTACAATTACGGCCAAGAGCCGCAGATCGGCGCAATTGCCTGCTGGAGCAACCATGTGGCAATCGTTGAAAAAATAGACGGCAACACCGTTACCGCTTCCCAATCGCACTGGGGCGGCAATTATTTTGACACCACCACCTTTAAAAGCGGCACAAACCGCTTCGGCCAAAAATTTTACGGCTATATTTATGCCTGCGAAAAAATAAACGAAGAGGTTGAGCAGGAAAAGGCCGAAGAAGAAGCAAGAATAGCGGCGGAGGAAAAAGCCGCCGAGGATGCAAAGCGCAGCCACACTGCGGTGCCCGCGCAGCAGCCCGAATACATCGTGCCCGAAACAAGCAGTGCCCCATCAGTGAGCGCAAATTTAACGGGCGAAGAACCCAAAATCATTTTAAACAGCATTGTGCTGAAAAAAACAATTGAAAAGCAAAATGCAAATTTGCATTGATTTAATTTAATAAGCTTTGAGAAAGGCATATCGCACGGCGCGATGTGCCTTTTTTTATATTTATAACATTATATAATACGGCATAATTATTTGCGATTTTTTTAAATATTTTTCGGCGTTCACAATTTATTTTCAAAAAAAGTGTTGACAAATTGAGCAGATGGATATAATATAAATACAGTAGTTAGCACTCAGGTGCCAAGAGTGCTAATTCAACAAAATCAAAATCCAAAGGCGGTGGAAAGGATGATCGGCGAACGGCAAGGCACAATATTATCTTTGATAATAGACAGTTATATTAAAAACGGCGAGCCCATCGGCTCAAAAACCCTTGCAGGCCTTTTGCCATACAAAATATCCAGCGCCACAATAAGAAATGAAATGGCACGGCTTGCCGAGCTTGGCTTTTTAAAGCAAATGCACACAAGCGGCGGCAGAATACCGAGCAACGCTTCATACAGATATTATGTTGATAATCTTATGATTCCGAAACCGCTGACGGCATTTGAAAAGCAAGCGGCGGCTGAAAGGCTTTCGGTTAACGCAAGCGACCCGGAAAGGTTGCTGAAGGATGCCGTTTCACTGCTTCAGCAGGAAACACATTGCACGGCGTTTTACGATGCAATTGAGGATTCGCTCGATTGCATTCAGGGTGTGGATATTATTCCCGCAGGAAACGGAAAGGCAATGATTGTTATGCTTTCCGTAGGCGGAAAAATCAAATCATCCGTTTGCAAAATCGATTGCCCCGTTGACGATGATTTTAAAGCGCTTTTTTACTACACAATGCGCGAGTATTTCATAGGCGTGCCGCTTTCGGAAATAAATCCGGCATTGTTGCAAAAAACGGTTACGCTGCTCGGCACAAGGCTGTTTGACATGCTGCCGGCGCTCACAAGCCTTTGTGCTTTATGTGCCGAGGCTGCGCAAGGCGCGGTTTATTTCGGCGGAGAAACAAATCTGCTGAGCCACGAAGAGCTTGGAAACGAAGTTTACAGAATCCTTTCCTTTTTGGCAGACAGAGAAAATGCCGCGGCAACATTTGAAAAATATCCCGCAAGCGAAAACGGATTAAGCCTTTTCATAGGGCGCGAAAATTTGTACCCGCTGCTTAAAAATACGGCAACGGTGCTCACAAGAGTGGGCTACAACAACGGCCAATCCGCTTTAATAGGCATTATAGGCTCCACAAGAATCGATTATGCATCGATTTTTGCCGAGAGCAGAATATATAATGAAAACAGTTAAAAATTATCTTCAAAGAGGAGGCGTGGAATTTGAGTAAAAAAGAAAAAGAAGCAAAAGAGGAAAAAGAGCCGCAGGAAAAGGCTGAAAAAACCGCAAAAGCTTCTGAAAAAAAGGATGAAAAGAAAAAATCCGAAACAGATATGCTCAAGGAGCAGCTTGAGGAAGCAAACGACAAATTTCTCAGGCTGAATGCAGAATACCAAAACTTTAAAAGAAGAAGTGAAAAAGAAAAGCAAGAAACATACAGCTTTGCAAAGGTTGACATAATCAAAGAGCTTTTACCCGTTATAGACAATCTGGAAAGAGCGATTGCAAGCGACGGCAACAATGATTATGACGGCTTAAAAAAAGGCGTTGAAATGACCTTTGACAGCTTAATGACAACACTTTCAAAATTGGGAATTGAGGTTTACGGCGAAAGCGGAGAAACCTTTGATCCGAATCTTCACAATGCGGTTATGCATATTGAGGACGATAAATATAAAGACGGCGAAATCGTGGATGTTTATCAAAAAGGCTACAAAGCGGGTGAAAAAGTTATTCGCCCCGCCATGGTTCGCTCGGCAAACTAAATTAAAAAAACTATTTAACGGAGGATATAATATTATGGCTAAAATTATTGGTATTGACTTAGGTACAACAAACAGCTGTGTAAGCGTTATCGAAGGCGGCGAGCCCGTTGTTATTCCTAACGCCGAAGGCGCAAGAACAACACCGTCCGTAGTTGCATTCAGCAAAGACGGCGAAAGAATGGTTGGCAATGTTGCAAAACGCCAGGCTATCACCAACCCGGACAGAACAATCAGCTCAATAAAAAGGCACATGGGCTCCGACTACAAAGTTGATATAGACGGCAAAGCATACACCCCGCAGGAAATTTCCGCAATCATTCTTCAAAAGCTTAAATCCGACGCAGAAAGCTACCTTGGCGAAAAAGTTACCGAAGCGGTTATCACCGTTCCCGCATACTTTACCGACTCTCAGCGCCAGGCAACAAAGGATGCGGGCAAAATCGCAGGCCTTGATGTTAAAAGAATCATCAACGAGCCCACGGCTGCCGCACTTGCATTCGGCATTGATAAGGAAGACGACCAAAAAGTTATGGTTTACGACCTCGGCGGCGGCACATTCGATGTTTCCATCATTGAAATGGGCGACGGCGTTCAGGAGGTTCTTGCAACGGCAGGCAACAACCGCCTCGGCGGCGACGACTTTGATAAAAAAAGGTCATGGACTGGATTGTTTCCGAATTCAAGAAAAACAAACGGCATTGACCTTTCGGGCGACAAGATGGCAATGCAGCGCGTTAAAGAAGCGGCAGAGAAGGCAAAGATTGACCTTTCAGGCATGACAACCGCTCAGATTTCTCTTCCCTTCATCACACAGGATGCAACAGGCCCGAAGCATTTGGATCTTACTCTTACAAGAGCACAATTCAACCAAATGACAGCAGACCTTGTTGAAAAAACAATGGGACCGGTTCGCCAGGCTATGTCAGACAGCGGCCTTTCAATGAACGAAATAGACAAGATTTTGCTTGTTGGCGGCTCAACCCGTATTCCGGCAGTTCAGGAAGCTATTGAAAAGTTCAGCGGCAAAAAGCCCTTTAAGGGAATCAACCCGGATGAATGTGTTGCAATGGGTGCAGCTCTTCAGGGCGGCGTTCTCGGCGGCGATGTTAAGGGACTTCTTCTTCTTGATGTTACTCCCCTTTCACTCGGCATTGAAACAATGGGCGGCGTAAACACCGTTATCATTGAAAGAAACACCACCATTCCCACAAAGAAATCGCAGATTTTCTCCACAGCGGCAGATAACCAAACCTCCGTTGAGGTTCATGTTCTTCAGGGCGAAAGACAATTTGCCAAAGATAACAAAACTCTCGGTATGTTCCACCTTGACGGCATTATGCCTGCACGCCGCGGTGTGCCGCAAATCGAAGTAACCTTTGACATTGACGCAAACGGCATTGTTCATGTTTCCGCAAAGGATCTCGGCACAGGCAAAGAGCAGCATATCAGCATTACGGCTTCCTCCAACATGAGCAAGGAAGACATTGAAAAGGCTGTTCAGGATGCAGAGAAATTTGCAGAAGAGGATAAGAAAAAGAGAGAGGCTGTTGACCTTAAAAACGGCGCAGAGCAGCTTGCTTATCAAACAGACCAACTTATCTCCGAAAACGGCGATAAATTCAGCGCAGATGATAAATCCGCACTTGAAACAAAATCCGCAGCTCTTAAAGAAGCTCTTAAGGGCGAAGATCTTGACGCTATAAAGGCCGCGCAGGACGATTTACAGAATAAGTTCTACGAGGTTTCACAAAAGCTTTATCAGGCTGCTCAGGCTGCCCAGGGTGCGCAGGGTGCTCCCGGCGCAGATCAGGGCGCTCAGGGCGGTGCAGACCAAGGCTACACCGATGCCGACTACACCGAGGTTGACGACAACTGATAAAAGGCTTTAAAACCTTTCCCCTTTCATATACACGGCGGGAACGATCAAGCGGTCGTTCCCGCCAAAGCGTGTTATATTTATCCCCGCCGGCACAATGCCGGCTAACGCGTTTATCGCTATCACACACAGGAGGAAAATATGCCTGAAGAAAAACGAGATTATTACGAGGTGCTCGGAGTTCAAAAAGGGTGCTACCGAAGACGAAATAAAAAAAGCATACAGGAAAACGGCTAAAAAATACCACCCCGATTTGCACCCGGACGATAAAGAAGCAGAAGAAAAATTCAAGGAATGCAACGAAGCATACGAAGTGCTTTCGGACCCGGATAAAAAAAGCAAGATACGACCAATTCGGCTTTGCCGGAGTTGACCCGAATTACGGCGCGGGTGCCGGCGGATACGGCGGCAACGGCTTCGGATTTGACGGCGATATCGATTTGGGCGATATATTCTCTTCCTTCTTCGGCGGAGGCGGCGGCTTCGGCGGCTTTGGCAGCAGAAATCCGAATGCTCCGCAGCGAGGCAGAGACATACAAATTTCAATCAACATCACCTTTGAAGAAGCTGCAAAGGGCTGCAAAAAGACTGTTGAAGTGCCCAGAGTTGAGGATTGCAGCGAATGCGGCGGCAGCGGTGCGGCAAAAGGCTCGGAAGCCAAAACCTGCCCCGACTGCGGCGGTAAGGGCTATGTTAACGTTCAAAACAGAATGGGCTTCACCGTGGTTTCATCACAGCGCCAGTGCACAAAGTGCGGCGGCCACGGCAAGATAATCGACAACCCCTGCCCCAAATGCGGCGGCAAGGGCAAGGTAAGGCGCAGAAAGAAAATCGAAGTTTCCGTGCCCGCAGGCATCAGTGAAGACAGAATTTTAACAATGCGCGGCCTCGGCGACAGCGGCTTTAACGGCGGCCCGGCAGGCGACCTTAAAATCATTGTAAACATCAAAAAGCACCCTTACTTCACGCGTGAGGGCTATAATGTTTGGTTTGACAAGCATGTTTCCATAGTTGAGGCAACGCTCGGCGCAGAGCTTGAAGTGCCCACACTTGACGGTAATGTTAAATACAATATGCCGGCAGGCACACAGCCGGGCGATGTTTTCAAGCTCAAAGGCAAAGGGTATTCAAAGGCTTAATTCCGTTGGCAAGGGCGATCAATTCGTGCGCATAATTGTTGATATTCCAAAGAATATTTCATCCGAGCAGAAAGATCTGCTTATGCAGTTCGACAAAACCTATAAAGCTCCGAAAAGCAGCGGCAAGGAAGGCTTTTTCGATAAATTTAAGAAAAAATAAGAAAAGCTTCGGTGTTTTTTAAATACCGAAGCTTTTTTGCGCACTTTTGCAGGCACTTTAAGCAGTCGGGAGTCGAACCCGATATGCCTAAAACGGGACGACGCGGCGACTTTTCGCATTTTTGTCCTTGCCGTGCGTTATAAACAGTGTGTTGATTATGGCTTTACAAGCACACAAATAAGTGTTAATATATTTTTGCCGAGCGGCAAAAAAATTATAACGGAAGTTTTTTAATGGCACACCCGATAAAGCATTTTATAACAATCACAAAGCACCGCCACAGAGTTATGCTGCACTGCTTTAAAGCAGGCATTCCCTTTCAGGGGCTTACACATGATCTTTCAAAATATTCGCCCACGGAATTTATTCCCGGCGCAAAATATTACCTTGGCAATCGTTCGCCTAACGAAGCGGAAAGAATTGAAAAAGGATATTCTGCGGCGTGGCTGCATCATAAAGGCAGAAACCGCCATCATTATGAATACTGGATGGATTACAGCACAAAAAAACAAAGCGCCTTGAGCCGATTGAAATGCCGACAAAATATTTGAAAGAAATGTTTTTGCGACAGAGTGGCGGCAAGTAAAATTTATCAGGGCAAGAATTACACCGAGGTGCACCCTCTTGAATATTTTTTTCCCGCGCGAAAACAAGGATTATAATGCACCCGAAAACAGCAGAAAAGCTTGAGCGGCTGCTTGTGATGCTGAAAGAAAAGGGAGAAAAGGAAACCTTTGCATATATCAGAAAAATGAAATAAGCCAAAGGGCAGAAAGCATTTTAAGCTTTCTGCCCTTTTATAATTTCAACGCAAGACCGCCCGCCTTTTTGCGCAATCATTTTTAATAACTTCGGAAATATAAGCCGCAGCTTCAACGGGAGGCATGCCGATTTTGCTTATATTTGAAACAACCGTGTAATCGCTTTCGCTCATATCCGGATGAGGCTTATATGCCAAATAAGCGCTCATGCTTTCATCCGTTATAAGCCCGGGGCGCTCGCCTATGAGCACGCACACAACCTTTGCATTGAGAAGCGGGCCGATTTCGCGCGCTGTATTTACCCTGCAATAGCGAACGAAAAACGGCTTGCCGACGGATATACCGTCATCCTCCAACGCCATTTTTAAAAGCGGAAGCATATCGCAGCAATTTGCCCCGATTGCCGGAGCGGAAAGACCATCGCCGCAATAAATTTGCACATCCGCGCCGATCGTGACATTTTGCCTTAGTATTTCTTTTTCTGAATCGTCAAAATGCCTGCCCCAATCAGGGCGCGTTATCATATCATATTTGTTTTTGCATTTTGTGCGCACCTCGAAAAGACCGAGCTTTTCAAGAGTTTCTTGCGAAACCTCCGTCATAACCGCATCGTTTGCCGCGGCATGCGCCGCACGAAAATCAAGGTATTTTTGTGTTTTATACCTGCTGCCCGCCCTGCCGATTTGAAGCCTTGCGGGAGTGCGTGCGGCAAGCGAATCAAAATAATCCGACATAAAGCATTCCCTCCATTAAAGAAAAACGCGCGGATTGCCGGCATTTTTGCCGAGCCTGCCGTTTTCCCAAATTCCGTATTTTTCAAGCCATTGCCTAAACGGCTCTATCGGCGACAAATTAAGCATTTCCCTGATTGCCGCTATATCGTGGTAAGAGGTTGATTGATACATCAGCATAACATCATCGCTTTGCGGCACCGCCATAACATAATGGCAGCCGGCAGAGGCGAGCATAACGAGCAGGCTGTCGCTGTCGTTCTGATCTGCCTTCATATGATTTGTGTAACAAATATCGCAGCCCATCGGCAGCCCGTGCATATGGCCGCAAAAATTATCCTCAAGCGCGGCGCGAATCAATTCCTTTGTATCATAAATATATTCGGGGCCTATAAAGCCCACAACAGTGTTAACAAGAAACGGCGAATAGTGCCTTGCAAGCCCGTAGCAACGCGATTCCATCACAAGCTGATCCGCGCCGTTGTGGGCGGACGATGAAAGCTCGCTTCCCTGCCCCGTTTCAAAATACATATAATTCGGACCTTCGGCGGTTGAATATTTTGCCATCAGTTCGTTTGCGTTTTCAAGCATATCAACATCGGTGCCGAATGAAGAAAGCGCCGCCTCACTGCCTGCGATTGACTGAAAACACAAATCCATAGGCACACCCTGCCTGAGCGCCTGAATTTGCGTTGTTATATGCGAAAGCACGCAAATTTGCGTTGGTATTTCAAGCCTTGTTTTAACATCATTAAAAAGATTTAAAATATCCGCTGTGCTTTTAACCGTGTCAACAGCCGGATTAAGCCCCAAAACCGCATCTCCCGCGCCGTAAGAAAGCCCTTCCAAAAGCGATGCGGTTACTCCCTTAACATCATCCGTTGGGTGATTGGGCTGCAAGCGCACGGCAAAGGTGCCGGGCAAGCCGATTGTGGTGTTGCAATGGGCGGTTATGTGCAATTTGCGCGAAACATACATCAAATCAAGATTGCCCATCAGCTTTGCAAGCGCGGCGATAACCTCTGAGCTCATGCCCCGTGCAAGCGCCAAAATCTCATCACCGGCTGTCATATTATCAAGCACTTTTTCGCGCAGCTCGCCTATGGTGAGCTTTTTGATTTTTTCATATTGAGCAGTATCCAAATCATCAAGAATAATGCGGGTAACGCTGTCTTTTTCATATTCAACGGCGGGGGAATTTGTAACTTCCTCAACGGTTAAATCCGCAAGCACATATTTTGCCGCCACGCGCTCCTTGGCATTTTCCGCACCTATGCCCGCAAGTGTGTCGCCGCTTTTTTGCTCGTTTGCCTTTGCAAGCACTTCCTTAATGCTTTTAAATTCATAATTATGTCCAAAAAGCATTTTATTCATTTTCATAATTGTCTTTTCCTCCGAACACAAGAGTTTTTTTACAACAACGGGAACAGCCTTGCCGCCCGCAACCGGTGCCCCGATATCAATATAATTCCCTCTGCGGCAATCAACGCCGTCGAAGCAAATAAACGGATAGCCGGGCGGAAGCACGCGACGCAGACAAATTCCGAGAGCCTTCGAAAAATCCGCTTTGGCAACAACAACAACGGGTAAGCCTTTTTCAATCAATCGAGAGCAGCTTTTTGCAATATCCTTTGCAATGCACACCAAATCGCCGAAGCCTGGCACATCATCGCCCGGAAGCGAAACGGCACACATTTCCGAGCCTATTCTTGAAAAATCCGAAACGCATTCAAGATTTTTTATAGGAAGCTCAACATTTGAATATTCGATTGTGCTTCCCGAAATATCCATGCTGAAATTCCCCGCGCCTATAACGGTTGCTCTGATTGGACTTGAGGCCGAATTTATAATCTTTGCAGGATATGAAAGGCTGCTTTTTCTTATTGCAGCCGCAAGCTGATAACCTATATCGCCGAAATCCGCACGGCAGCCGCCGCAATCGGCAAAGCATTCGGCAACACCGCCCGAAAACGAAACCGACTCAGGCACATATTTGCCGCACGGCAAAGAATCCGTTATGCAATAACCGGGCACGCTGCCGCAAGAAAAAACGGCATTTTTAATAATATCCGCAGCAGCATTGCACAACTTCTCCGTTTCGGCAAAATCCGAGATTGATTTAACGGTTATTCCGTTATCTGCACACAAGCGCTCCATCTCAGGAGTCAGCGTTGCTTTTCCGCTTTTATCAAAGCGCACAAGCCTGCCTCCGATATTAAGGCAGCAATCATCCACGCAATCGCCATCTTTAAAATAAGAAATATTTGTTGTGCCGCCGCCTATATCTATATTTGCGGTTACCATGCCGCTTTGCTCGCTGAATTTATCGGCGCCTGCGCCCTTGCCGGAAAGATAAGATTCAAGCTGCGAGCCTGCCTGCGCCGCTATAAAATTACCTGAATATTCCGCTATATCGGCAAGCACCTGCTTTGCATTTTCTTTTTTTGAGGATTCGCCGGTTATAATAACGGCGCCCGAATCGAAATCTTCCTTTTTAAAGCCGGCCGAAGCATATTCTTTTTTTATTATCTCGGCAACCTTTGCGCCGTTTATATTACCGCTTTCATCAAGGGGCGTAAAATAAATTTTGCTTTCATAGATTATTTCCTTATTGGTTATCACGGCATGGGGAACGGTGCCGAAACCGCCTTCAACGGCAATTCCTATGCGGCTGATTATCAAATGCGTTGTTGTGGTGCCCACATCAATGCCCGCACTTAAAAGAATTTGATTTTCCATACAGCTTCCTTTTTATCAAAAAAAGCCGACCTGCATTAAGCAAGCCGGCAAACAACATCGTTTTTCGGTTTAATTCTGTGCCTCTTCAGCCTGCTTGGCAGCTTTTGCAGCCTTTTCAGCCTCAATGGTGGATTTCTTTTTTCTGTGGATTATAAAGCGATTGCAAGGATAAGTCCACAAAGTGGGAATAGCCATTCCGATAAGCTTTATAACAAGATCGGCAAAATTGCCTGTTAAATTATGGCTTGCGGCA
The DNA here is from genome assembly GCA_022009795.1 of Anaerotruncus sp. GTDB lineage: Bacteria > Bacillota > Clostridia > Oscillospirales > Acutalibacteraceae > Eubacterium_R. The sequence goes on from CP091724.1 coordinate 1,376,582, forward strand.
AAGGTTTGCATTGCAGAGCCTATCCAGCCGTTTGCAAAAATGGTGAAAACCACCATAATGAAATACAAAATTATGCTGAGTGTGGGATTTACATCTGCCTTAAAGGTGATTTTGCGATTTAAGATAAATGCAATCAAATAACCGACTGTTGTGGAAATCAAATAGGTGTAAAGATAGCCCTTTGATTCAATGCCGATCATATTGAGTGCGGGGCTTGTGATTGCAACGCTTGTAAGCGAAGCAAAAACAGTGTTTAAAAGCAACATATGCACCACAAGCTCAATTGCAGAGGAGCCGCCGCCAGCAATTGAAAAATTTTATAAATTTCCATATTTCTGCGTGTTTTTTTCCGTCCATTTCACAAAGGGATTATTCTTTTTATCCGTTTTTTTCTCGCTCATAACTGCTCCTTTATTTTTATATAAAAACTTTACAAGCAAAATTATAACCGCAACTATTGCGGCGATAATCGCAAGCGCTTTTTCAATCATGGGAATTGCCGCATCCACCGTTTCCGGCGCTTTGCTTGACAAATAATCATAAACCGGCTTCTTTTGCACCTTGGTGCCCACAAGCTCATCAAAAGTGCGGGTATATGTTTCATATTCGCCGGGCTTATTCTCATCAAGCTCGATAATGCGCACTCCGCGCTTTGTTCTGTTGCCGTAAACATTAAAGCCGCTCGACTGTGTAAAGCCGAGATCAACATTTTTATATCTGCCCACAAAGCTGTTTTTATGATCGTGACCTACAAAAACAGCCATAACATCGCCTTTTTTTCGGAAATTGCATCAAACTCACCCGTGTTTTCATTGGGAATTGACGGCGGCTCAAGCAGTATATCGCCTTTTCTGCAAGTATCGCCGAGAACATAATATTCATTTTTATGAGTTCTGAATGCTCTGATAGCGCCCTTGGTGGTTTTTTTAACCTGCTTCAGCACATTATAGTATTCACACATGGGGATATGTTGAAAAACAATTGACGGCACATAGTCGCCGTTCTCAGCCTTCAGTTTTTCCCTTGTTTTTTTATACCAATCAATGATTTTAACATCAAACGGCTCATATCCGCCGCCCTTGGCATCGGTGCCGCTGTCAAACAAATAAAGGTTGAAAAACATCCCTGTTTGATCCATCCGAAGCTTTAATCGGAATGAAGCAGGTGCCGCCACCCTCGGAAAGCTCCGCGGGCTGCTCGCCCATGCAATTAGGAAGCGCTTTGTATATATCCTCAAACTGATCTTTGTTTGAAATGCCCACCTGCCTGTCGTGATTACCAAAGGTAACGGCAAACGGAATATTTCTTTTTGTTACGGGCTCAAGCAATTTATAAATCGTTTTGGCAACAGCGTTTTCAAGCTCCTTGCCCTTGCCTTTATATGTTACGCCGTAGCCTTTGATTTGATCGCCCGTGTAAACCACCAAATCAGGATTTTCAGCCTCAATCGCAGCCTCCAAAAGTGCCGTTGTATCGGGCGAAACGGCAGGGATTTCCTGAATATCCGTGATTTGCATTATCTTGAATTTTTTTCCTTTTGTAAATCTCATAGAACGCCATCTCCTTAAAAGACAAAAAGAAGGGCACGGCAAAAATTCAATTGCTGTGTCCTCCTTGACTATTTTAGATTATCACACGGAAATAAAAAAAGTCAATAATCATATTATACGCTTCACAAAATATTTATCGTATTCATACACAGATTTGACATTGGAACATTTCAAAAAAAGATGCCCCTCCTTGCCGCTTTCAGTCGGCATGAAGGGGCCTTTGTTTATTTTATTGCACTTCGGCGGCGCCGCCGTTGTTTGAAGAAATAAAGCCGATCCAGGTTTTGCCGGGATTCAGTTTAAGCTCATTACCCGAAGCATCCGTGAACACAAGCTTTCCGTTTTCCTCTTTCCAATTAAAATCAACAACCGTGCCCGCGGAAGCAAGCTTGCCCGTGCCGCTTGTGAATTTATAATTGCAATATGTTTCCGTTTTGCCGGAGCCTTTATAATCCTGCTTATCAACATATTCGCTTTCGGCAAAAAGGGTGATAATATTTTCAAAGCTTACTTCCTGCTTGTAGTCGGATTGATTTTTATATTTGCCGTCTGCCGCGTCATATGTAAATGTGTGGCTGTAAGCGGAAGCTGCTCTGTTTGAAAAATTTGGTTGTAATGCTGTTGCACGCAGTTTGCGAAACGGCCGTTGCCTTATCGTTAAATGCAAACTGTGTGAAACGTGAGGAATCAAGATCTGTGCGATAGCCTTTTTTATCGATTGCCGCCACAAGCTCGTTGCCGAGCAACGCCGCATTGTGAGGGCTTACCTTATCCTTTGTGCGCTTAAAGCAGGAGGAGGTGCTCATGCCGTCTATATTATCAATATTATTATTCTTAATATAATCGTCTGCGCCCTCATAATCGCCCTTGCTGTGGCTTTGGCCGAAGTGAATATAAATGCAATCAAAGAATTGTGAAAACTGCACAAAGCTGGGCCTTGCAGAGCGCGTGGGACCGACTTGCTCGGGTAAATCCGTCATATCCGCATAAAGCCAAAGCATGCGGGTGATGCCGCCTTCAACCTCGCCCTCAACAATGATATCGGGCGAATCCATATTATATTGCGGGCGTGCCTGCGGTGAATTTTCAACAACAACGGCAACCGGCCTTTTGCCGACCGCGGAATCATTATAATCAACCTCGCCCGTGAGCGGATTTTTAATAATAACGGGTGCCGCGGTGGTGGCTGCGGTGGTGGGCATGGTAGTGGTTTCCGGCTCTTTTTTTATTGCGAGAAACGCCGAAATAAATGCCGACGGCAACCGCCACAACAACTATTACCGCCACAACGGCGATTATTATTTTTTTATTTTTTTGAATTTTTTTCATATATCCCTCTGCCTCCGGATATTCATCTGTGTAATTTCCGTTTTGCGGATTTATTTCCTCCGGCGCAAACGGAAGCGAGGGCTTTTGCACTTCGTTATCGTTTTCGCGCGCCTTTATCAAATCTTTTTCAATAGCCTCAACACCGTTTTTCCCTTTTCGCCGCCGTTTTCCTTCGGCTGCAGATTTTCGGGTTCGGCTGTTTTTTTCGGTTTTTTTGCCTTTTGGGGGCTTAACATTTCTTTTTCGTTTAATTTAAAGCTTGCACTATCGGCATTTTCATCCTTTTTTTAGGCTGCGGCTCGTTGCCGCCTGCAAATTTAAGCTCATTAAGGATTTTTTTCAACCTCATCGTCTTTATTTTTCCATAGAAAGCCTCCTTGTTTTAATTACTTTATATATAATACCATACGCAAGCCCGAAATGCACTATATTTTTATCATTTTTATTGATTTTGCACACAATATATAGTAAAAATTATGTTAAGCAGGTGAAATTTTTCTTTTTGAAAGGACGGTTAAAATGGCAAAAAGCAATTCCGATAATCATAACAAACACAAATATTTTTGCTTTACGACAAAGCAAGTGAGGAATTCAAGCCTTTTTTTCACTGCAAGGCGTGGAATCACAGCCAAACATTCCCTTTTACCATTCCTTTGCAAAGAAAAATTGCCGAAAGCCAGCATTATTTTTAAGGAATTTTTTTAAAGCAATATTACCCTAAAAAGGCAAACAAAAAAATATTTTTGGCAATCATTGTGCCGGATGACACCAGCCCGCTTGAAAGCATTTTTCATAAACGAATTTTTTTCGTTAATTCCGGCACCTGCAAGGCGGTGGCGCAGATGACTATGGCGCAGGCGCTTTCAAAAGAGCATTCACAATATATTTCCATATCAAAATCATCAAGAAACGTTGTGCTGCAATATATCAGAAACAACGAAATCAAAGCATCGCGCTATTACGACAGAAACACATATATAGCGCCCAAAATTTCAGAGGACGCCAAAAGGCTGCATATAGACATTGAATATGAAAACACGCCGATTTTCATAAATAATTTCAACCTTGATATGGACGACTTTTTCGGCATAGGCACGGTTATAACTCCGAAAGAATTTATGGATAAAATCGCGCAAATCGATGTGGAAAAAATTTAACAAAGAATAGAACAACCGCCCCGGCAAATAATATTACCGAGGTGGTTTTTTTATGAGCAAAAAGAAAGCAAGCACGCCGGAAATAAAAATAATAGACCTGACCGCATATTTCAGCCCGATAACAAAAATAAAGCGATTTAAGCTATGAGGCCGAGGGCAAAAAAAGAGGCAGCGACCGAGACTCAACAGCTCCGACGGCAAATGATTAAACGCAAAAAGCCCGAATATATCGTTTGATACATTCGGGCATATTTTATTTATAAACAAATATCCGCAGCACCGTGCGCCCTTTTTTTGTTGAGCCGAGCACATTGCCGCACTTAAACCTGCCGCTGCCTCTTACCGAAACGATATCGCCGGGTTTAACATTATATGAAAAATTTTCGCACAGGGCACTGTTCACAAACACTTTGCGCTGAACAAACAGTTCTTTAACGCCGCTGCGTGAAAAATTATAAACCGCCGCCGCAAGCACATCAATCCTGAGCGAAGCCACAATTATTTCTTTTTCCTCCGGCTCTGCCACCGCGCCTTCGGGAAGCTCGTGCACAACCGAGCATTTAACGCTTGTGTGCCGCACCTTATCAAGATTTTGCACAATATAATCCGCAATTGAATCAAGGCAAAAAATATAGCCCGTGTTTTCTTTAATGACTATATCGCCGAGCACATTTCGCTTTATTCCGAGCCCCATAAGCGAGCCGAGGAAATCACGATGCGAAAGCTTATCCGCAAATTTTTTTGCGAGAGCGGCTCTGCTTTTAATGATTTTTTTACGGGAAATTCGGCATATTGACACCCGTTTCCAAATGCGGCAACAGCTCTTTCAGCGCCGTCATATCCGCCGAATGTGGCATAATCGCAAGGCAAATTCAGCGATGCAAGCTCGCTTTGCTCCTCCATATTCAAAAAATCCGAAAAGGTTACATAGCAGCGCTCACTTGCTCTTTCGGCAAGCTCCGAAAGCCTTTTTTCAAAAATATCCATAAGCCACCAAAAAAGCGGCGCCCGATCGGGATATGCCCCTGCACGGTTGCCGCTTTAATCAATTTAAATTATTTTGCCGCTTTTCTTGCCTTAACAGCTTCTGTGATAAGGGGAACGATTTTATTTAAATCGCCGACGATACCGTAATCGGCAACATCAAAAATAGGAGCGCTTTCATCCTTGTTTATTGCAATGATGATATCGGATTCCTCCATACCTGCGGTGTGCTGAATTGCGCCGCTGATACCGATTGCGAAATAAACATTCGGGCGAACCGTTTTACCCGTTTGGCCAACCTGAAGATCTTTGGGAAGCCAACCGTTATCAACAACTGCCCTTGAGCATGAAACCGTGCCGCCGAGAGCCTCTGCAAGCTCCTCAAGAAGCTTAAAGTTTTCTTTGCTGCCAACGCCGCGGCCACCTGAAACAAGAATCTTTGCCTGCTGAATATCAACAACGGATTCAACGGATTTAACCACATCAAGAATTTCAACATAGCAATTGTTTTCTTCAAGCTGAGGATTAAACTCAATAACCTGAGCCTTTGCGTTTTCAACAGGAGCAATCTTTTGCATAACGCCGGGGCGAACGGTTGCCATTTGCGGACGGTTATCCGGGCAAGCAATTGTTGCGATTGTGTTGCCGCCGAATGCCGGGCGAGTCATAAGAAGCTGATTGTGCTTTTGCTCTCTGTTCGGGAGCGGATTAAGCGGAAAATCGCCGATTTCAAGCACTGTGCAGTCTGCCGTTAAGCCTGTGCCGACTCTTGCCGAAACACGGGGGCCGAGATCACGGCCGATAGCCGTTGCGCCAACAAGCATTATCTCCGGCTTATATTCATTGATAGCTGCTGCAAGAGCCTGAGTATAAGGCTCTGTTCTGTAAGTTTCAAGCACGGGATTATCAATAACAATAACCTTATCTGCGCCGTATTTTGCAAGCTCATCGGCAAGATTTGCAACCTTGTAGCCGATAAGCACAGCCGTTACCTCTGTTTCAAGCTTTGCGGCAAGGTCCTTTGCCTTGCCAAGCAATTCAAAAGCGATGGGGCTGATTTCGTTATCCACCTGCTGAGCGTAAATGAAAACACCCTTATACTGTTCTATATTTTCTGTAATCATTATTCAGCCCTCCTTAGATGATATGCTTTTCTTCAAGCTTTGCGATAATATAATCTGCGGATTCCTGAGGAGTATCAAGCGCAACCTTTTCGCCTGCGCCCTTTCTTACCTTATCGGAAGCCTTTGCAATTTTTGTGGGTGAGCCGGAAAGGCCGATATCGGAATCATCAACATCTTTAAGATCTGCTCTGCCCCAAACGGTGATATCTTTTTTATAGGCATCAAAAATGCCGCCGGGAGTCATATAGCGGGGATCATTAAGCTCCGAAAGAGCTGTGATAAGCACGGGCATTTTAGCCTTAAGCATATGATATCTGTCGTCAAACTGGCGCTTAACAACAACGCTGTCGCCGTCAACCTTAATATCCTCCGCATAGGAGATAACCGGAATTCCGAGATGCTCTGCAATCTGAGGACCGACCTGAGCGGTATCGCCGTCTATTGCCTGGCGGCCTGTGATGATAATATCATAATCTATATTGCGAAGTGCGCCTGCAATTGTGCTTGAGGTTGCCCAAGTATCCGCACCGCCGAGAACTCTGTCTGTTACAAGAATGCCGTTGTCTGCGCCCATAGCCATAGCCTCGCGCAAAACCTCCTCTGCCTTGGGAAGACCCATGGTAAGAGCCGTTACCTCTGCGCCGAATTCATCTTTGATTCTGAGTGCGGCTTCAAGACCCGCTTTATCATCAGGGTTCATAATTGTGAGCATTGCCGCTCTGTTTAAAGTGCCGTCCGGATTAAACTGAACGCCGCCTTTTGTGTCCGGAACCTGCTTAATGCAAACTACTATTTTCATATTCTGCTCCTCCTTACTTCAGCAAATTGCCGCTGATAACCATACGCTGAACCTCGGAAGTGCCCTCGTAAATTTCTGTTATCTTAGCGTCACGCATCATGCGCTCTACTTCATATTCACGGATATAGCCGTAGCCGCCGAAGAGCTGAACAGCCTTTGTGGTTACATTCATAGCGGTTTCTGCAGCGAAAAAGCTTAGCTTCTGCAGCTTCAAAGGAATAATTCTTTTGAGTTGCCTTTGCCATTGCAGCCTTATAAACAAGCATTTTTTTGCAGCCTCAACCTGAGCTGCCATATCTGCAAGCTGGAATTGAGTGTTTTGGAAAGCGCCGATTGATCTGCCAAACTGCTTTCTTTCCTTAACATAAGCAACTGTGCGATCAAGAGCACCTTCTGCAATACCGAGAGCCTGAGCGGCAATACCTATGCGGCCGCCGTCAAGAGTGTGCATGGCGATTCCGAAGCCCTTGCCTCTGGGGCCGAGGATATTATCCTTGGGAATTCTGCAATCCTGGAAAATAAGCTCATAAGTGGAAGAGCCGCGAATACCCATTTTCTTTTCTTTTGTGCCGAAAAGGAAACCGGGTGCGGTTTTGGGAACGATAAATGCGGAGAAGAGCTTTTTCTTTCTGCCTCTTTTATCTTCAACAACATCGGTTACTGCGATAACGATATAAATATCGGCTTCTTTACCGTTTGTGATAAAGCATTTAGAGCCGTTGAGCACCCATTCGTCACCGTCAAGCACAGCCTTTGTTTGCGCGCCCTGAGCATCAGTGCCTGCACCCGGCTCCGTAAGAGCGAATGCGCCGAGCAGCTCGCCCGAAGCAAGCGGCTTTAAGAATTTTTGCTTTTGCTCTTCCGTGCCGTAAGTAAGAATCGGGTCGCAGCAAAGCGAGGTGTGTGCGGAAACGATAACGCTTGTTGTGGCACAAGCCTTTGCAAGCTCTTCAACGCACATAACATATGTGAGCGGGTCGCAGCCCTGGCCGCCGTATTCCTTTGGAACGGGGATTCCGAGGAAGCCGAGCTTTTGCATTTTAGTTACGGTTTCTCTTGGGAATTGTTCGGTTTCATCTGTTTCAACAGCAAGCGGCTTTACTTCATTTTCAGTAAAATCAGCAAAAAGCTTTCTTGCCATTTCATGTTCTTTGCCGAAAGTAAAATCCATATTGATTTCCTTAGCCTTTCTGCCCGCCTATACGATAAATTTTCAAAATTGCGCTGCGAGCTTGGCGCAATTATATGCTGCAATGCAGCGAAAATAACCTTGCCGAGCGATAAATCATTTCAAATCTACCGCCGCAGCGGCGTGCACAAAAAATGCACGCCGCCGTGATTTCGGTTATTATTTGCGATAGTCATAGAAGCCCACGCCGGTTTTGCGGCCAAGCTTACCTGCGCGAACCATCTTCTTAAGAAGAGTTGCGGGGCGATATTTGGGATCGCCTGTTTCGGAATAAATTGTTTCCATAATTGCAAGCACAATATCAAGACCAACATAGTCGCCGAGTTCAAGCGGACCCATGGGATGATTTGCGCCGAGCTTCATTGCGGTGTCTATATCTTCAACGCTTGCAATGCCCATTTCATAAACGGTGATACCCTCGTTGATAAGAGGAATAAGAATTCTGTTTACAACGAAGCCGGGAGCCTCGTTAACCTCAACGGGAGTTTTGCCGATTTCAACTGCGATTGCCTTGATTTTTGCAACCATATCTGCGGGAGTGTTTGCGCCTGCGATAACCTCAATAAGCTTCATAACGGGAGCGGGATTGAAGAAATGCATGCCGATAAGCGGTCTGTCAAGGCCTGCGCCGATTTCCGTGATTGAAAGAGATGATGTGTTTGTTGCAAACATGCAATCGGGCTTAACGATATCTTGAAGCTCTTTAAAGGTTTGCTTTTTAACATCCATAACCTCAAGTGCAGCTTCTACGATAAGATCGCAATCCGTGCAAATTTCTTTGGTGCCTGTTGTGATTTTGGCAAGAATGGCATCGGCTGCCGCCTGATCCATTTTGCCCTTTGCAATTCTTTTTTCAAAGCCCTTTGCGATTTTGTTTTTGCCGTTTGCGGCAAATTCATTGTTAATATCGCAAAGTGCAACTTCATAACCTTCAACCTGTGCAAAAGCCTGAGCAATACCGGAGCCCATTGTGCCTGCGCCTATAATTCCGACTTTCATATTCAATTCCTCCTGAATAATTATTTATTGATAAAAAGGCTTTTTTTAACCTTATCTTTATTGCGATCAAGGAAAAACGCCATGCCGTATTTTTTTGATCTTCTGTTTCAAAGCAATCGCCGAAAAGTTTTTCTTCAATTTCAACAGCGCTTGCAATATCTGTTTGCAAACCCTCGTTGATGGCTTTTTTGCAGTTGCGAACGGCTATGGGAGCATTTGCCGCAATAATTGAAGCCATTTTCTTGGCTGCCGGCATAAGCTCTTCTATAGGATAAACGGCATTTACAAGGCCGATGCGAAGAGCCTCCGGAGCCTTGATATTTCTTGCCGTGTAAATAAGCTGCTTTGCCATTCCCACGCCGACTGTTCTTGCAAGGCGCTGTGTGCCGCCGAAACCGGGTGTAATTCCGAGGCCGACCTCAGGCTGGCCGAAAACAGCATTTTCGGAGCAAATTCTGATATCGCACGCCATTGAAATTTCACAGCCGCCGCCGAGCGCAAATCCGTTTACCGCAGCGATTACCGGAATGGAAAGATTTTTCTAATTTAAGAAAAACATCGTTTCCTTTTTTGCCGAAAGCCTCGCCCTCTGCCTTTGTGAGCGTGCTCATTTCACCGATATCCGCACCTGCAACAAACGATTTTTCGCCTGCACCCGTAATTATAAGAGCGCGAACGGCGTCGAAATCAATTGCATCAAGTGCCTCATTGATTTCATCAAGCACTGCGCTGTTGAGCGCGTTAAGAGCCTTTGGCCTGTTTATGGTTAATACGGCAACTGCGCCGTCTGCTTCATAATTTATAAATTCCATTGCTATCTCCAAGTTTTAAACGAATAATCAGTCTCTTTCAACAACCGTTGCACAGCCCATACCGCCGCCGATGCAAAGTGTTGCAAGGCCCTTCTTGGCATCTCTCTTTTCCATTTCATGAAGAAGAGTAACAAGAATACGGCAGCCCGAAGCACCAACAGGGTGACCGAGTGCAATTGCACCGCCGTTAACATTAAGCTTTGAAGCATCAAGGCCGAGATCTCTTGCAACAGCGATAGACTGAGCAGCGAAAGCTTCGTTAGCCTCAATAAGGTCCATATCATCTACCGTGAGATCAAGCTTACTCATAAGCTTTCTGGTTGCTGCAACAGGACCGATGCCCATAATTGCAGGATCAACGCCGGCAAGAGCGCCGCCAACCCAAGTTGCCATAGGCTTAACGCCAAGCTCTTTTGCTTTTTCTTCGCTCATAACGATAACTGCTGCTGCACCGTCGTTAATGCCCGAAGAGTTACCTGCTGTTACAATACCGTCCTTTTTAAATGCGGGGCGGAGTCTTGCAAGGCCTTCTGCGGTTGTGCCTGCGCGGGGACCTTCATCGGTGTCAAACACGATTGTTTCTTTTTTCTTTTTAACCTCAACGGGAACGATTTCATCCTTGAACTTGCCCTCTGCTCTTGCTTTTTCGCATTTCTGCTGGCTGTTCGCCGCAAATTCATCAAGCTCTTCACGGGTGATGCCGTATTTTTCACAAACATTTTCTGCCGTGATGCCCATGTGATAATCATTGAAAGCATCCCAAAGAGCATCATTAACCATAGTATCAACCATAGGAGCATTGCCCATTCTGTAGCCGTAACGAGCCTGCTTGAGTGCATAGGGAGCCATGCTCATATTTTCCATACCGCCTGCAACAACGATATCTGCTTCGCCCGATTTAACCATCTGAGCGGCAAGGTTTACGCAGTTAAGACCGGAGCCGCAAACAACATTGATTGTTACTGCAGGAGCTTCGATGGGAAGTCCTGCCTTAATAGCAGCCTGGCGTGCAACATTTTGGCCTTGGCCTGCCTGAATAACGCAGCCCATATATACATGCTCTACCTCGGAAGCGGGAACGCCGGCTCTTTCAAGAGCATTTTTGATTACGATAGCGCCCAAATCAACAGCAGGTGTGCTGCTGAGAGTACCGCCCATTGTGCCGATAGCGGTGCGGCAAGCACCGGCAAGAACAACTTTTCTAGACATAATTATTACCTCACAATAACTTTAATTGCCTCGAATACACGAGGCTTTATTTTTTTTAACGCTTATATAATAATATAGATTTCAATGATTGTCAATAAATTAACAAATTTTCGGCAACTATAACAAAACAGGGCTGTTAAATCAACATTTTTAGTGCAGATTTGAAGCGTTTAAAACGCCGCAAATCCGCTTTGTTAAGCGGTTTTACGAGATTGTGCAAAAATTGTCGTTCTTTTTGATATTTTTAACATACAGTGCTTATGTTTTTGCTTAATCGGGAGTAAGAAAACGCATTTTCATCAATGCGGCGAGCATATATTTTCCGCTTGGCTTAATCGAAAAAGCAGATATTTTCTCATTTGAGAAAATAAAATCCGAAAAAAAGACAAATTTACGCAAAGAAAAATCCCGCAGGAAATCCTGCGGGATTTGATCAATTATTGAATTTTATTAACCCTTTGTGCAGTTATGAGATGTGAGATATTCATCCGTTGCAGGGAAAGAGTTTGTGTAAATAATATCAACTGTTGCACTCTTATCTTTGAATGAAAGCACATTCGCATGCTGAACATTGATGTGAACATTCATTGTATATTCGCCTGCAGTGATTTCATTGGTGGCTGTGTTAATTGTTACGGTGCCTGAACCGCCCTTATAATCAACAACAAAATTATCATTGATTGTGCCGGATGAGAATGAGAGCACGCTTATTGATTCAACAACCGAGCTGATATCGCCGAGGGTGTTGAAGAAGTGACCCTGTGCATCCTGTGCGGGCATGGAAAGAGTTACGGCTTTGGGCTGAATTGTGATGGAAATAGTGCCATCGCCGTTATCCTTAACATTTGCCGCAAGAACATCATCCGCTGTAAGGAGAGATTTGGATACATCGATTTTTTGATCGGTTACCGTATCATTGCCGGGGACAAGGCTGCCGCTGGGCGGAAGGCCCTTAATGCCGCCGGTGAATACGCTGCTGAGAATACCCGGGATAAGCTGATCGATCATGCTGATGGACTTGCCTTCAACAAGAAGATTCTTAACTTCAATATTCTCTGAGCCAACAAGCTTATACATTGTTGTGGGGCTGCCTTCATAAGTGTAGTTGGCGCCCAAGGTTTTTGTGTAGTTATAGCATTCTACATAATAATTTACAACATCTTCAACGGTTTTTAAATTCTTTGCCGCCGTAAGTGCCGGCCGCAAATTCATCGATAGTTGCAACATCTTCGGTTGATGTGGCGTCTGCATTAGCAGGAGTTGCCGAAGCGCCGCCTTTTTTAACCACGCCGCATATAACAACTAAAGCAATAATGCTTATAACAAGAATTACCGCTAATATTTTTATTGAACACATCGAGTCCGGTTTTAGCTTTCATATAGAAATTCCCCCTTGCCTTATAATAATAACCTATTCTTAAAAATATTTCAACAATTTTTGTGTAAAAATATTTCTGCCAATTTGATTTTTTTATAAAATTATTAAATATATATTATAACATTTATATATGCCAGGCGGTTTTTTTGTGCAAATTTATAAACGATTTTTATTGCAATCCAAAAAAATCGTGTGTTAAAAATTATTATAAGAAGCGATAAAAAAACGAAAGGCTTTTTCGGGCATATTTATGAAAGAGCAGGAAAAAAACAACATTAAGAAAGCTTCGCCGTGAAAAAGGCGGAAAGCTTTTTCTGATTATAAGAGGGGCGGAAGTCGGCGTTTTTTTGCCGGGCTTGTGTGCGTGCTTTACAGATTTTTTTGCTTTCGCAGGCGGAAAGCTTGCTTTACAGGGTGATTGATTTTGTTAAGGGCAGCCCCGTAAAATGCATTATTTGGATTGCCGCGCTGGCAATACTCGGCGCGTTGGTGGCGCTGATAATAAAAGCCGTGCCGGATTCGGGCGGTTCGGGCATTCCGCAGGTTACGGGTGAAATCAAAGGATATCTTTCCCCAAGCTGGTGGAAAGTGATTATTGCAAAGCTTGTGGGCAGCACGGCATCTATATTCAGCGGGCTTGCGCTCGGCAGAGAGGGTCCCAGCATTCAATTCGGAGCAATGGCAGCAAAGGGCGTTGCAAAAATCACAAAAGCAGACAAAACAACCGAGCTGAGAATGATAAGCTGCGGCGCGGGTGCCGGACTTGCCGCGGCATTTAACGCTCCGCTTGCCGGAATTGTTTTTGTGCTTGAGGAAATTTACAAAACCTTTGACAAAGCAATTCTTTGCATGGGAATAGTGGCGGCGGTTACGGCGGATTTTGTTTCAAAGCTGTTTTTTGGGCAAGACACTGTTTACAGCTATGATTCCGTTACCATTCCCCTGCGCTGGTATTGGCTTTTAATAATCATGGGCGCCGTTTGCGGATTGTTTGGCGTTATAAGCAATATTCTTATGATAGGATTCAGAGATATAGTTGCAAAAATAACAAAAATTCCAAACACAATTAAGATGGCGGCAGGCTTTTGCAATCAGCGGCGCAGTCGGCTTGCTGATGCCGCAAAATCTTTGCGGCGGCCACAGAATGAGCGAGCTGCTCATAAACGAGCACCCCGCAATCGGCGCGATGGCGATTTTGCTGATTGCGAAATTTATTTTCGGCATTTTCAGCTTTGGCACAGGCGCACCCGGCGGCACGCTTTATCCCCTTTGCGTTCTGGGAGCATATCTCGGCGCGATATACGGCACGGGGGCGATAAATATTTTTCGGGCTTGATCAAAGCCTTTGGCAGGAATTTGTGGTGCTCGGCATGGCAGGGCTTTTTGCCTCAATAGTGCGCGCGCCGATAACCGGAGTTATCCTGGTATTTGAAATCACGGGCAACGCAAGCAGCCTGTTGCCGCTTGTTGTTGTGAGCTTGATATCATATGCGCTTGCGAATATGACCGGCAACACTCCGTTTTATGCCGCACTGCTTGACAGAATTGTTAAGCACGAGGGCATTAAGGAATCAAAAGCGGCGGAAAAGGTGCTTGAATCGTTTATCATTCCGCAAAACAGCCCGCTTTGCGGCAAAACGATTTCGCAAATCAAATGGGGCAAGCATTGCCTGATAGTTTCGGTTGAAAGAGACGAAACTCCGATAACCCCTAAGGGCGACACCGAGCTTAAAGCGGGCGACGAGCTTATAATAATGATAAGCCAGCGCCATTTTGCGCTTGATTATGCCAGAATAGAACGAATTATAGGCGGCAGATAACATGAAGCAGGAAGAGAGAAACAAAATAAGCACGGCGCACATAATGGAATGTGCGATTTCGCAATATGCGGCGAGCGGCTGCAAAGATATATCCGTAAATGAGCTTTGCCGCACGGGAAATATATCAAAGGGAAAGCTTTACCACCACTATTCATCAAAGGAAGATATTTTCAACAGCGCAATCGAATACGCCGTAAGCAACCTTTGCTCAAACATAGTTGATTTTAAAATAGATTCAAGCGAAACGATGACGGAAAATTTCAGCAGATATTACAAACGCCGAATAGATTATTGGATGGATCACCCCGATCATTTCATAATAATCCATTCGCTCAAAACCACGGTGCCGAAAGAAACCCCGGGCAAATATTCGCATTTGGTGCAAAAATATAAGAACGCACTTTTTCAAAAATCGAAAGAAATTCTTGATATGAACGGCCAATCAATCAACATTTCAGAAAACGAATTGCTTAATATTTTGGCAATTGTTTACGATAATATGTTTATACGCGATATGTTTAAAATAGTGCATGCTATCAAACAGGGTGACGATGAAGCCGCAATGAATTTGGTGGGCGATCTTTTGAGCCTTTACAACAGACTGATATATGCACTTATCAACGGCATTTTTTCAAAAGACGAAAGCAAATAACAAAAGCTCATTCTTACATAATGCTTGCAAGAATGAGCTTTTTTATATATTGTGCATTATTTCTTTTTCGCCGTGAAAAACAGCCTCGGAAATCTGAAAATTATTTCGCCGTTTTCACGAACGGGATATTCCTCTTTAACAAGCACCGAAAAATCCTTTAAAAATTCGGCTTGATCCGCTTTATTGAGTTGTCTCAGATACGGGCGAAGCCCCGTGCCCTTATACCATTCAACAATGCTTTCGTGCGAGGGCATTGCATGAAAATAAACCACTTCCCACATTCTGAAATCATCCGTTAAGCGGGCAAGTTCGTCAAAATATTCCTCCTCGGAAAGAATATAAAAAAATCCTTTTTGTTTTAATTTTTTCGCGCCATTTTTCCGTTTCGGCAAGCGAGCGCATTATTGCATGCACGGGGTGCTTTCCCTGCTGCGGAATTTGAACGGCAAGCACGCCGCCCGGATTAAGCAGCGAAAACATATCTTTCAAAAGCTTGTGCTGATTCGGAATCCACTGAATGCAGGCATTTGAAAAAACAATATCAAAGTGCTTATCGATATTTTTCGATTTCGTTTTGCGCGTCAAGCTTTATAAATTCCAAATCGGGGTGATTTTTTTCTTTGCCGAATCAAGCATATCCGCCGAATTATCCGCTCCGATCACCCTTGCGCCGGGAAACGCCTTTGCAAGCACGGCGGTGCTGTTTTCCTATGCCGCAGCCAATATCAAGCGCGGCTTTTGCGCCCGGCAAATCAATTGCCTTTGCCAAATCGATTGAGGGCAAGGTGCGGTCTTTCACAAACTTGGAATATTGCTTTTGCATTCCATTCAAATTTTGCATTTTCTTTTGCCATATTTATCACCTTATATATACATATTATATTACAGCGCGCAAAAAGGCTCGGCCGGGTGCTTTTTAATCAAGCGCATCCCTAATCATTTTTGATTTGAGCGGAGCTGAGGCAGCTTTTGCCCACCGGGTGCAGGGCGGAATAAATATCATTCGTGCTTTCAAGCACCGTATCGCTTTGAACGGGGCTGTTGTTATAAACCACAAAAAGGCATAACCGTTTACCCAAACCCTTATGCCGCGGCTTTTTAAATAATTGGCAAGCACATAAATTTGGCGATGCACCTGCTTTATGGGATTTTTCACTGTTTTTTCATACACATTGCCTGCGTTCGTAACCTTATATTTTTCCCATTCGTAATCATCCGCGCCGCCGAAAAGCCTGCCGCGATAGGTTTTAACCTCAATAATATAAACGCCGCTTCTGTTAATTATCAAATTATCAAGCTCCGTGCGCTTGCCCTCAAACTGAACACAAACATTGGTGAGCAGCAAATCATCCGAATCAAGGCATTGTTTTATAACATGCGTGGCGTATTTTTCGCCGTTTCTGCCCGCTCTTTTTTCCGGCGATTCAAAAAAGCCGCCGCGCTCCGATTTGCCGCTTTGCGCAAGCAAAACCACAATTGCAACAATAACAGGCACAATTGCGGCAATAATAATATATTTCACTTAATCAACTCCGTTTGGCTTTTTGCCGAAATAATTATACATCAAATTCGACTGCCGTGCAACACGGCAAATAAATAAGAGCGCTCCGAAAGAGCACACTCCGTAAAAAAGAAAAGTGCTCCGAGAACGCTCCGAAATTTATGCAAGCAAAGCAATTGGGCGGCAATTACATATAATGATATTTTTTGCGCTTGCCGATTATAAATCCCATGGAAACGATAAGTGCAAAAATCTCCGCAACCGTCATTGCCCACCAAATTCCGTTTATGCCGAAAACTATGGGCAATACCAAAACGCAAATGCTTTGGAAAAGCAGTGTGCGCAAAAACGAAATGAGGGCGGAAACCGCGCCGTTATTGAGCGCAGTGAAAAATGCCGAGGCGAAAATATTAAACCCGGCAAGCAAAAACGAGCAGGAAAAGATTTTGAAAGCACGCACGGTAAGCTCATAAAGCTCCGCGTCGTAGCCGACAAATATTTTTGCCACCGTGCCCGAAAGAAAAAATGCAAGCGCGGTGAGGAAAACGCCCGTTACGGAAATTATGGCAAGGCTTTTTTTGAGCATGCTTTTAAGCTCTGCATGATTTTTTGCGCCGTAATTATAGGAAATGATAGGCGCCGAGCCAACCGCATAACCGATATAAATTGAAATGAAAATCATTTGGGCATACATCAAAACGCCGTATGCCGAAACGCCGTTTTCGCCGAAATATTTCATAAGCTGAGCGTTATAAATCATGCTCACAAGCGAAAGCGAAACATTGGTCATAAGCTCCGAAGAGCCGTTTGCGCACACCTTTAAAATCGGCTTTATTTCAAGCCTTGCAGGGCAAAGGCGCAGCCTGCTTTTATTTGGGAGCGCAAAATATATCAGCGGCAGCACACCGCCCACGAGCTGACTTATTCCCGTGGCAAGAGCCGCCCCGGCAACCCCGCGGCCGAGCACGCCTACGAACAGAAAATCGAGCACCATATTCGTTACGCCCGCGCCGACCGTGGCAAGAAGCCCCAGCTTTGGCTTTTCCGCCGCCACAAAAAGGCTTTGAAACACATTTTGCAGCATAAACATGGTTGTGAAGCAAATTATAATTCTGCCGTAAAGCACACAATCGGGCAGCATTTCATCGGTTGCGCCGAGCAAAACGGCGACCCGCGGAACAAGAGCAACGCCGATTGCCGTGAAAAAGACGCCGAACAAAATCGTTAAATAAACCATCATGGAAAAAATGCGGTTTGCTCTTTTATCATCGCCCTCGCCCATTACTTTTTGAAACAAGCGCGGTTGAGCCGGTGCCTATCATAAAAGCCCACTGCGCCCAAAATCATGGTGAACGGAATTATCAAATTCACTGCGGCAAACGCCGTTTTGCCGGCATAATTTGAAACAAAAAAGCCATCCACAACGACGTAAATCGAAGTAAACACCATCATGCAAACTGACGGCAACACAAAAAGAAGCAATTTTTTACTTCCGAAATGATCGGATAATTTCGCAGCCATAATTCACCTTTCCAAAAACAAGAAATCATCATAAAGCTCACAAAATCAAAACGGTAATTAACGCAGATTTCAGCCGCATAATAAAAAAGCGGATAAGACAACAGGCATTTCAGCCTGCCACCTTATCCGGCTTATCGTTTCCTGCGAACAATTCGCCTCCGTGTGAGCGTTAAAATTATAGCACACAAAAATTTCAAAGTCAACACTGCCGCAAGCAGGTGAAAAACGCAGTAAATCAGCCGGCTTTTCAACACAAAATGCGCCCCAAAACGAGGTGCGCTGCACAAGCGGCAATTGCCTGATCGGCCAAGCAACCGAAAAAGACGCAATCACATAATTTTTTTGAAAAATTATCGCGCCGCAAACGTTTAGAATTCCCGAAACGGCTATCGAAAGGCTGCTCATGGCGCCCTCTGCCTCGCCCATTTCCATTGCCTTTGCCGTGCCCACCGCGTGAGACGAAGTACCGATGGCTATTCCCTTTGCAATCGGATGGGTTATATGAAAAATTTTGCAAAGTGCCTTTGCGAATATGTTGCCGAGCACACCGGTTATAACTATAACCGCCACCGTAACGGTAACATAGCCGCCGAGCTCCTCGCTTATCCCCATGCCGATAGCCGTGGTGATGGATTTCGGCAGCAGAGTAACATATTCCCTGTGTGAAAGCTTAAACAGCGCCGCCATTGCAAGAATGCTTACAAGGCTTGTGAGCACGCCGGAGATTATGCCGGCAAACACGGCTTTGTAATTCTTTTTCAAAAGTGCCGTTTGTTCATAAAGAGGAATCGCAAGAGCTACCGTTGCCGGGGTAAGCAGCCAGGATAGAACCTTTGCACCTTTATTATATGTTTCGTAATCGGTTTTTGAGGCCGCCAAAAACAATATTGTGACCGCAATCGCAATCAAAAGCGGATTAAAAACATCGCTTTTGAATTTGCGCCTTAAAAACGCGCCCGCAGCATATGCCACAAGGCTGATTGCAACGCCCATAAAAGCCGAATTTTGCAAAAAATCATTCATCTTCGGCACCCGCCTTTTTCTTTTCTCCGTGCCTGATAACACGCTGCGCCACGCGCCCGCTTACGCCGAACACCAACACAAGCGACGCCGCCGTTATAACCGTTACGGGCAGAAAAAGCGGCTTTAAAACGCCCCACGAATCAATCAGGCCGACACCTGCGGGAATGAACATCAGCGGCATAATTTCGATTAAGAACTTGCCCGCATCCTTAACATCCGAAAGCTTTATGATTCCCGTGCTAAGGCACAAAAAAAGGATTATCATGCCGTAAATGCTTGCCGGCACGGGCAACGGAATGTAATAATTCATCAGTTCGCCTATAAAAGAAATTAAAAGAATAATTAAAAAAATTGCTTTATATATTTCAAATTAACACAGCCTTTCGCCGTTTTTATTTTTGCGCTTAATAACCGATTGCGCAAACAGTTGATAGTATATCACCGATTCGGCGATTGTCAATTCGCCTTATTTATATGATTGCACAAAAATGCGGGGGTTTTTTTGTGTTAAAATCACAAATAAGCAGCTTTGTGCGCCGCACAAAACAAAAA
Source organism: Anaerotruncus sp. (assembly GCA_022009795.1). Classification (GTDB taxonomy): domain Bacteria; phylum Bacillota; class Clostridia; order Oscillospirales; family Acutalibacteraceae; genus Eubacterium_R. The sequence continues at coordinate 1,396,181 of CP091724.1, forward strand.
ATCGCCCCAAAAGCACAAAAAAGCTGCCGATATAAGGCGGCACATTTCTCTTTACTGAGTGTGCCCCAAATATCGACAGCTGCCTTTTTTATTTAATTTATTCTTGTGCAGTTATTTGCGAAAGGCTGAGAAAAGGCTTTTTTTCTCATAAGGCTCCGATTTATAAGAAACCATCTTATAACCTGTTTTATCGATTGCGGCTTTAAGCGCCGATTCATCGATTTCGTTTTCCGCCACAATAACGGTTTCCCCTTTGGAATGAGAAGAGGTTACCTTTTTAACCTTAAATGACGCACGCACGGTATCGTTTATATGTGCCTCACACATACCGCATGCCATTCCGTCTATTCCCAAAGTGATTTTAACCATTGTAAATTACGCTTCCTTTCGACAATTTATGCAAGTGCTCTGCCGAGTGCCTCGCATTCTTCAACGGCACTTTCATCCGGAGCCGCATTGCAGATAACACTCTCTGCCGCAAGCGCCGCGCCGCATGAAGAGCATCTTTCCTCCCAAGCGCGCATCCATTCTCCGTCGCCCCAGCCGTAAGAACCGAAAAGCGCAACCTTTTTGCCGCTTAAACCTGCTTCACATTCCGCAAACATAGGCTCAAACTCGGTTTCCTCAAGTTCCTCGGCGCCCATTGCAGGGCAACCGAAAGCAACGGAATCATATTCCTGCAAAAGCTGCGGAGTAAATTCCGCCGCGGTGAAAAGAGACACATCCGCGCCGGCAGCCTTTGCGCCGCTTTCAACAGCCTGCGCCATAGCCTCCGTGTTTCCCGTGCCGCTCCAATAAACAACTGCTGCTTTGCTCATAAAATTTCCTCATTTCTATTATACTGTATTATATTTCATGCCGCAACCGTAAGCTGCGCCACAGATCTGCCCTGAAGCCACATTTTTTTATAAATTGCTCTGCATTTTTTGAATTTATTAAAGGTTCGCACAGCTTCATATTCGTTGCAATAAACCTTCCAACAGCCCGTGCACTTGCAATTTCTGCCGCCGAGCTCTATAAAGCCCTTAACATCCTCCAGCGGATAGCCGAGGAAAACGCCGATTTCGTGCGGAAATCCGTTGCCGACCGCAAGCCTGCTTTTAAGGCGCTCTATTGCCGAATACACATCCGCGCTTTCATAGCCGTATTCCTTTAAAAAATCCGCCACGCCGGGCAAATTCAAATCCCTTTGAAGCATTGAAAGCCTTGCCACATACACAAGCGCGCCGCTTTCGCTTTCGCGAAGCACAAATATGCCTATGCCCTTTGGCTCAAGGCACGCCCGCCATTCTTCAAGCTGAGAATAAAGCGTGCCGCCGCTTAATCGGCAGCTAAACAAATTCGCCGTTTTTAAGCGATGCCAATGTGGGCGAGCAATGCTCTATCAAATAGTTTTTCAATACTCAAGCAATCACCGTTTTTCCAATTTCTAATGGGCGCCGGGAATTAAAAAAAGGCAAAACTTGAGGGAGAGTGTAATTTTGCATTTTTTGGGTACAAATTTTTATGAAGGAGCATTCCCCGCGCCCTGAGCTTTGAGCCGAAATTTCGGCAATATAGTTAGCCCTGCCTAACCGACTGACAAAAAAATAATCGGTTAGCCTTAACTAACCAAGAACAATATATCACAGAAAAAAAGCATTTGTCAACATTTGCTTTTTAAATTTTTTTCAAATTTTTTTAATTGCCCGATTTCCGCGCTCAAAAAAATGTCGATTTCCTCACTTTACTTTAATGTAATGTGTCCTGTACGAACCGTGCAATTTCAGCGTACAAATTGGGCTAAAAAAATAACCAACTTCAGCCGATTACATACGAATTTTTGCATAGCGTTATAAACATAACCACCGGTTGAACCGGGGGTTTATTTCTTTGCTAAAGAGCAACGCCAAAAGTGCCGCAAATATCGAATTTGCGGCACTTTTAGAATCGCTCCCAGTGCGATAAATCGCACCCGGCTCCCTTTACACAAGAGAGGCATTAAACGGTTAATTTATCTTATTGGCGTGGTTTGAGAGCTTTATCGACAATCTGAAACCTCAGCCTAAAGCGTAGGTTTTGATATCTAATAATATATTTATGATTTATCGTCTCTTTGCTTTTTGGCTTTCTGAATCCGAGCCTCTTGACTCGGCACCTGAATTTTTCGGCTTTTTTTGGTTCTAATTCCTTTAACAAGAAAAGCTGTGCCGAATGCGGCGGTGCCTGCTGCAGCGGCGATAAGCGACTTGGCGGTGGCGGACAAAGCTCCGCCGTTTTCTTCAGCAGCTTCGGTTTGCACGGCAGTTTCCTCGTCCGGTGGTGCTGTTTCGCCTTGTTCTGCCGCCTCTGAATTTTCAACATATTTAAACTTTGTGGTTTTCTCGGCGGAAGACTTTGCACCCGCGGAATTTGAGGAATTTTTGGAAGCGGCTTTTGCAGATTTGCCCGAGGACGATTTTGTGGTTGCGGACTTTGACTTAGCTGTTGTTTGCTTGGTTGCCGATTGCTTTTGCTGTTTTAGGCTCCGGATCGGAACCGAAAGCTAAATTATCAACCGCCGCAAGGCAATTGCCGCCCGAACACACGGATAAAGAGATAATGTTTTTTTATAATTTTTTTATCGGCCTTATCATTAAATTCAAACGCAAACAAAATATTGCGCAGTCCGGCGGGAGCGGTGCTGAAATTCTTATAAATTTTTGCACGGCAGGCCGGAATCGTCGCTGTCGGCGGAAAATCTCAGCGAATACGCGCGGTTTAAATTCTCAATATCGGCGGTGATATACAGAGAATCATCATTCTCTGCAAAATCGCTGCTTTGCACAAAGAAATGGAAGTAAGCGCAATTATCGCCGTAAAAACATTGCATATAGCCCGTGGCGTTGTCGCCCGCGAGTTCGAGCCACTCGGCGGATTCATTCGCAGTCCATTTTTCAAATTCGTTTACATATTGCGAATCATAGGCAAAAGCACGAAAAGGGCACAGAAAAGCCGAAACAAAGCAAACAATGTATATCACGGCAATTTTTCCTTTTCATTTCCCGCACCTCCGCAAGCCGAATTGATTATATGTGCCGAAATTCTATACAAAATAAGTTTATATTCACATGTTGCATTTTGTCAATAAATTGCGAAATTTTCTGCTTTTTGAACAAACCAAAAGAATGCGAATTGTTCATTTTAACCAATCAAATCGCCTTGTAAACCGCACCGGAATGGCCATGTTCATCTTTGGCTTGACAAATTCACCCTCTTATATTAAAATAACAGGGCAGTAAAAAGCATCGAGGTGTAGCAAAGTTTGGCTATCGCACCTGCTTTGGGTGACGAAAGCGAGCTTGAGGAAGCGCATCAAAACGAGCAATGCAAGCGAAGGCGAACAGTGCGACGATTTTTGCAAGAGGGCGACCAAAGCAACTTTAACCACCATTATCATATAATAATTTAATATCATCGAGGTGTAGCGAAGTTTGGCTATCGCACCTGCTTTGGGAGCAGGGGATCGCAGGTTCAAATCCTGTCACCTCGACCATGGCGAGTATTCATAAGGAATTTAACTTTATGAATACTCGCTTTTTTATTTATCTTTTTTTGTTTATCCTTTTTTTGGTTATGCACTTAACATAACCGAAATTTTGTTTACCGCGGCTTTTTCCCTTGAGATAAGCGCACACACGAAAAACTCCGAAAAAAATGAAATTATAGATAAAGATAACAACATTCATATCACATTAACCGAATATACGCACAAAAAAACACCGCCACGGAGTGCCGCGGCGGTATTTTATCATCATTTATTCTGCTTTCAATTTAAGCCGTTTATATTCTCATTTAAAAAGTTTATCAATCAAAAAAACAAGCAAGAGCGTATCAGGCCGATTTGTATTCGAGGCGGAGCTTATCTGCCACCATGGCTATAAATTCCGAATTCGTTGGCTTACCGCGACTGCTTTGCACGGTGCAGCCGAAATATTCCGAAAGAAATTTTTGATTGCCGCGCTGCCAGGCCGTTTCGATCGCATGGCGAATTGCCCTTTCAACGCGTGACGGTGTGCTGGAATACATTTTTGCAACAGCCGGATAAAGCAGCTTTGTAACAGCGCCTATCATTTGCGGATCTTCGGCGCACATTGCAATGGCGGTGCGCAAATAGCGATAGCCTTTAATATGCGCTGGCACACCGATTTTGCACAGCGTTTCTGAAATAACAAGTTCTGCACTTTGAGAATTGACCGAAGGCTGAACCCTTGACTTTTTCCACATCAAAAGGCGCATTATTCTTTTCGCAACGGAATTTGGATCCGCAGGGCACACAAGGCAATAATCCGCACCCGCACTCATTGCCTGCTGCTGCAATTTATAATCATCCGAATTAAGCAAAATAAGGGCAATCGGTTTTTCTTCAAACTGCGAAATATGCTCAAGCACATCGCTGCCGTCTGCACCCGGCATAAAGAGCTCCGCCACCACGGCATCGTAATATGCGCCGGAGAGCGCGGAAATTATCGAATTACCGTTTTTTCGCAAAGAGTTACCAAGCAACCCGAATTTTTGCAATGCGCGTGCGCAATCCTGAGCAAACAAACTTGTTTCGCCTATCAATATTTTTTTGATTTTTCTTTCCATTTTTTTCTCCTTAATGTGTTATTTTTATCACATAATAGCATAAATTTAAGATAAGTGCAATACTTTCACAATTATTTTTACTTATTTTCTCATTTTTGGTAAATGTTAATAATTTTACGGCGGTTTTTTGTTGAAAAAAGCCAATTGGCAAAATTGTGTTTAAAACGGCAATCCTTTGTGATATAATGTTTTTAATATTATGGGATGCGAGGTGAGTTTGTGCCGCTTTTTCAGCATAATCGTGCCTGTTTACAAGGCTGAAAAATATATAAGCGAATGCGTTGATTCTGTTTTGGCGCAAACCTTTGAAGATTTTGAATTGATTTTAGCAGACGACGGCTCACCCGATCGTTGCCCCGAAATTTGCGATGAATATGCAAAAAAAGATTCTCGAATCAAGGTTATTCACAAAGAAAAACGGCGGTGCATCATCTGCAAGAAACAGCGGAATTGACGCTGCCTGCGGAGAATATATAATTTTCCTTGATTCAGACGATTATTGGGAAGGAAATTACACCCTGCAAAGGCTTGCGGAAAAATCAAAAGACGGATACGACATTATAATGTTCGGCTGCAAGCTTCTCAATATGAAAAACGGCAAAATGAGGCTTTCACGCAACGGCTACAACATCGCCCTGCTTGAAAACTCAAAAAGAGAAGAAGCACTGCAATACCTGCTGAAAAGCAAAGATATTCCCGGAGCCGCCTACATTTTTTTGCAACAAAAAAAAGCGTGCTTAACGGCAGCGAGCGCATCAGATTTGTGACGGGAATAAGCGGCGAAGATTACGATTTTGTGCTGAGCTGCTTTTTTGAAGCACAAAGCTATTCTGCGATTGACGATGTTTTTTACATTTACAGAAGAGGGCAAAAGCAGCTCCGTTACCTCTACCTCGGCGGAATTGATAATTAAAGGCAGTTTATATACAATAAAGAAATGGCGGGCAATGGCTGAAGAATTAAGATGCAAGCCGCTTGCCGCAGATCTTTTAAACTATCTTGCATTTATTTACTGCACCGCACTTTTATTGGCAGGCGGTCTTAAAGGCGAAAAGAAAAAGCAAGCGTTTGAGCAGTTAAGCAAGGAGAGCGACATTCTTGTATACGGCTTTTTGGAAAAAGGTTAAGCTTGTGCGCGCGGCACGAAAAATCATCAGAGCCGGAGCGGCGGCAAAGCTTTTGAATATATATTGGAAATTTTTCGGAAAAATAATGGAAAAGAAAAAAACCTTTTAGTTGTTATACAACATTTACGGCGTGGCGGCGTTGAGCTTGCGGCAATAAATTTTTGCATCAAATTTAAACAAAGAAAAAAATACAGCATCACATACTATCTTGTGGATGTTCAAAATTATCACGACGAGGCTTTGGAAAAGGAATTGCTTGCAAGCGGCGCAAAAATCATTAAGGTTTCACACAGCGAGCATGGCTATATTAAAGGATATTTCCACGCAAAAAAGATTATTTCAGGCGGAAAATACGATATAGTTCATTCGCATGTGATGTTTTTCAGCGGCATAATAGCCGCTGCGGCAAAGCGCTGCGGAGTAAAAAAATCGTTGCTCATTCTCACGGCACAAAATGGAATCATAAAGAAAACATGATTTTTAGAGCTTACAAAGCCGTGATGCGCAAATTGATAAATAAAAATGCAACTCACATTCTTGCGTGCTCCGAAGCGGCCGGCGAATACCTTTACGGCAAAACGGAATATAAAAAAGGGGCATTTTTCGTACCAAACGGCATAGATTGCTCGGCATATGCATATAACGAAACGGTGCGCCGCGAGGTGCGAAATGAATTCGGCATAGGAAGCGACGAAATTTTAATCGGCCACATCGGCACGATTTACAAAATTAAAAACCAGGTTTTTTTAACGGAAATTTTTGCCGAAATGCTTAAAGCAGCCCCTCATTCGCATTTGCTTTTTAGCAGGCGAAAGAGTTGAGGACGAGCCCGTTTTGCAAAAAGCGAAAGAGCTTGGAATTGAAAACAAAATCATTTTTACGGGGCAACGCAGCGATGTTTCACGGCTTTTACAAGGCTTTGACATTATGATTTTTCCCTCTCTTCACGAAGGGCTGCCCGTTTCGTTGATCGAAGCACAGGCGGCAAAGCTGCCGTGTTTGATTTCAACGGCAGTTACAAAAGAGGTTGCTTTCAACAAAAACACGGCATTTATGCCTCTTTCCGAGCCTGCCGCAAAATGGGGAGAAAAGGCCTTTGAGCTTATCAAAGCAAACAGAAGCGAAACAGACATAACAACCCTTGTAAATAATTTTGATATTCACAAGGCAACCGAAATACTTAATAAGATTTATTTGGATTAAAATATGATAAGTGTTATTGTTCCCATTTAGAAAGTTGAAAAGCATTTGAAAAAATGCATAGTCAGCATCACAGAGCAAACGAACCGCAACATTGAAATAATTTTGGTTAATGACGGATCTCCGGACGGCTGCCTCGAAATCTGCAACGAATTTGCAAAAAAAGATTCGAGAATTAAAGTTATAAACAAAAACGGCGGCCTTGTGAGCGCACGCAAGGCAGGCCTTGCTGCGGCAAGCGGCGAATACATAGCTTTTGTGGACGGAGACGATTATTTAAAACCGACGGCAATGGAAATTATTGAAGCCGCAATAAAAAAGCATTCGCCCGATATGGTGCTTTTTGAATTTTTGAGCATTTTACCGAGTGATGAAATCAAAAGCAGCCAGAATTTTTTTGCAGAATATGCTCAAAAAGCGGAGCTTTCCGAAAAGCTTTATCCCACGATGCTTTATGCGGGCGAATTTTACAAATTCGGCATAATGCCGAGCTGCTGGAGCAAGGTGTTTAAAAAGGAGATTTTGGAGCGCGAACTTTCCGAGGTAAATAACGATATTAAAATGGGCGAGGACGCCGCTTTCACCTACCCCTGCCTGCTTGATGCAAAAAGCATTTGCATGATAGGCGAGCCGCTTTATTGCTACAACATACGGCCCGAAAGCATGTCTAACGCATACGACAAAAATTTGGAAAGCATAATTTTTTTGCCGTATTACCGCCTAAAAGAAAAAAGCCGCGAAGCAGGCGGAGCGCTTGATTCGCAGCTTGATTATTATTTGATTTATTTAACCAACTTTTTTTAATAAGAAACGAAGCGCGAGGCAAAAAAACCCCGCGCCTGCGATAAAACGCATTGCGGCTAACGAAGACATATGCGCCGCGGCACGCCGCATTAAAGCGGGCGCGCTTCCCGCGCACACAAAGCTGCTTGCCCGGGCATTGCAAAATAAAAGCCCCGCGATGCTGACGCTTTATATGAAAGCTTTGAAAATTTTTATGTGATGCAGCAAATAAGTAACAAAAAACCGCCAATATGATATATTGGCGGTTTTTTTATTGTGCTGCGGCATTTCGGCAGAAATTTATTTTATGCTTTTCAGCACCTTATCTATTATTTCGGAATCAACATCCATATCAAATTTACGTGCAAACATCGCAGGCGAATTCTTAATCAAATCAAAAATCCTGCATTTTTAAAAAAACATAGGGATTGCCGCGCTGCCAATCGATAAGGCGAGCGCAGGCAAGATGATTATTGCCGCAGTTTTTTTCATATAAGCATCGGCTGCAAACGGAGAATTTAAAAGCGCGGTTTGCACAAACACCTCGTCGCCGCAATAGGAAAAAAACGAAAGATTTTCTTCAAGTGGCTTACTCTCCTGTGCTATATAGGCAGCGAATGCGCCCGTTATGCTGAACCAATTGCAGCCCTTTTGCACCTTTATATTTTTATTTTTAAGCCTGTTTACGCCGCAGAGCATTTGCACCCTGAGGGCAATTTGCGCCAAAATTTTTGTGAAAAGATTTCGGCGGCGGCGGAAAAGATGATAATATTTTTTATTCTGCCCTCAGAGCTTTCGGAAACATTATCCGCCGTGAAATGCACAAACTGCCGCCCTGCGTTTTTCATTAAAAAAAAGCGATGAATTTCATCGTTTGATTTTATCGGCAAATCCGCGCCGGAAATAAGGTGAACATAATCATAAGCCCTGCCGCTTTTTTTGCATTTTATCAACCTCGGCAAGCAAGATCAATTCGCACTTAACCTGGCTGAAATCGCCCCAGGTTACGCCGATTCGGGGAGTGAAATAAATGCGTGAGCGCTTTGGCAAAGCCTTGAATTTTTCAAAATCAAAATCGCGCACTTTAGCGTCTATATGCACAAAAATATCGTTGCGCTCATCATCAAGCGCAGTGATAAGCTTTGCAAGCAAATCAAATTGCCTGTGAGCGATTATCATATACGCATGCATCTTGCTTTCTCCTTTTTAATCAATCAATTAAGCCAAAGCAGCTTAAAATGCGGCGTGTTGAATTGCCGTCTGTATATTTATGAAGAGCCTTTCTTTGTTCTGCGCGGGCGGCGGCATAATCGTCTTTCCCCGCGGCAACGGCAGAAATAAAATCGGCAAGTTCCGCCGCGTTGCTTATGTGCGCGCCGGGCATATATTGCAAAGGATCGTCAACAACAAAGCCTCGCAAGCCGTCGCTTTTAACATCAATATCGGAAATATCAAACGCAATAGGCTTATCGCAAAGCAGATAATCTGCAAAAACAGATGAAAAATCCGTTATCAAAGCATCCGATTTTGCAAGCAAATCATAAAGGCGAAGCCCTGCGGCGGTAAATTCGCCGTCGCCGAACACAAGCACATTTGAAAGTCCCTGCACATTTATTTTTGAAAGCTGCTGAGCGGGGTGGAATTTAACAACCATAACCGAGTTTGAAGCGGCGAGCGCGGCGTTTATGATTTGCAGGCTTTCGGGCGAAAGCAAATCATACCTATCCTGCCCGCAATCGGCGTGTGCAACACCTTTGTGCGAGCGATAAGTGGGAAGCCAAACAAAAAGCTTTGAATAATTTGAAATTTCAGCCGAAAATTCCTGCGGCAGATTATAATTGCCGCCCACAAGCACATCCGTGCGCGGATAGCCGAGAATTCTTACCTTTTGAGCAGAACCGGGATTTATATATTCCTCCAGCCTTTTATGATTTTCGGAAAGGCACACGATATCCGTGTGAAAATCAGGTGAAAAAGCCCTTTTGGTATCTTTATAAGAAAAAGCCATGAGTTAAATAAATTCGTTTTTTTGGCCTTTTTTTGCCGTCTATTCCGCAATAATTATGAGTGTAAAAACAATACTTGGCCTTTGCGAAATACCAAATTGCGGCAAAGCTTGTTTTACCCTGCGAAACATACTTCACCCTGCGGCTGCTTTTATATTTTGAAGCATCCTCAACAACCCACACATATTTATATGGGGCATTTATACTCACCAAATATTCATAAAGAGGATAGGAATTATCTGCCAAATCGCCGCGGCTTTCAAACAAAATCAGCCTGCGGCAAACGGGGGTTTTTTTCTTTGCCAAAGCTGAATTATTTTTAACCAGTAATTTTTTTAATCATTGGCATTTCCCTTTGCTTTTTTTAAAAGCGCCTAAGATTTTGCCGCAAAAAGCCTTTAACAAGCGATTTTTTTCATAATCGTTCATAGAAAAAGAGCCAAACGAAGGCACAAAAAAACGGCGGCATAAACACAAATCCACAAAACGAGCTTGATTATTGAATCGATTTTTTTACAAACGCCATAATCGCCGCGCCCGCCGCAAACGGCACGATCATACCGACGGTAGCTCGCAAAATGCTTTTTCCCAAAAGACGACAATATCAATATTTATCTTTTTGTGATAAACAATATTCATAATAATTCCGTTTGCCAAAACGGTTGCAATGCCTGTACCGAGAGCGGCGCCGAAGCCGCCGAGGAGCCTGCACAGGATTATACTTACCACCAAATTAAACAGCGCCATTGCGCCGTAAATATAAGAGCGATAGTGATGGCGGTTTTCCGCCCTTTGAATTTCTATTCCCACATTTTGAATAAGCGGCACAATGCTGGGAATCAAAATCACAAGCGCAATGGCATAGGCGTCGCCGTAATCCTCGCCCGCCCAAAACCGTATAAAAGGCTTTCCGAAAAACACAAAGCCGGAGCCTATAAGCGCAAGCAGCATATACTGGAGCCTGCCCACCTTAACAAATAATTCCGTGAGCGCATTGCGCTGCTGAATTGAATCTTGGGGATACTTATTAACAAGCGAATGAATATAAGGAGTGAAAACGCCCGAAATTGCGGTGGAAAAATTAGTGTAATATGTATTTACCGACGCACCTACGGCATAAACCGCAACCACGACCGTGCCGCAAAACCTGCCGAGCAAAACACTGTCTATTCCCGAATTGACTTTATCAACAAAAAGATTTATCGCAATAAGCCCGGAAAATGCAAAAACGCTTTTAAAAAGCCCAAAATCCATGTTTGAAAAATCAAATTTCAATTTCAGATTTTTAAGCGCATAAACAATATTTATAAGCTTAATGAGCACGCCGAGAGCAAGCGCAACAACAGTCAGCCCGATTGCACCGCAGCCGAGATAAAGCACCGCCAAATTTAAAACAACCGTAGCAACGGTGGAGGCAAGCGAAAAAACCTTCAGAAAAACAAATTTTTCAAGTGCCGCAATATAGCAATTAAACACCGTGCACAAAAAAAGCCGAGCGCGGTTGAAAGAGTTAAAAGCAGCATCATTATGCCCGCCTTTTGCAGCTCTGCAGTGCTTAACCCCTTATCAAAAAGGAGCGCAGGCTTTGCCGCAAATACTCCGCCGATGATAAGCGAAATAAGCGAAATAGCGGCAAAAACAACAAAAAAGAGTGAGTTAAAGCTGTTTATTTTTATCCTGCCTGCCCTCTGCTTTAAATTTTTGAATAAAAATTTAATATAAGAGCTTGAGAAGCCCAAATCAAGAAGCCCAAGCAGCGCAACGGCAGAACTTACCGTGCCGTAAAGCCCATATTCATTTTTGACCCATAAGCCGAAGCATAACGGGGGTGTAAAAGCAGCCCGACGATAACATTTAAAAACACCTGGGCATAAGAGAGCAACGCGCCTGCCTTGCGTTCGGCAGAGCTTGATAATTTATTTTTTTCATACAAGAAATGCTCCGATAAGATTTCTTTTTAATTTTTTTATTTGCAAAATATTTTTAAAAAAACACTTTATCGCCGAGCAAAAGCGCAAAAGTGCCCACCTTTTGCTTAAACGAATATTCGCCGCCGCAAAAGATTTGATTTTTTTATATTTAAGAATTTCTTTTTTTATAAATCGGAAAAAAATTCGGCTGCCAGTTTTTTTCGTTTTTGCTGCGCATAACACGGCTTAAAAGCGCATATGTGTGCACAATGTGGCGATGCACGGCGGCTTTTTCAAGGGAACCGCCCCGCGATTTGCAATTGCTTACGATTTTTTTGCCGTAACTTTATAGCTTTTTTTGCACGGGGAACCGTTATATACGGCGTGGTGGAGGAATTGCCGCTGTTTTGCAAATAATGATAGCCGACTCCGCTTACATAAGCTGCCTTTTTGCAATCACAAAAAGCATAATATAAGAAAAGCAAATCCTCTGCATATTTAATTTTTTCGTCAAATAACTTCCCCTTCAGCAGGCTGCGGCTGAAAAGCTTTGCGCAAACCTCCGGCCTGATTTCATCAAGCAAAAGAGCCTTTAAAGGATCATCAACACTCTGCGCACTTGCGCCCCTGCAACACAGCGATTCACCGGGAGATTCCAAAAAAACATCACAAGCAACCGCTTCGGCATTTTCTCTAACGGCGGCATCAAGCATAACCTGCAGCATATCGCAATCAATCCAATCATCGCAATCAACAAAGGCTATATAATCGCCCTTTGCAAGGCGCATTCCCGTGTTTCTGGCTGCCGAAACGCCTGCATTTTTTTGGTGCACTGCGCGAAATCGGCCGTCTCTTTTCGCCCAGGCATCACACAATGCAGGGCAATTATCGGGTGAGCCGTCATCAACAAGAATAACTTCTATATTCCGGCAGCTTTGCCTGGAAATGCTTTCGGCGCACTTATCAAGATATTTTTCCGCCATATAAACGGGCACTATAACGCTGATTTTCGGATTCATAGCCACTATCCTTTTAAAACAAGCTTATTATAAAGCGATTTTTGAGAGCGCCAAAACGCAAAGCTTTGCCTTATCGCGCGCCGGGCAATGCGGAGATTTCAGAATTTGCTTTTTATAAGAAAGCAAAAGCTTTCTGATTTCATCATATTTATCAAGGCATTTTCCGCTGCGCACAATTCCGCCGAGCACGGCAAAGCAGGATTTTGCAAGGCCGATCACAGCATAAGGCTCAATATTCGTGCCGCTTTCGCCATTTAGCACAATTTGCTTTGCCGAAACGGCGTCAAACGCGCCGATTGAAAACTCCGCCGAAGTGGTGCTGCCGCTTCTGAGCACATAATGATAAAGCTTTTGCGAAGAAACGCACACACGCTTTGCATTTTTGAAAGCGCGGTAATTGAACACCAAATCCTCGCTGCACACAAGCGGCGGCATTTGAATACCGCCGAGAACACTTTTTTTATAAAGCTTATTCCACAAAACGCCGAATTTATATTCGCCGAGAGCCGTTTGCCTCAGCGCCTCCTCGGCGGTTATCGCCTCAAGTCGCGGCGAAGCCGATTTTTCCGAATCGGGAATCTGCATACCGCTTTCATCCTGCCTGAAATAACCGCACACGGCAATATCCGCATTCGTAACAAGTAAATTGCGATAAAGGATTTCAAGCATATTCGGCTCAAGAAAATCATCACCGTCCGCAAAAGCGATGTAATCGCCCGCCGCCTTTGAAAGGGCAAAATTTCGCGAATTTGCAACGCCCTTGTTTTTCGATATGGAAAGCCTGCACACGGCTGTCTTTTTTTCCGCCCAGGCATCACACATGGCCGGGCAATTATCGGGCGAGCTGTCGTCTATTATAATAATTTCAAGATCTTCATATGTTTGATCAACTATGCTTTGCACGCATTTATCAAGATATTTTTCAACCTTATAAACGGGCACGATAACGCTGATTAAATCTTTTTCCATCATAATCTCCGTTATATATCGGCGGCAAAACCGCGCCGCAATACAATAAACTTAAATTCCCAGATTCAGCCAAATCAACGATGAACCGGTGATATCATAAACGAAATGAATTACCGAATAAACAAAAACAAAAAATGAGAATATTCCCTTATTCATAGCCCTGATTTTTTCCATGCCGGGGCTTTTCGAATCATAGCTTATATCGATAAGGCCGGCATCCAATCTGCTTTTTTGAAGCTGCATACCGACCATGTAAACAACTGCCGCAACAATTGGCAAAACCCACCTTGCAAGGCGCAGGAAAAGCAGGCTTGTGAGCAAGGTGCCGAGCATAAAGCACATAAGCACCTCCGAAAACCTGAAAAAGCGGCGTTGATTTATATCAGTTACATATTTTTTGATATACGGCAGGCAATAAAACATTATTATTGCGCAAACGGCAAAGGTGGCAATATTTACAAAATAATTGGTTTGCGTGGTGATTCCCAGATTATCGAGCGCATTTTTCCGTTTTTTTCCGAGCAAGCTTTGCATAAAATCGCTTTTTGCCTTGCCGCCGAAAAATGCCGAGAAGCGCACTGCCGCCAGCGAGAGACAAAATAAGAGCCGCATTCACTATTCTGCTGCCGAAATTGCAGCTGAGCCACGCAATTGCAACAAGCCCCACCAACACAATGCCCGAAGAATGCATACCGCAGGCCAGCACATAGCCGATAATGCAAAGCAGTATATTTTTTTACGCTCCACAAGATGATAATAGGCACAGGCAACGGTGACGGTGAATGCAATGCCGTTTCTTGTGCCGCTGCAAACATCGTAATACCAATAAGTTGAAATCGCAAAAATCAGAGCAAGCATGGTGTAAAACTTATCAACTTTAAATTTAACGGAAGCCTTTTGGATAACAAGAATTATGCATCCGTAGCAAATAAGAATTGTGAAAAACGGCAAAAAATGCGGATTTTTTAAAATGCTGATGAAATAAAAATAATAGCCGCAAACCGGGAAGCTTCCGAAATCGAAATAGTTGTTTTCCAGCATTTGGCGAAAACCATCGTACCCGGCCTTTTCAATTTGACTTATTATGTAAAAAAATAGCGTGCCAGATCATCCGTTTCGCCGGGTTGAACGAAATAGGACATTACAGCCATTGCAAGCACAAACAAAACGCACGGAATTGCCGAATATTTTTGCGGCACAATAAAATAAAGGGCAAAAAATATCACCACAATCATTATATAAACAAACATTTCTTGCCCCTGCCTTTCATTTTTAAAATTTTAAGTAAGCGAAAAGCGGCGCAGTGTGATATAAGCAACCGCTTTTGCACATATTTTGTTATTTACCAGCCAACACGAAAAACCGCCGAGCAGAATTTTTAAAAATCGCGGAAAACTCCGGTTCTGTAATATTCGGCAAGCCTTGCGGCGCGGTCCTTAATATCCCAGCCTGCGGCTTTCATTATATCATAATTGTCTTTTTCTTGCTTCAAGCGCTGCCGAAACGGCGGCATTTGCCCATTCGCGCGGCGATGCTTGAAGCGAAAGCATTTTTGCATTGGGAGCCACAAGTGCCTCGCGCGTGATCGTGCTTGCCATAAGAACCGGCAGGCCGCTTGCCTGCGCCTCTATCGCCGCAACGGGCAAGCCCTCGCGAAGCGAAGGAAACAGAAACACATCCATTGCAAAAAGCAAATCAGCAACATCCCTGCGCTGGCCGAGAAAAAGCACATCCTTTTCTATTTCGAGCTTTTTCGCAAGCGAAAGCAAAGAAGGCTCTTCCTCTGCGCCCACAAGCAACAATTTTGCATCCGAGCGCTGCTTTTTCACCTCTGCAAATATTTTCAATATAAAAGGATGATTTTTTTGCGGCGGATACAACCTGCCCACATTGCCGCAAACGAGGCAATCTCCAAGCCCAAGGCTTTGGCGGGCCTTTTCGCGCCTTTTTTCATCAAACCGAAACGCCGCGCAATCCACGGCATTCGCAAGCACATAAAAATTATCCTTAAACCAAAACTTGCCCGCATCCGTGCCGCAGGCAAAGCGCGTGCCCGCCAAACACTTTACGGGCGCGGCAAGCAGCCGATTGCGAAATTCGTTTTTCGGAAAAAGCGAATACCAAGTGGTGTGGCAATGGCAGCAAATTTTTTTAATTCCCGCCTTTTTTTGGCCTGCGGGGCGATAAACACGGCAAAATGAGGGGCATGGATATGCAATGCTTCCCATTCATTTTTATGAGCGGCAAAAAAGCGGCTCATTTCATGCTTTAAAATTCCCTTTGCCGAGGGCGGATTTATTTTATACACCCTGCCGCCGAGCGCTTCGATTTGCGGCTGCACGGTTTTTTCTTTTTCGGAAAAATAAACAACATCGAATTTTATATCGGGCGGCATCATTTTAAAATAGTTTAAAACAACGCTCATAACCCCGTTTGCAATTTCGATATCGGGTATCATATGCAAAATTCTCATACGCCGGCAATCTCCGCATCAACAATTTCTTTTAAAAACGAATGAACGCTTTGCATTGAATAAGATTCAAGCACCTGCATATTTTTTCTGACTGCCTCGGCGCGTGAAAAATCGTTTTTATTATTCATAATATCGCTGAGCGCCTGCACAAAATCATGCTGCGAGTTTAAACTGCACGCAATTCCCTCACCGCCGAAAGCAAATAGATCGCTGCTGCCCCTGATATCGGAAACAACACAGGGCAGGCCGCAGCTCATTGCCTCAAGCACGGCAACGGGCAGCCCCTCCTGAAGCGAGGTGAGCAAAAACGCATCTGCGGCGCAATCCATTTCGTGAATATCATTGCCGTAGCCCATAAGGCGCACATTTTCGCCGAGTGAATTATCATCTATGTATTTTTGCAATTTATCCTGCAAAGGGCCTTTGCCCCTTACAAAAAATTTTACCACATTTCGACTTTCGTTTACAAGCCCTTTGATAACATTAAGCGCAAAGAGCAGATTTTTTCTCTCCGTAAGCTCAGAAACGCAAAAAACGGCAAAATCACCGTTTTTAAGCCCAAGGCTTTCTCTTTTTTCGCGCCTGATATCCGCATCAAATGCATAACCGCCGAGGTTTACGCCGATTCCGTTTGAGCGA
Organism: Anaerotruncus sp.; assembly: GCA_022009795.1. GTDB lineage: Bacteria > Bacillota > Clostridia > Oscillospirales > Acutalibacteraceae > Eubacterium_R. The sequence continues at coordinate 1,412,915 of CP091724.1, forward strand.
AGCACGCGCGGCTTTTTAAAAATGCGATTTTGCAAATTCATAATCTTCGTTATTTATTGTGATTATCGCATCCGTGAAGCAGGGACGCAAATTTTTTTCGAGCGGATAAAAAAGCGCCCAATTTAGCGCGGGCGCGCCTTTCCAAAAATGGAAGCCGTGCACCATATAGATAACCTTGGTGCCGTATTTTTTTCGTGCCGACTTTGCCGCAAGGCGCGTCATCATGCCCATAACCGGTTCGTTTGTGAGCACGGCGTCGTACCGATTTTCGGCAAAATGCCGTTTAAGTCGGCAAAAGCCCTTTAAATTTTTGGGAGAAAGCGGGCTTCGGCACAAATCCACAACTTTTAAGCGCGGATTGCCGCACTGCGCAAGTCGGCTTTTTAAATTTTCAAGCTTGCCGCCCACATCCGAGCAAATCAAATCAACCGAATAGCCCTCGTTAATAAAGGCATTTATATGCTCTGTCCAAAATTGAAGCAAGTGCAATTCCGTGGCGGTTATAAGAATTTTAGGTGGCATTTTATTTGATTCCGATTTCTTCGGAAATCCTTTCAAAAATTTTTTCGGCGCTCATACCGTAAATTTCCCTTAAATATTTTTGCGAGCCTACAGTGGAGGAATATTTATCCTCAAGCCCGATTAAAGCAAGGCGGGCTTTGCACGGGGCGGTTGCCATAACCTCTGCCACGGCGCTGCCGAAGCCGCCCACGATATTATGCTCCTCAACGGTGGCGATAATTTCAAATTCCGCGGTGCATTTTTTGATTAAAGCCTTATCTATCGGCTTAACGGAAGGAAATGTGTAAACCGCAGGGGTTATTCCCGCATTTTCAAGCATTTTTGCCGCGCCGGCAACCTCTTCATAAACGGCACCGGTTGAAAACAGAGCAACCCTTTTGCCCTGCCGAATTTCAATGGCTTTGCCCACCGTAAAATCAACTGCGTTTTCGTGAATTTTCGGCTCGCCGCCCCTGCCGAGTCTTAAATAACAGGTGCCCGGGGTTTCATACATGGCTTTGGTGCACGCCGCAGCCTCTGCCGCATCGCCCGGGGCAAACACGGTCACATCCGGCATTGCGCGCATAACGGCAATATCCTCGGTGGCGTGGTGGCTCATGCCGAGAGGGCCGTAAGTAAACCCGCCGCCCACGCAAACTATTTTAACATTTGCATTGTGATAAGCGCAATCGTTTCTTATTTGCTCTATGCAGCGCAAAGTGGGAAAATTGCCTATGGAATATGTGAACACCGTTTTGCCGCAAAGCGCCATGCCGGCGGCAAAGCCCGTCATATCCTGCTCGGCTATGCCGGCATTTATAAATTGATCGGGGAATTTTTCCCAAAACGGCTTCAGCACACCGAAGCCCAAATCGCCTGTGATAAGCACCACATTTTTATCCTTTTCGGCTATATCCATAAGGGTTTTTAACAAAAGAGTCTCTCAAAAGCAATTACCTCTTGTAAGACGAAACGGCCAACGAAGCATTGACCGTTTTATGTGTTTATTATTTATCTTCATAAGGGTCCTTAACGCCCTGCGGCATTGCGGCTTTTAATTCGGCAACGGCGTTATCATACTCCCAGCCGTCATGCGGGAAGCGATAATGCCAAAGAATATCGTTTTCCATAAATGATATTCCCTTGCCCTTAACCGTGTTTGCGATTATAACGCTCGGCGAGCCCTTATGATTTTTTGCAAGCTCAAAAGCCCTTTGCAAAGCGGCGTGATCATGCCCGTCTATATCAAGCACATTCCAGCCGAACGCGCGCCATTTATCGGCAAACGGGCTGAGCTTAATTGTGTTTTCGCAATAATCAAGGCTTTGCATTTTATTATGGTCAACAACGGCGATAAGATTATCAAGCCCGTAATGGTTTGCCACAAGCGCGGCCTCCCAAACCGAGCCTTCATCGCATTCCCCGTCTCCGAGAACGGCAAAAGCCCTGTAATTTTTATTATCCTTCTTGGCTGCCATTGCCATGCCTGCGGCAACGGGCAGACCGTGACCGAGCGAACCTGTGGAAAAATCAACGCCCGGAACGCCTTTATGCGAAACATGACCCGAAAGGCGCGAGCCGTTTTGATAAACGGTAAGAAGCTCGGCGGGGTCAAAAAATCCCGTTTCTGCCAAGGCGGCATAAATTGCCGCGCCCGCGTGGCCTTTTGAAAGAATGACTCTGTCCCTTTTCGGATCATCGGGAAACTTAGGATCAACATTTGCAACGCCGCTGTAAATCACGGCCACAATATCGGCCACACTTAAAATCGAGGCTATATGAGAAGCGCCGGAATGATGAGTCATCTCCACAGCGTGGCGCCTTATAAGCCAGGCAAGCTGTTCACTTTTCACTGAAATCACCAACCGTTCATGCACTGCCAAAGCCGTGCAAAACTTTAATCAACCGCGGAAACCGCCAAAAGCGCCTGCATATCCTCATCGCTCAAATGCCAATCCGATGCGACAACATTTTGATGCACCTGATTCGGATTTTTAACACCGATAAGCACAACACTGTCGCGGATCCTATCCATAATAAACCTGATGGCAACTGCCGAAACAGGCTTGTTTACCTTTTGCGATATTTGCCTGAGCACTTTAACCGTTTCCAAATTTTGCTTTAATTTTTCGCCGTGGAAATTAACATAAATATCACGCGAGCGGCGATCGTCCGCCCCGAAATCAACATTGTTTTCATTATATTTTCCGCTTAAAATTCCCTGCCCGAGCGAGCCCCAGGTAAGCGGAGTTAAGCCGTACTCATCGCGAAAAAGCAAGCAATTCGCTTTCAAATTTGCGGCAAAGCAAGCGAATATTCGTTTTGAACGGAAACAAAATATTTTTGAGCATTCGCGAATTTCATCCATATCGCAGGCGTGCACATTGGAGAGCGCAAAATACCTGATTTTGCCCTGGCTGCGAAGTGTTTCAAGCGTTTGCACAACCTCGGCAAGAGGAGTAACGCCGTCCCTGTAATGCACGGTGTAAATATCTATGTAATCCGTGCCGAGCCTTTTAAGCGACTCTTCACATGCTGAAATTATATATTCCTTTGAATTATCATAAACCGTGGGTTTGCCCTGCTCGGCGCGAACGCCGAATTTATCGGAGATAACAACCTTGCTTCTGTTTTTACCGAGCGCCTTGCCCAAAATCGTTTCGGACACGCCGAGGCCGTAGGTTGCGGCGGTGTCAAAAAAGTTAATTCCGCTTTCAAACGCCGCCTGCACGGAAGCGGTTAAATCATCCATATTCGTTTTGCCCCAGCCGTACATTCCCATAGGGCAGCCGCCAATGCAAATGCGGGAGACATTTAAATCGCTGTTTTTAATTTTGATATATTCCAAAGGCTCACCTTAATTCTTTCCCGAAACGGCGAAGAAAAAAATTTTTTTGCACAACGCCGAAAAGCGTTTTAAAAAAGATTTTTCACATCCGTTTTTAAAAAGAAACCTCCGCGGCATATTTCACACGAAGCGCATTTTTTTATATTTTTAAGCACATATTTTTTTCGTACATTTCATCGGCATTTTTCGCTGCCGACTATCTCATCAAGATTTATAAAAGTGCACGAGCTGAAATCCGTTATTCCGGGGCGAACCTTTAATATGTATTCTTCATCGCCGGAATAAAGCTTTGTGTATCGCAAAAGCTCGGGGCGCGGACCGACAAAGCTCATTTCGCCGCGTATTATATTAAAAAGATTTGCAAGCTCATCCATTTTTGTTTTGCGCAAAAACCTGCCCACCCGCGTTATGCGCGGATCGTTCAGCGCGGTGGTGCCGCCGCCGATTTTATCGGCATTTTTAACCATTGTGCGAAATTTAAAAATCCGAAACGGCTTGCCGAGATAGCCGCACCTTTCGGCGCGGTAAAAAACGGGAAAGCCGCTGCACAGGGCAACCGAAGCAGCCGTTAAAAGCATAAGCGGCGAAAGCAGCACAACGGCAACCGCGGCAAACACAAAATCAAGCGCGCGCTTAACATATCTGTTATAAACACCTTTATAGCCCGTTATCTGCTCGGGCGGCGGAAGGATTATATTCAGTTGTTTCAATTCTTCCGTTGTTTTCATAAAAGCTCTTTCGTTAAACACTTACACACTTGCGTTTTTTTGCGCCGTTTTTTTGATTACATACAATATAATTATAGTATATCACAGTGATATAGTCAACAATTCCATAGTAAAAAGCGCGCAAATTCATCGCCTAAATCCTGCAGAATTAGGCTGAATTGCGCCCTCTTTGACAATTTATAACCGTTATATATTTTATTTGCTTATAATGAATTTAAATTTCTTTGCCTGCATCATGAGCGGACTTTTTGAATTTTTTTGCAAATTCAGCCGCTTTTTTTGGAATAATGAGCGGCATTTTTCGGCGATTTTAATGCTGCGTGCGGCGTCAATTGCGGCAACAGCTTTGGCAGGCACGCCGATTATAAGCGAATTATCGGGGAAATGCTTATTTTTCCGTAACAAGCGCACCGGCGCCCACAAGGCAGTTTTTGCCGATAACCGCGCCGTTCATAACCGTTGCATTCATTCCTATAAGACTGCCGCTGCCTACGGTGCAGCCGTGAAGCACGGCGTTGTGACCGACGGAAACATCATCGCCGATAACGGCGGGAAATCCCGGTGTGCAATGCACTGTGCAATTATCCTGAATATTTGAATTTTTGCCGATAATTATTTTTTCATCATCGCCCCTGAGCACGGCGCCGAACCAAGCGGAGCTGCCCTGCCCCATTTGCACCCTGCCGATAACGCAGGCATTATCCGCCACGAAAGCGGCGTTATTTACATCGGGCACGAAGCCCTTATAATTCATAATCATTTAATCACCCTTTGCCGAATTTGTTTTGCCGAGGCGCTTAATCAAAATTCCGCCGACTATGCCGACAGCCGCGCCCGTTACCGAGCCGCTTACAAGTAACACAGGCAAATAATAAAGCGCGCCGAGATTGCGCATAATAATGCCTGCGGCAACGAGCTGGCCTATATTATGAGCCGCCGCGCCGAGCACCGAAACGCCCACGGGCGACAGGCGAAGCATTTTTTTGACGCTGCCATAACGGCAAACGAAAGCAAACCGCCTGCAAGGCTGTAAATCATGGCGGAAATTCCGCCGAAGGTTACGCCCACGAGCACAATTCTTATAATAGAAATACAAAATGCATCCTTGGCTGAAAGCGTATAAAGCGCGGTGAGCACCGCCAAATTTGCGAGGCCGAGCTTTATGCCCGGAATACCGATATTGAGCGGAATTAAGCTTTCAAAATAGGAAAGCACAAACGCCAGCGCAACATTGAGCCCGAAATATGCGATTTTTCGTGATTTATTATTCATCTTCATCGGGCAACACCGTCCGGCATGGAATTTTTATCGCCGTGAACCGTTATAACAACCTTATTCGGCAGGCACACAATGCTGCTGCCGCTTTTTTTGAAATTTCCGCGTGCTTAACGCAAATTTGATCGGGGCAATCGGCATATTCCATATGCACCTTTCCGCCCGAAGCAACGGCAATATTTGTGATTTCGCCGCTTTCGTTTTTGATTTCAAAGCGGGAATCTTTATTTAAATCAAGCGTTGCGCAAACCTCGCCGTTTACGGAAATTTCGGCACAGCTTCCCGATTTTGCGGCAAAATTAAAAATCAAAAGCAGGGCAACGCCCGCCGCAAGCACCGCGCAGAAAGCAACTGCATCGCCTTTTTTCAAAAAACCTTTTTTCATTTTTTTACCAAATCCTTATAGCCTGCGGAATAATAAAGCGTGCCGTTTTTATCGAGGCAAACCGCTTCAACGCCGCTTTGTGAATCAACAAATTCGATTGCCTGCTCCGGCGGCATATCAAAAAGCGCGGTTGACAGCGCATCCGCAAGCGCGGTATCCGCGCAGATAACGCTCACCGAGCTTACATATTCGGGCGGCATTAAGGTTTCGGGTGAAATTATGTGGCAATAATTTTTGCCGTCTACTGTGAAATAGCGCTGATAATCACCGCTTGTTACAACGCCCGTGCCGTTTGAAACGGAAAGCACATCCAAATACCCGCCGCTTGGATTTTCGATTGCGATAGAAAATGGCTTGCCGCCCTTTGTGCCGATTGTTTTGATATTGCCGCCGAGGTTTAAAACCGCACTGCTCCAGATATTGTTTTCGGCAATATAATCGGCGATTTTTTCGCAAACAAAGCCCTTGGCGATTGCGCCCACATCAAGGCTCATTTGCGAATCGGCAAAATAAACCGTAGACTCGTTTTCGTTTATAATCAGCTTTTTCGATATCGCAATGCAAAGCGGCGGCTTCAAGATCGGCTTGGCTCGGCAGCGCGGCGTTTTCGGGATTCGCGGCGGCCGCCTGAGAGGCATTGTGCCAAAGCGAAAGCACTGCGCCCATGGCAATATTTACCCTGCCGCCCGTAATTTCATAAGCCTGCTTGCCGAAAAGAAGCAAATCGATAATTGCCTTATCTGCCTTAACGGGAGCCGCGGCGGCATTTTCGTTTATATATTTAAGATTTACAATGCCTTGATAATCCTTATAAATATTAAAAAGCCAGGAATATCGCAAATAGCTCATTATAAACGGAATCAAAATGGCTGTTAAAGTCGGCCAGCGAGAAATCGGCGGCGGAGATTGACGCAGCCGTGTCAAAAAGATCAAGCATATCCTTTTTTTATATGTTTCGCCGCCGGAGCTGCATGAAGAAAGGGAAAGAACAAGCAAAGCAGAAATGAAAAAAGCAATTATTTTTTTCATTATTTACCTCCCTTTTCAGCCATAAAATCACACGCTGCGGAACGGGATAAAAACCGAACCGCAGCCTTTTTAAATCAATTATATTTTTCTGATAACCTTTGATGGGCACTTTTTGAGCGCACACGCCGCACGCAATGCATTTATCATAATCGATATGCGCCACATTATCGGTTACTTTTTATTGCGCCCACAGGGCAATTTCTTTCGCAAATGCCGCATCCGATGCAGCCCGCTTGGCAATTTTGCTTAACGGATTTACCGCGCTGGCGGTTGTTGCACTGCACCCTGTAAACGGAATCATAGGGCACAATTTCAATCAGCTTTTGCGGGCAGGCTTTAACGCATTTGCCGCAGGCAATGCACAAATCGGATTCAACCACAGCCTTGCCGTTTATAATTCTGATTGCTTTACTGTCGCACACATCGGCGCAGCTGCCGTAGCCCATGCAGCCATAAACGCAAGACATATTGCCGCGCCCAAGCGCAAGCTTAACCGCAGTGCACGAGCCTGTGCCGTAATAATTAAAGGTTTGGGTGCGCTTATCTTCTGTGCCGGAGCAGCGCACAAACGCCGTTTTACGAACAAATTCGCCCGCGTCAACCCCCATGATTTTTGCGATTGCCTCCGCACCGCTTTTGCCGGCGGACGGGCAGGCGTTTACGGGAGCTTCGCCCTGAGCTATTGCCTTTGCAAGTGCGTCGCACCCCGCATAGCCGCAGGCGCCGCAGTTGTTGCCGGCAAGGCATTCGCGAACGGCAACCTCTTTTTCATCCACATCAACATGAAATGCCTTTTCGGCAATGCTGAGCACAATTGCAATAATGAGACCGACTGCCGCAACAATTCCCGTTGCAATAAGAATATTATGTAAACTCACAATCGCACCCCCTTATTTAAGCGAGCTGAAGCCGTAAAAGGCTATCGCCATAAGGCAGGCGGTGAGAAGCACGGAGGGCGTGCCCTTAAATGCCTGCGGGAAATCGTTGTTTTCCGTTTTTTCACGGATGCCGGCAAGTATGATGATTGCAAGCGCAAAGCCGCAAGCCGTGCCGAAGCCCGTTAAAACGGAGGTGATGAAATTATTACCGTCCTGCACATTGGTGAGCGAAACGCCGAGCACTGCGCAGTTTGTGGTGATAAGCGGCAAATACACGCCGAGAGCCTTATGAAGCTTCGGCACAAATTTTTTGAGAAACATTTCGATAAACTGCACGATTGCGGCAATAACCAAAATGAAAACGATTGTTTTAAGATAATCAAGACCGAGCTTTTGGATAATACCCGTATAGAGCAAATTGGTGACGGCGCTTGAAATGGTGATAACGAATATAACCGCACCGCCCATGCCGGCGGCGGTTTTAACGCTGCGCGAAACGCCGAGAAACGGGCAAATGCCGAGGAACTGGCTGAGCACAACATTGTTAATAAGCGCGGTGGAAATCAGAACAAGAAACAGGGTTTTAAACATTCTTATCCACCTCCGTTTCTCCGTTGCACGAAAGCGAACAATTCATGCAATCGCCCGTGCAGGCATCCTGCTTAACATGGCGGTTTGCACCCTTTGCGCCGAGCTTGTTTTGAAGCGCGCACAAAAACGCAAGCACAAGGAAAGCGCCGGGAGCAAGCACGAATATCGACACGCCCTCATAGCTTTGCGGCAAAATGCGCATTCCGAAAACGGAGCCGGAGCCGATAAGCTCGCGCACAATGCCGATGGAGGTGAGGCCGATTGTGAAGCCGAGACCCATGCCGATGCCGTCAAACATAGAGGGGATGATTTTATTTTTTGAAGCATAGCTTTCCGCCCTGCCCAAAATAATGCAGTTTACAACAATGAGCGGAATATAAATTCCGAGAGAGTTATAAAGCGGGGTAACATAGGCATGCAAAAGCATTTCAACAATCGTTACGAAAGACGCAACTATAACAATATAAGCCGGCATACGAACGCCGTCAGGAATAACCTTGCGCAGTGCCGAAATCATCATATTGCTCATTATAAGCACGGCGGTGGTGGCAAGCCCCATGCCGATGCCGTTTACGGCAGAGGTGGTAACCGCCAAGGTGGGGCACATGCCGAGCATCAGCACAAAGGTGGGATTTTCGGTGATAATGCCGTTTTTAAGCCTTTCAAGATTTTTATTCAAAGCTTATCCCTCCTTTAATGCAAAATTATAAAACGCAAGGGCGCTGTTTACCGCTTCGGTAACGGCATTTGTGGTGATTGTGGCGCCGCTGATAGCGTCTATCTGAGTGTCGCCCGAGGCACCGCCGCCCTTAACATATTCAAGCTTTGTTGCCGACTTGCCGGCGAACTGCGCTGTGAAATCATCTTCGGTGCATTTTGCGCCGAGACCCGCAGTTTCGCTGTTTGAAAGCACGGAAAAGCCTGTGATTTGATTTGTTTCATACGATATGCCGATTGCAACTTTTATATCGCCGCCATAGCCGCTCGGCGAAGTGGCAGACATTACGCAGCCTATCTTTTTGCCGGATTCGTCGTAAGCAAAATAAAGGTCGTCAACACTGCATTTTGAAAGACCCGCCGCATCAAGCGCAGAAGCGGATTCATTGAGCAGGGTTTGCTTATTATCCGGCTCTTCAAACGAGGCGTTCGGAAGCACGGTGTTATAGGCATCCATTTTAGCCTGCTGTTCGGCCTTTGCTATAGGAGCCTTTGTGATTTCGTTTACGGCGGAAAGCGCAAGCCCCGCCACAAGAGTTATAAGCAAAAGCGCAATGCAGTTTTTAAGCACCTGTGATTTTGATTTAGCCATGCTTACACCTCTTCTTTCTTACGCATGCCGAAGGGCTTCGGCACAGAGATTTTTTCGATAAGCGGCACAGCCAAATTGCTGATAACGATTGCATAGGAAACGCCCTCTGCGCTTGAACCGAGAATTCTGAACACCGCAGTTAAAAAGCCCATAAGCACGGCATAAATTATTTGACCGCCCTTTGTGATGGGGCTGGTGGTGTAATCGGTTGCCATAAAGAACGCACCCGCCATCAAGCCGCCGGTGAGAAGCTCGCCGAGGATAAACTGCCAATCGGGAACGCTGCCGACCTTTGCCCATGCAAAAAAACGAAAAATAAACAAAGCCGCAGAGCCGATATAAAATGCGGGAATTCTGATTGAGATAACCTTTTTGATAAGCAGATAAGCTGCGCCGATGAGAATCGCAACGCAGGAAACCTCGCCTATACAGCCGGTTTTCATGCCTAAAAACGCATCAAGCAAATCCACACTGCCGCCGTTTTTCAGCACAGCAAGCGGAGTGGCCGAGGAAACGCCGTCTGCAGTTGAAAAATCCGTCATCCTTGAAGTAAAGGAAATCAAAAGGAAGCACCTTGCGGCAAGCGCGGGGTTCATAATATTTTGACCGATTCCGCCGAAAAGCATTTTAACAACGATAATTGCAAACACACCGCCGACGGCAGGCACCCACCACGCCACCTGCGGCGGCATATTGAGCGCGATTATAAGCCCCGTAACCACTGCGCTGAAATCAAACACGGTGACGGGCTTTTTTGCGATAAGCTCAAACACAAGCTCGGAAATAACGCAGCTTGCGACTGAGGAAATAATAACAATAAGGGAATTTAAGCCGAAATGCCACACGCCGAAGGCAAGGGTGGGCACAAGGGCTATGCACACATCCAGCATAATTTTGGAGGTAGAGCTCTTATCCCTTATATGCGGTGAAACCGAAACATTATACATAAAGCCATTCCTCCTTACTTAGATTTTTTTGAAGCCCTAATCTCTGCCTTTGCAAGCTTAAAGGACTGAGTGAGCGGCCTTTTTGCGGGGCAAACATAAGTGCAGCAACCGCATTCGATGCATTCCATGCCGCCGAGTTTTTCATATTGCTCATAATCCTCCGCCTTAACGGAAGCTGCCATAAGCTGCGGCACAAGATTTTCGGGGCAGGCGCCGACGCATCTGCCGCAATGGATACAAGCGGTGGTTTTCATTTTAACAACATCGTCGCTTGTGAGAGCAAGCACGGAAGAAAATGTTTTTGTTACGGGAAATTCAAGATTCGCAACGGCAAAGCCCATCATCGGTCCGCCGCAAATGATTTTTCTCGGTGTTTTCTTTGAGGCCGCCGCATTGCTCCATCAAGAACGATGCGGGCGTGCCGAGCAACACGTCTATATTGCCGGGACGATTTACTCCGTCGCCCGTTATTGTTACAACCCTGTGAATTAAGGGCTTGCTTGCGCAAACGGCCTCGTAAATTGCATAAGCAGTGGCAACATTAAGCACAATTACGCCGGCATCGGCAGGCAATGTGTGTGAATTGATTTTTCTGCCCGTTACGCTTGCAATCAGGCGGCGCTCGCCGCCCTGCGGATATTTTGTTTTAAGCGGCATAACGCTTATTTTATCAAGCTCCTTGCACTGAGCTTCAAATTCTTTTATGGCGGCCGGCTTATTATCTTCTATCGCCACAACCGCTTTTGCATTTTTGAAAAGGCGCAGGGCAAGCGAAATACCCGTTATGATATTGCCGGTGCGCTCCGTCATCAGGCGATAATCGGAGGTTAAATACGGCTCACATTCCGCGCCGTTGATAATAAGATAATCAATATCCTCCGCATTTTTCGGCGAAAGCTTAACCCCCGTGGGAAAGCCTGCGCCGCCCATGCCCACTATGCCGCATTGCTTAACGATTTCTGCGATTTCCTCGTTTGAAACGGCATTGGGATCGCGAATTTCGCCGAAGCCCGGAGCACATTCGTTTTCAAAATCGTTTTGCACGATTATGCATTTGCTGATTGCGCCCGTAACGGTTTGGCGATCCTCAATCATTTTTACCTTGCCGGAAACAGAACTGAAAATCGGGCTTGAGATAAATGAAGCCGCCTCGCCGATTTTCATTCCAACAAGCACTCGATCGCCGATTTTAACGGTTGGCACGGCAGGTGCGCCGATATGCTGACTCATTGGAAACACCATTTCGGGAGCAGCTTCGATTTTTATTATTTTTTCGTTTTCGGAAAATGCCTTACCCTCAAACGGGTGCACTCCGGCTTTAAACGGAACCCTTTTCATAAGCATAACTCTCCTTCACGCAGGCGCACCGAGCGCCTGTTCAATTTTAATAATATCATAATTCGGGCGCTTTTTCAATAGACAATAACAACTGCCGATTGACCTGCCGCCGAAGTGAAATCAAAGCTGCGTTTTTCAATGTTAGGCGCAAAAAAGCGGCAATGCGCAAATAAGCACTGCCGCAATATTAAATCAAAGCAAATTTTCGAGTCAATCCGCATGAGCCGCGCCCGAATGGACCTCGCCGTTTGCATGGGTGTGGGTTTCACCCGAAGCAGCGGTTGCCTTTTGAGCCGATGAAGCTGCGGCGGAAGCCTCCTTCATTTCAATCGGAGTGCACTCACCCGTTGCCTTATCATATTTAAGCAGAGTTTTACCGTCATAGCTGATAAGATAAGTTCCCACGGTGTTAAAAGTGAATTTATCGTCTCCGATATCATACTTTTTGCTTACTTCAACCTCAATATAATATCCCGCATAATCGGAATTGTCGAGCTTAATGCCGCTGTCGTTTACCGCAACGGAATCATATTTATCCCAAGATTCGGGCAAGCCGAGCTCCTCGGCGGAATAAGACTGCACAAGCTGAGCCGCAGCGCCGCCTTTAATCAGCGCGGGATCTGTGGTGGTGTAGGTTTTCATTTCTGTATTGCGAAACGCTTTCGGATGACGAAGCGGAATCCGAATCCGTTTTTTTGGCCGAGCAAGCCGCAAAAACGCAGCATACGGCAACGATTACAGCCACAAACGCGGCAAGAATTTTCTTTGAATTCATAATGATTTTCCTTGTTATTAAGATTAAGCACATCGGGTTTGACTCCCGCCTGCTTAAACAGGTGAAAATAAACCGAAAAGGCTCTGATTGCGGCGTGTTCGGATCCCGATTGCTTAGAAATATATTACCACAAAACGCGCACGCCTGCAACGGTCAAAACCCAAAGCCGCCGATTTATCGGCCGAAAAATCAAACAATATCTGCCTCTTCAAGCAATTTATCGATTTCGCTTTCGCCGAAAACGGAAATGCCGGTTTTTTATGAAAAAGCTCGGCGGTTACGCCGTTTCCGGGCACCAAAGTGCCGGAAAAAGTGCCGTCATAAATCATTCCCTTGCCGCAGGAGGGACTGCGTTCTTTAAGCACGGCAAAGCGCGCTCCGCTTTCCTCCGCCACATAAAGCGCCTTTTCTGCGCCCTTATTATATTCTGCGGTGAAATCCTCACCGTTTTTGGAGATTGCTCTGCCGCCGATAATTTCATTCGGCACGCGGGGAATTTTTAATCCGCCGAAGCATTCGGGGCAAACGGGCACGATTTCAAAATCCTTTTGCAAAGCTAATACCGCGTCGTTTTTATTGTTGCCGCCGTTATATTTGCAATTTTCACCGAGCAGGCAAGCCGAAACGGCAAGGCGGGGCTTTATTCCGAGCGCATATTTTTCCACAAACACGCCCACGCCGTCTTCGTCATTGCGCTTTGTAACATAAGGTGCCGCCTTCTTGCATTTATCGGCGGCATTGCCCATTGCCGCGCCGAAGCCCGCATAGGACAGCATTTTCAAATCGTTATCCGCATCGCCGAACGCCATAACCTGCGCCGGCTCAATTCCGAGCCTTTCGCAAACGCCCGCAAGCGCATATGCCTTATCAACATTTTTATAGGTCATCTCTATATCGCCCGCAACGGGAGAAGTGCAATCGATATCGGAATAAGAGAAAAGGAAATCCTTAATTTCATCGTAATATTCCTTTTCAAAATAGAAAAGATTGATTTTTTCCACCTTGCCCTGCTTGGCAACGGCAATAATATCATCCGTGATATTTATGGAATTCACATACGCTTCCAAAAAATCGCGCGGCAAATCCATATTGGTGAAATATTTTTCGCGCCCCGCCTGAGAATACTGCTTTGCATCGGAATAAACCTCAAAATAAACGGGGTATTTAAGCAAAAATTCAATAACCTTAACCGCAACATCGGCAGGCATATAATTTGAATAAACCGTTTTTGCGGATTTTAAATCGCAAACCGCCGCTCCGTTTGAATAAATCACATAGTCCGCAAAAGGGATTTGATCCACCGTGCCGTAAATAACGGGCAGAGTTCTGCCCGTGGCAATGGCGATTTTTATACCCTTTTCGTGCGCTTTTAAAAGCGCGGTTTTTGTTCGCTCGCCAACGGTTATATGATCCGCGCCGAGCAAAGTGCCGTCCAAATCGCAAGCTATAAATTTAACGGACACGGCAATCAACCTTTCCGGCTGCAAAAATGGCAAATCGCGCCGCTGCAGCCTCGCGGCACGCACTCTTTTTATTTTTAAATTTTGCCGCAACACTGCGGCAATAAATAAAAACGGGGAAGTCAAAAATGATTTCCCCGATTACATACGCAGCACTAAATTTGGTGCCTGTTTTTAACCTTGATGCGCTCCATTGCACGCGAAAGATTTGCCTTGGTAACATAATAGTCGAACTGGCTCATCTTTTGGCGAAGCTCTTCCTCGGCGCGTTCCTTGGCCTCTTCCGCACGGCGCTTATCGATTTCCTCCGGCAATTCAACCGAAACGCAGATAAGAGCCGCTTCATTTGAAAGAAATTCAAGGAAGCCGTCGCTCACAAAAGCCTCTTTAACATCGCCGTCTGCCGTAACAAGCTTCATTTCGCCCATTTCAATCGGCACAACAGCATTTGAATGGTGCGCCAAAAAGGTCATGGTGCCGCCGTCTATATAAGGCACGGTAAGGCTTTGAGCCTCGCCGTCATAAAACACCTTATTAGATGCAACAATTTTAAGCTTAAAAGTGTTCATTACTTCATTTCCTTTGCCTTTGCAAGCACATCGTCAATAGTTCCCGCATTGAAGAATGCCTGCTCGGGGATATCGTCTACCTCACCGTCAATAATAGCTTTAAAGCCCTTAACGGTTTCTTTAACGGGCACATAAACGCCCTTTAAGCCGGTGAACATTTCCGCAACATGGAAGGGCTGAGAAAGGAATTTTTCAATCTTTCTTGCACGGTAAACAGTGGTTTTATCCTCGTCTGAAAGCTCTTCCATACCGAGGATGGCGATAATATCCTGAAGTTCTTTATATTTTTGAAGATATTCCTGAACGCGGCGCGCAACATTATAATGCTCCTCGCCAACGGTTTCGATTTCAAGAATACGGCTGCTTGATTCAAGCGGATCAACAGCGGGATAAATACCCTTTTCAACAATTTTTCTTGAAAGAACCGTTGTGGCATCAAGGTGAGCAAATGTGGTTGCGGGGGCAGGGTCGGTTAAGTCGTCCGCAGGCACATAAACAGCCTGAACGGAGGTGATTGAACCGCTTTTTGTGGAGGCAATTCTTTCCTGAAGCTCGCCGACATCCGTTGCAAGGGTTGGCTGATAACCGACGGCGGAGGGCATTCTGCCGAGCAGTGACGAAACCTCCGAGCCCGCCTGAATAAATCTGAATATGTTATCTATAAAGAGCAGCACATCCTGATGAGCGACATCGCGGAAATACTCTGCCATTGTAAGCCCTGTTTCGGCAACGCGCATACGGGCTCCGGGCGGTTCGTTCATCTGGCCGAACACAAGCGCCGTTTTATTGATAACGCCGGATTCCTTCATTTCGTTCCAAAGATCGTTACCCTCTCTTGAACGCTCACCTACGCCGGTGAAAATGGAATAGCCGCCGTGTTCATTGGCAATATTTGTGATAAGCTCCTGAATAAGAACGGTTTTACCTACACCGGCGCCGCCGAATAGGCCGATTTTACCGCCCTTTGCATAAGGCGTGAGCAAATCGATAACCTTAATGCCCGTTTCAAGAATTTCAACATTTGAGCTTTGCTCTTCAAAATCCGGCGGGCGGCGGTGAATGCCCCAATGCTCTTCGCCGGAAAGATCCTCAAGCCCGTCTATCGTTTCGCCGGTTACATTAAAAAGCCTGCCGAGGCATTTTTCGCCGACGGGAACGGAAATGGCGCCGCCTGTTGCAACAACCTCCATATCCTTATGAAGGCCCTCGGAAGCCGCAAGCATAATGCACCTTACAACACCCGAACCGATTTGCTGAGCAACCTCCATAACCAAGGTTTTGCCTTCTGACTCAACATGAAGCGCATCCTTGATTTTCGGAAGATCACCTTCAAAAGCAACATCCACAACAGGACCCATTACCTGAATAATTTTTACCTTTATTCATTTAGGATTCCTCCTAATTCTTCATTTTTTTGTGCCTTGGAGCCTGCAACAACCTCGGTGATTTCCTGAGTGATTGCCGCCTGCCTTGCACGGTTATATTCAACATCGAGCCGCTTGAGCATATCCTTTGCGGCATCGGTTGCCGTTTGCATTGCCATCATTCTGGCGTTATGCTCGCTGCAATAAGATTCTATCAAAGCGCCGTAAACAAAGCCCGCAACATAATCGGGCACGATGCTTTGAAAAACGGTTTTTGCATCGGGCATAAATTCGGCATTTTCGTAATAATTCGATTCGCCCTTTGTTTTTATGCGCTCTTTTTTAAGGGGCAGAATTTGCTGGGTTACGGGTTCAACCGTCATTGAATTCACCATTTTGGTGTAAACAACATAAACCTCATCAAGTTGCTCCTTAATGAAAAGCTCTATCAGGGTTTTGGTGATATGCCTTGCCCTGTTCATTGTGGGGTTTTGCGCCGTGTATCTGAAATCAATATCAACCGGGATATTTTTTCTTCTGAAATAATGCCTGCCGACTTCGCCGACGATAAACAGCATATTATGCGCTTCCATGGCGGCGCTTTGCTCCGTGATTTTGATGATATTATGGTTATACGCACCGGCAAGGCCTTTATCCGCCGTGATAACAAGATAGCCTTTGCGCCTTTCGGAGCCTTCGCGCTGAGGGCGTGTATCAAAAAACTCCGTGCCGGCATCCGGGGAAACATCAAGGATCTTTGCAAGGCCGTCCTGCATCATAAAAAAGAAGGGCTCTGTGTTTTTAAGATCTCTGCGGGCCTTTTGAAGCTTTGAGGACGACACCATATACATGGCGTTTGTGATTTTCATTGTGTCCTTAATAGACTTCATTCTGCCCTGAATTTCTCTTGCGTTAGCCATTGTTCGCCTTTCCGAATTCGTCTATTGCGTCAAGTATATCTTGCTTAAGCACATCGCCGAGCACCTTGCCGCTTTCGATTTCATCGATGATATCCTTGCGGGATTCGGCAAAATACTCAAGCAGCTTTGCCTGATATTTCTTGAGCCCTTCCACCGGAACATCCATAAACTTACGGCCTACGGCGCCAACAAGAGTAATAACCTGCTGCGAGAGCGACATGGGATTGCCGAGCGGCTGCTTCAACAGTTCCATAAGGCCCTTACCGTAAGTAAGCTCTGCCTTTGTTTCCTCGTCAAGATCGGAGGAGAACTGAGTGAAAACTTCCATTTCGCGGAACTGAGAAAGATCCACACGAAGTGAGCCTGCGGCTTTTTTCATGGCCTTTGTTTGTGCGGCACCGCCTACACGGGAAACCGAAAGGCCGACGTTTACAGCCGGTCTTTGACCGCTGAAGAACAAATCGCTTTCAAGGAAGATTTGACCGTCCGTTATAGATATAACATTGGTGGGGATATAAGCGGAAACGTCGCCCGCCTGCGTTTCGATAATCGGCAACGCGGTGATTGAGCCGCCGCCGAGCTCATCCGAAAGCCTGCTTGAACGCTCAAGGAGCCTTGAATGAAGATAGAAAACATCGCCGGGATAAGCCTCACGGCCGGGTGAACGCTCAAGAAGAAGCGAAAGCGCACGATAAGCCACGGCGTGCTTGCTTAAATCATCATAAATGATAAGAACATCCTTGCCGGCATACATAAAGTATTCCGCCAAAGCGGTTGCGGCATAGGGTGAAATATATTGAAGAGATGCGGAATCGGCAGCCGTTGAGCAAACAACAACGGTGTAATCCATGGCGCCCGCTTTTGTGAGCGTGCCCACAAGCTTTGCAACCGTGGAGGTTTTTTGACCGATTGCGTTATAGATACAAATACAATCCTTACCCTTTTGGTTAAGAATGGTATCGATTGCGATAGACGTTTTACCCGTTTGGCGGTCGCCGATTATAAGCTCACGCTGGCCGCGGCCGATCGGGAACATTGAATCAATAGCCAAAATACCGGTTTCAAGCGGCTGAGATACGGATTTACGGTCTACGATTGACGGAGCGGCATTTTCAACAAGGCGATAATCGTCTGCCTTAATATCACCTTTACCGTCTATCGGCTCGCAAAGCGCATTGACAACTCTGCCGATGAACGCATCGCCCACTGGAACGCCGGCTTTTTTTATGAGTGCGCGTTACTCTGCTGCCCTCATGAATGCCAACCTCTTCACCGAAGATGATACAACCGATTTTTTTCTTTTTTTAGGTCCTGCACCATGCCTTTAACGCCGTTTTCAAAAACAACGATTTCGCCATACATAACATGGTCCATACCGTAAATATTGGCAATGCCGTCGCCCACGCTGATAACGGTGCCGATTTCCTCGCCGCCATTTACGCGCTCCTCAAAATCGCGAACATTCTTTTGAAGAACCTCGATAACCGATTTCGGATCTGCGCCGCCGGAGCGTGCGGACTTCATAACCTGAGCCTTAATGGCCTCTAATTTATGCTTAACGCTGAAATCATATTCCTTATCGCCGATATCGATAACAAAGCCGCCAATAAGCTTTTTCATCCTTAACGATTTCAACATTTGCCTTTTTCCGCGCCGGTTTCCTTGCAAACGAATTTTTTTATGCCCGCAAGTTGCTTATCATCAGGGGCATTAACACAGAAAACCTTTGCCGAGGCAACATTATTTTTTTATTTATTTCAGAAACGTATCTTTCGATGATTTCTTCAAGATCATCGATTTTTGCCCTGCTTTGCAAGCTGCAGAATAAAATCCTTAACAGAGGGCACAAAAAGCTCCTCCGCCACCTTTGCTTTATCCTCGGCGGGCACATTCGGATCATCAAGAACGGTTCTTAATTCACTGCTTGCCTTTATCAATTTAAGCGCATCCTCAAGGCCGGACACACCGATATTGGCGGAAAACAGCGAATCAAGATAATTTTTCAATATTCTGAATCATTATTTTTTTCATCACTGCTTTCATTTAAAAAAATTTGTTATAGAGCTCGCTGTCTGTTTCGGCGCTGACATTTTTTTGCCGATAACCTTTTCAGCGGTTTCCATAGCCAAAGCGGCAATTTGTTCGTTGACTGCGCTTCTTGCTTTTTCGCATTCAAAGTCGGAAGCCTTTTTGGCCTCTGCCTTAATTTTATCTGCGTCTGCCTGAGCGCGGTCTATAATCTTATTATATTCTGCCTTAGCGTTCGTTCTGGCTTCATTGATGATTTGCTTTTTTTCTCATCATCAACGCCGCCGAGTTCGTTTTGATATTGAGCCTTCATCTCATCGGCCTGCTTTTTGCGCTGCCTCGGCATCGCTGAACTGCTGATCGATAAGAGCTTTCCTTTTATCAAGAGTTTTCTTTATGGGCTTGAAAAAGGGAAAACCTTCATAAGGACAAAGAACACAATCAGGTTAATAACCGTCCAAAGCAGATTTAAATCAAACTTTAACATTTAAAAATATATCCTTTCGTAAAGAATATCGGGTGCTGAAATTCAGCCGATTATTTAACCATGAAGATAATAAGGATGGCACCGATAAGGCCGTAAATAGCGGTTGCCTCTGAAAGAGCGGCACCGAGAATAAGGGTTGTTTGAATTTTTACTTGCCATTTCGGGCTGACGAGCCTGAGCTTCAACGGCTTTACCTGTTGCGATACCGATACCAACGCCTGCGCCGAGACCGCAAATAAGAGCAATACCTGCGCCGATTGCAATAATTGAACCTGTCATAATAATTTCTCCTTAAACATAAACAAATTAAATGATTTAAATTTTATTTTTTTAAGCCGCGTTTGAAGCCTCAAGCGCTTGCTTTTTTGCTTTTTTATCAGCTTTTTTCATTTTCTTTTTTTGCTTTCTGGCCTTTGTTTCCTCTTCGGTTTCAACAGCCTCCTGCAAATAGAGGGCGCTCAGGAACACGAAGATATACGCTTGAAGCAAGCCGTCGAAAATATCGAAATAAAGGCTGAGCACAACGGGAACGAAAAGCGGCACAACAGCTTTGATAAGCTCCATAATTGTGAAAGCGCCGATAACATTACCGAAAAGACGCATTGAAAGGGAAAGCGGCTTAGTGATTATCTCCAGCATATTGATCGGGGTTACAATCCATACCGGCTTGGTGAAGTTTTTAAACCTGCCAAGAACGCCTTTGTCTTTAAACGCGTTAAACTCAACGAGCACAATAGTCATCACTGCCATTGCAACATCCACCTGCATGCTTTTGGTGGGCGGCTTCATACCGAAAAGACCGATGATGTTTGATGCGCCGATAAAGAGGGCAACGCTCATTAAATAAGGAATATATTTTTCCACCTTGGGGCCCATAATTTCCTTAAAGAAGCTTTCTGCCTTTTCATAGCACAGTTCAAGCAACGCCTGCCTTTTGCTGATTTTGCCCTGCACTTTTAAATTGCGGGTAAGCAGAATAGCAATAACAGTCATCACAGCCATAATGATCCAGGACACAACCGTGCATTCATCAATCGTGACTTCGATACCGAAAATCTTAAATCCGAGATCCTTCCAAGTTGCGATTTCGAGCTGCTTGGTTAATTCCTCCTGCAAATCCATTGTGATGGGAGCAAACGTACAATCACCTCCTGTTTTTATAGCGCCGAGGCAAAGGCCTGCGGTGCCTGCTTGGCAGCCTTATTATATATAATATAGGCGCGCCTTACGCTATTTGGATTATACACCAACGATTTATAAAATTCAATTTTTTTGCCGATTATTTTTGCATTATCGGCAAATTGCATAATTTGTATTATTCGGCAGAGTTCATTTTTTTATTTATTTGAGCGCAGAACGCACGGTGATTTTTTTACCGAAACGCACATTGTGTAAAAATATGATTTTTTTCGCGCAACGGCGGCATTTTTTTATGCACCTGCACCGAAATGTGAAAAATTTAAGGTTTACAACTTTAAGAAGTTAGTTTATAATAGTAATCTGATAAATATAAATATATATTTAAGGAGAATTTTTTTAATGGCAAAAGAACAAAAAGAAAATGGTGGACGATATTACCTCCATGGACGAGGATTTTGCGAAATGGTACACCGATATTTGCCGCAAAGCGGAGCTTATCGAATACACAAGCGTTAAGGGCTGCATGGTTATCAGGCCATACGGCTATGCCATTTGGGGAAAATATACAAAAAAATACTTGACGGAATGTTTAAAGAAACCGGGCATGAAAATGTGTGCATGCCGATGTTTATTCCCGAAAGTCTGCTGCAAAAGGAAAAAGACCATGTTGAAGGCTTTGCGCCCGAATGCGCATGGGTTACCATGGGCGGAAACGAGGAGCTTGAAGAAAGGCTTTGCGTTCGCCCCACTTCCGAAACCCTGTTTTGCGAACACTTTAAGCAAATAGTTCACTCTTACAGAGATTTGCCGAAATTATATAATCAATGGGTTTCCGTTGTTCGCTGGGAAAAAACCACTCGCCCGTTTTTGCGCTCAAGAGAATTTTTATGGCAAGAGGGACACACGCTGCACGAAACAGCAGACGAGGCCATTGAAGAAACAGAAAAAATGCTTAATGTTTACACCGAATTTTGCCAAAAATATTTGGCAATGCCGGTTGTGCAGGGCATGAAAACAGAAAGCGACAAATTTGCAGGCGCCGAGCGCACATATTGCATTGAAGCTCTTATGCATGACGGCAAGGCTTTGCAGGCAGGCACCTCGCACTATTTCGGCGACGGCTTTGCAAAAGCATTCGGAATTCAATTTGCAGACAAAAATAATCAGCTTAAATATCCGCACCAAACATCTTGGGGCGTTACAACAAGGCTTATAGGCGCAATAATCATGACTCACGGCGATGATAACGGCTTGGTGCTTCCGCCGGCTGTTGCTCCCATTCAGGTTATGGTTATTCCGATTGCAATGCACAAAGAGGGCGTGCTTGAAAAGGCAAACGAGGTTTGCGACAGACTCAAAAAGATTTGCCGCGCAAAAATAGATGCTTCCGAAAATTCACCCGGATGGAAATTTGCCGAATACGAAATGAAGGGCGTTCCGATCAGAGTTGAAATCGGCCCTAAAGATATTGAAAACAACCAATGCGTTATCGTAACGCGCCACAACAGAGAAAAAACTTTCGTTTCGCTCGATGAGCTGGAAACGGTGATTCTGCAAAAGCTGCAAGAAGTGCGCGACGGCTTATACGAAGCTGCACTTGAAAACAGAGAGCGCCGCACATACGCCTGCAAAACGCTTGACGAAATCACCGAAGCGCTTGAAAAGAACGGCGACGGCTTTATCAAGGCAATGTGGTGCGGCAGCGAGGAATGCGAAAGCAAGGTTAAGGAGCTTACGGGAGTTGGCTCGCGCTGCATTCCGCTTGAGCAGGAGCATGTTGCAGACACCTGCATCTGCTGCGGCGAGCCCGCAAAGCACATGCTTTATTGGGGCAAGGCTTATTGATAACCCTTACTTGCCGCATGCAAAACCGGGCGGCAGGCATTTTAACGCACTTATTATCGGCAAGAAATGCCGAAATATATAAAACTACAGAAAGATGGGATTTAAATGGCAGTTTTGGTTACAGGCGGTGCGGGATACATCGGCAGCCACACCTGCGTTGAGCTTATGAACGCGGGAATTGATGTGGTTATCGTTGACAATTTTTACAACTGTAAAAAATCCAGCATAGACAGAATTAAGGCTCTCGTGGGCAGAGATTTCCCCTATTACGAATGCGATATCCGCGACCGCGAAGGGCTTGACGAAATCTTTAAAAAAGAAAAAATCGATTCGGTTATTCACTTTGCCGGCCTGAAGGCGGTGGGCGAAAGCGTTCAAAAGCCGCTTGAATATTTTGACAACAACATTACAGGCACGCTTGTGCTGCTTGATGTTATGAGAAAAAACGGCTGCAAAAAAATCGTTTTCTCCTCCTCGGCAACGGTTTACGGAACGAAAAATATTTCTCCTCTCACCGAAGACATGGAGATCGGCGGTGTAACAAACCCTTATGGCAGAACAAAATATATGATTGAATGCATTTTGCAGGATTTATATGTTTCCGACAATGATTGGTCTATTTGCCTGCTTCGCTATTTCAACCCCATCGGCGCGCACAAGAGCGGCCGCATAGGCGAGGCTCCAAACGGAATCCCGAACAACCTTATGCCCTATATCACCCAGGTGGCAATCGGCAAAAGAGATCATTTAAGCGTTTTCGGCAACGATTACGACACTCCGGACGGCACCTGCGTGCGCGATTACATT
Source organism: Anaerotruncus sp. (assembly GCA_022009795.1). Lineage (GTDB taxonomy): Bacteria > Bacillota > Clostridia > Oscillospirales > Acutalibacteraceae > Eubacterium_R. The sequence continues at coordinate 1,436,139 of CP091724.1, forward strand.
CATGTTGTTGACCTCGCGCTCGGCCATGTTAAAGCGGTTCAAAAGGTTGAAGGCGAAAAAGGAATTTTCATCTACAATCTCGGCACGGGCAAGGGCTACAGCGTGCTTGATGTTGTGAACGCATTCAAAAAAGCCTCCGGCGTTGATATCAAATACGAAATCGTGGGCAGGCGCGCAGGCGACCTTGCCACCTGCTATTCCGACCCGAGCAAGGCTTATAAAGAGCTTGGCTGGAAAGCGGAAAGAGATATTGAGGAAATGTGTGAGGACAGCTGGCGCTGGCAAAAGCAAAATCCGAACGGATATCCGGACTGATAAGCGCATAAAAACTTAATATAATAAACAAAAAAACACCCGCTCGGCGCAAAAACCGAGCGGGTGTTTTTTTGCGGCAAAATGAATACGGCGGCGTATAACACGCCGCCGTACCCATATGTGTTTTTTTATCAACGAAGGCTTATTATGAAAAACAAGCTCTCATTAGTGAATTGTGATTGCGTCGGCGGAAAGCCGCCTAAAAACCGAACAAGTTTTTTGCCCGCCGATTTCCCGCATAGCTTTGTTTAAACGCACTGAAATCGTTTTTCGTTAAGCTGCTTGCTCTTAAAAAATGCCGGCACTTCAATTGAGCTTTTCGATTGAGTCAATGCGTTGCTTTTAAACTTGAAAAGGTAATAAATTCCGATATCAAGCCCAAACATAACAAGAGCGATTATTCCCGCCGGCAAAGCTTTTTTTGCGCATCAATTCATAATCCTCGCCGAGCGGCTTTGATTTAAGCACGCACGAAGCGATTATTGCCGTGATTCCGAGCGGCGGCAAAATTCCCGCCGATGCAACCCCGATTATGCCGCACACAAATGCGCTGCGCGCCGCCTTTTCATATTGAGAAAGCTGCTTTTTTGGGCTTCTTTTTTTCGCCGGATTTTTTTAATTTTGCGCGATGCTTTGCTCATTTTGCGATTCCTCCCAAATGCCGTACTTCACAATTATGCGATTTATTTTTATGAACGCCTCGCCGAAAGTAAACAAAAAAACAGTGCGGTTGCGCCGCCGAACACGGCGGAAAAAGGAGCGCCTGCCGCATAAATCGCAAGCACGCCCGAAAGAGTGTAATCCGTGAGCATGGTGAGCACGGAGCTTGCATCCACAACAACGCCGTAAAGCGCAAAGGCAAGCACAAAGCCGATTGCGGCAAGGAACCATCTATTAGGCTTAACCCTTTTAAATATAACCCCGGCGGCGAAGCCAACCAATCCGAGTGCCACCATTTGAAACGGAGTCCACACCCCTTGACCGAAAATAAAATTTGAGACAAACGCCGAAAGTGTGCCGATTATATAGCCCCTTTGCGGGCCGAGGCAAACTGCCGAGGCTATAACAACGGCGGCAATCGGCTTAAACTGCGGCACGAAATAAAACACAGCCCTTGAAGCAACGGCAAGCGCCGACAGCACCGCCACCAGCGAAACCTCGCGCGCGGAGGGCTTTGAATTTTCATAGCTTATAAAAAACGGTAAAAGCGAAAGCACAATAACAATAACGCACACAAGATAAAACGATGTACCCGCTTTAAAAAACAGCTGCCACAAAATTATAAAGGCAAGCGCCGCCGCGGTGAAAAGCAAATAAATCAGATTTGCGCCTTTTTTCATTCTTCAGCCTCCGCATCATCCACACTTATTATTCTGCCGCCCGTCATCGCCGAAAGAGCGGTGGTGTAAATATCAAGCGCGGCGAAAAAATCGCGGCGCGGGGCAGAGGCGGCGATTTTTCCGTCAAACAAAAACGAGGCAAAATCCGCATATCTGCCGGCAAATTCGATATCGTGAGTAACAAGCACAATTGTTTTTCCCGCGCTGCAAAGCGATTTTAGAATATCCGCAAGCTCCGCCTTAAAAGCGGCGTCCACGCTTTTGGTGGGTTCATCAAGCAGCAAAATATCCGCGCCCGTTTGCACGGCCTTTGCAATTGCAAGGCGCTGAGCCTCGCCGCCCGACAAATCAAACGGATTTGCTTTTGCAAGCTCGGCAAGACCGAATTTACGGCGCAGTGCCTCATCGGAAATTTCACTTTCAACGGTATCCTGCAAAAACATTGCCTGCACATTTTGCGGCATATAAACCGCCCTGCCCTGCATTTTGATTTTGCCGCCGTAGGGCTTTAAAATTTTGCAAAGGCATTTGAGCAGAGTTGTTTTTCCCGAGCCGTTTGCGCCTACAACGGCGTTTATGCAGCCTTTTTCGGCGGTGTAATCCAAGCCGAAAAGCACATCCTCGGCACCCTTTTTATATGCAAATGCCAAGCCGCGCGCGCTCAGTGCATGCGCCGCCTGTGGGGCGGGCAAAGCGGGCTTTTTCCGCCACGGATTTAAGCATTTCTTTTGCCGCGGAAAAAAATCAAGCGGGCGGGTTTTAAGAATTTGAGTGTATGCAGGCAGCATTTGCACCATCGGATCGCCGGCGGCGGGTAAATATTTTGCAAGCTCGGCGGGAGTGCCGAAAAATTCCGCCCTGCCCTGCTTTAAATAAAGCACGGAATCGGCGTTTGCCAAAAGATCGGGGCGATGATCCGCCACAAGAATCGTTATTCCCCGTTCCGCTTTAAGGCGCAACACGGCAGAATAAAAAAATTGCGCGCCGCCACGGGATCGAGCTGCGAGCATGGTTCATCAAGCAAAAGCACATCGGGTGAAGCCGTCATGGCGCAGGCAAGTGCAAGCATTTGCTTTGTGCCGCCCGAAAGCTCAGCCGTTTTGCAATTTATATATTTATTAAGGTGTAAAATAGCTTGCCGTTTCGGCAATTTTAAGCGCGATTTCGGCGCGCGAAAGCGAGGTGCTTTGCAAGCCGAACGCCAATTCGCCGTAAACCGTGTCCGTTATAATATTACTTTCCGCATCCTGGCCGACAAAGCCTATTTTGCCGCGAGCGAAAATTTCGCCCGTTTTTTTGCCGTGCGGGGCAATTTCGCTTTTAAGCAGGCAAAGCAGCGTGGATTTTCCGCTGCCGCTGCTGCCGCAAACAAGGCAAAGCCTGCCGGATTCCACAAAAAGCGAAACATCCGAAAGCGCCGCATTTGAAGCAAGCGGATAAGAAAAGCTTAAATTTTTGATTTCAATATCAGCCATTTGGCATCCTCCAAAGCATCAATCAAAAACGGCAACAGGCACACCGCGGCAAACACGGCGGCGGCAAGCGGGCTCGGATTTTTTATTTCGATATGATTTTGATACGAAAATTCAAATGCGCCGAGGCAACGCGCGGCGATTTCAAACACAAAGGCGGCGGCAAAGCAGAAAATCAAGGCCGCATCCCCCACTCTGAATTTAAAGCGTGAAAAGCCGCGGCGGTTTCCCCTGCCGAAGCCGCGAGCGCGCATTGAATCCGCCGTTTTCATGCTGCGCTCAAGGCTGATCGAAACAAGGGCGGAAAAGCGCGAAACGGCGTTTTTTAAGCCTTTAACTTCATTGCCCAACCCCTGCTGAGCCTCTTTAATTTGATTTGCCGTTTTAATCATAAGCGGCACAAAGCGCATTGCCATTGAAAAAGTGAGCACCAAATTAGGCGCAAGGCCGCCGAAAAGCGCCGCGAATTTCTCGCTTGTGACAACCTGATTATAAGCCGCAAACCACATAACGAGCGCACCGAGCATAATACCCGTGCACGCGCCGTAAACAAGCGGTTCAAAATTCATTTGAAGCCCGAAAACGGAAAACAGCCGCGTTTCTCCGTAGCGGCAAAAAAGCATATTGAACACTGCCACAAGCACGCCGAGCGGCACGGTGAATTTTAGTGTGCCGAGCGCGGCGGATTTGCCGCAGGCTTTTAATTCATAAAGAAACGCCGCGGCAAAGGAAATTATGCCGAACACGGGATTTATATAAACAGGCGTGAGCACAATCACAAAAGCAAAAAAGAGGAAGCAGACAGCGGGATGAAATTTAGCAAATCTATCCATATCGTTCCTCCGTATTACCGTGTTTAATTCGGTATATTTTAAGTGGCTTTTCCGAAGCCGTGTTATGCTTTATTCTTAAAGCTCTGATTTTGCGGCAAAATTGAAAAAGTGCGCTAAAATTCTATTCCCCGCCTTGCCGAAGCTCCGTTATCAAACGGGTGGCGGATTTTTTTAAATTCCGTTATATAATCCGCCTTTTCAAAAAGCGGCGCAATCTCCGTGTGGCCCGTTATCACATATTCCTTATCGGGCGAAAACGAAAGCGATTTGATATAATCAAAATCAAAAAGCGAAACCGCGTCCAAAAATTCATCAAGCACAATCACATCATAATCGGATGAAAGCGCATCGGCAAGCATTTTTTGAGCAAACGCGGCATATTCAGCCTTTTCCTCATCACTCATTTTTAAACAAAAAAACGGCAGCTTTTGCGGCGTGGGGTAAAACTCGACATCGCACCTTGCAAGCCTTTCGCTTGATGAATTGTCCTTTAAAAAGGCATAAACGCAGGCGGATTTTCCCGCACCGCAGGCACGAAGCGCCTGGCCGATTGCGGCGGTGGTTTTTCCCTTGCCGAAGCCGTAATAAATCTGAATCATCTTATTCTTACATCCTGTTTCGTTTGGAAGCGATAGCCGTATTGATCGAGAATATGCATTTTATTAAGTGCAATCATTGCGCCCTTTGAAACGCAAAGCTCTGCGCGCGGCGCGATGGAAACATCAAGCCCCAGTGCATTTGAAAAGAGCTTATCTATGCCGTAAATTTCAGAGCAGCCGCCCGTGATAATAATTCCGCTGTTTGTTACATCGGCAACTATCTGCGGAGTTGTGCGCTCAAAAAAATAACGCGTGCCGCGTCCGTAAGCTCTTCAAAAAGCGGCTTTAAGCATTCATATATTTCATTGCCCGTGATTTCAACAACGCACGGCATTCCGGAGAACATATCGCGCCCCTTTGCCTGCATGCTCACATCTTCTTCGCGCTCTACTGCGCCGCCAATGCGGTTTTTGATTTCCTCCGACATTCTTTTGCCTATCAAAATGCCGTATTTTTCACGCATATATTTTGCTATTTCATCATCAAAGCGATTGCCTGCCACACGAACGGTATCCACCTGGCTCATACTGCCCTGGCTGATAACCGCCATATCCGTGGTGCCACCTCCGATATCGATAACAAACGCTCCCGTGGGCTGCAAGGGATCAACCCCCGCACCGAAAGCGGCGCAAAGAGGCTCCTCCACAAGGCAAACGGACCTTGCGCCCGCGGAAATCATAACGGAAATAATCGTGCGCCTTTCAACATCCGTGGCAAGCGCCGAAACCGCGGCAACAACCCTGGGCTTAAAAAAATGCTTTTTTTGATTATTTTGTTTATAAAAAGCGCACCATCTGCACGGCAATTGAATAATTTGTGATGGCACCGCCCGCTATCGGCTGAATAACGGAAATTCCGCTCGGCTCGCGCCCCTCAAGATAATAAGCTCTTCTGCCGGCATAGAGCATTTTTTCGGTTTCCGTGTCATAAGCCACATAGGAGGGCTCGTTTACAACAACGCCCTTGCCCGGCACTGAGATCACCAAAGAGCTTGTGCCGAAATCTATACCGAGATCATAACCAAACATATTGTCATTCCTTAAAAACAAATTTATATAATCGGGAAGCCCGAAAATCATCAAAAATCGCGCAAATTTTTGAATTAAATCAAAAACGCGCACAATTAAATGTTACTGTAAACGCCCCGAGTTGTCAACAGTTAAAAAGTGAAGAAGTGCACTGTAGCGCCTGCTTTTTTTATCGTTTTCAACCATTGCGCGCACCGCGCCTTCATTGCCGACGAGCACAAGCAGCTTTTTCGCCCTTGTGAGCGCAGTATAAAAAAAGATTTCTGTAAGCAAGCTTCGGCGGAGTGGCAAGCACCGGCATAACAACAGCGTCAAATTCCGAGCCTTGGCTTTTATGCACAGTCATGGCATAGGCAAGCTCAAGCTCGGTGGCATTTGCAAAGGAATACATTGCCTCTTTATCGTCAAACACAACATTGATTATATCGCTTGCCTTATCAACGCGGGTGAGCACGCCCACATCGCCGTTGAAAAACACCCATGCCGTTTTCACCGCTTTTAAACCACGGCACATCATAATTATTTTTTTAATTTGCATAACCTTATCGCCCTCGCGCAGGGTGTAGCCGCGAACGGTGATTTCGCGTTTGCCTTTTGCGGGCGGATTGAGCTTTTGCTGCAAAATTCGATTTATGTTTTGCGAACCCAGCTCACCCATGCGAGACGGACAGAGCACCTGAATATCGCCCACGGAATCAAAGCCGTAAGCCTGCGGCAGGCGGCGTGTAACAAGATCTGCGATTTTACCGGAGGCGGTGTAAGGCGATTGCTCGTGCACCAAAAAGAAATCCGATTCGGGCGAATTATCATCCGTTACGGGCATTTCGCCGCGCACAACCCTGTGTGCATTGGTAACTATCCTGCTCTGCATTGCCTGGCGAAAAATCTTATCAAGCTCCACAACGGGGATAAGCCCGCTTTTTCGCAAATCGGAGAGCACATTTCCCGCGCCCACAGGCGGCAATTGGTCTTTATCGCCCACCAAAATAAGCCTTGAATGAAGCGGCAAAGCATCCAGCAGTGAAGAAAACAAAAATATATCAACCATTGAAAGCTCATCTATTATAACGGCGTCCGCCTCGAGCGGATTTTTCCTGTTTCGCGCGAAGACGGATTTATTTTCGTCGTCCTTAAATTCTGCTTCAAGCAGGCGATGCAGAGTTTTTGCCTCACAGCCCGTTAATTCCGTCATCCTTTTTGCGGCTCTGCCGGTGGGAGCGGCAAGTGCCACATTCAGCCCGTGATTTTTCATCAGGGTTATCATGCCCTTAACCGTGGTGGTTTTGCCCGTGCCGGGGCCGCCCGTTAAAATCAGCATGCCTTTATTGACCGCAATTTCGATTGCCTCGCGCTGTTTTTTTCGTCAAAAAAACAATATTATTTGAACTTTCAAAAGCGAAAACCTCGCTTTGAAAAAAATTTCCACTTGGCGGGGCGGGTAACTCACCATAACCTTAATGCGATCGGCAATATCATGCTCGGCATTATATGCCTCAGGGGTGAAAAGAAATTCTTTTCCGTCTATTTCCTCATTCATAAGGCGATGGTTTTCAACCGCAGAATCAACGGCGATTTCCGCCGCATCCTCACTGCAATCAAGATAAGAAACCGCCGTTTTTACAACGCTTGAGCGTGGCAGGCAGGTGTGCCCGTTTGCGATATTATGCTCAACTATATGTGCGGCAAGCGCCTCGGCGCGAACGGTATCCTGCACGGCAATTCCGTGCTCCACGGTTAATTCATCACATCTGTCAAAACTTATAATTCCGCAGGCAACGAATGAAAAAGGATTATCTTCAAACATTTCAGCCGCGTTATCCTTAAAAAACTTATATGCATTAAGCGCTTCTTTCTGGGTAAGGCCGTTATTTATGAGAGCGGCAAGAGTTTCGCGCGAGCCGCATATTTTTCATTAAACGATTTTTTTGCATTTCGCGCGCCTTGGTTCTGCTTATTCCTTTTATCGAAGCAAGGCGGTTTAAATCATTTTGCAAAACATCAAAGGTTTCCGCGCCGAATTCATCCACTATTTTTGATGCGGTGGCAGGGCCGATTCCGCGCACGATTCCGCTTGAAAGATAATTAAGCATTCCGGCGGCGTTTTCGGGCATGGTAAGCTTAATTGAATCCGCTTTCAGCTGCCTGCCGAAGGTGGGGTGCATAACCCATTCGCCGCAGGCTTCTATTTGAACGCCCTCGGCAACAGGCAGTGAATTGCCCACAACGGTTACGGCATCGTCGCCCGCAGAAACGGTCATAACCGTGTATCCGTTTTCCTCGTTATAATAGGTTACATCCTCAACGGTGCCCTTTTAATTTTTTCAGCCTGATTTTTCTGCCATAACCGCTCCGTTTGCTGCTTTGAAAAAAATGATTTGTTTGAGTGTTTGTTTTAAATATATTTATATAAAAAAAGCGCATTTTGCCGTGTTTGCGCTTTTTGGAAACATCCGCCTTGCCGGCATATCCTTAAATCTGAATCTTAATGTTTAATAAGCACATCAATTTTTCAATTCGGATTGTGTTTCGTGAGGTTATTATACATTCAATTTCTGCCGGAACGGCAGCGAGAAAAAGCACATTTATCATTTCAGTGCTTTTTCGAGTAGGCGAAGCCTTAAATTGAATATACAATGTTCTCCGAAGCAATCGAAATCTTCGATTTCGCTCTGCTTCGTGAGGTTATTATAACACACCCGCAAAGTGTGGGCAAGAAAAAACAGGCAGGGAAAACCCTGCCTGCGAATAATTATTATAAATTACTCTTCGATTTCTGTAACAACGCCTGAACCTACTGTTCTGCCGCCTTCACGAATAGCGAAACGAAGTCCCTTTTCGATAGCGATAGGAGTGATAAGTTCAACATCCATAACGATGTTATCGCCGGGCATGCACATTTCAGTGCCTTCCGGAAGAGTGATAACGCCGGTAACGTCAGTTGTTCTGAAATAGAACTGAGGACGATAGTTGTTGAAGAAAGGAGTATGACGGCCGCCTTCGTCCTTAGTAAGAACATAAACCTGGCCCTTGAACTTTGTGTGCGGGTGAATTGAACCCGGCTTTGCAAGAACCTGGCCGCGCTGAATCTCTGTTCTCTGAATACCACGAAGAAGTGCGCCTACGTTGTCGCCAGCTTCTGTGAAGTCAAGAGACTTACGGAACATTTCAAGACCTGTGCAAACAGTCTTCTTGATTTCGGGCTTAATACCAACGATTTCAACTTCCTCGTTGAGCTTAAGGATACCACGCTCTACCTTACCGGTTGCAACGGTGCCACGGCCGGTGATGGTCATAACATCCTCAACAGGCATAAGGAAGGGAAGGTTTTCATCGCGCTCAGGAGTCGGGATATAAGTGTCAACAGCTTCAAGGAGCTCTCTGATGCAATCGCAAGCAGGATCGTCATTTGAAGGAGCCTGAAGAGCAAGAAGAGCGGAACCTCTGATGATCGGGGTATCGTCGCCCGGGAATTCATACTCGCTGAGAGTATCGCGGATTTCCATTTCAACGAGGTCAAGAAGTTCTTCATCGTCTACTTGGTCTACCTTGTTCATGAATACAACGATGTAGGGAACGCCAACCTGACGAGCAAGAAGAAGGTGCTCTTTAGTTTGAGCCATCGGGCCGTCGGTAGCAGCGATAACAAGGATAGCACCGTCCATCTGAGCAGCGCCGGTGATCATGTTCTTGATGTAGTCGGCGTGGCCGGGGCAGTCAACGTGTGCATAGTGACGGGTTTCTGTTTCATACTCAACGTGAGCAGTGTTAATTGTGATACCACGTTCTCTCTCTTCGGGAGCCTTATCGATATCAGCATAATCTTCAAACTTAGCATGGCCTTCGTTTGCAAGATACTTTGTGATAGCAGCTGTAAGAGTAGTCTTACCGTGGTCTACGTGACCGATCGTACCGATGTTTACATGCGGCTTGGAACGGTTAAATTTTTCTTTAGCCATTGGGATTTCCTCCTTAGAATTTCAATTGAATAAATTGTTATAATTATTTTATCAAAGCGTTGATGAAATATCAAGGCTTTTTAATGATTTTTATTGTTAATTATCCGTTAATCAGTCTTTTTGGCGCGTGAAGAAATGATATCTTCTGCAATAGACTTCGGAACGGGTTCATAACCATCGGGTTCCATGGTGTATTGACCACGACCCTGAGTTTTGGAACGAAGATCATTTACATAACCGAACATTTCGGAAAGCGGAACGCGGGCATTGATTTGCTTAGCGCCTGATCTGTCTTCCATACCTCTGATAAGACCACGGCGAGAGTTAAGATCGCCGATAACATCGCCCATGTATTCCTCGGGAACGATAACCGTTACCTTCATCATAGGCTCAAGGATAACGGGCTTAGCCTTTTTGGCAGCATCCTTGAATGCCATAGAACCGGCAATCTTGAACGCCATTTCAGAGGAGTCAACTTCATGATAAGATCCATCATAAAGCTCAACTTTGATATCAACCATCGGGTAACCTGCAAGAACACCGCTCTTCATAGCGCCCTGAATACCTGCATCAACAGCGGGGATATATTCCTTGGGAATAGCACCGCCGACAACGGAGTTAACAAATTCATAGCCCTTGCCGATTCCTTCTTCATCAAGGTTGGGCGACATACGGATTTTAACATGACCGTATTGGCCCGAACCGCCGGACTGACGCTTATATTTAGTGTCTGACATGGAATCTGTGGTGATGGTTTCTTTATATGCAACCTGAGGAGCACCGACATTTGCCTCTACCTTAAATTCGCGGAGCATACGGTCTACGATAATTTCAAGGTGAAGCTCGCCCATACCGGCGATGATTGTTTGGCCTGTTTCCTCATCGGTATATGCCTTGAATGTGGGATCTTCTTCTGCAAGCTTTGCAAGAGCGATGCCCATTTTTTCCTGGCCTGCCTTGGTTTTGGGCTCAATGGCAACGCGGATAACGGGATCCGGGAAGTTCATTGATTCAAGGACAATCGGATGATCTTCATCGCAAAGAGTATCACCGGTGGTGGTGTTTTTAAGACCTACAGCGGCAGCGATATCACCCGCATAAACGGTTTCGATATCTTCTCTGTGGTTTGCATGCATTTGAAGAATACGGCCGATTCTTTCTTTATTGCCCTTAACGGAGTTGTAAACCTGAGAGCCTGCATTAAGAGTGCCCGAATAAACGCGGAAGTAGCAAATCTTACCTACAAACGGGTCGGTGGCAATCTTGAATGCAAGAGCCGAGAACGGCTCGCTGTCGGACGAATGACGGAATTCTTCCTCATCCGTGTCGGGGTTTACACCCTTGATTGATTCAACATCTGTGGGAGCAGGCATGAAATCAACAATCGCATCAAGAAGCGGCTGAACGCCCTTGTTTCTGTAAGAAGTGCCGCAGGTGATCGGAACCATCTGGCAAGCGCAGGTTGCTTTTCTGATTGTTTTCTTGATTTCATCAACGGTGAGCTCTTCGCCTTCAAAATACTTATCCATAAGAGCTTCGTCCTGCTCTGCAACAGCTTCGATAAGCTTATCGCGATATTCCTGAGCAAGCTCCTTCATTTCCTCCGGAATTTCCTCGCGGCGAATATCGTTTCCGAGATCGTCGTAATAAATTTCGGCATCCATGTTAATAAGGTCTACGATACCTCTGAAGGTATCCTCGGAACCGATCGGAAGCTGAATCGGAACTGCATTGCATTTAAATCTTTCTTTTACCATGTTGAGAACATTGTAAAAGTCTGCACCCATAATATCCATCTTATTTACATAGATCATACGGGGTACATTATATTCGTCAGCCTGGCGCCAAACGGTTTCAGACTGAGGCTCTACGCCGCCTTTTGCACAAAGAACGGTAACAGAGCCGTCAAGCACACGAAGGGAACGCTGAACCTCAACAGTGAAGTCAACGTGGCCCGGTGTGTCGATAATATTGATTCTATGTTTTTTCCAGAAGCAAGTTGTTGCAGCGGAGGTGATTGTGATACCTCTTTCCTGCTCTTGTGCCATCCAGTCCATAGTAGCGGCGCCGTCGTGGGTTTCACCGATTTTGTGGTTAATACCCGTATAATAAAGGATACGCTCGGTAGTGGTTGTTTTACCGGCATCGATATGCGCCATAATACCAATATTTCTTGTCATCTCAAGCGACACTTTTCTTGGCATAATATCCTCCTATTCCGATACTGGGATCAATACCTGAAATGAGCAAATGCTTTGTTTGCCTCTGCCATTTTATGTGTATCATCGCACTTCTTAACTGCGCCGCCGGTTTTATTTACGGCATCCATGATTTCCGCAGCAAGGCGTTCCTTCATAGTTCTTTCGGAACGCTGGCGTGAATATGCTGTTATCCAGCGCAAGCCCAAAGTTTGGCGCCTTTCGGGGCGAACTTCAAGCGGAACCTGGTAAGTTGCACCGCCGACACGGCGAGCCTTTACCTCAAGAACGGGCATAACGTTTTCCATAGCAGCTTCAAAAGTTTCTAACGGATCGTTGCCTGTTTTTTCTTTAATGATGTCAAATGCACCGTAAACGATTTTCTGTGCGACACCCTTTTTTCCATCATACATGATGTTGTTGATAAGACGGGTTACCAGCTTTGAATTATAAAGCGGATCCGGCAAAACATCACGCTTAGCGATTTGGCCTCTTCTTGGCATCTTCGCTTCCCTCCTTCATAATTTTAATGAGTTCATAGGTACTCGGTTTTTCCGTGGAGTCAACAAGTAGGCTATACCGCATATATATAATATAAGGTATAAACTATTGTTTTATCCTAAAAGAGCTGCTTATTTCTTTGCAGCTTTCGGCTTCTTGGCGCCGTACTTAGAGCGGCTTTGCATTCTGCCGTTTACGCCCTGAGTATCAAGAGTGCCGCGGATGATGTGGTAACGCACACCGGGAAGATCCTTAACACGGCCGCCGCGAACCATAACTACGGAGTGCTCCTGAAGGTTGTGACCAACGCCGGGGATGTATGCGGAAACCTCCATGCCGTTTGTTAAACGAACACGGGCGATTTTACGAAGAGCAGAGTTCGGCTTCTTCGGGGTGGCTGTTTTAACAGCTGTGCATACACCGCGCTTTTGAGGAGAGCAGTTATCATTCATAACATTCTTCTTGGTATTGAGGCTCTTTAAAAGTGCAGGTGCTTTTGCCTTTTTCTCAACAGACTTTCTGCCTGTTCTTACTAATTGGTTAAAGGTAGGCAATAGTTTATATCTCCTTTCTGCAAAATTTATGCGCAATAATATGCGCATACACTGCGGTTTCACAAATTTGAAGCCGCCGTATATACGCACATATTGAGGCGGGCACAAAGCCCACCTCAATATTTTGTGCAACTGTGACAAAATAATTAAAAATATTTGTGCAATGCGGTATTATCCCTGCTCACACAGTTATCAATTATATCACTCAGACATACTGTTTGTCAACAATTTTTGCAATTGTTCAAGGTTTAATATTTCCTCGGAGCCTTCGGAAGAAAGGTAGCTCGGCACAACATCAACATCGCGGAACACATTCATGCCCGTGCCTGCCGGAACAAGCTTACCGATGATAACGTTTTCTTTAAGGCCGATAAGAGGATCAACCTTGCCCTTGATTGCCGCATCCGTAAGAACTCTTGTGGTTTCCTGGAAGGATGCTGCGGAAAGGAACGAATCAGTTGCAAGTGAAGCCTTTGTGATACCCATAAGAATCGGGATGTAGGTTGCCTTTTTAAGATCTGCCTCGCCTGCAGCGATGCGTGCCTCGATCTTTTCGTTTGCCTCGTCAACAGCCGAAACATCAACCATTGTGCCGGAAACAAGCTCTGTGTCGCCTGCATCGTCAACCGTGCATTTCTTAAGCATCTGGCGAACGATTACTTCAATGTGCTTATCGTTTACATCAACACCCTGAGTACGATATGCAAACTGAACCTCGCGAATAAGATAGTTATAAACAGCCTCTTCGCCGAGGATTGCAAGAACATCGTGCGGATTCTTTGAACCGTAAGTGAGCTCCTGACCCTTTGAAACATGAGCACCCTCTGTGATTTCCTCACGGATTCTGAAGCCGTAAGGAACAAGGTATTTGCGCTCTTCCATAGTGTCGTTATTGGTAACAACGATATGCTGGGTTTTCTTAACCTCTTCAAATCTTACGACGCCGTCAATCTCGGAAAGGATTGCATACTGCTTGGGCTTGCGAGCCTCAAACAATTCCTCAACACGGGGAAGACCCTGAGTGATATCCTCACCGCCTGCGATACCGCCGGTGTGGAAGGTTCTCATTGTAAGCTGAGTACCCGGCTCACCGATTGACTGAGCCGCGATAATGCCGACTGCTTCGCCGACCTGAACAGGCTCGTTAAACGCAAGGTTTGAACCATAGCACTTGCGGCAAACGCCGTGGTGCGATTTACATGTGATAAGAGAACGGATTTTAACCTCCGTGATACCCGCGGAAACGATTTTGCCTGCGATTTCCTTGGTCATCATAACATCGGGAGAAGCAAGAACCTCGCCTGTTGCGGGATCGCAAACCTCATTGAGCGGGAAGCGGCCGATAAGGCGTTCTTTAAGAGATTCAAGCTCACGATTGCCGTCCATAATAGCCTTAACTACAATACCTTCCTTGCAGCCGCAATCGTCGTCGCGGATAATAACATCCTGTGAAACGTCAACAAGGCGGCGGGTAAGGTAACCCGAGTCGGCTGTACGAAGCGCCGTATCGGTAAGACCTTTACGCGCACCACGCGAAGAAATGAAGTATTCCAAAATGTTAAGGCCTTCACGATAGTTTGCCTTAATCGGAATTTCGATTGTTTTACCTGCGGTGTTTGCGATAAGTCCGCGCATACCTGCAAGCTGACGAAGCTGAGCGGTACTGCCGCGAGCACCGGAATCAACCATCATGTGAATCGGGTTATGAGTTCCGTCAAAGTTTGAAGTAAGCTCGTTTGTAACCTTATTTGTGCAATCCTCCCAAGCCTTGATAACGGCGGAGGAACGCTCTTCATTTGTGATAAGACCGAAATTGTAGTTCATCGTAATCTCATCAACCTGCTTTTCGGCTTCCTCAAGGAAATCCTTTTTGGCATCCGGAATAAGAGCATCGCAAACGGCAACGGTGGTGCCGGAAACGGTGGAGTACTTATAACCCTGCGCCTTGATATGATCAAGCGCAACGGAGGCAACGGAAACGCCGTGAACGGAGATGAGCTTATCAACGATTTGACCGAGCTGCTTTTTTTCTTAACGACAAAGCCGATTTCGGGCTTGAATTCATTTTTCGGCAACGGAGCGATCCACAAAGCCCAAATCCTGCGGAATCGGGTTATTGAAGATTACGCGGCCGATTGTTGTGATAACAACGGCGCTCTTTGTGCTGCCGTTTTCCTCTTTGGAGAAGCGGATTTTAACCGGTGAGTGCATACCGAGAGAGCCCTCCTGATATGCCATCATAGCCTCGTCCTTATCTCTGTAAATATGATATGATTTATAGATTGAGAAATCGGCGGCAAGCTCGGAATCCTTTTCATCGGTGAGAATTTGAGAATCATCGAATCTGCCTGCAACAAGCTTTCTCACATCTTGGAAAGCGATTTCTTCTGTTCTGTTTTCATCCTTAAAGAATTTCGGCTGACCCGGCTCGCCCTCCTTAATCATGGTGAGGTAATAAGAACCGATAACCATATCCTGCGTGGGAACGGTTACGGGCTTACCGTCGGACGGCTTGAGCAGGTTGTTTGCGGCAAGCATAAGAAGGCGTGCCTCTGCCTGAGCCTCTGCCGAAAGCGGAACGTGAACAGCCATTTGGTCGCCGTCAAAGTCCGCGTTAAATGCCGTACATGCAAGAGGATGAAGCTTGATTGCCCTGCCCTCAACAAGAACTGGCTCAAACGCCTGAATACCAAGACGGTGAAGCGTTGGTGCACGGTTAAGCATAACCGGATGATCCTTAATAACAACCTCAAGAGCATCCCATACTGCGGGATCCTGAGCACGCTCAACCTTTTTTCTTGCGGATTTAATATTTGAAGCCGCACCTGTGGCAACAAGGCGCTTCATAACGAAGGGCTTAAACAGCTCAATTGCCATTTCCTTGGGAAGGCCGCACTGATGCATTTTGAGTTCGGGGCCTACAACGATAACGGAACGGCCGGAATAGTCAACACGCTTACCGAGAAGGTTTTGACGGAAGCGACCCTGCTTACCTTTAAGCATATCGGAAAGAGATTTAAGCGGGCGGTTGCTGGGGCCTGTTACCGGGCGGCCTCTTCTGCCGTTATCGATAAGGGCGTCAACAGCCTCCTGAAGCATTCTCTTTTCGTTTCTTACGATAATATCGGGTGCGCCGAGCTCAAGGAGCCTTTTAAGGCGGTTATTTCTGTTTATAACTCTTCTGTAAAGATCGTTAAGATCAGAGGTGGCAAATCTGCCGCCGTCAAGCTGAACCATGGGGCGGATATCCGGAGGAATTACCGGAATAACATCCATAATCATCCATTCAAGCTTATTGCCGCTCTTATAGAAAGCGTCAACAACATCAAGCCTTTTAAGAATGCGAACTCTCTTTTGGCCCGTTGCCGTTTCAAGCTCTGCGGTAAGCTCGTTGCGAAGCTGCTCAACATCAATATCCTGAAGCAGCTTTTTAATGGCTTCCGCGCCCATTCCGGCTTCAAAATCATCCTCATATCTTTCGCGCATTTCGGCATACTCTTTTTCGTTGAGAATCTGCATTTTCTCAAGCGGGGTATCGCCGGGATCGGTTACGATATAAAGCGCGAAATAAAGCACTTTTTCAAGATAGCGGGGGCTTATATCAAGCACAAGGCCGAGGCGGCTGGGAATTCCCTTGAAATACCAAATGTGGGAAACGGGAGCTGCAAGCTCAATATGACCCATACGCTCGCGGCGAACCTTTGAGCGTGTGATTTCAACGCCGCAGCGCTCGCAGACCTTGCCTTTATAACGAACTCTTTTATATTTACCGCAATGGCATTCCCAGTCCTTTGTGGGTCCGAAAATCTTTTCGCAATAAAGGCCGTCTTTTTCGGGCTTAAGAGTTCTGTAGTTTATGGTTTCGGGCTTTGTTACCTCGCCGTAAGACCAAGCACGGATTTGTTCCGGAGAGGCAAGACCGATTTTTATTGAATTGAATTCACTGTTATTTTCCATGTGGAAGCACTCCTTTATATATAATGTAATGTAGGTTTATCGGCCCGAAGATTATTCTTCGTCGTCTTCATCCGAATCCGTGAACAAATCGTCAAATCCGGAATCCTGGCCTGCTTCCTCGGCTTTTTCATCAGCATCCTCAAGGGTGTAGCCCTCGCTGTTTGAATCAAAGTCGTTTACCTCTGTAAAGGCATTGCTGTCTATCGGCTGAATTTCCGTGCCGTCATCGATATCCTGCTTGAGTTCAACCTCATTGCCGTCTTTATCATAAAGGCGGGTATCAAGGCCGAGAGCCTGAAGCTCTTTATAAAGAACCTTGAAGGATTCGGGAGTGCCGGCAGGCGGAATATTTTCGCCCTTAACAATTGCTTCGTAAGTTTTAACACGGCCCGTAACATCATCGGATTTAACCGTGATGATTTCCTGCAGCGTATAAGCTGCACCGTAAGCCTCAAGTGCCCAAACTTCCATTTCACCGAAACGCTGGCCGCCGAACTGAGCTTTACCGCCGAGTGGCTGCTGCGTTACCATGCTGTAAGGGCCGGTGGAGCGAGCATGGATTTTATCATCAACAAGGTGATGGAGTTTAAGATAATACATATAGCCGACGGTGATGGGGTTATCGAATTTCTCACCCGTTCTGCCGTCTGTAAGAACGGTTTTACCGTCCTCCGAAAGGCCTGCAAGCTTAAGACATTCGCGGATATCATCCTCGTGTGCGCCATCAAATACGGGTGTGCACATCTTCCAGCCGAGTGCCATTGCGGCATAGCCGAGATGAACCTCAAGCACCTGACCGATATTCATACGGGAGGGTACGCCGAGGGGGTTAAGAACGATATCAAGCGGGCGACCGTCGGGCAGGAAAGGCATATCCTCCTGCGGAAGAACGCGGGAAACAACGCCCTTGTTACCGTGACGACCGGCCATCTTATCGCCGACCTGAATTTTTCTCTTTTGCGCGATATAAACACGAACAACTTTGTTTACGCCGGGGCTGAGTTCATCGCAGTTTGCACGGGTGAACACCTTAACATCAACAACGATGCCGTATTCGCCGTGAGGAACGCGCATGGAGGTGTCTCTTACCTCTCTTGCCTTTTCGCCGAAGATTGCGCGAAGCAGTCTTTCCTCTGCGGTAAGCTCCGTTTCGCCCTTGGGCGTTACCTTGCCGACGAGGATATCGCCGCTGTGCACCTCTGCGCCAACGCGGATAATACCGTCCTCATCAAGATCCTTCAGAGCATCCTCGCCCACATTGGGAATATCTCTTGTGATTTCCTCGGGTCCGAGCTTGGTATCTCTTGATTCAACATCGTGCTCTTCAATATGAATTGATGTGTAAACATCGTCGCGAACCATTTTTTCATTTATAAGAACAGCGTCCTCGTAGTTATAACCCTCCCAGGTCATAAAGCCGATAAGCGCATTCTTACCGAGCGAAACCTCGCCGTTGCAGGTTGCGGGGCCGTCTGCGATAACCTGGCCGTCCTCAACCTTTTGATGCAGGGAAACAATGGGGCGCTGATTTATGCAGGTGCCCTGGTTTGAGCCGCTGAACTTAACAAGCTCATATCTGTCTACTTCGCCGGCTTTAACAGTGATTTCGATTGATTCGGCATCAACTGCGGTTACGGTGCCTCCGCGCTTTGCAGCAACAACAACGCCCGAGTCGTAAGCTGCTTTATATTCCATGCCGGTGCCTACCACGGGAGCCTCTGTTTTAAGAAGCGGAACTGCCTGACGCTGCATGTTTGCACCCATAAGAGCACGGTTGGCGTCATCGTTTTCAAGGAAAGGAATCATCGCCGTTGCAACGGAAACAACCATCTTAGGCGAAACATCCATATAATCAACTTTTTCAGGTTCACAGGTGAGGAACTCATCTCTGTGGCGGCAGGTAACGCGCTTATTAAGAAATCTGCCGTTTTCATCGAGGGGCTCGTTTGCCTGAGCAACGGTGTAATTATCCTCAACATCGGCAGTCATATAAACAACCTCTGAGGTTACGCAGCCCGTTTCCTTATCAACCTTGCGATAAGGAGCCTCAATGAAGCCGTATTCATTTAAGCGGCTGTAGCAGGCAAGATAAGAGATAAGGCCGATGTTGGGGCCTTCGGGAGTTTCGATGGGGCACATTCTGCCATAGTGTGTGTAGTGAACGTCGCGAACCTCAAAGCCTGCACGGTCTCTTGAAAGACCGCCGGGGCCGAGGGCTGAAAGTCTTCTCTTATGAGTAAGCTCTGCAAGCGGATTGTTTTGATCCATAAATTGCGAAAGCGGAGAAGAGCCGAAGAACTCTTTAATAGCCGCAACAACGGGGCGGATATTGATGAGTGCCTGCGGAGTGATTGATTCCTCATCATCCTGCACCTGAAGAGTCATTCTTTCGCGAATAACTCTTTCCATTCTGGAAAAGCCGATTCTGATTTGATTTTGAAGCAGCTCGCCCACCGCACGGATACGGCGGTTTCCGAGATGGTCTATATCATCGGTTACGCCGACGCCGCAAGCAAGATTTATGAGATAAGAAACAGTTGCGAAAATATCATCGGTGATGATGTGCTTGGGAATAAGATCATCGCATCTGATTTGAATTTCTTCTTTAAGAGCTTCCTCATCATCGCCGCATTTTTCAAGGATTTCGGAAAGCACTCTGTAAGATACCTTTTCGTTTATGCCAAGCGGCTTGCAATCAAAGGAGATATATTTAGAAATATCAACCATGCCGTTTGAAACGATTTTAACCTCTTTGCCCTCTGCATCAACAAACGCATTCATAACGCCTGCATTTTCGATTTCAAGCGCTTTTTCCTCGCTGATAACTTCGCCCGCATCTGCAAGGAATTCGCCCTGCGGAGAAATGATGGGCTGAGTGAGGGTTCTGCCGGCAAGCCTATCCGAAAGAGCAAGCTTTTTATTGTATTTATATCTGCCGACTCTGGAAAGATCGTATCTGTGAGCATCAAAGAACAGGCCGTCAAGGTGAGCCTGAGCCGTTTCAAGTGTGGGCGGCTCGCCCGGGCGCAGCTTTTTATAAACCTCGAGAAGTGCCTCTTCGGTATTCTTAGTGGTGTCTTTTTCTATTGTGGCTTCGATTCTTTCGTCGTTTCCGAAGAATTCGCGGATTTCGTCATCCGAGCCGAGGCCGAGAGAGCGCAGGAAGGTGGTGATAAAGATTTTTCTGTTTTTATCGATTCTTACATAGAAGAGATCGTTTGCGTCTGTTTCGTATTCGAGCCATGCGCCTCTGTTCGGGATAACCGTGTTTGTGAAAAGCTCTTTACCGGTTTTATCGTGATCCATATGATAATAAACGCCGGGTGAGCGAACGAGCTGAGAAACAATGCATCTTTCCGCGCCGTTGATAACGAATGTGCCGGCATCCGTCATAAGCGGGAAATCGCCCATATAAATTATATTTTCTTTAACTTCGCCTGTTTCTTTGTTTTGAAGGCGAGCCCTTACTTTGAGGGGCTTTGCGTAAGTTACGTCTCTTGATTTGCACTGCGCAATAGTGTACTTGGGGGCATCATCCATTGAATAATCGATGAAATCAAGCACAAGGTTGCCCGTGTAGTCGGTGATGGGGCCGATGTCGCGGAAAACCTCCTGCAAGCCCTCATCAAGAAACCACTGATAGGATTTTTTCTGCACCTCAATAAGATTAGGCATTGGCATAACCTCATTGATTTTTGCAAAGCTTTTCCTTGTTGTGGTGCCGAGCTGAACGTCCTTCACATTTACCATAAAGGTAATCACTCCGTTTCTTTGTAGATTACTGTAAAAATCAAAAATGCACTTTCTGCCGCAACGGCGAAATTTCGCACAGCAGCTGATATTTTGCCGATTTTTTTGCGCCTGCTTTCGGCAGGAGCCTTTGCAAAAAGGGCACACTTTCCATTTTTAGCGTGCTATTATAATAAGCTTATGTATTTAATAAGTCAATAAAAATTTTTTTAAATATTTGAAAAAAAACGCGCCTGTTTTTTTGAAAAAGTTTTTTTGTTACACTGCGCCGAGTGTTTTTAATATTTGCGCCTAAAATTGCCTTTTTTTCACCGTATTTTTTTCATCGCAAAAACGGACAAGCGCAGCGCAAAAATAAATAGCAATTTTATCTTTTTCATACACGCCGTAATCTGTTATAATATTATAACTGAAAAAAATGTGGTGATGAATTATGAAAAAAACTGATTTCTTTTTTTAATTTGCATTTCGCTGACGGCCTGCATTTTTACGGGCTGCTCAAAAAAAGCAAAGAAAAAATAGACCTTATATACCCGTTTTCGGGAAATGTAAACAGCTATGACCCGCAGGTGGCGGCAACGCAGGATGAATTTTTTTAATTGCCGAAAACTGCTTTGAAGGGCTTGTGCGCTGCGACGACGAAGGCAATATAACCCCCGGCTGTGCCGAAAGCTGGCAGGTGAGCGAGGACGGATTAAGCTACACCTTTAAGCTGAAGCAAGGGCTGAAGTGGTATATCTTTCCCTCTGTAAAAAAAACCATGGGAGAAGATTACAATCCTGAAATAACGGCGGAGGATTTTGTTTTCGGCTTGCAAAGGGCTGCGGACGATTTAACGCAAAGCCCGCTTTTTGCCACAATTTCCGCCATTGAAAACGCGAATGAAATCCATTCGGGATACAAAGACGAGAGTGAGCTCGGAGTGAATGCAAGCGATAAATACACGCTTCAAATCAACCTTGCCGCGGCAGACGATGACTTTTTGCAAACGCTTTCAACGGCGGTGGCAATGCCCTGCAACAGAGAATTCTTTAATTCAACAAACGGCAGATACGGGCTTGATTTGAAATACACAATGTTTAACGGCCAATTTGTGCTCACAAGCGTGCTTGAAACATCATATATTATGAAAGCTAACACGGCTTATGCAGGCCCGTCGCCCGCAAAGGCGTCCGATTTAACATTAAAAATCATGGGCTCCGACGAAAGCGTGGCCGACAAGCTTGTAAGCGGATATTATGATGCCGCTTATTTAAGAGGATACGAAAGTGATAAAGCGGGCAAAAAAAGCGGAATAACACTTGTGCCGTACAGCAACACCACCTGGAGCCTTATCATAAACACATCAAAGGGCGTTTTTGCAAAAAAAGACGCGCGCAAGGCGTTTGCGCTTTCTCTTTCCGAGATTGATTATAAAGAATACGACTATTTAAGCAGCCCAAAGGGCTATGTGCCCCCATCATGCACGGCAGGCGGTAAATCATACACGGAGCAATGCGCTGCAACGGTTGACGCAAAAGATAAAGAAGAAGCAATTGAGCTTTGGAAAAAAGCGCTGAAGGATTCGGGAACATACAGCGTGTCGGTTACTGTTTTGGCGCCCGAAACAATGAAGGACGCCGCCAAGGAGCTGATTCAGGGAATACAATCCGGCATAGGCACGGTTTCCAAGGTCGGCAACCACGACTCGGAATTTTCGCTGAAGCTGGAAACGGCAGCCGAAAGCGAAGTTAAAACAAAGGCGGCAAGCGGAGATTACGACATTGTGCTCTATCCCCTCGTTTCCAACTCGGCAAGCCCGATAACATTTTTAAACGATATAGACAGCCTTAAAATCACGGATTTTTACAGAAACGATTTTGAAAAAGCACTTGAAGAAGCAAGCGCAGCCGATTCGGCTTCTCTTGTTTCCGCCTGTGAAGAATGCGAGGCTGCACTTTATGACACCTATTGCTTTATCCCCGTTTTTTACGAATCGAATTATTATGCGCAGGCAAAAGGAGTAAGCGGAGTTCAATTTCATCCCGGCTCAGGGAGGGTTTCCTTTATAAATGCAACAAGAGCATAAGAAAGCAATGCGCGGCGGCACGGCAGCAAAAATTATTTGCTGGGCGCTTACAGCGGCTTGCATGGCGGCAATTTTTTATTTTTCATCACGCACGGCGGATGAATCGGAGCAGCAAAGCGGCTTTTTTGCGCAGCTGATAACAAGGCTTTTCGGAATAGGCGGCTTTTCCGATTTCATCATCAGAAAGCTTGCCCACTTCACCGAGTTTGCGGGGCTTGGGCTTCTTTTTGCAATCGCATTGAAAGTGCAAACCGGCAAAGCAAAAACACCGGCGGCGATTATATGCTCATCAATATATGCCGCAACAGATGAAATTCATCAAATCTTCGTGCCCGGCAGAGCCTGCCGTGTGCTTGATTGGGGAATAGACACCTGCGGTGCGGCGCTCGGAGCGCTTGCCGTTTTGCTGATAATAACACTTTCGGCAAAAAAACAAAGCCTCCAAAAACAAGAAGCAAAGCAATAATAAGCAAGCAGAATAAAATAACACACCGGCAACGATTTTTTTGAGCCGCTTTGATTATCGCTTTTTTTAAAACGCACGGCAATCCGCGCATTTTTCGCCTTTTGGATTGACAGGCGGCGGCAATTGGAATATAATGTTTAATTAAACTATAATATTTTTTTATATTTTTAATAATTGATAATATTAAATCAGAGGAGATAAAATAATGAATGTACTTGTTTACGACAACGAAGAGCAAATAGGAATTGCAGCCGGCAATTATATGTGCGGCCAAGTGCTTCAAAAAGCCGAATTCCGTTTTGGGCCTTGCAACAGGCTCCACTCCGCTGAAGCCATACGGCCAAATGGCAGAGCTTTATAAAAAAGGCGTTGTTGATTTTTCAAAGGTTACCACATTTAACCTTGATGAATATGTTAACATTGATGTGAACGATGTTAATTCTTATCACAGATTTATGCACGATAATCTTTTCGACAAGATTAACATTCCGAAGGAGAATATTAACTTCCTTAACGGAAATGCGGCAGACCTTGAAGCAGAATGTAAAAATTACGAAGAAAAAATCAAAAAAGCAGGCGGAATAGACATTCAGCTTTTGGGCATAGGCTCAAACGGCCACATTGCATTTAACGAGCCTGCCGACTGCTTCCAAAGATGGAGCCATGTGGTTACGCTTAAAGAGAGCACGGTTAAGGACAACAGCCGCTTTTTCAAATCAATCGAAGAAGTGCCCACCCAAGCCGTTACAATGGGCATAGGTTCAATTATGCAGGCAAAGAAAATCCTTATAATAGCGCTCGGAGAGCATAAGGCAAAAGCCATTAAGCAGGTTATCAACGGCAATGTTACCCCGATGTGCCCGGCATCCGTGCTTCAATTCCACACGGATGTTACCCTTATGCTGGACAAGGGTGCAGCTTCGCTTATCTGAAACTTTTTAAATCAAATATATAAATAATTTAAGGAGAGGAACAAAATGGCTGAAAAAGAGAAATTTTATATCACCACACCTATATACTATCCCTCCGGAAATCCGCATATCGGCCACTGCTACACAACGGTTGCCTGCGATTCCATTGCAAGATACAGAAGATTGCAGGGCAGAGAGGTTATGTTTCTTACGGGAACGGATGAACACGGCCTTAAAATCGAGCAAAAAGCCGCCGAGGAGGGCGTTACACCCAAGCAATATGTTGACAAGGTTGTTGAAAAATTCAAAAGCCTTTGGCAATATATGAACATCAGCTACGACAGATATATCCGCACAACGGACGATTACCATGTTGAAGCGGTGCAAAAAATCTTTAAAGAGCTTTACGATAAAGGCTATATCTACAAGGGCGAATACAAGGGCAAATACTGCACGCCTTGCGAAAGCTTTTGGACGGAAAGCCAGCTTATAGACGGCAAATGCCCCGAATGCGGCAGAGAGGTTACCGAGGCGGCGGAGGAAGCATATTTCTTTAAAATGGCGCCTTTTGCGGACCGCATTGAGAAATTGCTGACCGAAACAGATTATTTGCAGCCGAAAACAAGGGCAAACGAGCTTGTTAACAACTTCATAAAGCCCGGTCTTGAGGATCTTTGCGTTTCCAGAACATCTTTCACATGGGGTATTCCCGTAACATTTGACGAAAAGCATGTTATTTATGTTTGGATAGACGCGCTTTCAAACTATATCACCGCGCTCGGCTACAAAAACGATAAATACAACGATTTTGATAAGTTTTGGCCCGCGGATGTGCACATGGTTGCAAAAGACATTATGCGCTTTCACGCAATCATTTGGCCCGCAATGCTTATGGCGCTTGATTTGCCGCTGCCGAAGCACCTTGCCGTGCACGGTTGGATAACCTTTAACGGCCAAAAGATGAGCAAATCCATCGGCAATGTTGTTGACCCGTTTGTGCTTGGCGAAAGATACGGCTGCGATGCAATCAGATATCATATTCTGCGCGAAATGGCTCTCGGTGCAGACAGCTCTTTTTCCAACGAAATCATGATAAACAGAATAAATTCCGACCTTGCAAACGATTTGGGCAATCTTGTTTCAAGAACCGTTGCAATGGTTGAAAAATACTTCGGCGGCACTTTGCCGACGGACAGAGAACCCGCCGAGATAGACAACGAGCTTATCAACACGGTGCTGGCACTGCGCAAAAAAACGGATGAATATCTTGATTTAACCCAGCTTAACAACGCGCTTGCGGAAATTTTCAAGGTTATTTCAAGAGCCAATAAATATATTGACGAAACAACGCCTTGGGTGCTCGGCAAGGACGAAAGCAAAAAAGCCCGCCTTGCAACGGTGCTTTATAACCTGCTTGAAGCAATCAGAGTGAGCACCACCCTGCTTTCCTGCTTTATGCCCACCACAATGCCTAAGGTTTGGGAGCAAATCGGCGCAGACGAAAGCCTTATCACTTATGAAAACGCAGGCAAATTCGGAGTTCTTCCGGCTGATGTTACTGTTAAAAAGGGCCCGGCATTATTCCCGAGAATAGATGTTGAAAAAAAGAGATAGACGAGCTTAACGAGCTGATTTCAAAGCAAATGAAGGAGGCAGAGGCAAAAGCATCCGGCAAGAAAGCAGAGCCGGAGGGAATTGCCCAAATCGGCATAGACGATTTTTGCCAAGGTTGAGCTTCGCACGGCAAAAATTCTTGAATGCGAGCCTGTTAAAAAATCCAAAAAGCTGCTTAAAATTCAGGCAGACGACGGCACGGATAAGCCCAGGCAAATCGTTTCCGGCATTTCGGAATACTACAAGCCCGACGAGCTTATCGGCAAAAACCGTTATCATAGTTGCAAACCTGAAGCCTGCAAAAACTTTGCGGCGAAATGAGCAACGGCATGCTGCTTGCCGCAGACACGGCAGACGGCGGAATCAAAGTGCTTTTTTTGCAGACGGCATGGAGCCTGGAATGAGGCTTCGCTGATTTATGGAGCGAAACATTTTCGATTCCCACAGCCATTACGACGATGAGCAGTTTGACGGCGACAGAAACGAACTTTTAGCCTCCCTGCCCCAAAAGGGCGTTGAGTTTGCCGTTTCCTGCGGCTGCGATTTGGAAACCTGCGAAAAAAACAGACAAATCGCCGAAAAAAATACGATTATATATATTTTGCCGCGGGCTTTCACCCCGAAAATTTGGAGGGCGCAGAGCTTTCGCAGCTTGAAAAAATCAAGGAATATGCGGCGCACGAAAAATGCGTTGCCATCGGCGAAATCGGGCTTGATTACCACTGGATGAATTCTTCCAAAGAAAAGCAGCGCGAATTTTTCACGCGGCAATGCCTGCTTGCAAACGAGCTTGATATGCCCGTTATAGTGCACGACAGAGAAGCCCACGGCGACACGCTTGATATTTTAAAGCAAACTCAACCAAAGGGCGTTGTGCACTGCTTTTCCGGCTCTAAGGAAATGGCGGCGGACATCATCCGCCTCGGCATGTATATAGGGCTGAACGGCGTGGCAACCTTTAAAAACGCACGCAAAAGCCTTGAGGTGGCAAAAACAATTCCGCTTGATCGCCTTGTGCTTGAAACGGACTGCCCTTATTTGGCGCCCGAGCCCTTCAGAGGCAGGCGAAACGACAGCTCTTATATCATTTACATTGCAAAAAGGCTGGCGCCCGAGCTGAATGTTTCGGAGCAGGAGCTTTTAAGCATCACAAACGAAAATGCGCGCCGCCTTTATAATATGTAAAAATATATAATTATAATAAATCGCAAAATACCAAAGAAACAAAGCGTGTGCTTCCGAACGGGAAACACACGCTTATATTTTGCTTTTATTTAATTTAATTAAGTGATTTCAGCCGCTGAAATTGCAAAGCGGGCGAAAATAAGCAATCCGGAATTAAACCCGATATGCAAAAAGCTATACCGCGCGCGAAATCGGGCGTTACCATTTATTATGCACGCGCTCGGCAAATGCAAGCTTATCCTTAATTTTGATTTCGGTGCCGTCATCAAGAATTGCCGTGCCGCTGATTTTGCCGAAAACCTGGTGCGGCAGCATGCACATAAACTTAATATCCAGCGGCGCCTGGCGGTCTATAATCGGCTCAAAGGTCATTTCAAAGCGCCCGTCGGACGAAGTGAAAGTCCACGGCTGCATATAAAGATATTCCTCGCCGCTTTTGGGGATATTGAAGGTAACGTCCGCCAGCTTATGCGAAGTGCCGTTATAAAACAGCATATTCTCGCTTGCGGCGCTTGTGTTGCCGAAGCCGTAACCGATATTGAAGCCGAAGCGGCTGCCGTCCTCCAAAATCATTTGGCCGGAGCCCCAATACCAGGTGTTATCATAAGTCCAAACGCCTCTGCCCCAATCAAGGGTGGCAAGAGCGCCGTTTTCGGAATTAAATTCGTATTTTTTACCGTCAAACGAAAACCAGCCCTCGGCACGCATGCAATTTATTTTTTGATTATAATAAAAATGCTTATCCTTATCAAAAGGCGTGGCGATAACCATGCTTTCGGGCGGAATATCCGAAAGCACAATATCGAATTTAAGCGGCTTTTTCGTGTTGCAATAATTTGCGTATGTGCCGAAAAGGTGCCTTGATTTTCCGTCGTTTTCAAAGGTCATTTCCGCCGTGCCCACCTTGGCATGCACATCGCCGATTTTTGAGGAAAGCGGCATATGAAGCTTGCCCATAGGAAACGCGCCGATTTCGGAATCGTTCATTTGGCGCGGGCATTTTCCGAAGCGCAAAATCGAAGCCGAAACGCAGCTTACATAAGCCGCGTCCGAAACGGTGAGGCAAATGCCGTAATCCTGCGTGCCCACATAATAATAATCCCATTCCTTTATTCGCATGGCGGGTGCCTTGATATCTGCCCTTGAATACTGCCAATAAAGCTTTTTCGCAAAGCCCGGCTCGGCGATATTCCCCGTATCATCGAGCAGCCTTTGCGGCCTTGTGATTTCATGCTGCATAAAAATGATTCCCCCTTAAAAAATCATAAATTACTGCAAATATTTTTTTATTGCGGAATATTCGCGCACAAGCTCTTCAATGCCCATTCTTGCATTAGCCGGGCTTGTGGAGGGCAGGCAAACGGCTTCAATTCCCGTTTTTGGGCAGCTGATATTTGCAATAAAATTTATAGGCTGCCTTACCCGTTGCGAATATTCCTTTAACGGGTGCCGAGCGCAAAATCACATTCAAATCCGCGGGCACCGCATTTTTTATGCTTGAATCCGCCGCGCCGCAGATATCGCATTCGCAAAGCACATCCCAAAGAGCAATTTTGTGATTGAGCAAAAAGCGGGTTTTGCCCTCGTTATCGGCAGGGATTTCAGAGCCGAGCACGATTGAAAGCACACGCCAAAAGCGATTTTGCACATTGCCGTAATAAAAATCGTTTTCCCGCGATTTGGGC
The DNA here is from genome assembly GCA_022009795.1 of Anaerotruncus sp. Classification (GTDB taxonomy): domain Bacteria; phylum Bacillota; class Clostridia; order Oscillospirales; family Acutalibacteraceae; genus Eubacterium_R. The sequence goes on from CP091724.1 coordinate 1,464,571, forward strand.
GACGGCATTGTGCCCAAAATCAGCACTCTGCTTTGTGAATCATATATGGGCGCAAACGGATGAATTTTATGCTTTTTGTTCCATAACTTGATATTAACACAAAGGCAAATAAAATAAAAAGAGAATATTTTTTTAAAATAAATAAAAAGTTATTGACAACGCCTGCATAATTTGCTATTATATTAACGCACTTGAGATTGCAACACATTCCTCAATAGCTCAGTCGGTAGAGCATGCGGCTGTTAACCGCAGGGTCGTTGGTTCGAGTCCAACTTGGGGAGCCACGAAGAGATACTCTTTTGAGTATCTCTTTTTTTATTTGTTTTCGTCCGATTTTTACTTCTTTTATGCCGCGTGTATGATTTTTTTATTGAACACTGCATTTTTGTGTGATAAAATAAATATACAATTTGCGGCATAAGGAGGCTCATATTATGGGCAAAGAAAAGAAAAAAAATCAAAAAAACATTTGGCAATTTGTGAAATTTGCGCTGTTTTTCGGCATCAGCCGGCATTATTCAGGTGGCAAGCTTTACTTTAATGAGCGAGGTTATCATCAAGCTGCCGTTTTTCCAAAATTTAATGGAAACAAACACAAGCTTTGCAAAAATCATGCAAAACGAATACGGCCCCATGTATTTGATTGCACTGATTCTTTCCGTGCTTTGGAATTTCACCTTCAACAGAAAATTCACCTTTAAATCTGCGGCAAACATTCCGATTGCAATGCTTAAGGTTTTTGCCTTTTATCTTGTTTTCACGCCTGTTTCAACAATTTTGGGCAATTATTTCACGGCAAAATTTGCGGATGTTACGGCAATCAACTATATTGTGCTCGGCTGCACAATGGCCTGCAACATGATAACGGAATTCCTTTACGATAAATTTGTGGTTTTCCGCAATCAGGAAAACACCGCCGAAACAAAAAAACAAAAGGCCGAGGAATTCGCCGACAAGGCAGAATAAAACAAACATCTTATACAGCAAAAGAGCTTTGGGATTTAAAATCCCAAAGCTCTTTTTAATGTGATTTGCAAGCGGCAAATCATTCGCTTTTTGCTTATCAAGCATTTCTTCCATGGTGTGCCAGCCGAGCACGGCGCATTTAACGCGTGCCGGCATATGCGAAACATCCTGAAGCGCGCCCGCCTCTTCAAGCTCGCGCAATTCATCGTCCGTTACGCCGCTTTTAATCATTTTAAGGAAAAGATCCGCCAAATGAAGCGCCTCTTTCTTTTTTCTGCCGATCACAAGATCAAGCATAATATCGGCGGACGCCTGTGAAATCGCGCACCCGTCGCCGACGAAGGCGCCGTCTTCAATCACGCCGTTTTCCACCTTTAATTTAAGAATGATATCATCACCGCAGCTTGGATTAACGCCCTCAAGCACCAAATTTGCATCGGGCAAATCGTGCTTGTGATAAGGGTTCAGATTATGCTCGGTTAAAATTTCGTTATAAAAGCTTCTATTCTCCATATCCCATTTTCCTCCTCAATTCGGAAACGGATTCCACAAAGCGGCGGGCTTCCCACTCGGTATTATAAAAGAAAAAGCTTGCCCTTGCGGTGGATGGCGTGCCCAGATATTTCATAAGCGGCTGAGCGCAATGGTGACCCGCGCGAATCGCAATGCCGTCCGCATCCAAAATCGCGCTTATATCGTGGGGGTGAACCCCGTTTACCGTGAAAGTGATTATACCGCAGTGCTCGGCAGGATTTTCCGAGCCGATAATATTAACATCCTTCAGCTCTTTAAGCCCCGAAAGAGCAATTTGAGCCAAATGATTTTCCCTTTCGGCAATATTCTCAAACCCAACACTTTCTATATAATCAATCGCCGCGGCAAGCCCGCAGGCACCGCCCGCATTAACCGTGCCCGCTTCAAATTTATGCGGCAATTCGGCATAGGTGGCGCCCTCGCGGGTTACATATTCAATCATTTCGCCGCCCGATAAAAAAACGGCGGCATTTTTTTCAAGCAATTCGGATTTACCGTAAAGCACGCCGATTCCCATGGGAGCCATAAGCTTGTGGCCCGAAAAAGCAAGAAAATCCACATCCAAATCGCAAACATCTATTTTAACATGCGGCGCGCTTTGAGCCGCATCGGCAAGCAAAACTGCACCGTGTTTATGAGCAAGCGCTGCAACCTTTTTAATAGGATTTTCCCTGCCGAACACATTTGATATCTGCGCCATTGCCACAAGGGCGGTTTTATCCGTTATTGCGGCCTCAAGCGCCTCGTCGGAATACGCGCCCGTTTTATCACATTCAAGATATTTAAGCGTTGCGCCCGTTTGCCTTGCCACCATTTGCCAAGGCAAAATATTGCTGTGGTGCTCCGCTATCGTAACAACGATTTCCTGACCCGGCTTAATGAAATTCAGCCCATAGCTGTAAGCCACAAGATTTATGCTTTCCGTTGCGTTTCTTGTAAACACAATATCTGCCGCACAGGGTGCGTTTAAAAACCTGCGCACTCTTTCGCGCGCGCCCTCATAGGCCTCCGTGGCATCCACACCAAGCTTATAAAGACCGCGCAGGGGATTTGCATTGCGGGTTTCATAAAAATCATTAACCGCATTGATCACCTGCACGGGGCGCTGAGCAGTGGCGGCGTTATCAAGATACGCAACATTGCTTTGCGAAAATATCGGGAAATCGTTGCGATATTTCAAAACCTCTTTTTCCGTCATTCGGCAGCCTCCAAATATTCTTCAACCGATTTTTGCGCTTCGGCATCGCCGATTTTTGCGCAGAGCGCGTCGAGCTTTGCACGCGCCATAAGAGCCTCTGCCTGCTCGGCGGTAAGCCCTCTTGAAGCAAGGTAAAACAGCAATGCTTCATCAAGCCTGCCTATGCTGGCGCCGTGATTGCCCTGCACATCCTCCTCCGCGCACAAAATAAGCGGAATTGTTTTATTCACAACATCATCGCCGAGAAGAAGCACATCCTCTTTTTCATCGCCCTTTGAGCCTGCGGAGCCCCGTTTAAAATCAATGGTGCCCCTAAAGATTTTTTCTGCCCCGTCATCAAGCACTCCGCCCGCATTCATAATGCTGCGTGTGCGCTTGCCGAGGTGAACGGCATTGTAATTCATATCAAAAGCCTGATTTTCTTTGCCGAAATATCCGATTTCGGCCTCAAATCTGCTTTCATCGCCCTCAAGGCGTGCTTCACAGCCCGAATAAGTTTTGCCCGAGCCGAGGAAAAATTGAATAAGCGAAACGGAAGCACCGCTTTCACAGCTTGCAGCAATATCATTAAACACCGTGCAGCCCTTGCCGAGCAGCTGAAGCTGAACAAGCTTAATCTTTGCGCCCATTTCGGCGGTGATTTCCGTTTGCACGGCGAAATTGCCGGCACAGTCCGGAGCGGAAGCGTAATCCATAATAACGGTTAAATCCGCGCCCGCCTTTGCGCTTATTGCCACGCGGCGGCACAAATCGCCGCCGTTAAAATCAAAATGAAGCTTTGCCTGCGCGGTTTCGTTTTCACCCGCCGAGGCAAGCAAAACTGCACCGAAATTTGAAGTGCCGACGGCATTTGCAAGCTGCACGCCCATGCCCGACGGATAATTTTTCCAATCGGCATAATCGGCGATTTCGGATACCGCGCCCGAAAGCGAAGCCTCAGCCGCGCCGAAAGCCGAGGGAAATTCGGCGGCCGTTTCATTTAAATGCAGCCAATTCCAGGTGGGGGCAGGCAAAGGATTGACCGATATTATATTTTTATCATTCATAACCGAAACCTCCTCAGCCTATGCTGCCTTTCATTTCAAGGCGAATAAGATTATTCATTTCAACGGCATATTCAAGCGGCAGCTCCTTTGAAACATCATCCGCAAAGCCGCTTACTATCATTGCCCTTGCATCCTCCTCGCTGATTCCGCGAGACATAAGATAAAACACTGCTTCATCGCTGATTCTGCCGATTTTGGCCTCATGCCCGATATCGGCATTCTTGGTGCGGATATCCATTGCGGGAATGGTATCCGACCTTGAAATATCATCAAGCATAAGGGATTGGCAGGAAACGGAGGATTTGCTGTTTTCCGCCTCCTTATTCACAACCACGCTGCTGCGGAAGGTGCTTATGCCGCCGTCCTTGGAAATTGAGCGTGTGTTCATATAGGAGGTAGTTTCAGGCGCACTGTGAACAACCTTTGCGCCCGTGTCAAGATTTTGACCCTTGCCGGCAAAGGTGATGCCCGTGAATTCCATTCTTGCTCCCCTGCCCTTTAAAATGCTCATGGGATAAAGATAAGAAACATGCGAGCCGAACGAGCCGGAAACCCATTCGATTGTGCCTCCCTCTTCCACCAAGGCGCGCTTGGTGTTGAGATTATACATATTCTTAGACCAATTTTCGATGGTGGAATAGCGCAGCTTTGCATTTTTGCCGACGAATAATTCAACACAGCCGGCATGCAAATTTGCAATATTGTATTTAGGCGCGGAGCAGCCCTCTATAAAGTGAAGATAAGCGCCCTCGTCAACTATAATCAAAGTGTGCTCAAACTGGCCTGCGCCGGGCGCATTGAGCCTGAAATAAGATTGAAGCGGAATTTCAACCGAAACTCCGGGCGGAACATAAACAAACGAGCCGCCGCTCCACACAGCGCCGTGAAGCGCCGCAAATTTATGATCGTGCGGGGTGACGAGCTTCATAAAATGCTTGCGCACCATATCGGCATAAGGGCCTTTAAGCGCGCTTTCCATATCCGTGTAAACAACGCCCAGCTCGGCAACCTCGCTGCGCACATTGTGGTAAACAAGCTCCGAATCGTACTGCGCGCCGACTCCCGCAAGCGATTTGCGCTCTGCCTGCGGAATACCGAGGCGCTCAAAAGTGTCCTTAATATCCTTGGGCACTTCAGACCATTTTGCGCTCATTTTTGTGTTTGGCCTAACATAGGTTACAATATGCTCCATATCAAGCCCCGCGATTGAGGGGCCCCAATCCGGCACCTGCATTTCATTATATATTTGAAGCGCCTGAAGCCTGAAAAGCTGCATCCACTGCGGATCGTGCTTTTCCTCGGATATTTTTTGCACGATATCCGGAGTTAAGCCTTCGTTTACCTTATAGGCGTCTTTTTCATCGTCTTTAATATCGTAAATGCTGCGGTCTATATCCGCAACATAAGTTTTATCTGCCAAGTTAATTCCTCCTTTGAAAAAGCGCCGAATTATTCGGCAGCGTTTTCATACGCCTCAAATCCGTTTTCGTTTATTTCGTCAACAAGAGAGCCGTCGCCGGTTTTAACTATTTTGCCGTTTACAAGCACATGAGTGTAATCCACATGCAGGGATTCCAAAATTCTGGTGCTGTGGGTTATAATGATAAGCCCGCCGTTTTTGCTTTTTTGATATTCCATAACGCCCTGCGACACCGTGCGAACAGCGTCTACATCAAGGCCGGAATCCGTTTCATCCAAAATCGCAAGCGAGGGATGAAGCATAAGCATTTGCAAAATCTCTGCCTTTTTCTTTTCGCCGCCGGAGAAGCCCACATTCAAATCGCGGTCGCCGTAAGCGGGATCCATTTGAAGCAGCTTTGCCGCGACTTCAAACTGCTTGTTAAACTCCCAAAGAGGCACTCTTTTGCCGCCCCTTTGCTGCAAGGTGCTGCGAATAAAGCCCTTTAAGGTTATTCCCGGCACCTCAAGCGGATTTTGGAAAGAGAGAAACATGCCCTGCTTTGCGCGCTCATCCGCCGCCTTAGCATTTATTTCCTTGCCGTGAAACAGAATTTTGCCGCCCGTGATTTTATAAACGGGATTGCCCATAAGCGCATAGCCGAGGGTGGATTTGCCCGCGCCGTTAGGCCCCATAAGCACATGGGTTTCGCCCTTATTAACCTTAAAATCTATTCCGTGCAGAATTTCCTTTTCGCCAACGGAAACCTGCAAATTTTGCACATCAAGTAAATTTTCAGCCATATCAAGCCATCCTTTCGATTTGCCCGCCGCAAACGGCAAAGCAAACATCACTCATTTTTTTATACACCTAAATAATAACGGTTATTTCCTACTTTGTCAATAGGAATTGTAATGTTGATTTAGTTAAAAACAAAAGCGGCAGTGCAAAAGTGCGATGAATTGTTGATTTTTTTCACATAAAAGAGCCAAAAATAAGCACAAGGGCAAGGCCTTGTGCACAGACTGTTGATAAAGTTCCCGAACCACGACAATAAAATAAATTAACCGTTTAATGCTTCCCTTGTGTAAAGGGGCGGATGCGATTTATCGCACTCGGAGGGATTGTAAAAGTGCCGCAAACATCGAATTTGCGGCACTTTCGGCGTTTTTCGTTTTTTGCTCAGTCGAGGTACCATCGTACATCTTCCTTCGCAAGAAAACGAAATTCAGAACCTTTCTCAACAGCCTACAGCGTGCCGAAAATACTTTTTCGCCACGCTGAGCACAATGGCAAGGCCTTGTGCGAAATTACGATATTCGATACCGTTTGTTTTTATTTTTTTGATGGCGGAAAGCGAGAAATTAAAATGCGTTTTAAGCATTGGCATTTTTGGATTTTGCCGATTGCTTTTTGAAAAAAATAAAGCCAACACAATTATTCCAAAAAAACGGCGCAGATAAATTCCGAAACGGGAAAGGAGCACCAAACACCCGCCATGCCGAACGCGGCGGAAAGTGCAAACGCCACGGGCACGATAACGGCAATTCCCCTTAATATTGAAAGTGCCTGCGCAGGGCGCGGATTTTTCAACGGAGGTTAAGAACACCGTTAGCACCACATTAAAGCCCAAAAACGGCGTGGCGATATAATAGAGTCTCAGCCCCTGAACGGCAATTTGCTGCAGGGTGGCATTATTTTCGCTGTTGAAAAACCGAAGTGATGGGATTTGCAAAGCAGGCAAGCAACGGATAAATAACCGCCGCGCCGGCAACCGCCGTTACGCAGGCATATTTAAAGAATTTGCGCGCGGCTTTGAAATTTCCCTCGCCGTGGGCACGGCTTGAAAGCGGCTGCATACCCTGCGCCACACCTGTGTAAACCGAGACGACAACAAGCGACATATTCGAGATAACACCGTAAGCGGCAACGCCGATATTGCCGGCAAGGCGCAGAATAATCATATTAAACACAAGAATAACTATGCCCACGGAAAGCTCCGTTATGAGCGACGGCACACCGAGCGCCGCCACATTGCCGATAACCTTAAAGCTCGGCGCCATGCGGCGGAAATGGAAGCCGTTTTTACCCCTTATTTTGTGGGAAGACAAGATAAGCATGCTTATGCACGGTGAAAAGCCCGTGGCAAGCACCGCGCCGAAAATGCCCATGGCAAGAGGATAAACAAAAACATAATCCATCACTATATTTGAAAGGCTGCCCACCGTCATTGCCGTGGTGGACAGCGCGGGCGCACCGTCGTTTCTCACAAATGAAATTGCAATATTATTGCAAATAAACGCGGGCGAAAAAAGCATGATCACTTTTAAATAAATCGTCGTGCTTTGCAGCACCTCGCTGTTTGCGCCGAGTGCCGAAGCGATTTTAGCCGAAAAAAGCGCGCCGCAAAGCATATAAACCGCTGAAAAAAACGCGGCGGCATACATTGTGTTCACAAAAGCGCTGTCCATACCGTGCGAATCGCCGCGGCTTTTGCAAACATTATATTTGGTTGCGCCGCCCATGGCAAGCATAAGCCCTGTGCCGTTTACAAGATTGAATATCGGCAGAGCAAGATTAAGCGCCGTGAGCCCGTTTGCGCCAACGCCGTTTGCAATAAAAAAAGTATCCGCCAAAATATAGACGGACATGCCTATCATACCTATTACATTAAGCGAAGTATATTTTGCAAACAGAGCAAGATCCTTGTTTTTCATAACACTCACCACAGCCTTTTAATAAAAAACCGACCGCATCTTGCATCTTTTAAAGCCTGACGATGCAAAACACGGTTAAAACGCCGCCCGGCGGCGGCCGTATTATTTCATTTGACGGTGATATTATTGCACAAAGGAGCACAAAAGTCAATCGCGAAGGCGCACATTTGACCCATATTTTACAAAGGCAAAACAGCCTTTTAAATTTGCATAAAAGCCGCAAATATCAAGCGGCATAAAAGCGAAAAAAATACCGTGCCTTGGAGGCACGGCATTTTGAATTTAAAATTTGAAGGCGATTTCGGATTATTCCGCTGCAGGAGCCTCTTCGCCGTCTTTTTTCTTTTCTTTGAGGAGAACGAATTTTTCCATCGGGAAAAGAACAACCATTTGAACGAAGCCTGCTGCCATTGAAGCGATAAGGCGGGCAACGGATTCATTCGTTACGATATTAAGGAACCAGTTTGTGGCCTCAACCTTTAAGAGAGCGCCAACGATTGCGCCCTGCATCCAAGTTGAGAACAGGATAAGCGCAAGAAGAAGCACAATATAAACTGCGAAATTATACCACGGTGCATCGGATTTAAAGGTGGTTTTCTTATTCTGATAGAAGCCATAGATGTTTGCAATAAGGTTTGAAAGCAGGAACGGAAGCACATAGCCCCAGGTTACAACGCCGTCAATAACATACTTTTTAGCCTCTTCAGAGCCGGTGGTGAACATTGTGGGGGTAAAAATACCTCTTAAAAATTCCGGAAGCAATGTGTGAATTTGGTCGCAAACAAGCGGAAGAAGTGCCGCAAGTGCAAGCTGAATGATTGTTACAAGGCCGGAAACAACAAGGAACTTAACGATTTGCCACAGTGTTTTGAAAAACGAACCTTTGCCCTCGGCCTTATCATCAATACCGCCGAGGCTGAACTTTTTCTTTTCATTTTCTGCCATAATTTTTACTCCTTAAATAAAAGATTGAGAAGCGGCGATAATTCCGAACACGCCGCTTCAAATAATTATCTATTAAAGTATAACAAATACGCCTGCAATATGCAAGAATAATTTAATACTTTGTTTACAAAAAAACAGACCCAAAAGCAAGGCTGCCCGTAACGGCATGCACAATTGCAATGACTGCCCAAACAACAAGCGCAATCACGCCGGCGATAATCGCAAGCAGCAAAATAACAAGCAAAATTAAAACAGCAAGCACAAGCGGACCTTTTTTGCTCTTTTTAACGGGATCTTCAAAATGAGTGTAAAAATCCTTTGGCTCGGTTGCTTTTTCACCGCCGTCGTTAAGCGGATAAAGCTTTAAGGTCGCTTTTTCATCGCAAATGCCGTTGTTCCAAAGAAGCGGCTCCACAAGCGCTCTTGCCGTGGTGGCGCCTTTAAGCACCTTGCCGAGCTTGAAACCGATTGTGTTAAGGAAGCTGTCAATAACATTAAGAAAAGCACAGGTGATTTTATATTCGCGGGTTTCGGGGCCGTAAGGCGAATCACCGCAATAAAGATTTTGCACCAATTCAAGGATGAAATCCACAACTTTGTTATCCGCAATATCGGTGATATCGCTTTTTTTGAGGCCGCTTTCCTTTTTGCAAAGGCGCCAAACCTTTTTAATGGTGAGCTTATTGAGCCATTTGCCGATGGGCTTAATCAGCCAGGCAAGCTTTTTTACCTTTTCACCGGGAATTGAAAACGCAGGGGTAAGTTCTGCCAGGCGGTCTATATCGTTGCCCATTGCCCAAATAACCTCGCCGATCATGCCGAAGAAAAAGCCCTTCATATATTCGTCAAACGGCTTGCCGGCGGTGTCGAGCCCCGGCACATCCTTGATAACCTGAGTATCTACCTTAATTTCGCCGGCGCGCGGATCAAGCGTTACCGTGCGCATAACGGGCGGGCAGCCCACCATTGCGCCGCAGGAAACATCATAAAAAACATTGCCTTTTTTTGAAACGGTGTAAGAGATATCATGAATATGCGTATGGCCCGAAAGCATGCAGGAAATGCCGTTATCGGCAAAAATCTCTCTCGTATCCTCACAGCCGCGCTGCATATCGCCCTTGCCGATTATCGCATAAAACGGGCTCGGCGCAATCATCGGATGATGAGTCATGGCGATAACGAATTGGTCGTTTTTGCGCGCATCCTCAAGCTGCTCCAAAATCCATTTTTTACATTCTTCGCTGTAGCCCGAACCGGGGGCGTCCGGATTGCCGTTTTTATCATCGTTCAAAGCAAAGAGCCTGTAGCCCGGAGCAAGCTGCACAACATAGCAAAGCGACGGCTCATAGGAAGCTATGGCCTCGTTGGGGCCGAATTCATAATACATATCCCACAAATCATGAATATTTTCAACCGCGGGAACGGTTACGGTTTTATCGCCGTCATAGCCCTCTGCCTTGCCGTCCTCTTTAAAATCGTGGGTGGAGGTGATAACATAAACCCTTTTGCCGCGCTTTTTCAAATCGCGCAGCATCTCAATAAATTCCTTGTGGGATTCGATTTCGCCGTCTTTAGTGGTGTCGCCCGAAAGAACAACAATATCCGTGGAATTATCCTCGCAAAGCATATCGAAGCCTTTTTTGATTACAAGATCCGTATCCTTAATAACCTTTTGGCTTTTTGATTCCGCCTTATCGTATGCGGCGCCGTTATCGCCGCCTTTTCTGGAATAATAATGGGTGTCCGTTATAAACTGAATTTTAAGCGGCTCATTATTACTGCCCCAAATTTTACCTGCCATAAATATTTAAACTGCCTTTCTGCAAATAATTATTCCTTAACGCAAACGCAAAGTTTGCCACCTTTAACATCGCCGCCGAGTGTGATTTCGATTATGCCGGCGGATCTTTCGTTTATCTCAACCGGGCTGCCGTTTAATTCGGCGCGATATTTGTTTTTATCATCAAGGCACACAAGGACTGTGTACTTATCGCTGCCGCCGTAATATTTAAAATCGATTTCGGCAGAATCGGCAGTTGTGATTTCCTTATCCACCCAAATATCAAGGCCGCTTGTTACCGTGCCCGGCTTATAATAAGCATTTGCCCAAATGCAAACGGGAGCGGAAAGGCCGCCGAAATTATGGAACCAGCCCCCGCGCTGAGTTTCGATGCCGAAGCATTCATATGTGCAATACGAAAAATCGGTTTCCGCTTTCCACATATCAAGCGCGCGCTTTGCGATTTCAAACGCAAAATCAGCTTCGCCGAGATCAAACATCGTTTTCCACAAAAACCATTGGTGCGACATCCACACATTGCCGTTCCAATAGCCGTCGTTAAAATAATAAGAAGCGCTCATATCAACGGCGGAAATTCCGCTTTTGCTCCACATTTCATTCGGGTTTTTTATGTGGGCAAGAAGCCTTTTAACTCTGTCTGCCGGAGCGGCACCCGCAACTATCGGGTAAACGCCGTCCATGCCCTTATTCATATTTTCGCCCTGCTCATTTCTGAGATAAGCGCAAAGGTTTTTGTTTTCGTCATAAACCGTGTATGAATAATAGCCCGCTTTTTCATCCCAAGCGAGGGCGTTAAGAGCCGCCGTGGATTGCTCGATATCCTTCGTGAGGCGCTGTGCATCCTGCTCCTTGCCGAGTGCAAGAGCCGCCATGCGCATAATCTTTGCCGCACGAATGATATGTGATGTTGAAATGCAGGGGCAAATTCTGTCCATCATCTGCTTATCTATCATATAAACCTGAGCAGGATAATCGTCCATACCCGAGCAGGAATACCAATAATCGTAAGTGGTGAGCAGTCCGTTTTTGAATTTTGCCGTGGTGGAGCCGTTTTCGCCCGCAAGGAAGCGATAATAGCGCATCATTTTATCATAAAGCGCCAAAAAGCTTTTCCTTATCGTTTTCGCGCTTGAGCATTTCAAGATACTGCACAAACTGAGTGGGCACAAGGCTGCCGTGAAGCAGGAAATCAAAATCCTTATTATCATCGTCTGAAAGATAGGTTTCAAGAATATATTTTGACTTTTCGGGGCTGAATTCCAAAACGCCTGCGCCGATTACGCCGCTGTCCCATGTATAAAAGCTGTCCCATCTTTTGCCGGGGGTAAAATGAATAACATTTTCGCCGTGCTTATAAACGGGGTAAACAACATTTGTGAGCAGAGTCGATTTAAGAATTTCGGTTGAAAGGGTGTATTTTTTGCCCTCTTCATTATAGCCTGCATCCTCTGTTACGCTTGCTTTTTTATAAATCGCCTCATATTCGGAATCCGAAAGCGGCTCAAAAGCCTCCTCGGAAACAACCATGTATTCAACATGAGTTGACTGCGGGTCGATAAATATAGACTGAATAAGCGCATTGTGGAAGAAGCCTTCGTCGCTTTTCTTTTCCGTAAAGCTTTCGGAGAAGGTGCGCCTTAATTCGTCATAAGTGTGGTCGCCGTTTGAAAGTCTGTTCGGCAAAGCATCCTCAAGGCAGCCGGAATCGAGGGTGCGCTCTCTTGTGCGCTCGTTGTGAGTGAGCACATAATATGTATCGCCGGTTTCGGGATATGTGAGCGCTATTCTTTTGCCCCTGCCGCAGGGCTCGGACTTGATTTCGGGAGTGAAGCCGTGCTTTTTGATTTGGGTTTTAATCAAATTTTCATCGCCCGCTTCGGTTACGGCAAGAAAATCAAGCTCAATGCCGCCCTTGCCGAGGCTTACAAATTCGAGCGCGCCGGAAGAAATCGGGAAAGACGCAGTTGTGAGCTCATCGCTGCGGAAGAAGGTGATTTTTTCGCCGCAGAGCAAAAATTCGGCGTTATCCTCCGTTACGGATTTATAGCGAACGGTAAGCATGGGATTATCAAAACCCGAAATATCGAAATTATATGAAACAAAATCGCCTTTTTTTCACAGCCGAAGGGCTTTAAGCCGAGGGCGGGAACATGGTAATTTTCACATCTGTCGCCGAGGCCGAAGCCGCCGGTGAAGCGATAATCCGAGAATTGACCCTTATGCATGCCGTCCGGGTTTTCGGTATCCCACGGGCGGGGATTTGCATAATTATATTCAACATAATCGTTTGCGCCCTTAAACACGCATTTTTTCGGAAGCGAAACATCGCAATAAAGCGGCTTCGGAAATTCCATTGCCGAATAAGCGTTTAAAATGCAGTTTTGCTTTAAATCCGTGTTGTTGAAAAATTCACAGCGCATAAGATAGGCTTTATCGTTTATTTTTGAAAAGGAAACATCGCAATAAATCATATCTTTCCACATAAGCTCATAGCGATATGAATAATACGAATAATCACCGTTGCAATGCCAAAGATGATAATTGCTCGGGAAGGTTACATTAGGCACGGGTACCGAGGAATTCCACACGGTGGGGTGCACGGAAAAATCAAATCTTGCACCCGATTGCGGCAGCGAATCCACCACGCGGGAAATTCCCATATATTTTTTTGAATACGGACCCCAAACGGGCATTTTTTCAAGCATCATAAGCAGTACCTCTGTTCACATAATCGAAAAACGCTTCGATTATATACATAATAAATATTTTTAATATATTATTGTTTATTTTTAATTTGTCAATAGAAAAAAAGGTTGTCGCCGTTATTGACAAAAGCAAATTTTTTTAAGATAAACTTAAATTGATATTATTTTTTTATTATTTTTGATAAAAAAACAGCCTGCCTCACGAAAGGATGGATTTGATTGAATATAGACGCAAATGTGCAAAAGGTTTTTTTCCGCGCTTTTTAAAAAAAGTGGAAGCTGATAATCGTTTTTGCGATAATCGGCGCAATCATCGCGGGAATAGCAACGGCAAAATTCACAACGCTTACCTACACCTCAACGATTGAATTTTTGGCATATGCTAACGATTCCGCTCAGGAGCTTGCGGACAGCACCAGCTCGGCGCAAAGCAGCACCCACGCTCAGCAGGCAAGCCAAACAAGCAAAAATGAATTATGCCATGAAAATGCTTGACACATATATCGAAATCTTTTCCACAAACGAATTTTTATCAAACCGTGGCAGACGAATTAAACAAAACCTACGGCACGGATTACCCCGCGTCGGTAATAAAAAAATTCCACAAAGGTTGAAAGCATAGAAAACACGGCTATGTTTGAATTTACAACAACCACAAACGACGCCGATTTGAGCTATCACATCGCACAGAGCCTTCAAAGATGCGTGCCCGAAAGAATGAAAAGCACCAACCAAGGGCTTGTGCTTGCCTCAGTTGAGGACCCGCCTATAAAAGCATCCGCGGCAGAGAGCATGGATTACCCGAAAAAATGCATAATCGGCGCCGCGGCGGGCATTTTTCTTGCAGGGCTTTATGCCGTGCTGAGGGATCTTCTTGATGTGAGAATCAAAGGCAGCGCCGATCTTGACGGCAAATACGATATTCCGATTTTGGGTTCGATTCCCGAATTTAATTTAGCAAGGCAAAAAAAGGAGGCAGGGAGCAATGGCAAAAAACAATAAAAGCGGCGAAAACACATCGCGCTTTCTGCTGAAAAATTCCATAATGGACCCGGGCCTTAAATTCAGGGTTGAAGAAGCATATAAAACGATAAGAACAAACATTATGCTTTCCGTTATGAAAAAAGGCTGCAAAATAATAGTGGTTTCCTCCTCCGCTCCGAACGAGGGCAAAACCACCACAACAGCCAATTTGGCTGTTTCCATAGCGCAGGCGGATCAGCGCGTGCTGCTGATTGACGGCGATTTAAGAAAGCCGAAAATACACCATTATTTTTCAATTCCGAGCGCACCGGGGCTGACAAATTATTTGAGTGCCTCCGTAAACAGCCGCACGGCACAGCAGGCGGATCTGTTCGGAATAATCCACCCCACGGAATACCCGAATTTATCCGTTATTGCCTCCGGTTCAATACCGCCGAATCCGGGCGAAATTCTCGGCAGTGAGCCGATGACCGAATTTTTAAACAAAGTTTCGCAGAAATACGACTACATAATTATAGACACCCCGCCGATAAATGTGGTTTCGGACGCTTTGCCCGTCATCCGCGAATCGGACGGAGTTGTGCTTGTGGTGCGCTCTTATTCATCAACGCACCCCGAGCTGCAAAAGGCGCTCAACTCGCTTAAATTTATCGACGCAAAAATATTGGGCTTTGTTGTGAATTACGAGCGCGGCGAAGGCAGCGGCTACGGTTCAAAATACAGCTCCAAATACGGATATTCAAAATACGGCTACGGCGATTACACTTATTAAAAGGCACACGGCAACCGCCGAGCGTAAAGAAAATTCGATTTTTTATGATTAAGCGGCAAAATCGAGCCGATTTTGACCGCAACGGGAGATGACAGACACGATTTTAAACGGACTTACCGAAACGCATTGCCACATTTTGCCCGGGATAGACGACGGCTCAAAAGATGTGGAAACAAGCCTTAAAATGATTGCAAAGCTGAGCGCGCAGGGTGCCGAAAAAATCGTTTGCACTCCGCATTATTACAGCGATTCCATTTCGCTTGCGGATTTTTTGCAAAAGCGTGACGCGGCAGCCGCAAAGCTGAAAGCCGCGCTTCCGCCGGGAAGCCCCAAAATAAGGCTCGGTGCCGAGGTTTACATAAGCAAATATCTTTTTTCAAACGACGATTTAAGCCCGATTAAAATTGAGGGCACAAATTGCGCCCTGATTGAGCATTCTTTTTCGGAGGAGTTTTCCGAGCGCGCCTGCAACAGGCTGATTGATTTGATTTGCGACCACGGCATAACGCCGATTTTGGCGCACATTGAAAGATATAAATCGCTTATGGACAAACCCGATAAGCTTGATTATTTGATTTCGCTCGGCTGCATTGCGCAGGTGAACATAAACTCATTTGCCGATGAATCGCGCCACATAAAGAAAAAGCTTTTCAAATATCTTGAAAGCGGCAAAATCACGCTTATCGGCAGCGATTGCCACAACATGAGCTCACGACCGCCGGAATACGAGCCGGGCGCAAAGGAAATCATAAAAAAATGCGGCGAGCCCGCGCTTGACAAGCTTATTCAAAACGCCGCAAGATTTTTTTCTAAAGGCACAAACCGCTAAAACAGCCGAATACTTTTATTTGAGCAATAGAAAAGAGGAGTCATTGACTCCTCTTTTTTCTTGCTTGTTTTTTTGTTTGCCGAATATACAGCAAGCCACACTTTGCTTTGCCGACAAAAACACGGTTATAAATCAATCGAGCAGAGTTTTCCAATTATCATCGTTATATGCATCAAAGCACATTTGAATTTGCTCTTTATTGATTTTTTCCGTTGCAAGCGGCGGCAATTCATCAATGCCGAAATAATCAAAGCCCGTGGTTTCGTGATTTTCTTTAAATTCTCCGCCGATAACACGGCACTGCACAAATACCTTGCAGATTTTGTTTGCATAAACGGGGCGGTTGTGCTTTTCCCGATCCTGCACGGCAATCACCTTTTCCGGCACGGCAATCAAGCCTGCCTCCTCACGCACCTCTTTAACAACATTTTCACCAACGGATATATCAACATCAACCCAGCCGCCCGGAAGTGACCAAGTGCCGTTTTTCTCGTGCACAAGAAGAATTTTATTATCCTTGATTATGGAAGCGCGGGAATCGAGTTTCGGAGTTTGATAGCCCTGCTCGCAGCAAAAAATATCGCACACCTTTTCAAACGGGATATCGCTTTGGTGAGCCAAAATCTCCGCCGATATTTCGCGGATTCGCTCAAAGCGTTCCCGATCAAACACATCATTTGTGTATTTAAGCCCTGCTTGGGCAAGGCTTTGCAATTCAACCGCCCAATCGAGCCATTTATTTTCGCTCATTTTTCAACTTCCTTTTAAGCTTTAATAAATAATCCCTGTAAACGCCCATAAGTTCGCGGGTGTAAAAGGTTAAAAAAGTGTATTTTGCGGAATAACTGCATTTGGAATGAAATTCCAAACCCGCTTCATCACACAGCATTTTTGCACGATATTCGTGAAATTCATTGGTGACGATAAGCACGGATTTTGAGAGAGAGCGGCTTTCGATAATTTGCTTTGAAAAGAATATGTTTTCGCGCGTGTTTGCGGATTTATCCTCCAAAAGCAGGCGCGATTTTTCTATGCCCTCTGCCTCCAAAACGGTTTGCATGCACAAAGCCTCGCTGATATCCTCATCCTTGCCCTGCCCGCCTGATAAAATTGCAACGGCGGCCGGATTTTCCTTTAGGTAAGCCACAGCCGACATGCAGCGCTTATAGAGATAAAGGCTCGGCTTGGTGCCTTTAACGCGGCAGCCGAGCACAATAACCGTTTTGGCGCCGCCGCTTGTTTTATAATTTGAATACTTCGCCATTTTTATTGAAACGGGCACGGCAGCCGCAAACACTGCCGTTGCAATGCAGCACCCTGAAATTTGAAGCCAATGCGGCAATGAATAAAAAAACGCGCCGAATAATATTAAAAAAGCCGAAAACGCGGTGCCGCAGGCATTGCCGATATTGAATATTGCCGCAGCAATCGGTGCAAGATACCAAACAAGCAATGCAGAGCCGAGCAAAATTAAAAACAAACGCAAACGAATACCACCAAACAAAATTTATAAAAAAGCATGCGGTGCCGCCGCACGCATGACGCTTATTTTTGAAGCGAGCGCAAAAGCGCAATTTCAGCCTTATAGCCCGAAAGCTCATTAGGCGTTTCAAGAAACATCGGCAAATCGCGCAGATATTCATTATTTACTATATTTTCAAACGCCTTTTCACCTATACTGCCGAGGCCGATTTTTTCGTGGCGGTCCTTATGCGAGGCAAATGGATTTTTACTGTCATTCAAATGCAGTGCGCGCAGGCGGTTTATTCCGATAATCTTATCGAAATGCTCAAGCACGCCGTCCAAATTGTTAACTATATCATAGCCCGCGTCAAACACATGGCAGGTATCGAGGCAAACGCCGATTTTATCCGAAAGCTCCACACGCTCTATTAGGCCTTGCAGCTGCTCAAAGCTTTTGCCGATTTCAGTGCCCTTGCCCGCCATTGTTTCGAGCAGGACGGTTGTTGTCATATCGCCGCGAAGAACGGTATTCAGCGCCTCTGCAATAAAGCGGATACCCTCCTCTTCGCCCTGCCCCACATGCGAGCCAGGGTGAAAATTATAAAGCATTCCGGGCGTGGCTTCCATTCTTTTTAAATCATCGGCAAAGGTTTCGATTGCAAATTGCCTTACCTCCGGCTTTGCCGAGCAGCAATTAAGCGTATAGGGTGCATGCGCCAAAATCACATTCACACCCTGCGCCTTGCTTTTTTCGTTAAAAAGCGCCGCATCATTCAAATCAAGTTCCTTTGCCTTACCTCCGCGCGGATTGCGAGTGAAAAACTGAAAGGTGTTTGCACCTATGGAAACAGCTTCATCAAGCATATGAACATAGCCCTTTGAGGCACTTAAATGCGCACCGATAATCATTTTAAATCAATTCCTTTTGCGGCGTTTGCAGCGATATCCTCTTCTGCCTTGCCGCTCATTATATATTCAAGCAAATCGCCAACACAGCCGTGATTGCAATGGCAAGCCTCATATTTGCAGATTTTATGAATCGGCTTAGGCGCCTGACCCGCGCATGCGGGCAATCCCACCGTTTTGAGCATATCCCAATCGTTATAATAATCGCCTATGGCGGCAACATGGCTTTTTTTCAATGCCGAGCCTGTCGGCAAGCTTCATAACGCCCGTGCCCTTATGAGTGCCTTTTTGCAGCATTTCGAAGCTCCAAAGCGAGGACATCATAAAATTGGCATCGGGATTTTCGTGGCGGCTTACGTATTTTTCAAGTTCGTTTATCGTTAGAGGATTAGACCAAAAAATAACCTTCATCCAGCCCTCCTCGGGCACGTCATCAATGCTCGTTACCTCATAATGAGATTTATCAAAAAACATTTGCCCTCTGGAAAGCAAGCCTTTTTTGACAATATACACATAATCATCAAAAAAATATACCCACATCAACGCTGTGGCCGTGAGTATTAAAAAGCTCTGAAATTTCTTTAACAAATTGCCTGCCCTTTGGGCCGATGGTGCTGCGCCAAAGCATTTTTTCCTGCTTATAATCATAAATGCCGGCGCCGTTTATAACAATTGCGGGCTGATTCGGTGTTACGCGATCATAATTTCTTTTAAGGCTTGAAACCATTCTGCCCGATGCCAATGTGAAATTGCCGCCTTTTTCGGTGAATTCCTTTATGGCATTATAATTTCTTTTGGGCAGCTTCCTGAATTTATTATTCAAAGTGCCGTCTATATCCGAAACAACAAGCCAATTTTCAAATGTTTGCGCCATAATTATTCTCCTTAAAAATTAAGAGTGTTTTGATTTTGCATATTTTGCAAAATCGGCGTTTATTTAAGCAGGCAGAAATCGGTTGCTTTAAACCATATTGCGTTCGATTCCCGCCTGCTTATGCAGATTTAATTGCCGCACATTATTTTAGCAATATTATATACTGTGATTTTTCAAGTTTATTTAAAAACGAAGTGAAATATTCGGGCAAATCGCTTTCAAATTCAAGCCACTGCCCTGTGCGCGGATGCACAAAGCCGATGTGCTTTGCATGAAGGCACTGACCGGAAAGCCCTTTTACGGGCTTTTTGGGGCCGTAGACCTCATCGCCCGCTATCGGATGACCGACATACGATAGGTGCACTCTGATTTGATGGGTGCGCCCCGTTTCCAAAGTGCAGCGCAAGTGGGTAAAATTGCCATAGCGGCGAAGCACCGCCACATGAGTTACGGCGGGCTTTGAATTTTTAAAGGTGACGGCCATCTTTTTTCTGTCCTTAGGATTCCTGCCGATAGGCTGTGCAACTGTAAAGGCGTCTTCCTTTACATTGCCGTGTGCAACACATTCATAGGCCCTTTCAAAGGAATGCTCCTTAATCTGCTCGGCAAGGCCGGCGTGGGCAAAATCGTTTTTAGCAACGATTAAAAGGCCGGAAGTGTCTTTATCTATTCTGTGCACTATTCCCGGGCGAAGCACTCCGTTTATGCCGCTGAGCGAGCTGCCACAGTGATAAAGAAGCGCGTTAACGAGTGTGCCGCTGTAATTTCCGGGTGCGGGATGCACCACCATGCCCTTTGGCTTATTAACAACAAGCAAATCCGAATCTTCATAAACAATATCAAGCGGAATATTCTCCGGCAAGGTATCAAGCGAAACCGGCTCCGGGATAACGAGGGAAACCATATCCCCTTGCTTTAATTTGTAATTCTTACTTTGTGTTAAGGAGTTGACCTTTACACCGCCCTCATCTATGATTTTTGCAGCGGCCGAGCGGGAAAGCCCTTCTGCGCTGTCGCTTACAAATTTATCAAGCCTTTCGCCCGCATTTTCGGGCGACACATTAAAAATATAGGCGTCACTCACAGGGATTATCCCCCTTTTTCGGGCTTTTTTTGATTATCCTTATCCGGCTTAAACAAATCGACAACCAAATAAGCCACCAGCGAAACCGCGCCGAGGGTTACGGCGCAATCCGCAATATTGAAAACGGCAAAATCAACAAACACAGGCTCTATAAAATCAACCACATAGCCATACAAAGCACGGTCTATTAAATTGCCGATGCCGCCCGCCGCAATAACTGCAATACTCCAATAAAGCCACAGGGATTTGCAGCGATTTGAAAAAATATACCAAAGCGCCGCCACGCAGGCAACTGCGGTGACCGCCACAAAAATCCAACGCGCGCCGTTAAACAGTGAAAATGCCATACCGGTGTTTTCCGCATAATTAAAGCGAATAAAGCCCTTTATAAAATCAACCGGCTCGCTGCCCTTTAAATTCTTTACGGCAAAATATTTTGTTATTTGATCAAAGGCGGCAATAAGAAAAATCATAACTGCGCACCAAATATGCTTTTTTTCTGTGCAAAATATCACTCCCGTAAAGAAATAAAGCACAAGGCGGGCAGATTGCATAGTGCCCGCCTTGATAAAAGCTTTTTAAATTGTTTTTTGCCGCTTACTGCTGCATTTGAGCAAGAACTGCGGCGCAATGAGCGCAAAGCTGAGGATGATTTGCGTCTTTTTCCGACTGTGGAGGAGAATTTCCAGCAGCGTTCGCACTTTTCGCCCTCTGCCTTTGAAACGGAAACCGAAAGGCCTTCAACATCGCCGACAAATTCCTGCTTATCGGAAACAACATTAACCGCTGAGGTGATGAATATTTCCGGAAGAGCGGCTTCGTTTGCCTTTAAGAAATCATAAAGCTCGCAGCAAGCGCCGAGGGTGATTTGAGCCTCAAGCGATTTGCCGATGATTTTTTCGTTTCTTGCAAGCTCAAGAGCCTTTTGAACATCAACACGAACGGCATGAATCTTTTCCCACTTATCCATAAACGCCTGATCCGTTTCAATGAAATCCGCCTGCGGAATTTCGTTAAAGAGCGGAGAGTCGGCATTTCTTGAAGCATCATGCGGCATGAAGCGCCAAATTTCATCTGCCGTGAAGGCAAGAATAGGAGTGAGCATAAGCGTGAGCGCATCAAGAATTTTATAAAGAACGGTTTGAGCCGCACGGCGTGTTGCGGATGCGGCAACCGAAGTATAAAGCCTGTCTTTAAGCACATCAAAATAGAAGTTGCTCATATCAACAACGCAGAAATTGTGAATTGCATGCGCCGCTGTGTGATACTCATAAATTTCAAAGCTGTTTCTTACCGTGGTGATAAGCTCATCCAGCTTCATAAGAGCATATTTATCAAGCTCTTCAAGGCTTTCATTTGCAACCTGATCCTTATCGGGATCAAAATCATAAAGATTGCCGAGGCAGAAGCGAGCCGTGTTTCTGATTTTTCTGTAGTTATCGGAAAGCTGCTTCAGAATTTCGGGGCTGATTCTGATATCTGCATGATAATCCGAAGAAGCAACCCAAAGGCGAAGAATATCTGCGCCGTATTTTTGAATGATATCCTGCGGAGCAATGCCGTTTCCAAGGGATTTAGACATTTTTTTGCCTTCGCCGTCAACAGTCCAGCCGTGGGTGATGATTTGCTTAAACGGAGCACCGAGCCCCTGAGCAACAGAGGTGAGAAGCGAGGATTGGAACCAACCTCTGTATTGATCCGCGCCCTCAAGATAAACATCGGCGGGTCTGCCGAGATAAGGCCTTTTTGCAAGCACGGCCTGATGTGACGAACCGGAATCGAACCAAACATCCATGATATCGGATTCCTTATCAAAGCCTTCGTTTTCGCCGCAGTGCGGGCACTTGAAGCCCTCGGGCAAAAAGTATTCGGCATCGTGTGCAAACCAAGCGTCCGAGCCTTCCTTGCCGAAGATTTCGGAAACCTTCATCATAATATCGTTATCAATAATTTCCTTGCCGCAATGCTTGCAATAAAGCACGGGAATGGGAACGCCCCATTTTCTTTGGCGGGAAATGCACCAATCGGCGCGCTCTCTAACCATTGACTGAAGCCTGTCCTTACCCCATTCGGGGAACCACTTAACATCCTCGGAAGCACGAACGGCATCCTCCTTGAAATCATCAACGGAGCAGAACCATTGAGAGGTGGCTCTGAAGATAACGGGCTTGTGGCAGCGCCAGCAGTGGGGATATTGGTGAATGATTTTTTGAAGCGCAAAAAGATTGCCTGTTTTTTCAAGATGCTCGGCAATCGGCTTATTTGCCTGCTCGGTGGTGAGGCCTGCGAATTGACCTGCCTCCTCGGTGAGCACACCCTTTGCATCAACGGGAACGATAATCGGGATTTCGGGATAATTTTTGCAAACCACGAAGTCCTCAACACCGTGACCGGGCGCAGTGTGAACACAGCCGGTGCCCGATTCGAGAGTTACATGATCGCCGACGATAACAAGTGAAGTTCTGTCTATAAACGGATGCTGGCACTTCATATATTCAAGCTCATTGCCCATGATTGTGCCCACGATTTCATAATCGGATTCGGCAACGCCCCTTGCCTCCATGGCGGAAGCCACCAGATCGGTTGCCATAACATAATATTCATCACCGCTTTTAACGAGCGAATATTCAAAGTTGGGGCCTACGCAGATTGCAACGTTTGCCGGCAGAGTCCAAGTGGTAGTTGTCCAAATAACGAAATAGGTGTTTTTAAGATCGGCACCCATTTGCGACAGCTTGCCGAGATCATCCGTTACATTAAACTTAACATAGATTGAATGGCAGGGATCCTCGGCATATTCGATTTCCGCTTCTGCAAGGGCGGTGTTGCAATCGGGGCACCAATAAACGGGCTTTAAGCCCTTATAGATATAGCCCTTTGTTGCCATGGCGGCAAAAACCTTAATTTGCTCCTCTTCAAAATCCTTTGTGAGGGTGATATAAGGATTATCCCATTCGCCGATAACGCCGAGGCGCTTAAAGCTTTCGCGCTGAATATCAACGAAGCCGAGCGCAGTGTCGCGGCAGATTTTGCGAAGCTCCAAATCAGAAATATTAGTTTCCGCGGAAATGTGGGCTTCTTTTCTTGCTTTAAGCTCAGTGGGGAGGCCGTGAGTATCCCAGCCCGGAACATAAGGGGATTTAAAGCCCGTCATATTCTTATATCTTACGATAAAATCCTTTAAGGTTTTATTGAGCGCATGGCCGATATGAATATCGCCGTTTGCATACGGAGGGCCGTCGTGCAAAACGAAAAGCGGCTTGCCGTCATTAAGCTCCATCAGCTTTTCATACTGATCGTTTTCATACCATTTTTTAAGAATTTCCGGCTCACGCTGCGGAAGTGAAGCGCGCATGGGAAATTCCGTTTTCATCATATTAAGTGTGTTTTTATAGTCCATTGTTATCATCAACCTTTATTTGATTATTTCTTTTTTTCTTTTTGAAGAAGCCCTTGAATTTTGAGCTTTCTTCTTCATCATCGTCATCCTCATCCGGAGGGATAAGGCTGATTTTTTCATTTGTTCTGTATTGCCCCTCGGGTTTCACATGGAAGAAATCTTCAAAAGGAAGATGCTCCTGCTTTTCTTCGGGTGCGGAATTATCCTGCGAGAATGCGGCAACCGCGCTGTGCACATCGGCGGGCTCTTCATCCTCTTCGGGTGCTTCCGGCTTTGCCTCCTCGGCGGCGCTTTCCGGCTCGGTTTCCTCAAGCTCATATTCAACTTCGGAGGGAGTCGGCTCATCTGCCGCTTTGGTGTTTATATCAACGAATTCATCGGCGGATGCCGCGGCTTCGTTTTCCTCTTCATTTATCGGAGCTTCTTCGGCGGGCTCTGCTTCTTCGAGTTCCTCGGTCTGAGCTTCTTCGGAGGCTGTTTCTTCGGTTTCCTCGGCAGCTTCATTTGCTTCTTCCACGGCTTCTTCGATTTTTTCTGCGGGAGCCTCGGGCTTTTCTATTGACTGCTGCATATCGGCAGCCTTGGCGGAAACGGCTTCAAATTCCTGATCTGCCTCTTCAATAGCCTCCTCAAGCTCTTCATCCGATTTTGCTTCATCGTAATTAGCCATATCCGAAAGCCTGTCAAGCTGGTCTTTATAAAGGGATGTCAATCTGCCCTTAAACGCTTCGGCCTCGGCCTTAAGCGACTGAGCCAAATTGCCGTAATGCTCTTTTTCCTCTTTTGCTTTTGAAATAAGCTGCTCGGAAATTGCTTTTGCCTCTTCCAAAAGAGCGGATGAATCCGCTTTTGCATCTGCGGTTTCCTTTTTTTGCCTTTTCTTTTGCCTCTGAAAGAATTTCGCCGGCGGCTTCCGTTTTTTTCCTTAGTAAGCTTTTGCTGCATACTCGCGCGCGTCCGAAACGATTTTTTTCGGCTTTTTTTCTTTAGCGTCCGTTACCGTGGTTTGAACAGTGCGTGCGCTTTCGGCAAGCAAATCATCTGCCTTTTCGCGCGCCTTTTTCTTAACCTCGGAAGCAGCCTTTTGCGCTGTGAGCAAAGTGTCTTTGATGGAATCCTCTTCTTCTCTGTATTCCTCTATTTTTTTTGCAAGGATTTCCATTTTTCTGTAAAGCTCTTTATTTTCGTCATAAATGGCGGTAAACGATTCCTCTATTTCCTTAATGAAAGCATTCGTTTCATCAATATCATAGCCGTATTGTGCTTTTGAAAGCACCTTTTCCCTGATTTGTGCGGGCGTTATCATAAGATATCTCTCCTCCTTAATGATTTGGCAATCAATACATTATCATGCCGTTGTTTTCAAGCTCATCTATAAGATCGCCCATAACATCAACATTATATGGGGTGATGATATAAGTGCTGTTTGCCACTCTTTTGATTTGGCCGTTATTCGCATATGCAACGCCGCTTAAAAAATCAAGCAGGCGGCGGGCGATATCCCTGTTTGTGGATTCAAGATTAAGCACAACCGTGCGCTTTTCGTTAAGATTATCGCCGATTGCCGCAGCCTCTTCAAACCTTTCGGGCTTAACAAGCACAACCTGAAGCTGCGCCGTTGTGTGAATATTAACAACCTTATCGGATTCCGCGCGTGTGCGGTGAATCTTTTCGGGCTTTTCTTCTTTGGGCACTCTCACGCTTTTATGCTTTTCCCTTTTGGGCGGTGCCGGCATGGAATAGCCCGGGTTTTCATCATAAAAATCATCAAATTCATCTTCGTCGTTATCGCGAAGTATCTCGGTGAATTTATCCAAAAATCCCATTTGCTTTGCCTCCCTGCTTAATAATATTTTCTGGCGCCGAATATTGCGGAGCCCACTCTGACTATATCGGAACCCTCGGCAATTGCGGCCTTATAATCTCCGCTCATGCCCATTGAAAGAATTTCCATATCTATATTATCTATTTTTATCTTTAATGTCAATGAAAGATTGGCGAAGTTCGGCAAAATATTTGCGTACCTCGGTCTCGCTTTCGCAAACGGGCGGAATTGCCATAAGGCCCTTTTATTCTGATATTCGGCAATTCGGATATCATATAAAGCGTTTCTTCAAGCTCGGCGGGGCTTAAGCCGCTTTTGCTTTCCTCCATGCCGATATTAACCTCGGCAAGGCAATTTGTGATGAGCCCCTTTGCGGCAGACACCCTTGAAATTTCCTTTGCAAGCTTAAAGGAGGAAACGGATTCTATCATATCCACCTCGCCGATAATTTGGCGCACCTTATTTGTTTGCAAATGGCCTATCAAATGGCGCTCAACGCCGTTCAGCTCAAGCTCGTCCTTTTTTCCCAAATATTCCTGAACTCTGTTTTCGCCTATCAAATCGGCGCCGAGCTCAAGCGCTTTGTTAATATAAGGCGGCTCAACCGTTTTGGTTACGCACATAAGGCGCACGGCATTTTTCGCTTCTGCCCGCTTTAACGGCGCATTCCTTAACGCTTTCAAGGATTCGCTTATAATTTTCCTCAACAGATTTAAGCCTTTCTTCATCAAGTATATACTTTCCCATCACGAAGCTCCTTTCCTTGGGTTATTATTTGGTCGTAAAGGCGAATACCGTCTGTGTCTTTTGCATCATACGAAAGCACCACATAATCGCCCTGAGTATAAAGCACATCCGCCTTGCGCCATTCCACAACGGAGGCCACAAGGGCATAAACGCCTTTTTCGCCGTTATTCACATGCACGGCAGACGCCGGCATTTTTATCCCCTCGTAAGAATTGAGGCGAAGCTCAATATCCGCCGTTCTTAACGAGGCTATATCACTGTTCATTTCGCTGCATTGAAGCACAAGCGCCGTTTTTTTGCACGCCGGGCTGATTTTCCGCCCCGCTTATTATTTTGCAGGAATACACATGATCCGTGCCCGAAACGGAAACATCGATTTTATCGCCGTTTTCAAGCCCCTTAATCTGCGAAGGCTCCACTATTGCGCAAAAATACCATTCAAAGCTTGTGATAATCTTGCCGAGCGACTGCGAGGCTTCGGCATCCTGCGCTTCGTCGAGCCACTGCTGAAGGGTTTCAACTCCGAGGCCGGAGGAAATCGCCGAATAATCAAACGCGGTTTCCAAACCATCGGTGTAGCTTGAAAAAATCCCGGATTCATCCGCCTGCACATAGCCCGTGGGCTTGCATGCATTTTTGTTTATTGCATTTATCTTTTCCTCAATTTCTTTCATCACCGAGGAAAAATCAATATTATCGCCCACCAAAATTTGAATTCTGGTGAATTTATCATTAAGCTCGGAACAATAATCCGCCGCGCTTTGCACATTGCCCGCGGCATTCGCGCGCACAAGGCCGTTTATATCCGTGATAACATCTTTGTTTAATGATTCCACATCGGCAGCCTGCCCAACGGCTTGATTTTCCATATCGTCATAATATTCAAGCTGCTCTTCAAGGCTTTTATAGGTTGAATATTCCTGAGCGCTTTCGGCATTTGCAAAAATTTTTGCGATTTCGCCGCCTTTGTTCACCTTTTCGCAATCGCCCACGGTGGCTGCGGTAACGGCATTTTCGCCTGCGGAAACAACCTTTTCGTTTCGCACGGCAAGCGCCTTTACCTGCACGGTTTCATATACGGTGGAAATAACCGCCGTTTGCGTTTTTAAGCGCACATTGAAAACTCCGTAAAGCTGCACGGCAAGATAGGCAACGATTAAAAACACAACAAAGCCCATTGCGAGCCATTCTTTATTCACTTTAAGCGTTTTCTTTCTTTTAACGCCCTTTGCTTTTTCATTGCTTTCCATTTATAAAATCCCTGCTTAAATTAACGGCTTTTTCGGCAAGCTTATCGTAGCCGAGCTCGTCCGCATAAAGCCACACGGCGTTTTCACGCCTTTTAAACCATGTGATTTGCCGCTTTGCATAGCGGCGTGTTTCGCGCTTTATTTTTTCAAGGGCTTCATCAAGCGAAATCTCGCCCGCGAAATACGGGGCAAGCTCCTTGTGGCCGATTGCCTGCGCAGCGGTTTTGCCGCCGTAGGCAAGATTTGCCTTTGCCTCTTCAATAAGACCGGAGGCAACCATTTTATCCACCCTTGCATTTATGCGGGAATAAAGCAGATCCCGATTTTTGAAGCCGATAACAAGATACAGCGTTTCATAAGGCGAGCTTTGCCTTGAAAGCAAATCCTGCTCGGTTTTTGTTTTTCCCGTGGAATAATATATTTCAAGAGCGCGCACAACGCGCTTTTTATTATTTTTATGAGTTTTTTGCGCCTCTGCGGGATCTGTTTGCAAAAGGCGGGAATAAAGCTCGTCTTCATCCAGCGCCGAAAGGCGGGCGCGAAGCTCCTCATCCGGATTTGCGGAGGAAAAACGAAATGTTATCCACAAAGCTGTCTATAAACAGCCCCGTTCCGCCGGCGATAACAGGCACGGAGCCTGCCGCCGTGATTTGCGAAGCCGCGGCCTTTGCCGCATCACAAAAATCCGAAACGGAAAAAGAAACCGAGCGTTCCAAAAACTCGTTAAGCATATGTGGCACGCCCTGCATTTCCTGCTTTGAGGGCGCCGCCGTGGCAATGCTCATGCCCTTATAAACCTGCATTGAATCGGCGCAGATAACCGAGCCGCCGACAGCCTTTGCGATTTGCACGGCAAGGGCGGTTTTTCCGCTTGCCGTGGGCCCGGCCACAACTATAAGCTTTGTTTTATCCATATCACTGAATTCTGCCAAACTGCTTTTTCGATTTCGTATTTTGAAAAATTTAATCATAACCGGCCTGCCGTGGGGGGGCAATACCTGATATCCGGCATGGAAAGCAGCTTTTTTTAACAAAAAGCTCCCTTTCCTGAGGCGAGGTGTGATCCCCACCCTTAACGGCGCCGCGGCATGAGGCGGAATGGAATATCCAATCCATTCTGTCGGGCTCGATATCGGTTTTATGCTCAAGCAACTTTTTGCGCGATTTCAAAGGATTAAATCCTTAACATCATCTCCGTCTAACAACGAGGGAGTTTCACGCACGATAACCGTGCTGCTGCCGAAATCCTCAACGGAAAAGCCGCATTTTGAAAGCAGATTTAAATTTGAAATAATGCAATCATATTCATCGGGAGCAAGCGAAACGGCAACGGGCACAAGCAGCATTTGCGAAGCTATGCCGCTGCTTGCCGCATCTGCCTTAAAGCGCTCAAAATTCATTCTTTCGTGCGCGGCATGCTTATCGATGTAGTAAAGATCGTTTTTCATTTCGATGATTATGTAGGTGTTGAAAGCCTCGCCCACTATTTTAAATTCGGGTGCGGCCTCGCCTTCCTCCACCACAAAAACGGATTCGCCCTGCTTGGCAAAATCGCTTGATCGGGCATTTTGATTTGCCGGCGAAATTTCACCCTTTGATGAATTTTCAGCCGCTGCGGTTTGCGGATTGCTTTCGTGCGCGTCGCCCGCGGTGTGCGTGCCGCTTTCGGCGAAGGCGAACGGATTTTGATTTTCCGATTTTTTGATTTGCTCGGCTTCAATCCGATTGACTGCGCCGGAAGGCGGCTTGAGCGAATCCGAAAAATCGATTGCCACAACGGTTTTTTTATCGTCGTCGTGCAGCTTTTCCTCATCCGAAAAAGCCGAATTTGAAGTTATTTTGTAATCGGCGGGATTGCCGTAGCTTTCTTTTCTGCGATGAACGGTATATTCCGAAGAATCCGCCAAATTCCAATCGCCGTTATTTGAAGCGGAGCGCGCCGTGCTGAATTTCATTTGAGCGGGCTGCGCCGGCTTAACGCCGAAATCGATTTTAGCGGAGCTTTTTTCAAGATTTCTGTAGCTTCTGCCGCTTTCATCGGAATAAAAGGCAGCTTCCTTAATGCTGTTTTTCGTTTCTATGGCTGTTTTAACGCCGTAATAGACCAAATCAAACACTGGGCGCTCATTAACAAATCGCACCTCCGTTTTGGCGGGATGAACATTAACATCCACCAGCTTTGTATCCATTTCTATGTTCAAAACGCAGGCGGGATATCTGCCCACCATGATTGAATTTTTATACGCCTGCTCCAGCGCGGCCATTGCCGTGCCGCTTTTAACAAGCCTGCCGTTTATAAAGAAAAACTGCATTGCGCGGCTTTTTCTTGATTGGTGCGGCCTTGAAACAAAGCCCGTTATGCGCATGGAATTAAGCGAATAATCAACGGGAATTAAAGTGTCTGAAAGCTCCGAGCCGAACACGGAATAAACCGTGCCTTTTAAATCGCCGTTGCCCGAGGTGAGCATAACCTGCTTGCCCTCGCGAATAAAGCGAAACGAAATTTCCGGGTGGGAAAGCGCAATTCTGTCCACCACGCCCTGAACGGCATTGCCCTCCGTTACATCTTTTTTAAGGAATTTCATTCTTGCGGGCACATTGTAAAATATATCGCGCACAACAATCGTGGTGCCCGCCGGGCAGCCCGCTGGGGAAAAATCTTTTTCCTCGCCGCCGCAAATTTCATAGCGTGTGCCGATTTCGTCTTCACGGGTTTTGGTGAGCATTTCCACCCTTGCAACCGCGGCTATTGAAGCCATCGCCTCGCCTCTGAAGCCGAGGGTGCCGATTGAATTAAGATCGTCTCTTTTTGCGATTTTTGAAGTGGCATGAGAAATAAACACCTTGCGCACATCATCGCGCGAAATTCCGCTGCCGTCATCCGTTATGCGGATATAGGTTGTGCCGCCGTTTTTGATTTCAAGCGTTATGTGCTTTGCGCCGGCATCGATTGAATTTTCAACCATTTCCTTAACAACGCTCATGGGCCTTTCAACCACTTCGCCCGCGGCGATAAGATTATAAACCTCTTTCGGCAAAATATTTATAACAGACATTTATTTCTCACCTCTTTTTATTTGATAATGCTTAGGCAGCAGATGCGTTTACTTAAAGCTCCTCTGCCTTTTTCTTTAAATCATAAAGCGTTTGCATTGCTTCGATAGGCGTTAGGGTGTTCACATCCGTGGCCTTTAATATTTCAAGGATTTCGTTTTTGCCGTTTGCCGCAAAATTATATTGAATATCCTCTTCCTCTTCAAGAACAGCGTCCTCCGCCTTAAATTCTATATCGATTTTATTTTGCTCAAGCTCTTTTAAAATCACCTTTGCCCTGCGAACCACCGAATCCGGCACGCCCGCAAGCTTTGCAACCTCAATGCCGAAGCTTTCGTCTGCTCCGCCGCGCACTATTCTGCGCAGGAAGGTGATATCATCGCCGCGCTTTTTAACGGCAATCGAATAATTCTTAACGCCGTCCAGCAAGCCCTCCATGGCGGTAAGCTCGTGGTAATGGGTGGCAAAAAGCGTTTTTGCGCCGAGCGTTTTCTTTTTGCACACAAATTCCAAAACGGCTCGGGCAATGCTCATGCCGTCAAAGGTGGAGGTGCCCCTGCCGATTTCATCAAGAATAATCAGGCTGTTTTGCGTGGCGTTTTTAAGAATATCGGAAACCTCGCTCATTTCAACCATAAAGGTGGAGCGGCCTGTTGCCAAATCATCAGCCGCGCCGACTCTGGTAAACACAGCATCCACAATGCCGATATCCGCCGAGCGCGCGGGCACGAAGGAGCCGATTTGCGCCATGATAACTATAAGCGCAATCTGGCGCATATAGGTTGATTTACCCGCCATATTGGGGCCGGTTATAATCATGCAGCGATTATCGGAAGTATCAAGCACGGTATCATTCGGCACGAAGGGCGCGCCGTTCATAATATCCTCCACAACGGGGTGGCGGCCGTCTTTAATATCAATCACACCGTTTGTTGAGATTTGCGGGCAGCAATAATTATTTGTTGCCGC
Organism: Anaerotruncus sp.; assembly: GCA_022009795.1. Classification (GTDB taxonomy): domain Bacteria; phylum Bacillota; class Clostridia; order Oscillospirales; family Acutalibacteraceae; genus Eubacterium_R. Next base: position 1,496,040 of record CP091724.1, read on the forward strand.
CGCCTCGGCAAGGCTTGCCAAGGTATCGAGCACGGCAAGTGCTTTTGCCGTTTTTTGAATGCGCTGCGTTTCGCGGGAAATCGTTTCGCGCACGGAGCAGAACACCTGATATTCGAGCGCCACGGAGCGATCCTTTGCGCCCACTATTTTGCCCTCAAGCTCTTTTAATTCCTGAGTTATATATCTTTCGCAATTTGTGAGGGTTTGCTTTCTTATGTAGGTTTCCGGCACCATATCTTTATAGGAATTGGTGACCTCGATATAATATCCGAAAACGCGGTTATAGCCCACTTTCAGCTTGGGAATACCCGTTTCCTCGCGCTGGCGCGCCTCTATTGCGGCAACAACGCCTGCGCCGTCCTCCATAACGGAGCGAAGCTCGTCCACCTGCTCGTTATAGCCCGATTTTATCATTCCGCCCTCGCGCACCGTAAGCGGAGGTTCCTCCGAAATGGCGCGGCCTATAAGATCTTCAACATCCTCAAGCGGATCTATGCTGCCGCTTATATCTTTAAGCAAGGCACTTTGGCAGCCTGCCAAAAGCGATTTTATCTGCGGCAGCCTTTGCACGGTTTGCTGAAGCGATTTAAGCTCCTTTGCATTTGCCGTTGAATAAGCAATGCGCGTCATCAGCCTTTCCATATCGCTGATACCCGAAAACTAGGTTCTGAGCTTATCGCGCAGCTCTGGATCATCTGCAAGCCCGCCGACGGCATTTTTGCCTTTTTGATTATCTGAGCGGCAGACATAAGCGGCCTTTCAAGGCAATTTCTTATCATTCTGCGGCCCATAGGGGTTTTTTTGTTTTATCGAGCACCCAAAGAAGCGAGTGCCTTTTATCGCCTGTCATCATGGATTTTGTGAGCTCCAGATTACGGCGGGCATTCATATCAAGCTTTAAATACCGATCGCTTTCAAAATAATCGATATCGGCGGGGGCTTCGATTTCTTCTTTTTTCTGAACATCTTTAAGATAGCCGATAACGGCGCCGAGAGCGCGCACAACAGGCTTGCTGCTGCCGAGTGAAAGACTTGAAATTTCATCCTTTTTAAGAGTTTCAAGAATAAGTTCGGTGGCGGCGTTGTAATCGAATTTTTCATCTTCAAGCAGCTGCGCCTGCGTGCCGTTTCGCGCTTTTAGGAAATCTGCGGCGCGGGCATAATCAAGCGCGGCGGAATTGACGAGCACCTCTTTGGGCATATATGCCGCAAGCTGATCGATTATTTTATTTTCACTGTCTGTGCCCTTAATCGCCGTTAAATGAAATTCCGAAGTGGACACATCCGCAAAGCACAGCCCGGTTTCTTTTTCATCGCGGCAAATGCAGCAAAAGATAATTATTGGTGGAATCATCAAGCATATTGCCCTCAATGACCGTGCCGGGGGTTATGATTCTTACAACATCTCTTTTAACAAGCCCTTTAACAAGCTTGGGATCCTCAAGCTGCTCGCAAATTGCCACCTTATAGCCGCGGTTTACAAGCTTTGCGATATAAGAATCCGCCGAATGAAACGGCACACCGCACATCGGCGCACGCTCATCCATGCCGCATTCCTTGCCGGTGAGCACCAAATCAAGCTCATCGGCGGCGGTTTTGGCATCGTCAAAAAACATCTCGTAAAAATCACCGAGGCGGAAAAACAGCAGCATGCCGGGATATCGGCTTTTAACATCGAAATACTGCTCCATCATGGGCGATAATCCGCCGCTCTTTTTTGCTGCCATATTTTTCCTCCTCCGTTTCACGGGCACCGCCCGTTGCAATCAATTAAAATGCCGAATATTCGGCTCGATATTGATTCGGCGGCGTTTCTGCCGCCGCTTCAAAATCGAAAAGCGCTCAAATCAGTGGCAACCGCCGCAGGTTGAGCAATTGTGTGTGCAGGATTCATCGGGAATCTCGCAGGTTTCGGGATCTTGGCCGTCAAAGAAAAGGCCTATCATCTTGCTGATATACTGAGCCATTTCCTCCATTTGAGAAGCGGCCGCCGAATAAGCCTCCATATTCTCGTTTTTCATGATTTCCTCATAAAGAGCGGAATATTGCTTTTGCAAATCCTCGATTTTGGCACTGTCGGCCTCTTCGCCCTTGCCTGCCTCCTGCTGATATTTAAGAGATAAAAGCTGCATTTCCTGCATTTGCTTTTGAAGGCTTTCATCTGCATCGTTTTTTGCCGCTGCGGCTTTAAGAGCTGCAAAGCGGGGATCGCTTTGAATTTCCTTGCCGAGCTGGCGGAGTGTTTCTTCCAAACCCATTGTTATAATTTCCTTTCTTTTTTATTCTGCCAAACGGCCCTTGAGCACATAAGTCATCGGCTCCGTAACCGTCAGCTTAAGGAAAGAGCCGATCATATCTTCGCTTCCCTCAAATTCTATAATCAAATTACCGTCCGTTCTGGCGGCAATGTAATTATCGCCTGTTTTGCCTTTGCCGTAAGCAAAGCATTTAAAGGTTTTGCCTGCATATTTTTTCATATTTTCCGCGGAAATCTTTTCCTGCACATCAAGCAGCTCGCGAAGCCATTTGCCCTTTTCCGCCGCCGAAACGGGATCATCAAGCTTTGCGGCGGGAGTACCCTCGCGCGGCGAATAAATAAATGTGAACAATGATGTGAATTTAACCTGCTTTATAAGCGAAACCGTGTCGCAAAAATTCCTCGTAGGTTTCGCCGGGGAAGCCCACTATGATATCCGAGGTTATTGAAAGCTCATCGCCCATAAGCCGCTTTGCATAATCGATAAGTTCCAAATATTTTTTTCCCTGGTGTAGCTTCTGTTCATAGCGTGAAGCACGCGGTTGTTGCCGCTTTGAAACGGCAGGTGCAAATGCTTTGCCACCTTATCGCACGATGCCATCGTTTCCAAAAAGCTCTTTGGTGCAATCCTTTGGATGGCTTGTCATAAACCTTATTCTGAAATCGCCGTCGATATCATTTATCATCTTCAGCAGCTGCGCAAAGCTTACGCGGGGCTCAAGATCCTTACCGTAGGAATTAACATTTTGCCCAAGCAGGGTGATTTCTTTATACCCCTCTGCCACAAGCTCTTTTGCCTCTTTAACAACATCTGCCGCCTCGCGGCTGCGCTCACGCCCTCTGACATACGGCACAATGCAATAGGTGCAAAAATTATTGCAGCCGTACATTATGGGAAGCCATGCTTTTTTATCGTTATCCCTCAGCACGGGAACACCTTCTGCGATAGCGCCGTCCGTATCCGGAAGCTCAAAAACTCTTTTCTTGCGAGTGAGTGCCTCAAACAAAAGCTGCGGCAGCTTATAAACAACATGCGTGCCGAAAACAAGATCCACAAAAGGATAGCTTTTTTTGATTTTATCGGCAATATGCTTTTGCTGCATCATGCAGCCGCAGCAAGCGATTATAATGCCCGGATTTTCAAGCTTGTAGGATTTGAGCATGCCCACATTGCCGAAAACCCTGTCCTCAGCATGCTCGCGCACGGCGCAGGTGTTGAAAATAATAAGCTGAGCCTTTGTGCGTTCCTCCGTAAAGCCATAGCCCATTTCGGCAAGCATGCCTTTAATATGTTCGCTGTCTGCCACATTTTGCTGGCAGCCGTAAGTTACTACGCAGGCAAGCGGCGGGGCACTGTATCTTTTTGAAATAACGGAATTTACCTTTGTGCAAAATTCGCGCTGGCGCATAAGCTCATAATCGCTTACAACCGCCGTTTTTCTGCCGGCTTTTTCCATTAAATTCCCCCTCCTTTTCTGCTTTTTCGATTTTGAATATGCAGTTACTCATACTATTCCATAATATTTTTAATTATATCAAACACAGAGTACATATTCAACAGCTATTTATTAAATAATTTAAAATAATATATAATAAAGGGGACCCTGCAACTTGCACTTTTTGCGCATATTTGATAAAATTATTGATTGGTAAATCTTTAATCGGCATTTGCCGAACGAAAGGCGGAAATTATGCTTAAAAAAAGAGGCGCGGGAGTGCTTTTTCACATCAGCTCGATGCCCGGCGATTACGGGGTTGGCGTGTTTGACGAAAACACCCTGCATTTTATAGACAAAATCAGCGAAATGGGCTTCACATATTGGCAGGTGCTGCCGTTTAACCCGCTTGACGGCGCAAACAGCCCGTATTGCTCGCCGAGCGCATTCGCCGGCAACTACCTTTTCATAAATCCCAAAGGGCTTGTTGAAGACGGGCTTGTGACGGAAGCGGACGCCGCGGAAAATATTTACGGCGGCTCGCCCTACACGGCGGACTATGAATTTGCCGCCGAGCACAGATATAAACTGCTGAAAAAAAGCATTTTTTTAAATATTGACGATGAAACCGCAAAGCGCATAAAGCAATTTGAGCTTGAAAACCCGTGGCTTACGGATTATGCCGTTTTTCATGGCGGTTAAGGAGCAAAACGGCGGCGCGCCGTGGTGGCAATGGAGCGAAAATCAGGCAAGATATTTCAACTGCGTTAAGGATATTTTTTCCTATGAAGAAAGCGCGGCGTTTTGGAAATTTGTGCAATACATTTTTCTTTAAGCAATGGTTTGAGATAAAAAAATATGCCAACGAAAAAGGCATTGCCGTTATAGGCGACATGCCGTTTTATGTGGCTATGGACAGCGTTGATGTTTGGGCGGATTTGCCGCTTTTTGAAATAGACGAAAAAAACGCTGACGGCAAAAAAAGGTGGCAGGCGTGCCGCCCGATTATTTCAGCGAAAACGGCCAGCTTTGGGGCAACCCGATTTACAATTGGGAGATTATGAAAAAGGACGGCTATAAATGGTGGCTTTCACGCCTCGGTGCGGCGCTTAAAACATACGACATTGTGCGCATAGACCATTTCAGGGCATTTGCAAGCTATTGGGAAGTGCCTGCCGATTCAGAAACCGCCAAAACAGGCGAATGGATAAAAGGGCCGGGCATGGATTTATTTAAAAAAGTGTTTAAAAAATTCCCCGATGCGCCTGTTATTGCAGAGGATTTGGGCGTTTTCGGCGAGGATGTTACACAGCTGCTGAAAGACACGGGATTCCCCGGCATGAAGGTGGTGCAGTTCGGCTTTGACCCGAATTCCGATTCAAGCCATATGCCGCACAACGCAACGCAAAACAGCATAAATTATGTTGGCACGCACGACAACAATACCCTGCTCGGCTGGCTTTGGGAAGCAAGCGAGGCAGAACGCAAATTTGCCTTTGATTACGCGGGCTTTGAGGGCGATAATTGGGGCGAGGGAGGCTATCACAGCCCCTCGTGCCGCAAGATAATCGAATGCGTTTGGCGCAGCTCCTCAAATGTGGCAATCATAGCATTTCAGGATATGTGCGGCTTCGGCGCAGACGCAAGAATGAACATTCCCGGAGTACCTGATAAAAATTGGCGCTTTCGCACAACGCGCGAAACAATCGATTCGGCAGACGGCGATTATTTTCGCAAAAATCAATTCCATTTACCGCCGAATGTATCCTGTTTTTGACGAAGAATAAAACAAAACATAAATCAAAAATCAATCTCTCTCAACGCGAAAAATGCACGGGAGAGATTTTATTTTGCTGTAATTTGAAGGCACGGCAAAAAGCGTTGTCAACAAAACGCCGAGTGCATAGAATGATATGAAGTCCGCTTCAAATATTTTGCAAAGGAGTTTTTTTATGGCAAACAATATCATCGACGCAGGCGAAAAGCGCATTAACGAAGCCGTTTGCATAGACACAAAACGGATTTACGACAGCTGCGTTTCCAAAGACTGCCTGGAGGATTTGCGAGTAACATTTTTTTCGCGCAGCCAAAGGCTTATAGACGAAGCCGTAACGGTTAAATGCCGCGAATGCGAGGTTGCCTCCGTTTCCGTTGATTTGGAGGAGGTTCCTTTTAACAGAGGCTATTATTCCGTTGACATCACCTTTTATTTCCGCCTTGAATTTGATACTTATTCGGCACCGTGCACAACTCCCGAGGTTGCGGTGGGATACGCGCAATTCACCAAAAAGTGCATACTTTACGGCTCGGACGGAAAGGTGAAGGTGTTTGCCTCAAACCCCGTTTCCGAAGCAACGGATTGCCCCGAGGCACCGCAATACACAAACCCGGCATGCAAGGTGCAGGCGGTTGACCCCGTTATACTTGCGTGCAACACGATTAATTTGTGCGATTGCTGCATTCCGCTTTGCACATCGTTTCCGCAATCCGTTTTGCAAGGCACGCAGGACACCGTGCCGAGTGCAGGCGCGGCAAAGGCTGTGCTCGTTACCCTTGGGCTTTTCAGCATAGTGCAAATGGAGAGAGATGTGCAAATTCTTATTCCCGCATATGATTATTGCATTCCCGAAAGAGAATGCGAATGCAACACGCAAAATCCGTGTGACACCTTCCGCGGCATAGAATTCCCCGTTGATGAATTTTTCCCGCCCGAAAAGGACGATTCCGCGGCATGCTGCTGCGATTCAAGCGCGAATAACAGCTGATTTAAAACCTGCGGATAAATCCGAAAAAGGCGCGCTTTGCCGAGCCGAGCAAAAGTCCGCTTGCGCGGCAAGCGCCCCTTGGTAACCCGGCATGCAAAACAGGCATTTATCATTCGGCGCGCAAAATCAAAAACCGATTTTTTGCGCACAAAAAGGGATTACGGTTTTTCCGTAATCCCTTCAGCGTGTAGAAAAAAAGTCAAATTATAAATTTCTACACGCCGGTAGATTTCGAGAAAGTGAGATAAATTTCGTATTTTGCGAGTGGGAGCTGTACGATGGTACTGCCCCCGAGCAAAAGACAAAAAGCGCCAAAAAAACGGCTTGGACTCGATGTCCAAGCCGTTTTTCTAATCCCTCCGAGAGCAACAAGTTGCACCCACTTCCCTTGCAAGGGAGGCAAAAAGGTTAATTTATTTTTTTATTCGGCGCGCTTTAGCCACTTTATCGACAGTCTAAAAGGGATTACGGAAAACCGTAATCCCTTGATTTTTTAAATAAATTTATATGTATATTTATGCTAAATCAAATCTTTTTCAAGCTTGGCATAATTTGCCATAAGCTTTTTTGGTACCTGCGCGGTCAAAAAGCAACTTCAAGCATTGTGTCGTTGCCCATTGCCCTGGCAGAGAGCACAACACCCGTGCCGAACGCCTTGTGGCGCACCGTGTCGCCTGCGGAATAGTTTTGAGCCGAGGCGGAAGCGCCGCCAACCTGGCCGAATTTATGCGCTGCCGAGGAGGACGAACTGTGCTCCGGCTGAGTGAACGAGCCGAATTTTGAATGAGGCACATAGCTTTGCACCGTTATATCATCCGTTACGCTTACGGGGATTTCACGCAAAAAGCGAGATGCCTGATTGCGATTTGTGGTGCCGTAAAGCATTCTGCGGCGTGCATTAAGAAGATAAAGCTTTTCCTTTGCTCTTGTGATGCCGACATAAGCAAGGCGGCGTTCCTCCTCCAAATCCTCTTCGTTAAAAACGGATTGATTGCCGGGGAACACGCTTTCCTCCATTCCGGGAATAAACACAATCGGAAATTCAAGCCCTTTCGCCGAATGAAGAGTCATAAGCACAACGGCATCATCATCTTCGTTATAAGAATCTATATCGGCAACAAGCGCAACATCCTCAAGAAAATCGGAAAGCTCAAAATCGGCATCCTCTTCCTGATATTTTATAAACATTGAGGAAAGCTCGTTGATATTGTTTTTTCTGTCCTCCGCGGATTCGGGATCTTCATCAAGATAATCAAAATAATTTGTTTTATCAAGCACCTCCTGCAAAAAGATCCGAAAGCGGCATATCATCATCAAGACAATCCTGAAAATGCCTTATCATTGCGGCAAAGCCCTGTAATTTTTGAGCGCTGCGAAGTGTTTTTTGAAATTCATCGGCACGCTCGCAAACCTCAAAAGCAGATAAGCCGAGCCCCGTTGCGATTTCCATAACATTTGCAAACATTGTGTCGCCGATGCCCCTTTTTGGCACATTGATAATTCTTTGCAGGCGCACATTATCCGCCGGGTTATTTATAACGGCAAAATATGATATAACATCCTTGATCTCCTTGCGGTCAAAGAATCTGTTGCCGCCGATAACCTTGTGCGGTATTCCGCTTTTTGCAAAGGTGATTTCTATATTACGGGATTGAGCATTCATTCTGTAAAGCACAGCGTGATCGCTCATTTTTTTGCCGTTTTTAACATTTTTAAGAATTTCCTGCGCTATAAAGCTTGCCTCGGCCGCCTCATCCTCAAGAGTGTTGAAAATAATTTTTTCGCCGCTGCCCGCCTGAGTCCACAGATTTTTGCCCTTGCGGTTTTTATTGTTTGCGATAACGGCATTTGCAGCATCAAGAATATTTTGAGTTGAGCGATAATTCTGCTCAAGCCTGATAACACGGGCGTTCTTATATTGATTTTCAAACGAAAGAATGTTTTCTATTGTGGCGCCCCTGAAGCGATAAATGCTTTGATCATCATCGCCCACAACGCAGATATTGTTATATCCGCCCGCAAGCAGGGAAACGAGTATGTATTGGGCATGAGAAGTGTCTTGATACTCATCCACCATAACATATTTAAACTGCCTCTGATAAAGCTCCAGCACATCCGGATTGCCTTCAAGCAGGCGCACGGTGTTAAAAATAATATCATCAAAATCCATGGCGTCGGATTTTAAAAGCTCTTTTTGATAAAGCTCATAGCAATCGGCAATGCGAGCCTTTCTGAAATCGTTTTGAGCCAGCTATTTTTATATTCCTCATAATCAACAAGGCTGTCCTTAGCAGAGCTGATTTCGGAAAGAATTGATTTGTGATGCAAAATTTTATCCGATATTTCAAGTGCCTTTTGGCAATGCTTCATCACTCTTTTTTGATCATCCGTGTCATAAATCGTGAAGTGAGAGGTGTAGCCGAGCCTGTCTGCAAATCTTCTTAAAATCCTTGCGCAGCAGGAATGGAAGGTGTAAGCCCAAATATCATTAGCCTGAGGGCCGATTGCATTTATAAGCCTTTCGCGGATTTCGCCTGCCGCTTTATTTGTGAATGTGATTGCAAGCACCTGCCACGGCGCCGCAAGTCCGCTGCCGATAATATGCTGCACCCTGTTTACAAGCACGGTGGTTTTGCCCGAGCCTGCACCCGCAAGAATTAAAAGCGGACCCTCGGTTTGATTAACAGCCTCTTGCTGCATTGCATTTAAAGCCATATTTTCCTCTCTTTCTGAACAACATGCCGCCAAGGCAAAAGAATGCGGCATAAGATTAAACAAGTTTTTTTCTTTATTATAAGCCGAAAAAAAGGGTGTGTTTATCACACCCTTTTTGAATGTTAAATAATTATTTAAGCAGAGTAAGCAAAACGCCTGCCGCAACTGCCGAGCCGATAACACCCGAAACATTCGGACCCATTGCATGCATGAGCAGGAAGTTTGACGGGTTTTCTTTTTGACCGACCTTTTGGCTTACACGAGCCGCCATGGGAACTGCCGAAACGCCTGCCGAGCCGATAAGCGGATTTACCTTGCCCTTTGTTAACACGCACATAATCTTGCCGAAAACCACACCGCCTGCCGTGCCTACAGAGAATGCAATAAGGCCGAGTGCAATAATGAAAATAGAATTCAAATTAAGGAAGCTTTGTGCACTTGTTGTTGCGCCAACGGAAAGGCCGAGCATAATCGTTACGATATTCATAAGCTCGTTTTGAGCCGCCTTTGCGATTCTTTCCGTTCTGCCGCTTTCTTTAAGCAGGTTGCCAAGCATGAGCATGCCCACAAGAGTGGCAGCATCCGGAAGAAGAAGAGAAACGATAACCGTTACCATAATCGGGAACAGGATTTTTTCAAGCTTTGAAACGGGGCGCAAATTGCCCATAACAATGCTGCGCTCTTTTTTGGTGGTGAGAGCACGCATAATCGGCGGCTGAATAACGGGCACAAGCGCCATATAGGAATATGCCGCCACGGCGATGGTTCCGAGCAATTCCGGAGCCAATTTTGAGGTTACGAAAATAGCCGTGGGGCCGTCGGCACCGCCGATGATGCCGATTGAGCCTGCCTGCTGAGGCGTGAAGCCTAAAATGATTGCACCCACATAGGTGAAGAAAAATGCCGAGCTGAGCCGCTGCGCCGAGAATAAAGCTTGAGGGATTTGCAATAAGCGGAGCAAAATCCGTCATGGCGCCGATTCCGAGGAAGATAAGCGGCGGGTAAATTCCGGCTTTAACGCCGAAATAAAGGAAATCCATCAGCCCCGGCGTGCACACCGCGCCCGTGGTTTCATCCACCATTCTGCCTGCCATTAAATCTATAAAGCCCTGCAAATCATGATACTGCACCGCAAGGTTTGCGCCGGGAATATTTGCCAGCAGCATGCCGAATGCGATAGGCACCATAAGCAAGGGCTCAAAGCCTTTCTTGATTCCGAGATAAAGGAAAATGAAAGCCATGAAAATCATGATTAAGTTTTTTTATATCCGCCGTCTGCGGTAAAGAAATAGGCGTAACCGCTGTTTGCAACAATATCGGTTATTGCGCCCCAAACGCCTTGTAAAATTTCCACAATAAAAAGTCCTCCGATCAGCTGTTAAAACGGCCTTGCATTTTTCAGCAGCCGCAGCCGCTGCCCACGGATTTCTGCCTGCCGGCTTTTTAACTCTGATTGCTCTTATGGTAAACGGCGCTCCGCCCTCATAAGCGGAAACGGCTGCCGAAATTGCCGCCACAACCGCAGGATCAATGCCGCTTGCCGCAGGAGCCGCGGGAGCGGGTGCCTTAGCCGGCGAAGCCGCAGGCTTTTTTGCGGGAGCCGCAGGAGCCTTAGCCGATTTATTCTTTGCTTTTGATGATTTGCCCGTTTTTTTGACATTATTGCGCCGAAGCCCTTGAAAATGAAAATAAGAACAACCAAAACAAGCATAACGATAACTATGCCCGAAATAACAACCGTTGCCGTTTGTGCCCAATCTATTTTGGCCGCAACGGGGGCTGCAATATTCAACAATTCTGCACCGTGCATCATTTATCCCTCCGAAAATCCAAATTAGTAGTATTATAAATCAGACGATTTAGATTTTTCAACCGTAAATCGCTATTTTTTTATATATTGACAAAAAAATTATCACGCCGCGGCAAAATTATTATACAACGCCTATTGATTTATTTAAAAAAATCGCTTATAATATTATTAGCGATAAATAAACATCAATTCAAAAAAAGCCGTTAAAAGGAGGATAATTATGAAAAAGGAAACCCTGCTCATAGCAATCTTTGTGGCTCTTATTATTTTATGGATAACGGAAACTCTGGGAATGAAAAAAACATCTCGCCTGCTCGGCGGCGCAATTGATGTGGCATTTTCTCTTTTAAGATAGTTTGATTTGTTTTACGCACCGCAATTCACACCGCGGTGCGTTTATTTTTGCCTTTTTTCTTTACAACGCTTAAAAAACGGCTTTGTAAAAAGTTAACGGGAGTGCCATTGGGTGCACTCCCGCTTTTGTTTTTTAAGGCACATTTGATTTGCCGCGCCGCTATTTAATCATCAGTCCGAGCGATTTCAAATATTCACAGCTGTTTGAATCATAAGGCAAAATCTCATAGCTTTTGCTTTCAAACAGATAGCAGCCGCTTTCATCCATGCAGCCCTGCTCGCCTGCCTCATAGCTTCTGATAATGCCGCTGCGCTTTTCTTCCGCAACCGCCGCAAGCTCGTTTTGCTTTTCCTCCGAAAGCTCCGGAGAAAATTTATAATTGCAAAGCACGCCCGCAACAGCCGGAGTCACCTGCCTGTAATAAGGCGGAGCTATTGAAAACAGCTCGCCCTGCGTTTCAACAAATTCATATTTTGTTTCATTGAGCCTATCCTCAATCAGCAATTCACGCAGCTTTTTCCGCCTGCTCTGCGGTTAACTGATTGTTATAGGAATCATGATAAGCGGATGATAAATTGACTGTTTCCCCTTCGGTTTCTTCATAAATGCCAAACTCATCGTTTTGATAATATGAGAAATAAGAGAAATAAATATTCTTAAAGCTTTCCTCATTAAGAGATGTTTGATTAAGCACCTCTTTGTTTTGAACGGCGGCAACATATTCATCAATAATAACGGAGCTTGCAACCTCATATCTTCTTGTTACGGTTTTGCCGTTTTTGAGAGTGTATTTTACGGCAAAGCCGATTGTGCCGTCGTCGCTGTTTAAATCATCATAATCAACATAATCAACATCTTCGTTTTCAAGGCTTCTGTAATAAGCGGCGGTTTTTTTGCGTGCTTCATCGGAAACGGTTTTTTCGTGAAGCTCAACAAGCTTTTCTATATTTTCCGGTTCTGTGATTGTGTAAGAATTATCTTCGTTTGAATAGCCCGTATAAATCACATTGCCGATATACTGCACAAGCGGCACGGCATCGCCGTGGGAATAATTTTTCACTTCAAGCACGGCGCTTTTAACATCGCCTGCCTGCGGAACATAAGACACAAAGGATTTTTCCGGAGGAAAATAAGAAAATGCAAGCAACACAAGGCCGACGGCAATCGTTGCACCAACGCTGATTGCGCCTTGCTTTGTATAGGCTTTCTTATAGAAAACAGCACAGAATATAAGCCCGTTTACAACGGCTGCGGCAATTCCGACGGCAGCTGTTTTAAGAAAGCTTTGCGAAGCTTGGAAAAACACAAATCCGCCGAAGGCAAAGAAAGCAAGGAAGGCATAGGGCACGATTTTGCCGGACAGGGTGCTTTCCGCAACTTCCGACGGGCGCTTTTTAAACGCAAGCAAGCCCGCGATATAAAACACAACAAGGGTTACGATTGAAACGGGAATGCATATTTTCAATGCTTTATAAGTTGTTTCCACCGTATTTATTCCGCTTAAAAGCGCACCGAACGGAGTTATGGAGGCAACGGCATTAAGATCCGCCTTTATCCCCCAAACAAGATTAAGCCTTGAAGCCACGCCGAGCGCCGAAATAAGCACAAATGAAGACGAAATTCCGCAAAGCACAAGATATTGCACAAGCCTGCCCGCAATTACTGCGCAAAGCATAAACACCGCCCAAACCGAAAGCAAAGCGGCAACGGCGAAAACAGTGTAATAATTAACAAGCTCGGCATCTATCGAAAATGCGAATTTATCCGGCACGCCGCCAAACTTAAACGCAAAAAATGTTGCTGCGGGAAACAAAGGGACCGCGATATTAACAACGGCGCCCATAATGAATGCGGCATTAAATCTATCCGCTCTTTTAATCGGAGCGGCAAAATAAGAATCGCACGCTCTTTTACTGTATATCTCGCTGAAATAATGAGCAGGCGCTATTATATCATAAAGCAGCACCAGGAAAAAGGTTACCGTAAAACAGTTTTGAAACGCATCCGTTACGCCGTATCTTACAAACGATGTTTGAATTTTAACATCCGAAAGCGCATAGCCGTATTCAATAAAAGCTACGACAACGGAAACGATAAGGCAGCCGACGAGGGCAACCAAAAAAACCCGGGCAAATAGCGCCTGAAATTCATTTTTAAGCACATTGCCGAGCTTGCTTTTTTTCGCTTCCTTTTAATAAATTATTTTTTTAGAGTTCATAACCTGCCTCCTCTGTTTTTCGGCAAAATATTTAACAAACCTGCCGTTTTTTTGAATTTTTCAATTACTGCGGCGCATTGCAAATGAAAAAAATCACCCTGCCGAAGCAGTTACAAAGCCCGGCGCAAAATTGAATGGATCGGATTTTATCTTCAGTTTTATTTATGTATATTTGATCTTTGCCGCAACGATTAAGCAGACCTCTTAAAAGCGGAGTTTTGCTTTTGGCATCTGCAAGCATATTGAATTCAAAGCAAATATGTGCTAAAATCCTGTTATTACGCATATAAAGGAGAATTTTTATGATTTTTTTCATTGCGGCGCTGTTTCTTTTAACATCCTGCGGTGCGGTTTTTTCAAAGCATGATGAATTTAACAAAGATTACATCAGCAAGGACGGCACCGTTGCCATAAAAGGAATATTTGTTTTTTTGATTTTTCTCGGCCACGCCATGACATATATTGATGCCACGGGCACATTTGATTTGCCGTATGTTAAAATTCAACGGTATTTAGACCAAATGGTTGTTTCCATGTTTTTCTTTTATTCCGGCTTCGGAATAATGGAGCAGATAAAGCGCAGGGGCGGAGCATACATAGGCACAATCCCCAAAAAGCGCTTTCCGCAGCTTTTGCTTAACATGGATATTTGCGTGGTGCTGTTTATTATTTTTGAATGCCGCAATCGGCCAAACCTTCGGCGCAAAGCAGATTTTACTTTCCCTTATAGGCTGGGAATCTGTCGGCAACACAAACTGGTATATTTTTGTTATGCTTGCGCTTTATGTAGTTACTTACTTATCTTTCCTCATTATAAAGAAGAAAAACAACAAGAAAACTCAGTTTTTGGGTTTATGCCTTGCAACCGCGCTTTCCGTTTTGCTTATTTTTGCAATTGCAAAGGGCAAAGCCGGCCATAATTTTTGGTACGACACTCTTATTTTATATGCTTTCGGAATGTGGTATTCCTTCTTCAAAAACGCAATCGAAAAGGTTTTAATGAAAAACGATTTGATTTATTTTGCGGTTTTTGCCGTTGTTGCTCTCGGCTATCTTGAAGCATACAACATTCGCCTGAGAACGGATTTCAAACTTTATATTTACACGGCTTGGGCTGTGCTTTTCACACTGGGAATTGTGATGATGACTCTTAAGATTAAAATCGGAAATCCCATTCTTGAATGGCTTGGAAACCACGTTTTCAGCGTTTATATGCTTCAGCGCCTGCCGATGATTTTGCTTACTCATCTTGGAGTTGCAGAAAGGCACAAATATGCATTTTTGCTTGCATCACTTGTTATCACCGTGCTGCTTGCCGAGATTTTTGATCGCTGCACAGGCGCAATTTATTCAAAAATACGGAAAACAAAAATGCCTGAAATAAAACGGCAAGCCGCCGATACAAGCGCTTGATTGCCAAGCTTTTGCCCTGCCCGATTTTCGGGCAGTTTTTTTATGCAAAAAGATTATTTATATCGTAGCCGGCCTCTTCCATTTCGCTGATAAACAGCTCCTCAAGAGTGAGCGGCAGCATTTCGCAAAACAGCGGATTGAATTGCTTTATCAAATCCAAAATTTCATCCTCGCTGCCCTTTATCGTAAGCTCTGCCATTTTGCCGACTCTGCGTTCTTTAACTATATTAAGCTTGGGCTTCAGCGCGGCATATGACTCATCATCCATTGCAAACTGGATTCTGAACACGCCCATACTGCTGCAATCAATATCTTTTTCAAGCAGCAGACCGCCGCGGTGCAGCATGCCGATATGATCGCAAAAGCCCTCAAGCTCGCGCAGATTATGGGTGGAAATAACCACCGTGGCGCCCGTGCAAGAAACATATTCAATAAGAATTTTTTTAACAAGCTCGCGCACAACGGGATCAAGCCCGTCGAATATTTCATCAAAAAGCACAAGGCGCGGTTTATGCGAAAGCGCCAAAATTATTGCCGCCTGCCTTTGCATACCCTTGCTCATGGCAGAAATTTTTTGCTCGGGATTAAGCTTAAACAGCGCTTTGAGCCTGCCGTATTCACCCTCGTTCCAATCCGAAAAGGTGTTTTTAAAATAAAACGCCATGGAATTGAGCGTTGCGCCGGGATTAAAATAAGGAAAATCAGAAACGAAGGCGATTTTTTCTTTAACGCCCGAATTTTCAAAAACATTTTCGCCGCAAACGAGCGCCTCGCCGCCGTCTGCCTTTAAAACACCGGAAAGAATGCGAAGCAGTGTGCTTTTTCCCGCACCGTTTGAGCCGACAAGCCCGAAAATCGAGCCATCGCCCACCATGAAGGATACCGAATCAAGCGCCGTGGATTTGCCGAAGCGCTTTGTTAAATTTTTAATTTCAATCATCGCTTTTTCCTCCAAACGCCGTTTACTATATCAATAACATCATTTTTTTATTCATTCCCGCCATTTTAGCGTCGGAAACAACCACCTTGATTTGAGATGCGATTTTTTTCGTGCACGCTTTCAAGCTCTGTTTTTGTTTACGAATACGCCCTTGCCGGCAATAGTGTAAATAACGCCCTGCTGCTCCAAATCTCTATACGCTTTTGAAACGGTGTTTGGGTTTATGCCAAGCTCCATTGCAAGCGAACGAACAGAGGGCAAGGGGCTGTTTTTCTTCATAAACGCCGAGATTTATAAATTTGATTATTGATTTTTTTCGATTTGAATGTAAATCGGCTCGCGCCCCGAAAACATCTATCGAAAACAAAGCCTATCCCTCCTTTTTTTACACAAAGCCTATACTGTACTACACTAATTAATACAGTTTTCAACTTATATATAACATAAAATCCGTGCCTTGTCAACAGGAAAAACACGCAAAAAAACGCGGCGCACAAAAAAGCCGCCGACACATATGCCGGCGGTCAGCGTGTAGAAAAAAAGTCAAATTATAAATTTCTACACGCCGGTAGATTTCGAGAAAGTGAGATAAATTTTGTATTTTTGCGAGTGGGAGCTGTACGATGGTACTGCCCCCGAGCAAAAAGACAAAAAGCGCAAAAACGGCTTGGACTCGATGTCCAAGCCGTTTTTTCCAATCCCTCCGAGTGCACAACAAGTTGCACCCACTTCCCTTTGCAAGGGAGACAAAAAGGTTAATTTATTTTTTTATTCGGCGAGCTTTAGCCACTTTATCGACAGTCTGACCGCCGACACGCATGCCTGCGGCTTTGATAATATAATGCATATAAAATCAAGTGTTTTTCTCTTTTTTATGGCGCTCGATAAGCTCCGATAGCATTTTTTGATGCTGTTCCTTTGTGATTTCGTATTTAAGGGTGGGCAAAATCGCAAGCACCATTCCGATTGCGGGCGGAACGGTAATAAGGAACCACATTGCCCACGAATATTCGCCGTAATCCTTTGCAAAGCTTGCGCCGTTTGCAAGAGCTTTATTCATGGCGTCTATATTAACATCCGTGTAACCGACGGCGGCAAAAACATAAGCCGAAATGATGGAAGCAATGCCTGCCGAAAACTTTGTGATAAAGCTTTGGCCGCTGAAGAAAATGCCGTCCGGTCTGTATCCGTTTGTATATTCCTCGTAATCTATGCAATCGGAAATCATAACGGATTGGCAAACATTAACCGCGCCGATGCCCGCGCCCGAGCAAAGCAAAAGCACGCCGTCTATCGCCACCCAGCCGATTTTGGCAAGCTCCGTGGGAGCAACAAGAAATGTTGCAAACACCAAAGCGGTGGGCAAGCCTGCAAGGCCGGTTAAATTATACATTGTTTTAATATCAAGCTTTTTCATAAGTGCGGGGCAAATTATCGTGGCGGCAAACTGGCCGACAAAGAACCCGCCGCCTACTATTATGACAATCACAAGGCGGTGCACATCCGTGAAAGCGGTGGTGAGATCGCCCTCGCAATAATAATATGAAAACAGGGTCATAACCACCGTCATCATAAGCTGAATGGGCGAGCGAAGCAAACCGCTGATAAGAATTCTTCTGAAGGGCTTGCAGCGCCACATAAGAGCAAAGCTTTCTTTCATAGTTTTTGTTTCGCCGGAATTCGGCACGCGTTCCCTTGTGCCTATTCCCGCCAATTCAAACAGAAGCGAAGCAACCACCGTCATCGCCATGCCCACAACGATAAAGCCCTTTTGAGCATTTCGGTCAAGCCCGAAAGCGCCGTTTGCCGCCTGTGAAAGCGCAACTATCGAAACGATAACGGACGCCGCACCCACGGAGGCAACTATTCTGGCAAGGGAAATCAAATTAGCCCTGTCTTTTTTTCATTTTCGCTCATTCGGCTGATAATGCCCCAAAGCGGAATATCGCCCACCGTGTAGCTCATGCCCCACAGCACATAAGCGATTGCCGCCCACGCCACAATTAAAACCATGGCAACGGAATTGCCGCTTTCTTTTGCGGCGGCATAATTGCCGTTTAAAAAGGCCACGCATGTGATAAGGCACACCGCGGGCGGCGCAAACAGCAGATAGGGGCGGCACTTGCCCCATTTTGATTTTGTTTTATCAACTATTGAGCCCATCATGGGATCGTTTATCGCATCCCACACGCGGGCAAGCGCAAAAATCCAGCCAAGTGCAACGGCGGGCAGGCAAATAACATTTTGAAAATAATAATAAAGCCCCGTTGCCACGATATTATATATCATATTTTGGCCAAACATACCGGTTAAAAACATCCCGGCTTCTTTTTTTGTGTAAGTGTTTTCCGCCGGCAGGGCGGATTTAACCTTAGCCATAAAAATACCCCCAATGCACGCCGAGGAGCGCGCGCTTACAAATAATTCCGAAATCCGAATTCGGAATTTTTTTGAAAAAAATATAAATTTTTACCCCATAGTATCATTATAGGCTTTGGAGGCGGCACTGTCAATCAAATTAAAAGCGGCGGCGTTAACAAAATCGCATTTGCTTTACAAAAGCAATCTTTTGTTACACAAAAAGCGCATGCGGATTATAATTCGCAGTTGTGCGCGCCGAGTTTCTTAACCGTTTCGGCCGAAAAAATCACGGGGCAAAGCATAAGCTTTAAATGCCTGCCGGAAAAGAGGCGCAAAAAAAGCCCCGCAGATTTGCGGGGCAACAAACATTTATTATATTTGGGGAATACAAATTTTAAGCGCGTGCTTTTTCCACCTTGAAATTAACCTCGGGATAATCGAAGTTTTCACCGTCGCAATTACCGAGGAGCGGTTCGCCGTTTACGGACCAAATCCTGCCCGACACGGCATAGCCGTTATGTATAAATTTCGAGGTTTCCTCGTTGGCGGTGCCTGCGCTGTATTTAGGAACAAGCGGCAGAGCCTGAGCCAAATTAACATTTTCAACAAGGCAAAAATCAAGGAGCCCGTCATCAATCAGCGAATTGGGAGCGGGGCAAAATCCGCCGCCGTAATAGCTTGCATTGCAGATTGCAAAAAGAGTGTAATCAGCAGGGGCAAGAGACCATTTATAAGTATCGCCGTCTTTATCGGCAACATCTATTTCAAAATTTATTTGATAATGTAGGTGCATAAGTGCCGGCAAAACGGCGATATTGTAAGCCTGATGACCGAGGAATTTTGCCTTGCCTGCAATTTTGCGGCCCATGGTTTCCACCATTGTATCAAGCCCGAAGCTCATAACATTAACGCATTTTTCACCGTTATAATCAATCAAATCCATGGGCTTAACATCGTATTTTATTTTGCCGTTGTGCAAGCCGAAGGATTTAACAACATTAAAAGCATCCAGCTTTTTGCTGCCGTAAATCTTTTTTGCAAAATCATTGCCCGTGCCGAAAGGCAAAATCATTATGGGGGTTTGAGTATGCGCAAGGCCATTTGCTATTTCGTGAATAGTGCCATCGCCCCCGCAGGAAACAACAACGCAATCCTTGCCGTATTTTGCGGCATACTCCGCCGCAATTTCCTTGGCATGGCCTTTATAGCGTGTTTCTTCAATAATCATTTCATCATCAATCATCCTGAAAGCGGACTGAACCTGCCTGAAAAGAAGCTGCTTATCCTTTTTGCCTGCGATAGGATTTTCAATAAACACATATTTCATATTTCTTTCCCCACTGTTTAAATTTAATGCCTTATCAAATTACGCGAGTGCCGCCTACCGGGCGGATAATAAGCACATGGCAGCTGCCCTTGCCGAAAATCGCTTCTGTTTTTTCCTTATATTCGGCAAGCATTTCATTGGGCACAAACGCCTGGATTGTGCCTGCAAAGCCACCGCCGTGAACACGAAAAGCGCCCTTGCCCGCAAGAATATCCTCCGTTACGCAAAGCGCAAGCGAAAGCTTTTGCTCTGTGGGATTTTTGGGAGTGTAAACATTTTGGTTATACATAAACGACGAGCGACCGCTTTCGGTGATGGCGGTTTTAAAGACTTCAAAATCGCCGCTTTCAAGAGCGGAAACGGCTGTTTCAACCCTTTTATTATCCTTATAAAAATGGAATGCACGAAGTAAAGCGCGGTCATTTACCTTGCCCACAAGCTGCGGGATTGCCTTTTTGAAATCCTCAAATTCGATTTCGCGAAGCACATTTTTGCCCATTGCCTTTGCAACGCTTTCCATTTCGGCTCTTACCGCGGCATAATCATCGGTTAAATCGCTGTGGTTGCCGCCCGTGTCAAGAATGCAAAGCGAATGGCCGCTTTTTGAAAAATCAAAATCAACCTTTTTTTGATTTTTTTGGGTTTTCCGTTGATTCAAAATCAATCGTAACAAAAGTGCCCACGGAGGAAGCCATTTGATCGAGCAATCCGCAGGGCTTGCCGAAGAACACATTTTCGGCATACTGAGCCGTTTTTGCAATATCAACGGCGCCGATAATGCCGTCATTATAAAGATAAGAAACGGTGGTGCCGAGCAACACTTCAAATGCCGCAGAAGAGGAAAGGCCGCTTCCGCCCATAACATCGGAAACCGTTACGGCGTCAAACCCGCCGATTTTATAGCCCATTTCGGCAATTTTTGCCACAACGCCGCGCACCATTGCCGTGGAGCGGCCGAATTCCTTTTCGCTTGGCAAAAGTTCACAAATGTCCACCACATTCATGGCATGGCCCTTTGATTTAACGCGCACAATGCCGTCCTCATTTTTGGCGCAAACCGCAATTGCGTCAAGATTTATGGAAGCGGCAAGCACCTTGCCGTTGTTGTGATCGGTGTGGTTGCCGCAAACCTCGGTTCTGCCGGGAGCGGAGGTGATGATAACATCTCTTTCATCATCAAACACCCTGACAAATTCATTCACCAAATCTATATATCTGGCTCTTTGCAGCTCCACTGCGGAATCGGTTACATAAACCGCCTTGAGCTGCGCATCAAATTCACCCTTTGATAGGGCAAGGATCATTTCCTGTGGTTTCATAATTTTTTTACTCCTTAAATATTTATAACAATCGTTGCCGCCTCGCAAAAAAAGCGGCAAAGATAGGCATATCGGTTTTTAAATCAAAGCACGATTTTTATATATTTTTCCTTTTGCGAATAAATCAGCAGCGTTTGATTCATTTGGCGCGATTTAATGCCGTAAAAGATATTGAAAAACAAGGCTTGAAATGCCCGTGAATGCCACAATTAAAATTGCAAGCAAAATAAACCTTTTTGAAAAAGGATTATAAATTTCGGCGCCGATTTTCGTGTAAACAAAAATGCGCGGGAAAAAGCCCAAAAGGCTAAGCATTATATAATAGATAAAATCATAATGCATTGAGCCGTAAAGCTTTGAAACCATGCCGAGGGGCACGGTGGGCACAAGGCGTGAAACGGCAAGAATATACGGATTGCCGCTGCCCTTAAAAAAAGCACCCAATTTTTTTATAAAACGGGCCTGATGAATATTTAAAATCATCATTGCCCAGCCGCCGCCGATAAATTTGCCCTCCTCATATTTTTATAACAAAAAAACATAAGGCTGCACAACAGATTTATAATCAGCGCGGTTGAAAGCGGAAACACCATGCCTGCTATAATCGAAAGAACGCTTACGGGCAAAGGAAGCTGCGTTTTTCGCAAGCCAAAGAGCGAAAAATGCACACCAAAATTTCCATGTGCGTGCTCAACCCGGCAACCGCTTTTTTTCAATCTTTTTAAGAAAAATTTATTATTGCATCAAATCGCATTTCAAGGCTGGCTTGATGCACAAGGGCAATCACAAGCGCCACAATGCAGGCAACCGTTACAAGCACAATTATCAGAGATATTAAATTTGTTTGGCGGCGCTTACTTTTTACGCACACACATCACTCCGATTCAAAAAAATCAATACTCGTGATAGTTTCCGAGAAATGTAAAATCGGGCAGCTCGGAGGAAAGCGCGCAAATTAAATCAAGCGTTTTTTTCATCCTTAACATTGCCCATAATATCAATGTAAAAAAATAATAACTGAAATCGCCGTTTCCGATTGGGCGTGATTCGATTTTTTTGTTAAATTAAGCCCTGCCATCGAAAACCTGCCGAGCACGCGGTAAAGCGAGCCGGTGGTGTGCGGCAAAGAAAAAATGAGCGAAATTTTATCCGCATTTTCCTCGATTATCAGCTTTTTGGAGATAACGATAAATCTTGTTTTATTGTTGCTGACATTTTGCACGGAGGCTTTAAGCACTTTAAGGCCGTATCTTTTTGCGGCCTCCTCCGAGCAGAGCACACCGATATCGTTTCGCGGATTTTCCGCCACGAATTTTGCGGCGGCCGCCGTGTTTGTGTAGTTAATGCCTGTGAAATCGAAATTTTTAAGAAAATCCGAGCACTGCGAAAGCGCCTGCGGATGGCTGTAAACATCATTTATATCTTGGTATTCCACACCGGGCTTTGCGCAAAGGCAATGATTAACCTCAAGCGAATAGGAGCCCACAACATAAAATCTGTATTTCAAAATCAAATCATATGCTTCGTGCACGGAGCCTGCGGTGGAATTTTTCAACCGGGATAACGCCAAACGGAGCCTCGCCCTTATTGACCGCCTCAAACACATCCTCAAACAATCTGTAATGCTTTATCTGCGGATTTTTAAAAAGCGATTCGGCGGTTTTATCGGCATAGCTGCCGTTTTCGCCGGCGCACGCCACAACCGTTCCGGGAGCGAGAGCCGCCTTGCATTCCGAAGCCTCTATCAGCCCGCGCAGTTCCCTGCCGCCTCCGATGATTTTGTGCTGCAAAGCACGGGAAGCATCCATCGTTGCGGCAAAAACCGTTGCCACCGTGTCGCCCTGCTCGCCGCATTTTTTCTGCACATCGTCAAGTATTTCGCGCTCGCGCTGTTCGTTCAAAACAGGCAGCCCTCTTTTAACTTTATATTCGGCCACCTTTTTTGAAATATCCATTCTTTGCAACAGCAGCGGAATAAGCTGCTCGTCAATTTCATCAATCTGTTTTCTTAAATCAAGTAAATCCATTAAAGCAATTATCCTTTTATACCATCCTGCATAATCAAATCCAAAACCGCAAGCGCCGCGGTTGCCTCTGCCACCGGAACGGCACGGGGCACAATGCAGGGATCGTGCCTGCCCTTAATAACAAGCTTTTCGTTTTGCATGGTGGAAAGATCCACACTGTCCTGCTCCTTGGAAATGGAGGGTGTGGGTTTAACGGCAATTGAAAACACAAGCGGTGCGCCGCTGCTCATGCCGCCGAGCACGCCGCCGTTGTTGTTTGACTTAAAAGCAACCCTGCCGTTTTTGATTTCATAAGGATCATTTGCCTCACTGCCGAGCATTTCGGCAAAGCCGAAGCCTGCTCCGAACTGAACGCCCTTAACGGCGGGAATTGCAAAAAGCGCCGCCGAAAGCTTGCTTTCAACCGTTGAAAAAATATTGGAGCCGAGGCCGACGGGAAGCCCCGTTACGGCGCACTCTATAACGCCGCCGGCGGAATCACCCGAAAGGCGAGCCTTTTCGATAAAATCGCGCATTTCCTGCTCTGCTTCTTTTCTGAGAACGGGGAAAAATTCGCGGGTTAAAGCCTCAAGCGTTTTCGGAGAAATATCCACGCGGTTCATTTCATCATCATGCACATTGCCGATTTGCGAAATATGCGAGCCGATATGAATACCGCGCGCTCTTAAAATCTGCTTTGCGATTGCGCCTGCAAAAACTATCGGCGCCGTGAGCCTGCCGCTGAAATGCCCGCCGCCTCTGATATCGTTAAACCCGCCGTATTTCACAAAAGCGGGATAATCGCTGTGGCCGGGGCGTGGCACAAGGTGCACATTTTCATAATCGCCGCTGCGTGTGTTTGTGTTTTCAATTATCATTGCAAGCGGTGCACCCGTGGTGGTGCCGTTTAAAACGCCGCTTAAAATACGAGGCAAATCCGTCTCTTTGCGCGCCGTGGAGGTTTTATCCCTGCCCGGTGCGCGGCGCGCCATTTCGCGCTCTATTTCCTGCATATCAAGCTTAATGCCTGCGGGGAGCCCGTCAACAACGCAACCGATCGCAGAGCCGTGGCTTTCGCCAAACACGGAAAGCTTAATTTTTTCACCTGTTATCGAAGACAAATGCTTTTCCTCCCAAGCTGTTGTAATCATCATAAAATGACGGGTACGACTTATTTATGCTTTCGGCATCGGAAATTGCCGTGTCTGCCGCCGCAAACATTGCAGCAACCGAAAAAGCCATAACGATTCGGTGATCATTATACCCCATAAGGCTTGCGCCGTGCACATTGCCCGAGGGAGTAATTATCATACCGTCTGCCGTTTCCAGGGCGTCAACGCCCATAAGCCGCAAATTGGAAACAACCGCCGCCAATCTGTTTGACTCCTTAAACCGAAGTCTTTCCGCTCCGCGAATAACGGTTTTGCCCTGCGCAAATGCAGCGGTAACTGCAATTGCGGGCACCATATCCGGGATATCGGAGCAATCTATATCAATGCCGCAAAGGCGATTTTTTTTGCAGCGAACACTGTTTTCGCCGATTGAAACATCGGCGCCGAATTGCCGCATAACATCCACAACGGCTTTATCGCCCTGAGCCGAGGCATAATCAAGCCCCTGCAAGGTTACATCGCCGCCGATTGCCGCTGCGCTCATAAAAAACGCCGCCTGGCTCCAATCGCCCTCAACCGTTAAATTCTTCTTTTCATATTTCTGATTGCCCGGCACAAAATAGCCGCAATCCGTTTTACGCACCTCTATGCCGTAAAGCGCAAGCACACGCAAGGTCATATCAACATATGATTGCGATTGCAGCTCTGTTGTTATTCGGATTTCCGAATCCCCGTCAAGCACGGGCAACGCAAGCAGCAGCCCCGTGATATATTGAGAGCTGATATCGCCCCTTATTTCATAGATGCCGCTTTGAAGCTTTCCGCTTATTTCAAGCGGCAAGCCGCCCTCGCTTTTAACGGAAACACCGTGCATCGGCAACAGGCGAAGATATTCGCCGAGCGGCCTTTGGGGCAACAAACCGCTGCCCACAAAGCGAACGCTTTTTCCGAGTGCGGCCGCAACGGGAATCGCAAAGCGAAGCGTTGAGCCGCTTTCGATGCAATCAAGAGTTTCTTTGCCGCCCTTCAGCGCATCAAGCACGCCGACGGTGGCTTTCATATCATTTGAATCTATAATCGGCGACACATCGCCGCCGCCTGCCAAAAACGAGCAAAACAGCGCTCTGTGAGCCGCAGATTTACTTGGCGGCACAATTACCGTGCCGTTTGGCCTTGAATTTTTTAACAACACGGTTTTCATAACATCCGCCTCAACAAAACAAATTTAATCTTAAACGCCGGCGCATATAAGCCAAATTCACGCAAAAATTAAGATTCAACACCGAAAAGCTTCTTTATATCCGCCGTGGCAACCGGCTTGATGAAGCTGCTGCCGATTTTTGAAAGCATAATAAAGTTTATGCCGGAATCGGTGCTCTTTTTATCAAATGCCATTGCGGAAATAATATCCGAAAGGCTGTTTTCATCCTCTGTTTTAAGATTGTATTTTTTTCAGCACCGAGGTGATTTTTCTCTGCCGTGCCCGGCTCCGTGATTCCGGCAGACTCGCCCGCTTTTTGAAATCATAACCATGCCGATGCCGACCGCCTCGCCGTGAGAAATGCCCGTAAAATTATGCAGCTTTTCTATTGCGTGGCCTGCCGTGTGGCCGAAATTCAAAAGCGCCCTTTCGCCGGCTTCCTTTTCATCTCGCTCCACAACGCCTCTTTTAATATCCACGCATTCATAAATAACATCTTCAATATATTCGTGAGCGTCACGATTTTGAACGGCGGCAAAAAGGGACTCCGATTTTATGCAGCCGTACTTTATAACCTCGCCCATACCGTCGCTGAAATAATGCGAAGGCAAAGTGGAGAGCACATCGGGATCTATGATAACCAGCGCCGGCTGATGAAATGCGCCGCACAGATTTTTGCCCTGCGGCAAATCAACGGCGGTTTTTCCGCCCACGGAGGAATCCACCTGCGACAAAAGCGTGGTCGGAATTTGAATATACTTTATGCCCCTTAAATATACGGCTGCGGCAAAGCCTGCCATATCGCCGCAAACACCGCCGCCGAGAGCAACAACCGCATCCTTTCTTTTCAGCTCATTTTCTGCCAAAAATTCAACAATTTTTATAAGCTGCGCCGTGTTTTTTGAGCTTTCGCCCGCCTTAAAAACATATGTTACAACCTTAAAGCCAAGCGATTTAAGCTGATTTACAACACAATCCATATAAAGCGGAGCCACATTATCATCGCTTACCAAAGCAAGCGTTGCGGCCTGCGGAACTGCGGCTTTAACATATTGCGCACATTTTTGCAGCAGCCCTCTTTCGATGAGAATATCATACCCTGCGCCGACATTTACCCTGATTTTTCGCATCAGCCGATCTCCTCTTTAATTTTATTTGCGCTTGCCATAAGCGATTCAAGCTCTGCCGAATCCTCTTTATCAATGGCCGCCCTGAATTTTTCAAGATTTTGAACAAGATCGTCTATTTCGCGGATAAGCGGCTCTTTATTTGCAATGAAAAGCTCGCTCCACATTTCGCCGTTTATTCTTGCAACACGGGAAACATCACGATAAGAGCCTGCCGAAAAGCCCGTGTGCATCGGCGCAAGCGGGCTGAGCACATAAGAGCAGGCCAGCACATGCGCAATTTGCGAAGTAAACGCAATCATTTCATCATGGTGCTCCGGCGTTGTTACAACCGTGCGGGCAAAGCCCATTTCACGGGCCAGCTCCGTTAAAGTATCTGTTTTTGATTTCGGTGCGTTTGTGGGGGTGCATATAAACGATGCATTGTCAAACAAGGTTGCAAGGCTGTTTTCGTAGCCCGAAACCTCTCTGCCCGCCATGGGATGAGCGCCGATAAAGCTGAAGTCAAATTCTTCTTTTTCAAGAGTGCGGCATATTTTTGTTTTAATTCCGCAACTGTCTGTTACAATGCTGCCCGGCTTGAAAAGCGATTTATGCTCTTCTATAAAAGGAACAATCGCATCCGGGTAGAAATTTACAAAGGTGATATCCGCCTTGGGAATAAGCTCGGAAAGCTCGCCGATTTCATCAACGGCGCCGTCCTCAAGCGCCTTTTCACAAACGGATTGCGTTCTGTTCCAGCCCATAACATAATGATTTGTGTTTTTCTTAATGGTTTTGGCCAGGCTTGCGCCTATAAGCCCCAACCCCGCAATAAGTATTTTCATTTAAACCGCACTTTCATATTCAGAACACTATATATTATATAATAATATATAAATTAGGATAAATCAAGAAATCTTAAAAATAATTTATATTATCGCAATAAACGCAGAATCACTTAACAAGGCGCACATTTTTCAAGCTTAATATCCTCTGCCTCAGCCCTTGCCGCGCTGCCTTCAAACCTGATAAGCTCCAGGTTTTCAACATCCTTGGCATCGATTGCACTTGCATATTCATCGCAAAGAGCACCCCAAGAGGTTTTTGTTTTCATAATCGTGATATCTTTTTGCATTTCTGATGAAAAAAACGCCGAGTTATCGTATTTTTTTCAACGCCCCAATCAAGGCACGGGCGCAAATCATAAGCGCCGCAGGGCCATTTTGCTTGTTTTTGGTTAAGCAAATTCGGCAGTTTTTCAAATGTTACATCCTCTATCGGATTTTTCCGGGCTGCCGTGAATTAAAAACGCCGTTTTCACCCTTTGCCGTGATATTGAAAAAGCGAATGTTTTTAACCTTGCCGCTTTTTGTGTTTTCATCTCTGTTAAAGCTTGTTATCGTTATCGGCTCTGCCGTTCCCCACCAATCGGGGCAGAAGCGGCGCGTTTCTATCATAATATTTGAATAGGAAACATTTTTCAACATTACCGCCGTCTCTGATTTGAATGGAAAGGCCTCTGTTTGAGCGGCTGATGGTGCAATTTGAAACAATAATGTTTCTGAAATCGCCAACGCCCTCCGTGCCGATTTTTATTGCAGCGGAGGTGGACACAAGCGTGCAGCCGTCTATAATAACATTTTCCGTGGGGCCGTATTCGCTGTTGCCCTTTGAGGTTTTAAGGCAAATGCAATCATCGGCGCAGATTACATGGCAGCCCAAAATGCGCACGTTTGAGCAATGATCGGGGTCTATACCGTCGCTGTTTGCAACATCAAGATCATTTAAAATTCTGATTCTGTCTATAAGCACATCATCGCAGCCCGCCGGATGAAGAGTCCAAAACGGAGCGTCCTTAACCACAAAATCCTTAAAGGTGATGTGATTGCTTTTTTCTATGTAAATCACCGTTGGGCGGGGATAAAACTCACCGGTAACATAATATTGATCCTTGCGCTGCACAAAGGCGTGGCCGTTTGCATCAATTGTGCCCTCGCCGCTGATTGTGCAATTATCCGCCTCAAAGCCATAAATGAAAACAAAACTCGGCTTGCCCGTTACAGGGTTGCCGATAAGCGCCGTTTTCGGGTCGTTTATCAATTTATTGGGGCGAATATAGCCGTCTATATTAGAAGTGGCTTTAAGCACCGCGCCCTTTTGAATGTGCAAATTAACATTGCTTTTAAGGCGCACCGAATCACTGTAAAACACAAAGCCGCTTTGCAGCACAACCGTGCCCCCGCCGCTTTTTGCGCAATCATCAATTGCGTGCTGAATTGCAAAGGCATCATTTGTTTTACCGTCTCCGGCAGCGCCGTATTGCAGCACATTATATTCTTTCATATTCATTTCCCTCGTTTCCGCGCCAAAAACGCCAAACTTTTTCGCATACAATAATATCACACCTTTTTGGGTTTGACAAGTAAAATAAGATATGATATTATATAGCCGTAAGCAAAGCTGCCAGGTATTCCTCAGTTCAACGGAATACAAAGGCAGCTAATTTTTATGCTTAAATATTTTTTTAAATGGTGAAATTATGAAAAAAAATATGATGTTGCAATAGTGGGCGCAGGCCCTGCCGGTATTTTTACCGCAATCGAAATGATTAAAAAAGGCAGCAAAAAAAGCATTATAATAATTGAAAAGGGCAAATCCGTTGAAAAAAGAAAATGCCCCAAGGCAGTAACAGGCAAATGCATGAATTGCAAGCCCTATTGCCATATCACAACAGGCTTTTCCGGAGCCGGTGCGTTTTCGGACGGCAAGCTTTCGCTTTCCTATGAGGTGGGCGGCAATCTGCCCGAGCTTATCGGCGAGGATTTGGCGCAGGAAACGATTAACTACACGGATAAAATTTACCTTGAATTCGGCGCAGACACTCATATTGAGGGAATCGGCAACACGGAAGAGGTTAAGGAGATCCGCAAGCGCGCCATTCAGGCAGGTCTTAAATTGGTTGACTGCCCGATTCGCCATTTAGGCACGGAGAAGGCACACGACCTTTATTTTGACATTGAAAAATATTTGATTGCGCAGGGTGTTGATATTATGTTTGACAGCCAATGCAGCGATTTAATTTTGGACGGCGAAAAATGCCTCGGCGTTCGCCTTGAAAACGGCGATGAAATTTATGCGGCCGACACCGTTGTTGCCACCGGCAGAAGAGGCGCGGATTGGCTTGAAAAGCTTTGCGCAGACCACGGCATCGCCCATCAGCCCGGCACGGTAGACATAGGTGTTCGTGTTGAGGTGCGCAACGAAATTATTGAAAAATCAACGATGTGCTTTATGAATCAAAGCTTGTGGGCTATCCGAAGCCGTTTAAAAACAAGGTGCGCACATTCTGCCAAAATCCCGGCGGCTTTGTGGCTCAGGAAAATTACGACAACGACCTTGCCGTTGTTAACGGCCATTCATATAAAGAGCTTAAAAGCCAAAACACAAACCTGGCAATTTTATGCTCCCACAACTTCTCCGTGCCGTTTAACCAGCCGATTGCATATGCGCAAAAGGTTGGCGAGCTGACCAATATGCTCGGCGACGGCCATATTCTTGTGCAGCGCTTCGGCGATATTCTTGAGGGCAAGCGCACTTGGCAAAAGGAGCTTTCGCAAAGCAACCTGCGCCCCACTCTTCCCGATGCGGTTGCAGGAGACATTACGGCGGCAATGCCTTATCGCGCAATGACCAACATCATCAACTTCATTCACGCAATGGACCATGTTGTGCCCGGCTTTGCGGGCGACGAAACCCTGCTTTACAGCCCTGAGCTGAAGTTTTATTCAAACAGAGTTAAGATGGATACGGATTTCAACACAAACATTCAGGGACTGCATTGCCTTGGCGATTCAAGCGGATGGACAAGAGGCTTGATGATGGCTTCCGTTCACGGCGTTTTGATGGGCAGAAAGCTTGTTTAACAAAGCAGAAAGTAAAATCAACTGAAATTTTTAAGCGGTCGGCGATTTTCGCCGGCTGCTTTTCTGTTTTGCTGCGGCGAAATAATAAAAAGGAGACTCCCCGGAGTCTCCTTTTTTTATTATTTATTTGATTTGCCTTTAATCTCTTTGGGCTTTTGATTTTTGATTAAAGCGCTTTCTGATTTTTTTCCCTTTTCGGCCTGCTCGTGCTTTTTTTATAGGAAAGATAATAAAGCCAAATGAGCACAGCCACAACAACTGCGGCAAGAATGGCGGCACCGATTTTCAGACCGGTGGTGAGCTTGTTTATATTTTTCAAGCCGGCCAAAACAAAGCCGACATCAACATGCACGCTGCCTTTTTCCTCGGAATAATAGGTGCCGTTTGAAAGATACATTTTTTCGTGCGAGGTGTCGCCGCCCGGATAATAATAATACTTCAATGAATTAAGCACATTGCTTGTTTCGGCATCGTAAACAAAAATCGGGGTTCTTTTTCTGCATAGAAAGTGATTCCCGTGGCATCATCAGTCAACTGCGAGGGCACGAATTGATTAAAAAGCTTATATTGATTTGAATCACTTGAAGCCCAGGCAGCGGCGATAATCAGCGCAATTATAACAACAGCCAGCACGGCGATTGCGATAATTCCGCCCTTATGATTTTTTAACATTTCCTTTGCGGATTGCCTGATTATTTTTTTATCAACGGAAGCGGCTTTTGCCGCTTTTTTATTTTTTGCCATTAGGTGCATTAACCTTTCCGACTGCAAAATAAATAAGGCAAGCCCTGCGCAGCCGTGCAGGAGCAAGGCGGCTTTTGCCGCTTTTTTATTTTATCATAAACGCACTGCAAGGTCAAGCGGCAAGAGTTGTTAATTCGCGGCAAAACGGGGGTGAACTTGTGAGGAGCACTGTTGCAACGGTGCTTTTAGCAAAAAAGGCGCAAAAAAAGAGGGCGCCGAAGCGCCCTCCCAAATCTTGCGATTTAATTTTGCAAATTTCCGTTTTCTTGCGGAAAAGCGGAAAACAAGTTGCAGAAGTTACTTAGAACTCAATGTAGCCTTCTTCTGTGGATGTTGTGATAACATCCACAGAAAGGAACTGCTCAACTTCTACAACG
The DNA here is from genome assembly GCA_022009795.1 of Anaerotruncus sp. Lineage (GTDB taxonomy): Bacteria > Bacillota > Clostridia > Oscillospirales > Acutalibacteraceae > Eubacterium_R. The sequence goes on from CP091724.1 coordinate 1,527,428, forward strand.
GGCTTTGTGTAAACTTCTTTCATTATGAAAGACCTCCGTTTAGTTTATTGATACGGCAGAGCCGAAGCCCTGCCGATTTCATGCTTAAACTAAATTAAGCACCGAGAGTAGCAGTTTGCGGTTCTGCGTAAATTACCTGTGATACACCGTCTTTTTCAACGATGATGTATGCACGAGCCGAAACAGAAGAAGCAGTTGTCTTAAGAGTAAGAGCGAACTGGCCGTCTGCTGCGGTGTTGCTGTTCTTATAGATGTAAGCGCCGTTGCCTACATTTTCAAGAACGAGTGAAGCTGTGTCAGCAACATCCTTGCCGAATACGAAGCCGGATTCAAGAAGATTGTAATCTTCCGGAACGGAACGTGTTGCAAGGAATCTTGCCTTGTTAGCTGCAAGCTTTTCAGCTGCAACTGCGGTTACAACGGGCTGAGCTGTTACAGCGCCTTCAACAAATTCAACGTTAACATCAGCTGTTACGAAGAATGTGTATTCGTTGCCATAAGCGGCATCCTTGCCGTTGATCTTCCATGTGCCTTCGTTAGCTGCCTTAACAGTTACCTTAGCATCATGAGAAACAGTTGCCGTTGTGCCCATATCCTGGCCGCCAACAGCGATTGTGCAGCCTTCCGGAACCGTTACGGTGTAGGAAGCAGCCTCATCCTTAGAGTAAGAAGCAACTACTGTTGCAGCACCCTGGAGAGCCTTAACTGCATCAAGATCCATGCTCCAGCCCTTGAAGGTGAAGCCCTTATATTCATAAGGAGTAGGCATAGCATCAAGTGCTGCTACTTCTTCATTGCTGAGCTTAGCGATAACATTGTTGAACTGGTCAACGAATGTTACATTGAATGCCTTAACCTCATCTGCTGCGAATACAGGTGTGTAAGTTACATCTGCGAAAGCAGCAGTGGTGTAAGTGGGCTGATTGGAAACGAGCTTGCCGTTTACTTCCCAGCCAACGAACTTAGCGTTTGCAGCGGGAGTTGCAGTGAGGGTGTATTCCTTCTCATAAGCAACCTTTTGAGCTGCGCCTGTTGTAGCCTCGCCGTTAAGAGTTGTTGTGCCCTTATCGGAAGCATTAACAGTGATCATAACACCTGTTGCAGGGATAACCTGACCCTTTACAACAACATCGTTGCATGCGGAGCATACGGAGTCGCCTGTGTAGCCGTCTTCGCCGCGAGTTGCTTCCTTAGCGTTAACGCCTGTTTTGATTTCGCCAACATGGTTGTTCTTATCAATAGGAGTTTCCTGCTGAGCAACGATAACAACGTTGCAATCTGCGCAGTGAGAGCCTTCGGTTTACCTGTTGCAATGCAAGTTGCGGCAACCGCAGGATCTGTTACGATATTGGTGTGGTTATTAGGATCGAGTTCTTTATACTCGGTCTTTGTTTCGCCGCATACGCAGCTGTAGTGAATTTCGCCCGGAACCTTGCAGGTTGAATTGGTTTCGCTTGTTACCTTCCAATCATGAGCACTTGCATCGGGAGGAACTACCTCGCCGCCTGTGGTGTAGCCGCAAACAGAGCACTTTTGAACAGCTGTTTTACCAGGTGTTGTGTGAGTTGCGGGAACTGCAGCTTCGGTTTCTACCATTGTATCCGCGCAAGAAACGGTGTTTACCGTTTCGATTTCATCATAGGTTGTTGTGCCTTCAACGAAAGCGGGCCAAGAATAAGTCTTGGTGGTGTGTTTGCCTGCGCCGTCGGATTCGGGTCCTACTGCAGGTGTGTTATCGGGAGCTGTGGGAGTTTGACCAGCAGGAACAGTAACAGTTTCTGATTTGCCGCCAACATAGTTGTAAGTATAAGTTACATCTGTTGAGGTTTGTTCAGGCTGAAGCCCCCATTCAGGCATAATGAACTGTGTTCTGGGTGAGGGATTTTTTGCATAATCATCAAGTGAGTTCCAAACTACAAGGTCCTTATCATCGGAACCGGGAGTTGTGTTAATGAATGTATCACCTGAATTTTGATAAAGAGGAAGTGCCTCTGTTAAATCAACTTCATCAGTCTGCATTTGAAGACCGAAAGCTGCAAGGAACTGACCCTTATAGATAGATTCGGCATTTTCTTCATCTTGCTGATAAGAATTCGGCCAAGGTTCATGAGGAGTTGCGTTAAGAATAACAGCAAGAGTCTGCACGCTGGCACGAATATTGATACCGCTTACATCGGAAGCGTCAATATCGGTGTTTGTGTCGCCCCATGTTCCAAGAACACAAGATTTACCGGCGGCTTCACCGGTTGTAAGCTATTCTTCTTACCCGCATAGCTTGCTGGGATAACATCGTTATCTGCAAGGCCTTTTGCATATTTCCAAATGAGAGAAAGAGAGTCTGCCGTGTCAACATTTTCAACTGTAACAACAAGTGCAAATGTGCCGTCATCAGACTTAAGGTCAGACTTCTTTAAGTGTTTCAAATCATATGTGGGAACTGCACCCGATTCTACTACATCATAGTAGTAGTTGGATGTGTAACCCCAAGAATCGGTGCCGTCATAATCCACAACATAAGTGTGAAGAACAACGTCCTCATCATAGCTGTATTTACCGTCTGTATTGTTCTTATTCGGGAGTGCGAACGAAGTGAGAGGGAAGCTGAAAGCCACCATCAATACAGAGAGCAACACAGCCAAAGCTTTTTTCAAGCTTTTCATTAAATTACCTCCGCTTAACTAACAACAGTATCTGTGTAAGTAAGGTTTTCTGAATTACATCCTGCAAAAGCAAGATAAATTTGCTTGTCTTTAGTATTTATGGTTCCGTTTCTGTCTAAATCAACGCCTAAATCATAACCGTCATCCTCAGACCTAAAACCGGCGAGGCTTAAATACGACGATTTATCCTTAGCGTTGATAGTGTTGTTACCATCCCAATTGCAGGCAACAATGCCAACCATTGTTGAAGATTCAACATCGGAATCTGCCACCTTAATTGTGAAGGTGCGCGTGAAGCCGTATTTATAAGAAACGGTTGCGGTGTAAGAGCCGGCAGGAACATTATTAAAAAAATGAACTTTCCGGATTCATCCGTTTCCGCCGTTACCGTTTCGCCGCCGACTTCAACAGAAACCTGCGCCCCTGTTACGGGGTAGGAGCCATATTCATCGCTCGGCGCAGCTAATGCGCCGATATATGCCGAAACCGAATGGCCGGTGGCCAATTCGGGAGAGAGGTCACACTGCATGGGATAAACCTCTCCGTTAAAATCGGATGCCTTGCTTAACGCATAGCATTTATAAAAATACGATGTTCCCGAAACGGTTACATCGCCGTAATCCACTTCGATAAAAGTTCGATTCGGATTTTTGTCTACCTGCAAAGCAGTGTTCATATCTACAGCGGTATCGTTATTATCCGACACAGTTACATTGATTCTTAACAATTCGGCACCGTTTGCGGCGAGAGCCGAATTTGAATCATAATTACCCGAATTATAGGCAAACACAAAGGAACCGTTTGAAAATTCGCTTTGCACCGCATTTATATTCAGGCCGGTGGCCGAGGCGAGGGGCAAAGACCCATCGGAAAAGGCCAGGAGCGCCGGGTCATAAGAAGCGGTGAATTGCATTTGAGAGATTGATGCAAGATCATCAACCCGCAAAACCATTTCATATGTGCCGGGCGTTAATGCATTGCCGTCTGCTGTTTGGCCGGAGGAATCCGTGAATTGCGCGAACATTACCGGCGTCTGCGAGCCGACAGAAGTAATCGGACCATCTGCGGCCGCTCCGTATATATTAAAAAAAACGATATGATTAAAGTGCAGGTAAGAACGGATGCCAATGCAACCGATAATTTCCTTTTGAATTTTTCAAGTTGCATTAAATAGCTTCTCCGTTAAAACAAATTTTCGCATAACGCGAATATCGGCCGAACATTCGGCGGATTTCTCCGCCGAATGCCCGATAAAATCAATATATGTTAAACAAAAGCACACACTTATTATTTAACAGTTACATCCGTATAGCTTATATCGCTATCTTTGTAACCTGCAAATGCAAGATAAATAGCTTTATCCTTGGTGTTGATTGTTCCGTTTCTGTCAAGGTCAACGCCTACATCGTAGCCGTCTGTGCCCTGTCTTGTGCCGGAAGCAGCCAAGTAAGACGATTTATCCTTTGCATTAACAACAGTATTGCCATCCCAGTTGCAGGCAACGATACCTACCATAGCCGAAGAAGCAACATCAGCACCGTTTACGGTGATGGTGAAGGTTCTTGTGAAGCCATATTTATAGGTTACGGTTGCTGTGTAAGTGCCGTCCGGAACATCCGTAAGAGTGAACTTACCGGAATCATCGGTGGTTGCCGTAACAGCCTTGCCGTTTACCTCAATGGAAACAACTGCGCCTGTTACTGCGTACTTACCTTCTGTATCCGTAGGAGTTGTCATTGCGCCGATATAAGCAGATACGCTGTGGCCGGAAGATACCGGCGGCTGAGGTTCATCGGATTTTTCCGTGAGTCCGTTTTCTGCAAGCATAAGCTTTTGCCTCATTGTATAGAGGTTAGAAATGCAAAGCGTGTAGTTATCCTTATCGGAAGGAACGTACGGGGAAACATCCTGGTGCTTATAAAGGCCCGACTGGAAGTTTACTGCATCAACAGCATCATAGAGTGCATCAATAAATGCAGACCAGCTCTCATCCGAATAGGTTACGCCATCCGGGTTGGAGGATGCTGTGTAAGTGGTGTTGCCAACAGTATAAGTTTTAGCATCGGGATCTGCATCAATTGTTGAAATATCAAGCGAAGCAGAGCCTGTGCTGTTCTTACCGGCAACCGCGCAACGGATTTCCTGCTCAAGCTGAGCCGGAACATAGCCACGCTCAAGAACCTTTGCCATGTAATCGTTGAAGTTACGAAGAGCTTCACGAAGTTCAAAGGTGGAAGCGGTGGAGGTTACGGCAGCCTTGCTGTAATCAACAACGGCTTCGAAATCTCTGAAGCTGCGGTTTGCGTTATTGGCGGTGTTGTATGCTTTAAGAGCATCATCTTTCTTGGAATCAAGAGAGCTGAATACAAGCGTTTTTTCGCCGCCTTCGGGAGTATAATAATAATCCCTGTAAAGATCTACATTGATAAGAGCTTCTGCACTGCGACCTGCGCTTGCCATCTGCTCATACTTAACAACATCGAAGTTTACATTATTAAGGCCTGCCCTAAGAACGTAAACATTATTGTAAACATTCGTTGCATAGGAAACATTCAGATTTGCATCAAGAAGTTCCTTAGCATAAGTTACCTTATCGTTTACTGCTGCAACAGTGCCTCTGGAGGCTGTGCCGGGAACGATTTGATTTTGTGTATTTGCATACATTACAACCCAATCATCCGAGGTGGCAACTGCCTTATTATCGGCATTGTTATGAGTGTACTCAACAGCTGAGTAAACGAGAGAGCCGGCGCTGTCTTTAACCTGAGTGGTTGTGGTTGCAAGATAGGGAGCTTCAAAATAAGGAGCTGTGCCCGAGCCTGCATCCTGCCATTCGGTTTCATAAGCTGCGGCATTAACGAAATGCCATACGCCGTCAACCTTAACAACCTTAACGCCGGTTGCATTAACCGTGTAAACATCAAGATCTGTTGCGGCACCGTTTACCATAACGGAAACGGTTTCATTTGCTTTGGTAACATCGGCATCTGCGAGCTTGGTGTTACCGTAAACAGGATTAGCGAATACCTCTTCACCGTTTGCATCGGTGTAATGAGTGAGATAGAATACGCCGTCCTTAACAACTGCGGAAGCTTTAAGGCCTGCAAAGTTTGAACTGCTCATAACATCTGCCGTTGCGGGGGCATATGCTACTTCGCCGACAACATTGGTTGTGTTGGAAGTTTTTGCAAAGTTAGCTTTCTGAGAGCCGAGGCCTGCTGCGTTATCGGCAGTAAGCACGGTTGCAGTTGTGGAAAGAGCCTGCATAACTGCTTCCTTATAATAGTTATAATATTCGGGAGCCTTTGCATCGGCAGCCGTGTAGTTATTCAGGAACTCTGCGCCGGTGTTGTAAAGGCTTTCGGATGTGGAAACATCGGAAAGATCGCCGACGATAAGATTTGTTGCAAGAGCATAGCCCTTATCGGTTACAACGCGAAGTTTAACATCGCTGCGGCCCTGCTTAATGCTGTGGTCTTTATCCCATTCAACAAAGTCGAGCTTTGTGCTGGTTGCGGACATTGAGCCGGGAGTGATGGAGAATACAAGGCCCTGAGAACCGGTGGAAGCTGTTGCGCTGCTCTTGGTGCCCTTATTGATGGCCGAGCCGTAATCGCCTGAGCCGGTTGTGGAAATATAAACGCAGTTATAAGAACCGTCGTTATTTCTGTCTGCAATGATGCTTGCAGGGATGTAACCATTTACACCTGTGGTTGTGATTGCATCAAAAGAGCAAACAATATGCTGCCTGTATTCGGGAACCGTGTTATCCGTTTTAACAAGATTTACAGCGTCATCTCTGCTGAGAAGTTTGTCTTCGGCGGTTACCCAAGCACCCTTAGGATTACCGTTTTCATCATAAACGATTTCCTTTAAGGTTGAGCCGTCTTCCAAAGTTTTGGTGGTGTACTCATATTGATAGTAATCATACCAAGAGGTATTAACAAGGTTACCTGTTGCGGGATCTGCCGCAGCTGCAACATATTCCTGACCGCCGGAAGTAATATAAGCTTCAAATCTGATGTTAGAAGCTGTTTTACTTGCGCGGTTAAGATATACGGTGGAGTTGGAAACCGCAGCCGGATCGTCTGTTGAAACAGCGATATTATTGGGAACAATAAGGTAATCCTGCGTTCTTGCCGCGCCGGCAATTTTTTCCGTTGTGGAGATCGTGGTACCTTTTTTGTTTACACCGGTGAGGTTTTCAACAAAGCCTGTTGCAGAATCGCTGCTGTAGGTTTGTGAATACAGATCCTTTTGAGCGGATACATAGTAATACATCGTTCTGGTAAAGTCGCTTGTATATTCATCCGAATATGCTTTGCCGTCCTTGCCGACGATTTGATATGTAACCGTGAATGTAACAACAGTTGCATTCGTTGAGCCGAGCTCGTTTGCGGTAAGAGAACCGCTTACGCCGATAGAACCTCTTGCCTCGGGATCGAGGGTTGCGGAAGTATCTCCCGTAAAGGTCCATGTGCCCTTATCGGCCTTAATGCTCTTAATCTTGATCCAAGAGCGGCCGAGTTCTTCGGTGGAACCATCCGTTTTAATTGTGAAACGGTTGATACCTTTACCGAGGTTCTCCAGGTTGACGGTATTTGTCAGAGTGTTGCCTGCAGTGTAGCCCTTAGCAACGCTTTCCGCAAGCTTAGCATCAAGGTTGCTAACCTTATAGTTTTGAAGCTGAGGAAGGAATCCGTTAAGCATGCTTGCAACGGACTGAACAGCGAACATAGCGCCCTTCCAAACAGTGTCGGGATAGCTGGAGAATACGCCGGCGAACTGAACAATATTAACAATTGCGCTTGAGATAACGCCGAAATTGGAAGCATCATCGGAAGTGCCTGCAATAACGCTGCTCTGAACAAGGTTGTGGAACGGCTTATTTACATTATCGCCGGAAACATCCGGAATAACATTCTTGCCATACAGCGGCTGATTTGTGCTGCGGGCATTAAGGAAACCGTTCAGGAGTTCTTTAAGAACATCGTAAATGCTGAGGTCTACGCCCTTTGTTGCAATAGAGGGAGCGTTAATGATTGTTGCCAATCTGTAAATAAAGTTTGTTACGCCGCCTATCTGCTCACCGTCTACGGAGTGAGTGCTTGCGATATTAAGAGCGCCTGTTACCAGGTCATCCATAATAAGCGCATGAGAATCAAATGCGCCACGCTTTGAAGCTGTGCCGAATTGAAGCTCACCGAGAACGGGGAGAAGTTTATTTGCGATAATATCTATATTCTTCCAAAGTGAATTGTTCAGAGTAATCAAGCTGTTGCCGCTTGAATCTGCACAACCGAGAAGAGGACCAACACCCTTATCCTTTGCATAATATACGATTACGGAATTAAGAATGCTGAAGATATCTGTGCCTTCGGCAACCTGTTCATCATAAGTTTGAACAGATTTAACATTATAAATGCTCCATGCCGTACCTTTTTTATCGGTGATCGGAACATATTGCATCATAACATAGCCAACGGCATCGCGGCACATTGCATAAATTGTTTCCATAGATATATCATAATATCCGTCGCTGCCCACAGTTAAGAACTGTGAATAGTCGTTTTGAGGAAGAATAAATGCAAGGTGTTCCTGAAGAATAACTGCTGCAACGCCTTCTGCGTCATCACATTTATCCCACTTATCATAGTGGATGGATTTAAGATCCTGAATGTTATTCTGAAGGCAAGCGATGAGGAACGGAACCATTGCGCTTTCGAGATTAGACTCGGTAAGAGCAGCTGAATCGCCGCTTGTGTGATAGAACGAAGAAAGAATGTTCTTATCAGTTGCATCGCCGACATACTGAACAACTTTCAGTGCGTTTGCAACAAGAGTTTTGCCGATTGTTTTGGCATCATTCGTATTGATTGTTTGAAGAGAAGCTGCGCCTGTATAATCGGGAAGGAAATCCTTAACCGCTGCAACAAGGAAATCATTAAGGCCAGCAAGGATATTGCTGTAATTGCCATACTGATTTGCCATGAATGCATCGATATTGGGAGTGCCGGTGCACTTAAGGTTTGTGTTAAGAGGACCGGTTTCCGCCTTGAAGTAATAAACCATAAGCGGGCTTCTGCGAAGTTCGTTAAAGAGCTTCGTGGAATCAATATCTCTCCAATTATACTGAGCATCTGCTACAACGCTTCTGTCATAAGTGAGATCTGCCTTAACATCGTCAAGGTTAAGACCGTAGTCTTTAGCCCAAGCCTGAACATTAGCGGCGGAATAGTTGGCGGCAGGATTTGAGTAATCCCAGGTTTTGCCCTCGCCGAGGAACCATTCCATATAATCCCAGTCATAATCCTTAATCGCCGAGTTGAGGAGCTTAAGGGTGGGCTGAAGAACCGTTTTCCAGGCAATGCCCAACGCATCGTAAGAGAACTTAAAGAGCGTTGTGCTCGGTGTCAATGTAAGATTTGCATCATCTGCGCCGTCGCCGTTGCTGTCATACTGGAAGAGGTAAACATTACCGTCCGGAGTGTAGCAAAGGCCGGGGTCTTTTTGACCTGCGGCGAAGCGTGACTGAGAATTTGTACCGTCTGCATAAGTTACATTTACATTGATCTTGCGAAGAAGTTCATTCTGCAAAGATCTGAAAAGCATGGTGTCAAGATCGTAGCCGCTTTCATTGTTATACATTTTAGTAGCTTCGTCGCTTGTGTACCAAGTGGTGTTTTCGGTGAGAAGCTTAACAATAATGTTATAAACAAGGTTCTTTTCATAGCCGTCTTTCATACCAAGTTTTGCAGCATTGTTAAGAATGCTGTAAATGTTAAGGTTAAGAGGAAGGCTTAAAGTACCTCTGAGAAGCTGGTTAACGATTGCATGGCCGCCGTCCCAGTTTGACACATTGTTATAAACAACATTCAAAAGGGCTTTGACAATGCTTTTCGCGGAATTGTTGGCTCTGTAATCTTTACCGCATGCCGGCCAGCTGCCGTCAACCTTCGTGTAAGACATACCTGCGAGCGGGCTGAGGGTAATGTTTTTAAGATCTTTACCCAAGCCGTTTGCCTGATCAACAGTGGGTTTAAGCTGATCAACTATATCAAGAAGACCGCTGACACTGTCGAGCGTGCCGTTTAAATTAACGGAAACTACAACATAGTTTCCGCTGAGTGAAACGGGCATTTTAAGATCGTAAAGAATGTCGTCCACATAATCAAGAAGAGCCGCGCAGGTTTGCTCGTCCGTGAGCTCAACCCAAGCCAAGGCATTTGCCTTAAGTGCATCGTCATGATAAGAAGGGTCGGCGGAGGCCGCATAGGCTGAGAAGGCGCCTGTGAAAGCAGTGAGCGCCATCAGAACTGCAAGAAACAAAGCAAGCAATTTCTTGCCAAATTTTGTTTTCACAATTTTTTTACCTCCGTGAAAATTTTTAAACACAATGAAGTTTTATTCATAGAATGTTCACACACCGACTCTCTGACCTACGGGCAATCCGAACAGAGCGGAAGCGTGCGTTGCGGCGCACCGAATGTGAACAGGTGTTTACAAAAAAACGAATATTACTCCATTCATTAAATATTAAAACACAAGGCAATAAAAAAGTCAACACGAACAAAGTCGAAACGAACTTTTCAGCAGTTTTTACGAAATTACAAGTGCGATTTTGTGCAAATTAAACACCGAAAAATTTACAATTTGTTCATAGATTTCTTACAAAAAGTTTACCGTGTAACAATTTCGTAATCCATTACAGAGGGTAGTTTTCGTAAATGCAAAACCCTTTACACAACAACATCTTGTATATTTTTTTCGGCAATATTTTTCAAAAATCAACAATTTCGGCAGGGCGTTTTACTTGCCCGAAAATATCTTGTTTTGAACGCCGTTTTTATGCAGGCATAACGAAAGACAGGTCAAAAATTCGCCCATTTTAGGAAATGATTTACATATAATCGCCGCTGTTTGTTCACAATTTGTTAAAAAAATTCAAAAAGTGTTGACTTCCGCTTTTTATATTTGGTATAAATATAGTGTATTGTTCGTGCGTGTGGGCACTTTTGCGCCCTGCAAGGCGATTTGTTAACACTTCGTTCACAAACTGCTTTGCCAAGCAAATACCTGTGCGCTTACTGAGGGCATGTTTATGTTCCCAAATCATAAAAAAGGAGAGATGATTATGAAAACGAGCAAACGATTACTCAGCCTGCTTTTGGCTGTGGTAATGGTGGTAACAACCTGCTCCGTCGGCATGAGTGCATTTGCCGCCGACAAGAGCGACGATGTTTTCACCTATGTTACCGACGAGGGTAAAGCGGTAGATATCACATATGAATCGCTTAACAACCTTGTCAACACCTACGCTCCCGAAATCATTAAGCTTATCAACAAAGATGGCAAGCTCACCGATCTCGGCGTTGACGTAGATGCGGTTTGCGCTTCCGAAAAGCCCATTTATGAGCTTTTGGCGCAGCTTTCACCAACGCTTATCCAGCTTATGAGCGGCAGCAACGGCGATTCCGACGAGGTTATCAAAGCCGTTCTTTTGGATGCCGGCGCAATTCGCTCGGATTTGGCAGACCAAGATAAGGAAAGAGCAATGCGCCTTGTTTATGCGCAATATACTTATCTTGCCGACGATGACGCTGCAATGAGCATTTGGAGCCTTTATAAATTCTGCATGGATAATGCAAATGCGGATAATAAAGACTTAAAGAAATATTGCAACGACACTAAAGACGTTCTTAAGCCGCTTATTATGGCATTCAGCAAGGCTTACGATGCTGCAAAAACTTCCGTAAATTCCGATTTTGCGGAGGCAGAGGAATATGTAAGAACGAATATTATCGGCAGCAATGCTTTCCAGAAAAACAGCTTTGCAAGCCAGATTTCCGTTTCGTTCTATGCACCCTATATTTTGAACGCACCTTCATTCGGCAGATCAGAGCTCAGCCAAGCAAGCGATGTTTTAAGCGCATGCGGCGCACAGCTTACCGCTATTCCGGCTTCTTTAACAGAGGCAAAGAAAATAGTTGCAAACGGCGACTCCTTCAAGGGCACAAAGCTTACAGACATCAATGCTTCGAGCGACAGCAATGTTGCGGCATTTATCAATGAGGTTGTTGAGCTTTGCAAAGCAGTAAACGCTCCCATCAGCGCAAATCCGTCTCTTGCCGAAGCTGCTTATTGGTATTACAACCAACCGATCAGAAGTGCAAACGCAATTCTTTCAAAGGTTCTCACCGATATCAGCGGCGAAGCAATCACCGTTTCCGATAACGGTTTAGCAGACATCACCATCGCACCCGGCGAATACTTCATTGACGCATGTAAGAGAGACGACTTACCGTACAGTGTTTTTGCAGAGACAACCGGTGCTCCCGAAAATGCAAGCGAGGACTCCTTCTGGTATGCTCTTTTTGACACTAACTTTGTATGGAGTGAAAATGTTTCCGCAAATGTTTTCTCGAATGAACCCGAAGGCTCTCAATACACCACTTGGATGTATCAAAAGGGCTTCACGGCAAGCGATTTTGCGGCAATCAAATCAAGAATTGAAAAATGTTCTTGCCAATAAGGGCACAACGGATATTACCGCTATCACGGCGGACGAATTTGTTAACGGCGTAGGTTCCGTTCCTGCTGTTAAGGCAGACGACAGCCTTTCAAACTTCGTTAAATTCTATCTTACAAACGAAATATTCTCAAGCATTCCGCTTGCGGCAATCAAAGAGTGGGACGGCACAGAAGAAAATATTACCGATGCAATGAATGTTGCCGGTAATCACGCACAATATATTTTTGAAAGCTATCTTGAATTCATAACTTCAAAAGAGGTTGTGCCCACAATCACAGAAAGCTATGATTGGAATGCGGTTAAACCCGATAACGATCTTGCAATCGAAATCGTAAACGCAAACATCAACGGCTATGTTGATTATGTAAGAACCGGTATCCCCGGTGTTTCGATAAATATCTATGCAATCGCAAAAGACATTATCGCAAACCTTACCGATTCGCTTACACTTGACACATTGCTTGAAAAGGTTACCGACATTTACAAGAAACTTGCAGATGACCCGGTTAAAACCATATTCGAGCTTCTTCCCGTTATCGTTGTTGTTCTTGACGATGTACTTGTTCCCCTGCTCTTTAACCAAGACGGTGATATGTACTACGGCCAGATCAACGGCATTGTTGCAAACCTGCTTAACGATAAAAAGCTTACTCAGGCAACGGGCAGCCCCACGGGTATCGGCCAAATCGGCTGGAACCTTAATGAAGTGCTTCCCACATTGCTTCACTGGCTCAACGGCGATAACAGCTACACCTATACCTATTATAATGTAGACACAACAAACGAAACAAATTATGTTTACGGCACGCCCACAACAGGCGCAAACGGCACTAAATACGATAATGACGGCAATAAGCTTAATCATGTTCCCGTTATCCTTAACATTTATGCCGTTGATAAGATGCTTGCAGGCGCTTCCGCTTCAGACCTCGGCAGCAGCGATATGGTTTCGGAAATTATTGAAACCCTTATGAATCTGCTTGTTTCCAATGTTGACGGCTATGTTGCAGACCACGGCTCCGATGTGGGCAAATACATCACCGCGCAGGGCGGCGAAAGAGAAATCGTTTTCCGCGGCGTAAACAACATTCTTGTTGCTCTTCCGAGCATCATCAGCTCCGTGGGCGAAAGCTTCCTTGCAAAATACGATGTTCCCAGCGACTGGACCTTCGGCGAATTTGCCAAGGATTCTGACGGCTGCAAATATAATGTTTCCGCAAAAGAATTTAAAGACCTTTGCAAAAACAACTCCCCCGCAGCGGATGTGCTTGAAACATTCGTTGACATGTTTGTAAACAATTGGTTCAACGCACTCACCGATTTCTTAAACGATGTTGTTTCCACGGATAACACCATCACGCAGAATATTCCGGTTGTTGCTTCCCTGCTTCAGGGCGCAGACCTCTTTGGCGAAACCAGTATTCTTACCGATGTTCTTAACGGCTTCTTCCTTATGAACAGAGAGCATGCGGACTCCTTCACATTCGAGCCTCGCGAAAACGGCTATGTGGGCATCAGCACACTTTCCGCTTACTTCCTGCTTTGCAATGTTGAGCCGCTTGTAACATTCATTATGAGCGTTGTTAACGCAAATAAGAAAACAACCGGCGAAAATACGGTTTCACTTACATCACTCGGAAACGACTTTGTTGCTCAGGCAGCGGCAAATGAAGTTCTTGATTCGATTGATATCAACAAAATTACAAAAAGAATATTCAAACATTGTTTCCGACAGCGAAAACACCAAAGCTGCGGAAGACTTATTAGATGCAGTTGACGAACTTCTTTCAACTCTCCTTTCAAACACATATATTGACGGTTTCACCGTTGACCAGGCAGACGGAATCCTTTCCGGCGCGGTAACATTCCTTGTTAACCACTTCGGCGTTGACACTGCAAACGATATCTTAGATCTTGTTATGCAGTATGTTAAAACAATCAACGCAGAAAATGTTGCAACAGACGACGGTTCGGTTGATACCGAGAAGGTTTACTGCAAAGAAAACCTTTCAAACCTTGTAACTCAAACCTATGTTCTTGTTGAAACGATTATCGACCAAAAGCTCAACGTTAAGGGCGATACAAACAAACTCGTAAACAGCGCAATCAAGGGCATCATTTCCCCGAGCGCAATTGCGGTTCGTTCCGATTCAATCAACAAGAAGATTATGAAAGAGCAAACCTGGACAGATCTTTCGGCAACAGGCTATGCAAAAGACCTTGGCTATAAGAATCTTGTTGCAGGCGATAAGAACACCTTCTATAAAGATCTTATTGATTCGCTCGGCGTTATCCCCGCTGTTTTCGGCACACTTCTTTGCTCAACAGGCTACTACAACGATGTATTAAGCCCGATTCTTTCGGATGTTTGCGGCAATCTTGATATTTCTTCTTACACCAAGACTCTTCCCGCAAACGCAGACGGCAAGGACGCAACCTTCGCAATCATCGAAGTTGTTTCCAAGCTTATAAACAAAGTTCTTGAAGCTCCCGCTTCATCACTTCTCGGCATAATCAGAGGCCTTGCAATTAACCTTACGGACGATAAATTCGGCGCAACGGTTAAGGCAGCGGTTGCTCCGATTACAAACGAAATCAACGGCGCAGCCAATATTGTTTCCAACCTTTCACCGACACTCGGCGAAAAAGTTTCCGGCTATGCAACACTTGTTAGCAATTTTGTTAACGACAACATTCTTAAAGAAGACAATTACTTTATTAATGCAATCAATGCTATTCTTACCGCTGTAGGCAAGGATACAATTGACCTTGATCTTAACTCATTGCTTGCTCTTGTGGGCAACACATCAAACGCAGAGCTTCTGCTCCTTGTTTACACGGTGGGCGTAAGCATTATCACAAACAGCTCACTTCTCAGCTCCTTGCTCAACGGCAAGTATCCGGGCATTGTTGATATGGTTTCAAAGCTCTCTCCGAGCAAGCTTCTCACAATAATCAGAGAGGTTATCGCATCAACACAAAACCCGAAGGAAATTGCCTGGACCTTCACTAACTATGCTGCTCAGGCAAGCAACACCTTCTCTTATCCCAAAGGGAATCACAGCTTCCGACGCAACTAAGGCTGTTACAAGCCTTGATGATCTTGTTAAGAACATCTTCCCGCTTCTCAAGAGCTTCGGCGTTCTTGACGCAAACGGCCTTAACGACATCATTAACGATAAACTCTTCACAAACGAGCTTATCACAAAGATTGCAACCGGCGTTTACGGCGCAATCGAAAAGAACGTAAATCTTATCTCACCTGCCGACCTTGCAGCTTATCTTATGGATTCAAGCTATGGCGCAACATATTCATCGGCAGCAAACACACTTAAGGGCTGCGCTAAGTGGAGCGATGTTAAATCGGTTAACTGGGGCTTCACAGACGGTTCTTCCTCCGCTCAACAGGGCTTCATCAATGCACTTGCAGCTCTTTGCAGACCTGTAAACGACATTGTTGCTGCGCTTCTTGCAGGCGGCGATGTGAACATCGGCGAGCTTCTTCAGTTTGTTCTTGACAAGCTTGAAATCAACACAACAACAGTTGCAAACGGTGTTCAGATTACGATTTCTTTGAAGAACAACATTCTTCTTGTTACTCTTCTCAACACGGCTGCAACAGATGCAGTAAAGAACACAATTAAGGTAGACCTTAACGAAATTATCGCTCAGCTTAAAGAGCTTGGAATTAAGGGCGGCAACGGCTACGAAAGCGCAATCATTCCGCTTCTTGAAGCTCTTATGTGCGATAATGTTAAATCTCCTTCACAGTATCTCAGCGATTACAAGAAAGCTAAGGATAATCTCCTTATCAACATTCTTAATCCGCTCTTCGGCTTTGTAAACAAAGTTGCCGACAAACCGTTTGACACACTCACGGCAGTTCTTCCGAACCTTGCTTACTTTATTGACAACAACGGCATCGGCAAAGTTCTTGACAACCTGCTTTCACCTGTTACAGACATCGTTAAGGTGCTTGATAAGAACGGTGTAAGCGTTGACAAGATTATCGAAGCCATCGCAGGCAAATCACTTCCCGATCTTATCGGCGGCCTCATCGGTGCAAACCTCAGCGGCCTTGATTTAAGAATCGGCAACCTTGCAAATTGCAACATTCAGGATTACCTTGCAGACATCATCAATGCCGTTCTTAAGAGCAACAATCTCAACATCAAGATCGGCAAGATTGATTTCGGCTTCCTTGCAAGCCTCGGCGATCTTAACACGGTTTACGGCGCGGCAGGCTCAATCAAGCAGATTACCGCAAACCAGGGCCAGGTACTTGTTACCCTGCTTCGTTATATCGAAAGCGTTCTTATCAACAACGCTTCCTCAATCAATAAGATTCTCGGCAACATCGATGCAATTAAGAAGAACGCAACAATCAAGGGCATCCTTGACAGCGTATTCGCAAACATCGCAACGGCAAACAAAGATGATATTGTTCTTGCAATATTCTATCTCCTTCTTGCTCAGCCGACAGACACATTCTTTGATTATTCAAACTTCCAACACAAGGATTATTCGTTTGAATATCCTTCAACGGTTGATGTTGATTTCTTAACGGTTATCGGCCCGATGCTTGACGGCCTTGTAGGCGGCCTTGTTCCCGGCGGACTTTCAAGCCTTGTAACTGCCAATGTTTACAAAGACAACATCATCAGCTCTTTGGCAACAGGCCTTTACGGCGCAGTTGAAAAGGTTAAGGTCGGCAATATGAGCCTTACCGATCTTCTTGCTCAAACAGGCATTGATTTCTCAACAGACAATGTCGCTTCACTTCTTACCGACAAGACATACGGCCAAAGCTATGAAGCAGCAGCCAAAACGATTAAGAGCGCAGGCTCTTGGGCAAATGTTAAAGCTGATAAGCTTTCTTGGGGCGTAACAGACAGAGACAGCTTCCTGCATGCTCTTTGCGCAGCGCTTCGCCCGATTTACGGCGTGCTCGATGTGCTTCTTAACGATGGCTCACTCGGTCTCTTCAATCTTATCTATCTCCCCGGTTCGGACGGATATACTTCCACATTAGTTCCGATCATGGAGGCATTCGGTCTTTATAACATTAAGACTCAGTATCAGTACAGACAGGATATGAGCAAGGAATATGACGCTATTCTGCTTGATATTCTTAATCCTCTTCTTGACAAGGTTGAGGATATCCTCAATGCTCCTATCCAAACTCTTATGAGCATGCTTCCGAACCTTTCACTCTTCTTTGCAAACGACGGATTGCTTCAGGTTATCGAAAACCTCACCACTCCGATCAGAGCACTTATTGATGCGCTCAAGCCCATCGCAAATATCAACGATATTCTCGTTGCGGCAGGCCTCAATATTCAGAAGCTTCTTACCGGCTACGGCCTTGTTGGCAGCAACTATAAGTTCGATATCTACGATCTTACAGCTTCGCTCAAGCCGCTTATCGGCGCCGACAACATCGTTGGCCTTCTCAATAAGGTTCTCGGCATGATCAAGATTTCCGGCACACCGCTCGGCATCGAGCTTATGCCTATCGATTGGTTCCAGCTTGCTTCTCACGGCGAATTGATCACCGACGAAGCTTCGCAGGCTTCCACCACAGGCAAGAGAATTTATGTTCAGGCCGATTCAAGCGAAGTGCTTATAGCTGTTCTTCGTTACCTGATTAACACAGTTAACTACAAGGATAACTACAGCACCATCAGCAACCTCATCGGCGGCCTCATCGGCGGCGCAAGCAGCTCCATATCTCAGGTAGTTGATCAGGTTCTCGGAATGCTTTCCGGTGACACGGATAAGGTTATCTCCGATCTTTGCGGACTTCTTCAAACTCTTGCTTAATTCAAATTGAATAAAGCAAAAAGCCTAAAAATTAAGAGCACCTCTTCGGAGGTGCTCTTTTGCTTTGCCTGCAATGCTCTTTGCCGAAAGTTATTCTGCTTTATCCGGCAATTGCTTCAGGCAATAATCTCAAAAGCAAGCAAACATAATTTTTTTGATTATATATGCAAAAAAATCCGCAACACCTTAAAGTGCTGCGGATTATTCTTTAACAAACTTTATAATATCGCCGACTTCGCAATCAAGCGCATAGCAAAAGCGCATCCAAGGTTTTTGTGCTTATTGCCTCGCCCTTTTTTTCATTCTGTAAAATGTGTTTGCCGAAAAGCCCTGCTTAAAGATAAGATAATATTCCGTTATATTCTTTTTTTAAACAGCGTTTCGTAAAACGGCTCATAACTTATCATATCATCACCGCTGTAATTTTATCATACTCAACAGCTTGACAATACTCAATATATTGAGTATTCCCATTCATATTATTTTTTTGATAAAAGGAGAAAATTATGTATTGTAAAAAAATTGTGGTAAGCCGATGAATGATAATCAGGCAATCTGCTTGAATTGCGGCGTAAATGCCGGGTGCGGCAATAAATTTTGCGCAAACTGCGGAGAGCCGGTAAACGAAAACGCCGCCGTTTGCACGCATTGCGGCGTTGCAATCAAAAAAATCGCACAGCCCCAAGCCGGCGCGGTTTTGAGCAAAGAAGAGGCATATAAAAAAAGCTTGCCGAATACGAAAAAAACAGCGGCAATCATTTGGTTTGTTATAGCCGCGCTGCAAATTATCGGCGGCATAGCCTCGGGATACGATATTTATATCAGAAACTTCGTTATGAAAAACAAAGAAATATTTGAATAAGAACTTTGGCTGCAATTTTGATTGCAGCCTTTTCTTTTTGCCCCGTGCAGAATGTGCCGCGTGTGTGATAATTCGGGCGCAAAACAAAATTTTGCACAAAACATATTTTTTTCTTTACAATATTGACTGCTCGGGTGTATAATGCTATTGTACGCATAATATTTTCTTTAAATCGATTTGATTCGGCACCGTGAATGCAAAATCAAATCCCGTTCGGAGGTAAAATTTATGAAAAAAGCATTATTGGCAATTCCCGCCGCTATAGGCGCAGGCCTTGCGGCAACGGCGGTTAAAGCCGCAAATTTTAAAGCGGAAAGCAAAGCGCACGCCGAGCTGCCGCCCGAAAACATGAATATCGAAAGAGCCGCCGAGCATCTTTCTCAGGCTATTCAAATCAAAACCGTTTCGAGCGATGACGCCGGCAAGGTGGATTGGGACGAATTTGAAAAATTTCACGCTTTTTTGGCAGAAGCCTTTCCGCTGATAGCAAAAACACTGAGCCGTGAAAATGTGAGCACGGCAAGCCTGCTTTACAAATGGCAGGGCACGGATGAAAGCCTGAAGCCGATTGCGTTTTTATCGCACATGGATGTGGTGCCGATTTCAGAGGGCACCGAGCAGGATTGGGAGTATCCCCCGTTTGAAGGCCACAACGACGGCACTTTCATTTGGGGTCGCGGTGCGCTTGATATGAAAAACCACCTTATCTGCCTGATGGAAAGCGTTGAAACCCTGCTTGAAGAGGGATTCGAGCCTGCGCGCAGCGTTTATCTTTGCTTTGGGCACAATGAAGAGATAGTTGCTTCCTCAAATTCCGGTGCAAACGACATTATGGAAACGCTCAGAGCCCGTGGCGTTGAGTTAGACAGCATTATAGACGAAGGCGGAGCAATGGTGCCCGCAAAGGTAAAAGGCCTTTTAGACGGCAAATTGGCGGGCATAGGCGTTGCCGAAAAAGGATATGCCGATTTTAAGCTTTCCGTTAAGGCAAAAGGCGGCCATTCATCGCAGCCTCCGAAGCACACGGCAATAGGCGAAATATCAAAAGCCGTTGTTCGCCTTGAAAAAAATCAATTCAAGGGCGAAATTCCCGATTATTTAAACAAGATGTTTATGGAAGTGGGCAGGCACTGCACATATCCCGGCAGATTTGTTATGTGCAACTACAAGGTGCTTGAGCCGCTTGTTAAATTTGCAATGCTGCAAATTCCGCCCGCCGCATCAATGGCGCACACCACAATGGGCGTTACAATGAGCAGCGGCAGCCCTGCCGCAAATGTGCTGCCGCAAAGCGCAAGCGTAACGGTTAACTGCCGCATTATGCCCGGCGAAAGCATTGCCTCCACTAAAGAGCACATCAGAAAAGCCATAAAAAACGACAATATCGAGATAGAGCTTTTAAAGGGGAAAGAGCCGTCGCTCATCTCCCCCACAGACACAAAAGCGTTTAAAACAATCAAAGAGATAACCGAAGCCGCAAACCCGACGGCAATAGTAACCCCGTTCCTTGTTATGGGCGGAACGGACGCTTATCATTACGAGCCGATTTGCGAAAACATTTATCGCTTTGCGCCGTTTACGGTTTCAGCCGAGCTTTTACTCACCACTCATTCAACAAACGAAAGATGCCCGATAGAGCAGCTCGGCGCAGGCATTTCTTTCTTTAAGCGCTACATACGGGCGATGACCGCAGAGGAAAAATAACGCAAAAATCGCACCGATTAAACTATATATCCCGGTTGCGGAAAATTTGTTGCCGTGCATAATGCGCGCCTTAATTTTGACCGCAGCCCGAAAGGCTATGGTGATTAAATGGATTTTAAAGAAAGCACCTTTATGTATATCCTCGCCGGTGCCGTGGTTGCCTTCGTTTTGGCGCAATCGATATTTTTCCTTGTGCGCGCCTACAAACAGGGCAAAAAAATCGGCATTTCCGAAAAAACAATGAAAAACACAATCGTTTCAAGCTCGCTTTTTTCAATCGCGCCGTCTATTTCGATTTTGGCAACGATTATAACGCTCTCGGGCGCACTCGGTCTTGTGCTGCCCTGGATAAGGCTCACCGTTATAGGCGCAATAACCTATGAAGTGCCTGCCGCGGAAAGCGCGCTTAACGCACTTGGCCAAATCGGCGGCCTCTCACAAGAGGTTACGGACCCCATGCAGTTTTCCACAATAGCATGGGTTATGACCCTCGGCTCAATTATGCCGCTGGTGTTGATTCCGTTTATGCTTAAATTTATTCAAAAAAAGGTTGGCGGAGTTGCAAACAAAAATGCTGCCTGGGCAAACACAATGAGCGCGGCTGCCTTCATCGGCTTAATCAGCGCCTTCATCGGCAGAGCGGTGCTCGGCAGCGGCGAGCCGGATCAGCTCGGCGACGGTGCGGGGGTTATGAGCATCACGGCGCTTGCCGTTTCCATGCTGTGCATGCTGGGCTTTATGAAGCTGCAAAAGAAAAAAAGCATAACTTGGCTTGAGCCGCTGGCAATGCCGCTGAGCATGTTTATTGCACTGGCGGTTGTTACGGTTTTAAGCCTTGTTTTACCGGGCAACATTGCATTGCTTGAATGGAGGGGCTGATATGAACAGTTATAATGAACGCACCCACATAATCGGCCGCTTTTGGATAATAACGGCGCTGTTTGCATTTTTAATGATTCCCGTGGCAATTTCATTAAAGCTTAACGCATTTCCGCAAGCGTCCGTTGTGCTTAAAGGCCTTGCGCCGATTGCCCTGCTGTTTTACCCAACGGCGGTTATAGAGGTTTGCACCTATTCTCCCATGCTCGGCTCCGGCGCAACCTACATTGCCTTTGTGACCGGCAACATAAACAATTTAAAGCTGCCCTGCGCCCTTTCCGCAATGGACAGTGCGGGAGTAAGCCCAAACAGTGACGAGGGCGAAATTCTTTCCACAATCGCCGTTGCGGCGTCATCAATAGTTACAACGCTTATTATTGCCGTGGGCGTTATTGCATTTGCTCCGTTTTTACCGCGCATAACGGCTCCCGACTCCGTGCTTGCGCCCGCTTTCAGGCAGGTTGTGCCCGCCCTTTTCGGCGCGCTGGGTATGTCCTACATCGCAAAGCACTTTAAAATCAGCATTGTGCCGATTGCCGTTATATGCCTTATGCTGCTCTTTAAGGGCGATTTGGCTGTTGGGGTGCTTATTCCCGTTGGCGTTATCGTTTCTCTGCTTGCGGCGCATATTATGTTTAAAAAAGGCTGGGTTAAATAATTTCGCCTGCAGGCACGCAGCCGGCCAAGCGGCAGACTGCGCAAAGCAGCAAAATAATATTATGCCTTATCGGAATGCACTGCCCTGCGGCACATTCCGATTTGCGTGCAAAACAAAAGCGGCACAGAAAGGATTTTTCCATTCTGTGCCGCTTTAAGCTTGAAAACATTAAATTGAATTACCAACCGAGGCGCAAAATTGTGATTGTGCACCTGCCCGTGCCGGCGCTGAGTGCAGCCGAATGGCCGCCCGGGGTAAAGATATCTATTCTGCCTGCTTTTGAAAGGCCGCTGCCGCCTCTGTCAACAACGGTGTAGGTTTGGCCGTCCACATCAATAACGGAACCGAGCGGAAGCCAGTTGCAAGCCACATAATAAGGCTCGGGCATGCCCACATAAACCTTTTTGCCGGATGCGGTGTTGCCGGTGTTTTTGCCGCAGCACTTTGCGCAGGGGCAATAATGGGTGTATTTACCGCTAACCGTTTGACCCACGGTATATCCGTTTTTGGACTGCACGCCGTTTGGCTCAAAGCCTGCCGCCGCAGTGCCCACATATTTAACCTCTGTTACAGGCTCTTTAACCGTTACGGAAGTAAGCTCAAGCCTGGAGGTTTCTTCGCCGTTTACATAGGTTACCTGATAGGTTATCTTTTTTTCGCCGTTTTGACCGGCGGTTTCAACCTTTGCTTCGCCGACGGTCATACTGTCGTCGTTTTTGGTTTCGGTTGAATATTTAATCGTTTCACTGACTGTTTCGGTTTTAACCACCGTTCTGCAAACAGTGATTTCCATTCCGTTTTCAACAGCCGTGTCAACAGACGGTTCGCAATAATCGGCATCGCCGAGTGTGATGCCTGCAAGAGAAATTACATCCGCAACCGTTCCGCCTGCCGTGTTTAATTCATAAGTGTTGCCGTCTGCAAGCACTGTAACCGTAAGCGGCGCTTCAACCGTGATTACCATGCCGTTTTCAACAGCGTCATTAACATCATAATTAAGTTTGCAGCCCGAAACATTCATTTTCAGCTCTGCAAAAGCCTCGCCCACCGTGTCGGCATAAACATCATATGCCTTGATGGCGCCGGAATATTGAATATTTACCGTATTTAATCTGTCTATAACGATAGTGCCGCCGTTGCCTGCCGTGAAGCCTGCAATATCAAGCCTATCATTAGAACCAAGAGCTATATTTGCCTCATTAAGGATTTCGGTTGGTTCCGTTTCGTTTGTTGTAACCGTGTATTGCCTGCCGTTATCATCGATAACAACATTGTATTCGGTTGCCATGCCCGCGAACGCGCTTGTGGCAAACACACAAATGATGAGCAAAAACGCGATTACCGCTGCCGCCATAAATCTTGAAATATGCTTTACGGAGGCTGCCTGTGATTCGTTAATCATCTTAATCTCCTTTATTTATGCACTTGAGCCATAATATTGGCTGTGCCGAAATTCAGCGGGCCCGCACAATTTGAAAGCGCCTTGCAAGCCTGCCGGCAGAAGCATTTATTCTGCCTTCAGAGCCGATTGAAGCACAAGCTTTCGTGCGGCTCTGCCTTTAGTATTTCTCAAGCAATTGGCATTATAGTTATTTTCGCACAAGGTGTCAAGGCGAAAAAAATAAGATTTTTGTGCATATTGCACAAGGAAACAAAAAAGTTACAATTTGTAACTGCTTTGTAAAACAATATATTGTGTAGTTTTTCATTTCACGATTTAATGCGCGAAAGCGTTTTTTGTTTATTTTTTTCAGAAATGCGCCACAGCATTTTTCATAAATTTGTAACTTTTTTTCATTTTTTTAAATATATATTCAACAATATATTGTGTATTATTTTATAAATCTGAATTTGAGGTACTATATATAGACCACCGGTTTGCAACCTTAAAAGCCTGTCCTTTTGGAAATCAGCTCTAATATAATAGATATATTATAATTATTATATATAAATATATATTACATTATATTAGCATAAAACGACGGTTGATAAGAAACTGCGTTATTTCGGCTTTCCCCAAGGTGAGGCCGAATTAACCGCAACAGAGTTAACAAACACACTCGTTTTACCCTTTAACAAGGTAGGCTCAATTTTGCGCAAAAGCATCGATTGGGATTCGGCATCGGAAGCGAGCGGCGCTTTTAGATTTATATTGACAAGAATATTTCTTTGGGATATAATATGACGGAAACAGGAACCCGTCTCAGTAGCTCAGTTGGATAGAGCGACCGCCTCCTAAGCGGTAGGTCGGAGGTTCGACTCCTCTCTGGGACGCCATTCGGCCGCACTGCAAATTCGGTGCGGCTTTTTATTAACGCTTTTGCCGCAGAATAAAGCGGGCGGCATTGAGCAAATTATAAAAGGCAGGAGGGAGCACGATGCTGGAGCTTAAAAAAACATTTGCTTTTCCGTCAGCGATGAGGCGCAGGGCGGCACAAAGGAAATATTAAACAACATCAATTTAAATGTTGATAAAAACAGCTTCGTTGTTATAACCGGGCCTAACGGCGGCGGCAAATCCACTTTGGCAAAGATTATTATGGGGATTGAGCGCCCGACGGCAGGCAGTATTCTATACAACGGGCAGGATATAACAGACCTTGATATTAACGAAAGAGCAAAGCTGGGAATCGGCTTTGCATTTCAGCAGCCGGTGCGCTTTAAGGGCTTAACCGTGCGCGATTTATTGCAAATTGCGGTGAATAAAAGCGTTAACAAGGCCGAATTATGCGGTTATCTTTCGCAGGTGGGGCTGTGCGCGGCTGATTATATAAACCGCGAAATAAACGCAAGCCTTTCCGGCGGCGAGCTTAAAAGAATAGAGATTGCCATGCTTATGGCAAGAGGTGCGGATTTATCCGTGTTTGACGAGCCCGAAGCGGGCATAGACCTTTGGAGCTTTAACAACCTTATCTCCGTTTTTGAAAAAATCAGAGATTCAAAGCACGGCGCGGTTATGATAATTTCGCACCAGGAGCGCATTCTTGAAATTGCGGATAAAATCGTGGTGGTTTCCGGCGGCGAAATCACGGCAGAGGGCGGAAAAAACGATATTTTGCCCGAGCTGCTTTCCGATTCAAACGCATGCAAATTTTACAAGGCAAGGAGGCAGAGCAATGAGTGAGCTTAGCACAAACCCTGCCCTTAAAAGCATTTTTAAAAAAACGATTGCTGACATTTCCGAAACGCCGAAGGGCGCATTTAACATAAGATTAAACGGCGCGGGAATTGAGCGCCACAGCACGGAAAACATTGAAATAGTGCCCAAGCCGAACGGCACGGGAATCGAAATTTATGTTAAGCCCGGCACAAAGGGCGAGGATGTGCATATTCCCGTGGTTGTGAGCAAAACGGATTTTGCCGATTTGGTTTACAACGATTTTTACATCGGCGATAACTGCGATGTTAATATAGTTGCGGGCTGCGGCATCCACAACGACGGCGAACACCTTTCGCAGCACGACGGTATCCACACATTCCATGTGGGTAAAAACGCCAGGGTGCGCTATGTTGAAAAGCATTACGGCGAGGGCAGCGGCACCGGGCAAAGAGTGCTTAACCCCGTTACGGTGGTGCACCTTGAAAGCGGCAGCTGCCTTGAAATGGAAACCGTGCAGATAGAGGGCGTTGATTCCACAAAGCGCGTTACAAAAGCAGATTTAAAGGACGACGCACGCCTTGTTATTAAAGAAAAGATAATGACGAGCGGCAGCCAATACGCCGAAACGGAATTTTCCGTTGATATGAACGGCAAGGGCTGCAGTGCCGATATCAGCAGCCGCTCCGTGGCAAAGGGCGATTCAAAGCAAAAATTCATTTCCGTTATAAACGGCAACAATGAATGCGCCGGCCATTCCGAGTGCGACGCCATTATTATGGAAAATGCCTGTGTTAAGGCCGTGCCGGAAATCACGGCAAACGATGTGAATGCTTCGCTTATTCACGAGGCGGCAATAGGCAAAATCGCCGGCGAGCAAATCACAAAGCTTATGACGCTGGGCCTTTCTCAAAAAAAGAGGCGGAGGAGCAAATCGTTAAAGGCTTCCTTAAATAAAGGCATTTAAAAGCGCAATATCGGCGCAAAAGCAAGCGAAATGCGCAAAAAAACACCGATTCTCAAAAGGAACAATCCTTAAAGAATCGGTGTTTTATTTTATTGCTTTTAAAATTTATTCGGAATAATTATTCCTCTCCGCCCTCAAGCTTTGCTTTGCGAGCCGCCTCCTGCTCTGCAAGGCGATCGGCGCGGATATCCGCAAGCTCTGCAATCATTTGATTGCGAAGATTGCCGTGAATCGGATAAAGCAGGAACGAAAGGCCGTAAAGCCCTCTTGCAAGTGCGGGCAGAATGCAGAAAACAGCCCAAATGCCGTTAAGCACCGTGGGATCCGTTTGCGGCAAGGCGTTGCCGAGCGAATCCGTGAGCGGAACATAGTTGATCCAAGTGAGCACCATGCCCGAAAGCCAGCCTGTGATTGAAGTGGCAAGCTTTGTGAAATAGCCCCTGAACGGTGGTTACAAGAGCTTCGTTTCTGAGGCCGTGCTTCCATTCCATATAATCAAAGGTTTCGGCGCAAAGAATCGGGCCCACAACCTGAATAATCTTATTCGGCAGGCCGCAAATCGTGAGGCCGAAAATAACCCAAATAAGATTGAGCACATAATGATCGCTGAAGGTTTGGCCGAAGGGATGATAGCCGATTATAAACAAAAGCGTGTAGGCCACGCCGCCGAAAACGCCGGCAACGATAGCCGTTGTGCGCGCGCCGAGCTTTTTAACCATTTTTGCGGCAAGGGGCACCATTAAATAGTTTGGAATGCCGGTGAAAAGGCCGCAAACGGTTTGGTTTGCAAGCGCGCCTGTGTTGTTGAGCCAGAAATACTGCTCGGAGGAGCCGCCGACCGCCTTAAAGTTATTAAAGAAATCGGCAAAAATAATTGCGAAAAGCGGCCTGTTTGTGAAGATTTGCTTGATGGATTCCAAAACGGAGGTTTCGTTCATTTCCTCGCGCGATTGAAGCGGAACACGCTCGCGCATATTGAAGAAGCCCCAAATTGAGAAGAAGGAAGCAAAAACAAGCATGAAATACGCAAAGCCCGTGTAAACGCTGCGCATATTGATTGCCGGATTGATTTTGGGCAAAAACTGAACGAGCACCGGCACGAGCGACGGAAGCCATGTGCCGAAAAGCTCAAAGAACTTACTTGTGGTGATAAGGTTATTACGCTCATTCGTGTTTGGAGTGATGTTATAAATCATCAGATTCCATGCGCCGAAATAACTCATTCCGAGGCCGTAAACAAGCGTTGCGATCATTGCCCAAGCGGATTTGCCGCCGGTGGAAAGATCGGGCGCGGTAAACATCATTGCGCCGCCTATAAACCAAAGCGGAAGCGGCAAAATGAAGAACGGGCGAATTCTGCCCCAGCGGGTTCGTGTGCGGTCTATAATAAGGCCGGAAATAGTATCGTCTGCCGCGTCATAAATAGAGGCAACAAGATTTATGTAAGCATAAGCGGTTGTGTTCAGCTTTAAAAACTGAATCATAAAGAATTCCTTATATGCGCTTACAAACTGATTAAGATTTTTCTGCCCGAAGTTTACAAGTACATACGCCGCGATTTCCCTTGGGGAAAGATAGCGCTTTTTAGTGTAGGCAAGCTTATCAAGCTCGGCTTCCTCCTGAGCAAGAAGATCCTGATTTTCCAAAAAAACAACACCGCTTTTCTGAACTAAAGCGGGAAGATTAAAACCCGCTTTAAATTAAGATTTAACATTCAAAAGAAAATATAGCATTTTTTTATATTAACAAAAAAATAAGAAAATAATCAATATTTATTTATATATTTCCGATAATTCATAAATGCATTTCATAAATATAATTAGAAGGGCTTAATATCCGAGTTCTTCGCCCACTATGATAACATTAATTCTGTTTTTATGCCTTTGCCGAGCCGAAACAACATAGTTGCAGCAAATGCGCTGCGGGCTTTGACAGCCCGAGCAAATCTCTGCACCCTCTTTTGCAAGGCTGAGGCATTCGCCCGTTGACTCGCACGGAGTTTTGCAGGCAAGCCTTTTTGTGTTAAGCGGAGCCGAAATTTTTCTTAACCCTTTTTAACCGCCGCTTCGATATCGGGCACGATTTTGTTTTTGCCCACAACCATAATCACTTTTTTTCGGGCCCGTAAACAATGCAGGCAACGCGGTTTGAATTGCCGTCCACATTATAAAGCTCGCCGTTTTCGGTTACGGCATTTGAGGAGCAGAAAAACGCATCGCACCCAAAAGCCTTTATGTAGCACTCGCGAACGGATTCGGCGTCATATTTACGGCGGTCGATAAAATCATAATATCCGCTTTCGAGCAAATCGAAAACGCCGCATTCGACAAGGCTTTCGCTGCCGCCGTTTGAAACGCTGCTGCCCTGCGGCACGATTTCCTTAATAAGCGGCACAACCTGCTCTTTCTTTTCAACATAATATGCCGCCATATTATTCTTTTCTTAAATTTTTTTCATTGTTTTTTTCAATAATATCATTCATCAAAAAGTACTCTCCCTGAAAATTTGCAAAATAAGCATTGCAAATATTATGTTTAACGCACGCCGTTAAAGCTGCCAATATTTTCTGTCTAAGCTGCGATACTGAACAGCCTGCGCCACATGGGCAAATTCAATGCTTTCGCTGCCCTCAAGATCGGCAATCGTGCGTGAGATACGCAGCAGCTTATCATAGGCTCTTGCCGAAAGCCCAAGCTTTTCAAAGCTCATTTTCAGCAGCTCCGAAGCTTCCTTTGTGAGCACGCAAAATTTGCGGGTCATGGCAGGGGTCATCTGCGCATTGCAGCTTATTCCCGTGCCCTCAAATCGGCGGCGCTGAATTTCGCGCGCCGCATTAACACGCTTTCTGATTTCTGCCGAGCTTTCGCTTTTTTCCGCCGATGAAAGCTTTTCGTAATCCACGGGCGAAACCTCGATATGGATATCTATTCTGTCCAAAATCGGGCCGCTGATTTTATCGCGATACCGCTTTTTCGCCGCGGGCGTGCAGGTGCATTCCCGCGTGGGATGGCCGAAATAACCGCAGGGGCAGGGATTCATTGCCGCCACCACGGTTATGGCCGAGGGATAGGAAACCGTGCCCGCGCTGCGAACTATTGTAACCTTACCGTCCTCAAGCGGCTGACGAAGCGCCTCCTTTGCGCGGCGGTCAAATTCGGGAAATTCATCCATAAACAGCACGCCGTTGTGGGCAAGGCTGATTTCACCCGGGCGCGGCGTTTGCCCGCCGCCCGTCAGCCCCTGCGCCGAAACCGTGTGGTGAGGGCTGCGAAACGGCCGCCTTGTGATAAGCTGAACGCCGCTCGGCAGCTCTCCTGCTATGGAATAAATTTTCGTTGTTTCAAGCTCCTCTTCAAAGCTCATTTGCGGCAAAATTGAAGGAAGTCTTTTTGCAAGCATTGATTTTCCCGTGCCGGGAGGGCCCACCATTATGCAGTTGTGCCCGCCTGCCGCTGCTATTTCAAGCGCTCTTTTAGCGTCCTCCTGCCCTTTAACATCCGCAAAATCAAGAAATTCGGCATCCGTTTCCAAATTTTGAATCGGCGTAAAGCACGGCTCAATCGGAGCCTCGCCGCTTAAATGGCGAATAACATCAAACACCGTTTTGGCGGGGAAAACATCAATTCCGTCCACCACGCCGGCTTCCGTTTTATTGGCATAGGGAATAAAAACGGAGCCTATTTTTTCCTCGCGCGCTTTAAGCAGCATGGGCAAAACGCCGGTGCAGGGGCGGATTTCACCGTCCAGCGAAAGCTCGCCGATAAAGGCGCAATCGTTTATTTCCCCCATAATTTGCCCCGTTGCCATAAGCAGAGCGATAAACACGGGCAAATCATAAAGCGGGCCTTCTTTTTTTATATCAGCCGGCGCGATATTAACCGTTATTCGTGAAACGGGAAACTGAAAATTGCAGTTTTTTATTGCCGCGCGCACCCTTTCGCGGCTTTCTTTAACAGCCGTGTCCGGCAGGCCGACTATATCAAAGCGCGGCACGCCGCGGCTTATATCCGCCTCCACAACAACGGAAAACGCATCCATTCCGAAAATTCCGAGGCTTTTAACCTTTGCAAACATAAAATTCACCGGCTTTTCATAAAAATCCCGCAGCGTCTAAATTCAAATCAAGAGAATTTCAAGCATTGATTCGGCGCAAAAATCCGATATGCCGCAATGCAAAAAGCCGCCGCCTTGATTTTTATTATACTAAATCGCCGCGGCGTTGGCAACAGTTTAAATTCAATGCCGAAATATATTGTAATGATTATATTGACAACGGATTTTAATAAGTTTAAAATGAAAAATGGATATAATTAAGCAAAATTATATATTTATAATCAGAAACGGGAAGGTGTTTTTTTATGGATATAAAAAAAGAATATGAAAGCTGGCTGAAAAAAACGCAACGGCAGATCCCGATTTGGAGGCGGAGCTTAAATCCGTTTCCGGCAACGACGCCGAAATATCGGACAGATTTTATAAAGACCTTGAATTCGGCACTGCCGGCTTAAGAGGAGTTATCGGCGCGGGCACAAACAGAATGAATGTTTACACCGTTTGCCGCGCAACCCAGGGGCTTGCAGATTTCTTAAACAGGCATTTTGAAAACCCAAGCTGCGCAATCGGATATGATTCAAGAATCAAAAGCGATTATTTTTCAATTGAGGCGGCAAAAACTTTGGCTGCAAACGGTGTTAAGGTTTACATTTACAAAGAGCTTGAGCCGACGCCGTGCCTTTCATATGCAATCAGAAAATTTCACACCTCCGGCGGCATAATCCTTACCGCTTCACACAATCCGGCAAAATACAACGGCTACAAATGCTATGATTACAACGGCTATCAGATGACGGATGAAGAAGCCGCCGAAACATATGAATACATTCAAAAGGTGGATTACTTTACCGGCATTAAATCCATGGATTTTGACGAAGCCGTTTCAAAGGGCCTGATTGAATATATGGATCAAGATGTTATTGAGGATTTTTCTTAACGAGGTTCAAAAGCAATGCGTTTATCCGCAAATTTGCAAAAAGGCGGATTTAAGCGTTATTTACACTCCGCTTAACGGCACGGGCAACAAACCTGTTAGGCAAATTTTTAAAGCGCATCGGCGTTGAAAAACATCTATATCGTGCCCGAGCAGGAAATGCCGAACGGCAACTTCCCCACCTGCCCTTATCCCAACCCGGAAATCAGGCAGGCATTTGAGCTTGCGCTTAAAGCCGCAAACGAAATCAAGCCTGACATTCTTTTGGCAACAGACCCGGATTGCGACAGAGTCGGCATTGCAGTGCCAAACAAAAACGGCGACTACACATTGATGAGCGGCAACGAGGTTGGCGCAATGCTGCTTAACTACCTGCTTTCTCAGCGCAAGGCAAACGGCACACTGCCGCAAAACGCAGTTGCGGTTAAATCTTTTGTTTCCACCGATTTGGCAGAGGAAATCGCAAAAAAATACAATTGCACCTTTAAAAATCTGCTCACCGGCTTTAAATATATCGGCGAGCTTATCACGAAGCTTGAAGCAGAGGGCAGAGCCTCCGATTTCATTATGGGCTTTGAAGAATCATACGGCTATCTTGCCGGCACTCATGCAAGAGATAAGGATGCCGTTGTTGGCTCAATGCTCATTTGCGAAATGGCTGCCTATTATAAACTGCAGGGCAAATCTTTGCTTGATGTGATGGAAGATATATACAAAGAATTCGGATTTTACAGCAATGTGGTTAAAAGCTATGAATTTGACGGCGAAGCCGGCATGAAGAAAATGGCTTCCATTATGGATAATTTGCGCCAAAATCCGCCTTCCAAATTTGCCGGATCGCCAGTTGTTTACATCGGCGATTACAAAACGAGCATTGCAAAAAATCTTGAAAGCGGCACCGAAAGCAAGATAGATTTGCCGAAATCAAATGTGCTGGCTTATAAAACCGCGGCGGGCAACGGCGTTATAGTTCGCCCCAGCGGCACAGAGCCGAAAATCAAGGCATACATCACCGCAATTGCAGGCAGCGAGGAAGCCGCCAAGGCTCTTGCAGACGAGCTGATTGCGGACGCAGATAAATTTATGGCATAAAGCATTCTCGATTTTGCCTATAAAAAGAACAGGACAGTATATAATTATGAATAACAGAAAATGGGTTAAAATCACAGCGATAATACTTGCCGTGCTTATGGCTGGCAGCGGACTTTCCGCAGGTATTTTTGCGCTTTTTGCTCACTGAAATCCGAATCGATAAAGCCGCACGGGCTTATCTCATAAAGCCGAATTCAGGCGCGGCGCACTTTGCGGCAAGCCGGCACATTTGCCGTTTGCTTCTGCAAAAGGAAACCGCCCTTCGCCGATCGGCAGCAACAAAAAAAGGATATATAAATTATGAAAAAAAGAAAACCAAAATCATAATCGGCTGCGCCGTGCTTGCGCTGGTTATAATCGCTGCTGCAATTACAGGAATAAAAAAATAACGGATTTGCAAAGGCAAAACACCTTTGTGGACCAAGTAAACAAGCTTTCACAAATTGTGGACGCGGAATATATTTCCGATATCGACCGCGACGAATTTAACACCTTTATAGACAGCCGCGTTTGCAAGGGCAAATATGCCAAGCTTGAAAACGCCGTTAAAAAGCTACTATAAGGATCTTTACGGAATTCAGTTCAAATCCGAGGACGCAATCACAAATTCGGCATACGATAAAATGCTGCTTGCCGATAATTTGATTTCGGACGGACCCGATTTTGAAAAATTCACGCGCCGAGCTTGCAACGCTGCTTCAAACGCTGCAAGACTGCTCTGCGCAATACAGCGAGCTTATCACGGCGGAAAAGGCAAAATCATATTTTGACGAAACCAAGCTTTCCGCAAAAATACGAAACGCTTTTTTTAACGATTCCGTTTCCGTTGCCGCAAGCGAAACCGAAAATATTTATCTGACATCGCTTGAAAATTCAGAAAAAAATCCGTTTCGGCCGTTTCCGGCGTTATCGATTATTTGGCACAAACCAAAAACGAATGGAGCGTTGAGGGCGACAAGCTGATTTTCAACACTAAAGACGCCGCGGAAAAATACAACGAGGCCGTTTCGGCGCTCGGCGATGCGCAAAGCAACAAATAAAGCACGAAATCACAAATGCATATTGCAAAAATTCGCAGTCTTAAAGCCGCCCCTTACGGGCGGCTCTGTTTTTTATGCGCATTACTGCATAAATTCATAACTCAAGCTAAAGGAACGAAAACAAAGCTTCTTACAAAAAGTGCTGTTTCGGCTTTAACCGCGTGGAAAGCCAAAGATGCGCTGCCGTAAAAACAAGCAATTTTCCGCATCGGCAGAAAGCTTGTTTTGATACGGCGGAAAAGCTGTTAACGGAGCTGACTGATGAGGGGCTAATCCACTATCTTCTGTTAAGATACTTACGCATATCAACGGCGCATGCCGCCAAGATAATTGCGCCCTTAATAACATAAAGCATATTTGCAGAAACGGAAAGAAAATTCAGCCCCACAAAAATCAGCTGCAGCAACAGCACGCCGATGACAATGCCGCCGATATTGCCCGTGCCGCCCACAAACGACACACCGCCGATCACACATGCCGCAATGGCGTCGCTTTCATAAGTCAGCCCCGTGTTTGCCGAGCAGGAGGCGATGCGAGCGCCCTCGATAAAGCCAGTTACGCCATACATTGCACCGGCAAGCACAAAAACGCCCACCACCGTAGCAAACACATTTATGCCCGAAATTCTTGCAGCTTCCTCGTTTGAGCCGACGGCAAACATACGCTTGCCGAACTTTGTTTTATTCCACACCACCCACATAAGCACGGTGAGCACTGCCGAATAAAGCACATATTTTGGCACGGCAACACCGCCGACGCTGAAAAGCGAGCCGCGGATAAATTCCGTGTACGACGAATCAAGCCCCGAAAGCGTTTGCCCGTTGTTATTGCCGACCATTAAAAACATAAGCACCGCGCCGAACGCGATAAGCTGAGTTGAAAGGGTAACGATAAACGGATGCAGCTTGAATTTTGCAACGAAAAAGCCGTTTACAAAGCCGACCGCCGCACCCACTGCGATTGCCGCCAAAAACGCCGCCCACACGGGCACGGTTTCGAGATTTGGAAAAAGCTTATTAACATAATCCGTTGCCTGCAAAAGCGCCGCGGCTATGCACGCCGTAAGCCCCACAACCCTGCCCGCCGAAATATCCGTGCCGGAAAGCACTATGCACCCGCCCACGCCGAGCGCGATAGGCAGCTTTGCCGCAGTGAGCGAAACCACATTTATTATTGAAGAAAGCGAAAGAAACGCGGGCACACGCACCGCGATAAAAATTACCGCCGCCGCAATTATTATATACATTGCATTGTTTAGCAGGAGTGTGTAAAGCGCGCGCTGCTTATCCTCCCTGCTCATTTGCGCAAATTCGGAAAATTTGCCGCCGAGGCGCTTTGCGCCTGATTTTTTTGCCATATATTAACCACCTTTTACCGCCTTTGCAATTATAAAATATGCTCAAAAATTAAACATCTTTTCGGCATTTCGCCCTCTTAAGCAAACGAAAAATCCTTGACCTCAAACGGTTGAATTTTCGTGTGAATTTTTATGCGGAGAATGCAGCAAGGCTGGCGCCTTGCAAATCCGACAAGTGAAAATACACCGAAAAGGCTCTGTTTGAGGCGTGTTCGGATTATTCTCACTTGCTTATGCGCTAAACATATTTTGCCGCCAAGCTCATAATTTGCTCTTGCGTGGCGGTTGCCGCATCTGCCTCACCCGCAAGCCTGCCGCCGCTCATAACAAGAATTCGATTGCATATTCCCAAAAGCTCCGGCATTTCGGAAGACGCCATAATTATTATTTTTCCGCTTTGTGCAAGGCGTGAAATAATTTTATAGATTTCGTATTTTGCCCCCACATCAATGCCGCGCGTGGGCTCATCAAGCAAAAGCACGGCGGGGTCGTTTAAAAGCCACCTGCCCAAAATCACCTTTTGCTGATTGCCGCCCGAAAGGTGCGAAATCGCAATATTGCGGCTTGTCGCCTTAACATTCAGTTTTTTTATGATTTCATCCGTTTCGCGGCGCGCCCTGCTTTCGCTTACAAACGGCCCTGCGCCGAGGCGGTTTAAGCTTGCCGCCGTGGCATTTTTCCGTAAGCCCCAAAATGCCGAAAATTCCGTTTGCGCGGCGTTCCTCCGTAAGCAGAGCAAAGCCGTTTTTAACCGCAGCGGCGGGATTTTTGTTGCTTGCCCTGCTGCCGCAAAGATATATATCCCCGCTCGAGGCGGATTGTGCGCCGAAAATCGTTTCCAAAAGCTCCGTTCTGCCGGAGCCGTCCAGCCCCGCAACGCCGAGTATTTCGCCCTGCCTTGCATTAAACGAAACATTGCGCAGGCGGCTGTGCTCGCCCGAAAGATTTTGCACGCTGAGCATTTCACAACCCGGCTCGTTAAGCTTGGGAGGATAGCGGTTTGTCAGCTCCCTGCCCACCATAAGCCTGATTATTTCGGAAACGCTCATTTCCTTTGCCTGCCGCGAGGCAACCGTTTTGCCGTCCCTCATTACGGTGATTTCATCGGAAATCCGCAAAATCTCCTCCATTTTGTGCGAGATGTATATTATTCCGCAGCCCTGCTTTTTCAGCGAATTTATAATTTCAAAAAGGCGCTCTGCCTCCGGCTCGGTAAGCGAGGAGGTGGGTTCGTCAAACACAATAACACGCGCGCCGAAAGAAACCGCCTTTGCAATTTCAATCATTTGCCGCTTTGAAACGCTCAGGCGGCTCATTTTTTCCTTTGGATTTGCCTCAATCCCGAGGGAATCAAAAATTTCGCGCGTTTTTCTGCGCGCTTCCCCATCGCTCACAAACGGCGAAAAACGCAAATTTTTGAGGGATATCTGCCCATCCACATATTTTCCGCCACACTGCGATTAAGCGCCTGATTCAGCTCCTGCTGCACCATGGCAACGCCGCTTTCCGCCGCGCGGCGGATTTTTAAAATTAACTTCTTCGCCGTTTAAAAATACTGCCCGAATCCTTTTCGTAAACTCCCCAAAAAGGCATTTCATAAGCGTGGATTTACCCGCGCCGTTTTCACCCATAAGGGCATGCACCGTGCCGGCGCGCACGCAAAGCGACGCCGAATCGAGCGCACGCACGCCGGAAAAGGCTTTCGTTATATTTTTCATTTCAAGAAGCACGCCGCCGTTTTTCACAAAAATTCCCCATTAACGCAAAATTGCCGAAGCTTTTTATTTATACTGTTTCCAAAAAGCGGCGGTTAATCAAAAAAATCGCCTATAAAAAGCGCATTTCACCCCTTATAAATTCCGCCGCTTAAATACTTTTTTTCAAAACAATATTTATTTTGCCGATTAAAAAAAGAGCGTATTTGAGTTTATAACAATAATTGTGAATTATTTTTTGTTGCTTTTGATTTTTTTGTGAATTTCTATTGCATTTTATGGAAGTTAATGGTAAAATACGATTAACAAATGATAAGGAGATTCACAAAATGAAGCAACAATTCAATGTGCTGATTGGAGAGAACGGAGAATTCGGCAAACAATGCAAGGCAGAGCTTGAGGCCTGCGGCTTTGCCGCCGAGCTGTGTGAAAAGGACGGAGAAAAAATTATGCAGCGATTGCAAAGCAAGGGCTACAATGCCGTGCTGCTGAACCTTTTTATGCCCGGTGCAGACGGCGCAGATGTGCTTGAGGCTTTATCGCAAAGCGAAAAGGAAAAGCCGATTGTGATTATTCTTTCTTCCGCAAACAGCGCCGAGCTGGAGGAGGAAATAATGCAGGCGGGCGCAGATTATTATTTTATTAAGCCCGTTTCCGCCGCCTCCGTTGCAAAGCGAATTAAGCGGCTTTCCGTTTGGAAAAGCGAGCGCATGCCGCACGAGGGCACGGATATTGATGTTGTTATATCGGATATTATGCGCCAAATCGGCGTGCCGGCGCACATTAAGGGCTATCAATACCTGCGCACGGCAATAAAGCTTTGCATAAACGATTCCGAAATGCTCGGCTCGGTTACAAAGCTGCTTTACCCCACCGTGGCAAAAATCTACAGCACCACGGCATCGCGCGTTGAGCGCGCAATCCGCCACGCAATCGAGGTGGCATGGGATCGCGGCGATGTGGATGTGCTTGCCTCCTATTTCGGCTACACAATTAAAGACCAACGCGGCAAGCCCACAAATTCCGAATTTATCGCCATGATCGCGGATAAACTGAAGCTTTCGCTTAAATCCGCTTAAAAGAGGCGGCATTGCAAAGCTGCCCGATTTTACATAGCTTGCCGCAAGCAAAGGAGCCCCCAAAAATTAAAAAGCGGCGGCAGCGGCAACCAAGGCAAGAAAAAAAGGCGCATCATTTTTTTCAATGATGTGCCTGATTTTAATTATCCAAATATATTTGCATCAAAAATTATTTAATAATTCTGCCGATTGTGTTCGGAGCCATGCCTGCGGCATTTGCCTCATCCGTGTCAATATGCATTGCAAGCGCATATTTTTCGGAAACGCGAACAACAACATCGCCGAAGGTAAGATTTCTGCTGTTTGCCGTGGGAATTTCAACGGAAACGATTTCGCCGTTTTTAAGACCCATTCTTTCTGCATCCTCCGGAGTTGCATGAATGTGGCGCATAGCCGCGATAACACCCTCTTTAACCTCTACCTCGCCGCAGGGGCCGACAAGCTTGCATGCGCCCGAGCCTGCAACATCGCCGCTTTCCCTAACGGGAGCGGTTACGCCGATTGAGCGTGCATCCGTAAGCGAAACCTCAATCTGAGTGGCGGGGCGAACGGGGCCTAAAATAGAAACGGCGGGAAATTCGCCCTTTGTGCCGATAACCTTAACTTTTTCATTTGATGCAAATTGACCCGGCTGTGAGAGCATTTTTTTAACGGTAAGCTCATAGCCCTTGCCGAAAAGCGTTTCAAGATCCTCTTGAGTAACATGCACATGGCGTGCGGAAATTTCAACTAAAACTTCATCGTTTTTCATTTGATTGCCTCCATAAAATTTTCTTGCCTTTATTCTATACCTCTTTTGTGCGTTTTTCAATAGTAAATTCGGCAAAAAACTTGTTTGGCGCACGGAGCTGTGCTATACTAAACAAAATGTGCGCTATGCGCCCGATTATTTTTGAAACACGGTGATTAAATTGACTCTTGACGAGCTTGAACTTCAATGCAAAGGCTGCCGCAAATGCGGCTTGTGCGAGGACAGAACAAATGTGGTTTTCGGACAAGGCAAAAAGGATGCTGATATTATGCTTATCGGCGAAGGCCCCGGCGAAAACGAGGATTTGCAGGGCAAGCCCTTTGTGGGCAGAAGCGGGCAGCTGCTTGATAAATTCCTGGAATCGGTTGACCTTTCGCGCGATAAAAATGTTTACATAGCAAACATGGTTAAATGCCGCCCGCCGAAAAACAGAGACCCGAAGCCGGAGGAGCAAACACTTTGCATAGATTGGCTGCGAGCACAATTCAAAATAATCAGGCCGAAAATAATTGTTTGCGTGGGCAGAATATCCGCACAGCGCCTGATTTCACCCGATTTTAAGGTAACGAAGCAGCACGGCGAATTTATTGAGAAAAACGGCGTGCTGATGATGGGCACTTACCACCCTGCCGCCATTTTGCGAAACCCAAACAACAAAGAAGCCGCGTTTGGCGATTGGCTTGCCCTGCGCGATAAGATAAATGAAATGGGAATTGAGATTTAAACGGCGAAAAAAATTTATTTTTTTCCGTTCGGCAAGCGACGCTTTAACCCGATTATGCCTAAAAAAACGGGCAGAGCGCAATGCCTCGGTTCCTCAATTTAATATAAAATTTATGTAAAAAAAGGCGAAGCGTTCCATCGGATTGCTTCGCCTTTTTGTTTTATCTTTGTTATTTGCAGAATTTGTGGCTGCCTATAATCGTTATTACAGGGCGCGAGTGCATAAATGCATCGCTTGTTTTTGCCGGATTGAAATAATAAATTGCGCCGCCGCTCGGATCCCAGCCGTTTATCGCGTCTATCGCTGCTTTTTTTGAAGATTCCGAAACGGGCTGATACCAATTACTGTCGTTCACGCAGGAAAAAGCGCCCGATTGATAAACCACGCCGCTGATACTGTCCGGAAACGATGGATGCGCCACTCTGTTAAGAATAACGGCGCCTACCGCCACCTGACCCTCATAGCTTTCGCCGCGCGCCTCGGCAGAGATAACCTTGGCAAGCAATTCGATATCCGAGGCGGAATAGCCCGCCGCGCCGCTGCTTTGGCTGCCGCCCAGCCCCAAATAGAGCAGCGTTTTGGAGCCTGCAATGCCATCTGCCGTGAGGCCGACGCTTTTTTGGAATTTTTTAACGGCATTTTGCGTGGCCGTGCCGAAAACTCCGTCCGTTTCGCCGCCGTAATAGCCAAGCTCTTTCAGCTTTTTTTGCAATTCCCTAACCTCTGCGCCGTTTGAGCCGTATTTTGAAACGGCATAAACGGCATTTTGCTGCGCATAGCATATTTTATACGCCGCAAAGCCTCCGAGCAGCCCGCCGAGAAGCACGGCAAACGAAATTAAAAAAATATAAAAATTGCGAAACGCCTTATAAACTGTCATTTTATCGCAGCCTTTCTTTTTCATTATATATTATCAGCCGAATCTGCCGAGCAAATACATTATCGCCACGCCCGCGCCCGTGCACAAAAGCCCCTGACCGATGAAATAGCGGATTTGCCTGCGCGTTTTGCGTGATTTCGGAGGCCTCTTAGCCTTTGCGGCATATAATTGCGCCTCTTTTTTTAATTTTTCCGCATGCCCGTTTTGATATTCGGGCTTAACGAAAAAAATTATTTTTTCAAAATAAGGATTTTCGGTGTTTGTAACCTCCAGCACCTGTTTATTTACGCCCTTTATCATCCAGATTTTTCCTTTCGCTTTTTTTCTATGAACAGTGTTGGCAAAATTACGATTTTTTTATACAGAATTTTTGATAATTGATTTTTTTGGTAAAAAAACGCAATAAAATAATTCTTGACAAGGTTCTTTATAACAACTTGTATATAGTTTTTCAACAGCGCAAAAAAATGTTGAAAAACTATGTTTAAAAATGTTAAAAAAACCTTGCTAAAAAAACGCCTTAAAAACCGCCGAAAATCGTTGTTGAAAAAGTTAAAAACAGGGCAGTTTTCAATAAATTACACAGAGTTTTTCAACAATTTGTAAAGTTACAAATAGTTACAGTTTTTTTAGTTATTTTGCTATTTTTTTATGTTTTTCGCGCGGGCAATTTTGTGCTATAATTTTTATCAACAAAACGCGGAGGAAAATATAAAGATGAAGGTTCGTTGCGAAAACGAAAATGTGATTTTAAGCGAGGTTCGCTGCCTGAGCTTGCCGCTTACCCTTGACTGCGGCGAGGCCTTTCGCTGGCAGTGCGAGGAGGACGGCTCTTGGAGCGGCGCGGCATACGGCAAAATTTTTTTGAATATAAAAGAAGAAAAACGGCGAATTTGTGCTGAAAAAAACACTTCGCTTGAGGATTTTTGAGTGCGTTTGGCGCAATTATTTTTGATTTGGACCGCGATTACGCGGCAATTTGCGACCGCCTGAAAGAGGATTCGCTTTTTAAGCGAAACAATAGACGAATATTACGGAATAAGGATTTTAAATCAAGACCCGTGGGAGGCGCTCGTTTCCTTTGTTATCAGCCAGCAAAACAACATTAAGCGAATTAAAGGCATCATTAAGCGCCTTTGCGATACATACGGCACGCCGATTTGCGAGGGCTGGAACGCTTTTCCGAGCGCCGAGGTGCTTGCCGACTGCTCCGAGGCGGATTTTGAAGCTCTTGGACTGGGCTACCGCGCAAAAATATGTTAAGCGCCTTGCAGACGATGTTGCCTGCGGCGCCATCAACCTTGCCGAAATCAAAGCCATGGATTTGGAAAGCGCAAAAAAAGCCCTGCTTTCAATTTACGGCGTGGGCGAAAAGGTGGCAAACTGCGCGCTGCTTTTCGGATTTCAATTTGTGCGCTGCTTTCCGATTGATGTGTGGATGAAGCGCGCTTTGCAATATTACCCGAACGGCCTGCCCGAATGCTTTGCGGGCTGCGAGGGCATCGCACAGCAATATCTTTTTTTCACTGGGCACGAAACAATTTAAAATAATCAACATTCGCTATATATAATGTATATAATATAGGCGCAAACCAATCATTCAAACAAATCGCGCGGGCGGATTTAAAACGAGCCTGTGGCGAGCGGAGGAACTATGCAAAAGCTTTTTATACCGGAATACGACGGCGGCGAAAAAATTTATCTTAACGAAGAGCAGAGCCGACACCTTGCCAAAAGCCTGCGAATGAAAGCGGGCGACATGATAACCGTTTGCAGCGGCACAGGCGAGGATTACGGCTGCATGATAGACGAAATCGGCAAGGAGGGCGTGGTGCTTTCCGTTTGCTATCGCAAAGCAAGCGAAAGCGAGCCGGATATTAAAGTTTCACTTTACCAGGGCGTGCCCAAGGGCGATAAAATGGAAGATATTATTCAAAAATGCGTGGAGCTCGGCATTCACGACATTACCCCCATGCTCACAAAGCGCAGCGTGAGCCGCCCGCAGGAAAAGCAGGCGGAGAAAAAAAGGATAAGATATTCCAAAATTTCTCTTGAGGCGGCGCAGCAAAGCGGCAGGGGCATTGTGCCGCAAATAAACAAAAATGATTTCGCTTAAAGAAGCCGTTGCCGCGTGCGACGCGGATTGCAAAATAGTTTTTTACGAGGGCGGCGGCGAGCCGATTTCAAAAATCATAACGCCCGGCATTAAAAGCGCGGCGATTTTTATAGGCCCCGAGGGCGGCTTTGAGCAGGAGGAGGTTAACCAAATCACCGCTTGCGGCGCAATCTGTGCCACGCTTGGCAAAAGGATTTTGCGCACGCAAACAGCACCCGTTGCCGCACTTTCGGCAATTATGCTTTTAACAGGCAATTTGGAATAGCGCGGCATGTTAAAAAGCCTTATATAAAATGCTGAGCGGGAGGCTCGGGGCACACTCCGAACGCCTTTCCGCTTTTTTTATTTATGCAGGCAAAACAAAGCTGCGGCACCGAAAGCTCTTCACGGCGCGGCGAAAATCAGCAAAAAAAGCAAGCTTTTTTTAATGCAAAATTGCCGCAAAAAAATAAAAATCCTTGAAATCCTACTAACTTTATAGTATATTAGGGATAACGATAAAAACACGAAAGGCAGAGCAAAATGAAAATATCAACCAAAGGGCGCTATGCTTTGCGCACAATGATAGATTTGGCAATGAACGACACGGGCGAAAACATTTCCATTAAAGCAATTGCCGCGCGCCAGGGAATCAGCACAAAATATTTGGAGCAAATTATTTCAACGCTTAACAAAGCCGGCTATGTTAAAAGCGAACGAGGCGCAAACGGCGGCTACCGACTGACCAAAAAGCCCGAGGAATACACGGTGGGCATGATTTTGCGCCTTACCGAGGGCAGCCTTGCAATAACCACCTGCACGCAGGATGAGCAAAATCTGTGCGAAAGATACGGCTGTTGCACCACGGTTAAGGTTTGGGAAAAGATAAACAAGGCCATCAGCGATGTGGTAGATAATATAACCATTGCCGATTTGGCGGCAGACGAGCAAAAACAGCACAAATAATTTTTGTGATTTGATTAAAAAAACACTTGACAAATACATTTGCGCGTGATATTATTATCTCAAGCTAATTCCCACCAATGCCGTAGGAATAGTAGTAATTACAAAAATCACTGATAAGGAGTGTGATTTATCCCAATGAAAAATGCGGTTAAAACAAAAGAGATAATCTATTCCTCTTACTCACGAATGCCACGATGTTGCAAATAAAAATTTAAAAACATCAATCATCAATCAATTCTATTCTAAATTTTTAAGGAGAAACATCATGGCAAATAACAAATATCATTTTGAAACAATTCAGCTTCACGCGGGTCAGGAAAAATCCCGATCCCGCAACGGATTCCAGAGCGGTTCCGATTTATCAAACCACATCTTATGTTTTTAAAAATTCGGATCATGCGCAGGCAAGATTCAATTTAACCGATGCCGGCAATATTTACGGCAGACTCACAAATTCAACCCAGGGCGTTTTTGAAGAAAGAATGGCTGCTCTTGAGGGCGGCGTAGGCGCCCTTGCAACGGCTTCCGGCGCAGCTGCTTTGGCATACACCTTCCAGGCACTTGCAAAGGCAGGCGACCACATTGTTGCCGCAGAAACAATTTACGGCGGCACTTATAATTACCTTGAACACACCTTCCCGGAGCACGGTGTTAAAACAACATTCGTTGACCCAGATGATCTTCAAAACTTTGAAGATGCAATTCAGGAAAACACAAAGCTCATCTTTTTTGAAACACTCGGCAATCCCAATTCAAATCTTGTTGATATAGACGCGCTTGCCGCAATCGCACATAAGCACAATATTCCGCTTGTGGCAGACGCAACCTTCACAACTCCCTATCTTCTTCGTGCATTTGATCACGGTGTTGACATAGTTGTTCATTCGGCAACAAAGTTTATAGGAGGACACGGTACTACACTCGGCGGCGTTATTGTGGACAGCGGCAACTTCGATTGGAAGGCAAGCGGCAAATTCCCGCAGTTCACAGAGCCGAACGCAAGCTACCACGGCATAAGCTTTGACGCAGCGGCAGGAAAGGCAGCGTTTGTAACATACATTCGCGCAATCCTGCTTCGCGACACGGGCGCGGCGATTTCCCCGTTCAACGCATTCCTGCTTTTACAGGGCCTTGAAACACTTTCACTTCGCGTTGAAAGGCATGTGGAAAACACCAAAAAGGTGCTTGATTACCTTTCCAAGAATCCCCTTGTTAAGAAAATCAATCACCCCTCGCTCGACCCCAAATACAAGGATCTTTACGATAAATACTTCCCGAACGGCGCAGGCTCCATCTTCACCTTTGATATAGACGGCGGCGAAGCCGAGGCAAAGAAATTTATCGACAATCTTGAAATCTTTTCTCTGCTTGCAAATGTGGCGGATGTTAAATCACTTGTTATTCACCCGAAAACCACCACACATTCGCAGCTTTCGGAGGAGGAATTCAAGAAGCAACACATCAACGATTCAACTATCAGACTTTCAATAGGCACAGAGCATATTGACGATATTATTGCAGACCTTGAAACGGCTTCAAGGCCATCAGCAAATAAGCGCGG
This sequence comes from Anaerotruncus sp., assembly GCA_022009795.1. Classification (GTDB taxonomy): domain Bacteria; phylum Bacillota; class Clostridia; order Oscillospirales; family Acutalibacteraceae; genus Eubacterium_R. Next base: position 1,571,857 of record CP091724.1, read on the forward strand.
CTAAATAAGAAAGGAGCAAATAATCATGGCTGTATATAATAATGTAACCGAGCTCATCGGAAAAACACCGATTCTTAAATTAAACAATTTCGCAAAGGCAGAGGGCGTGGATGCAAATATTTTTGCAAAGCTTGAATACTTCAACCCCGCAGGCTCTGTTAAAGACAGAATTGCAAACGCAATGATTTCCGACGCGGAAGCAAAGGGCGAGCTTAAACCCGGCGCAACAATCATTGAGCCCACATCGGGCAACACCGGCATCGGCCTTGCAAGCGTGGGCACCGCAAAGGGTTATAAGGTTATCCTTACCATGCCCGAAACGATGAGCGTTGAAAGGCGCAATCTTGTTAAGGCTTACGGCGCAGAGGTTGTTCTTACCGAAGGCGCAAAGGGAATGAAAGGCGCAATTGAAAAGGCAAATGAGCTTAAAGATGCCACTCCCGGCGCCGTTATCCTCGGCCAATTCGTTAACCCCGCAAATCCCAAGGCTCACTATGAAACCACAGGCCCCGAAATTTGGGCAGACACCGAGGGCAAGGTTGACGCATTCATTGCAGGCGTAGGCACCGGCGGCACACTTTCCGGAGTAGGCAAATATCTTAAAGAGCAAAACCCGGATGTTAAAATCTTTGCCGTTGAGCCGGAAACCTCTCCCGTTCTCAGCGAGGGCCACGGCGGATCGCACAAAATTCAGGGAATCGGCGCAGGCTTTGTGCCGGACACTCTTAACACAAGCGTTTATGACGAGGTTATCCCCGTTCCCAACGAAGCTGCATTTGAAACCGGCAACAAAATAGCAAAAACGGATGGCATTCTCGTGGGCATTTCAAGCGGCGCTGCCGTTTGGGCTGCAGAGCAGCTTGCCGCAAGAGATGAATTTAAGGGCAAAAACATTGTTGTTCTTCTTCCCGACACCGGCGACAGATATCTTTCAACCGATCTTTTTAAATAATTAAAATTCCCCCATAAAATCACAAAGCGGCGCGGTTGCAAAATCGCGTCGCTTTTTGCGGGTTTATGAGCGGCAAAAAAATTTTTTTATTGCATTTTTCGCCGCATATATTGTAAATTTATATATGATAAAATAATGAAGGAGCGGCAATGCCACGAAAGAGATTTTTTTATGAATATTCGCGAGCTTCAGGACGAAATTTTTAAAAAAATAAAAAAAGAGAAAGACATTTGCATTTTGGCGCACTCCTACCAAGCGAGGGAAATTTGCGAAATTGCGGATTTCACGGGCGATTCATACGCGCTTTCAGTTAAGGCGCAAAGCGTGCCGCAAAAAAATCGTGATTATGTGCGGCGTGCGCTTTATGGCGGAAACGGTTAAAATCCTTTCGCCCGAAAAAAAGGTTATCCTTTCCGACTCACAGGCGGGCTGCCCGATGGCGGAGCAATTCACAAAGGATGCGGTTCTTGAGCTGAAAAAGGAGCACCCCGGCTATGCCGTTGTGGCATATGTTAACACCACCTCAGAGCTTAAAAACGGTTTGCGATGTGTGCGTAACATCCTCCTCTGCCGTTAAAATAGTTAAGGCAATGCCGGAAAAGGATATAATTTTTTTATTCCCGATATCAATTTGGGCGGCTATGTGGCAAAGCAGTGCCCGGATAAAAAAACTTTGTTTTGCTTCAGGGCGGCTGCCCGAGGCATATGGTGGTTTCCGAGCAGGATGTGCTTGAGGCGAAAGCCGCACACCCGAACGCACTTTTCCTGGTGCACCCCGAATGCCGCGAAGAGGTTACCCGGCATGCCGACTACATCGGCTCCACCAGCGGAATAATGAATTACGCCAAGGAGAGCGACGCAAAGGAATTTATCATCGGCACGGAAAACAGCATAGTGGAGCATTTGCAATATGACTGCCCCGGCAAATCGTTTTACCCCGTTTCAAAGTACCTTGTTTGCATGAACATGAAGCTTACCACCCTGCCGCAGGTTTATAACTGCTGCCTCGGCACCGCGGGCGAGGAAATTGAAATGAGCGAGGATATGCGCCTTGCCGCCAAGAAATGCATTGACAAAATGATTGCATACGGCGGCTGATAAGATTTTTTTGAACGGAATTTATTTTTTTATGAGAATGAGAAGAAAGAAAAAAATCTTGAAACGCGGCTTGACGACTGCGCCGAGATTTTTGATTGACTGCGAAAAATGAGGATTTGAATTTTTGAAAACGCCGCTCCGTCAGACGCCGTGCTTGATTTGAAAGCACTTTTCGGAAACGATAATCCGCTTGTGCTTGAAATCGGCTGCGGCAAGGGCGGCTTTGCCTGCGAATTTGCAAGGCAAAACCCGAATGTGAATGTGATAGCCGTTGAAAAGGTGGGCAATGTTATAGTTGCCGCGTGCGAAGCGGCAAAGCAGGCAGGGCTGCAAAATATAAGATTTATGAAATGCAATGCAGAATATTTGCCCTGCTACATTCCCGCAGGCAGCGTAACAACGCTTTATCTTAATTTCAGCTGCCCCTTTCCCAAAAAGAAATATGCAAAGCACCGCTTAACACACCCGAATTTTCTTAAAATTTACAAGCAATTGCTTGCGCCCGGCGCGCCGATTTGCCAAAAAACGGATAATATGCATTTCTTTGAATTTTCGCTTGAAAGCTTTTCGCAATGCGGCTTCAGGCTCTCAAACATAAGCCTTGATTTGCACGCAAGCGATTTTGAGGAAAACATAGTTACGGAATACGAAAAGCGATTTTCCGACATGGGCATGCCGATTTACCGCCTTGAAGCAAGGCTTGATTAAATCTTTTGCAGACGCAAATAAAATTCAAACGGAGCGCACTTCGATTTTTCGGAGCGCGCCTTTTTTTGTTGACAAAATTTAATATATGTGATACGGTAAAACCAAAGCAGAAAGAAAAAACAAAACCCGATATGCCGAAAGCCGGCGGCAGCCAATTACATTGGCACCTGCAGAAGGAGGAAAAATGAAAAACGCGCAAAATGTTATCGAAATCACCGATTTATGCAAATCTTTCGGCGATATCAAAGCGGTAAACAACCTTTCCTTTTCCGTTCGCAAAGGGCAGCTTTTTGCCTTTTTGGGCGTGAACGGAGCAGGCAAATCCACCACGATTTCAATAATTTCCGGCCAGCTGAAAAAGGACGGCGGCAGCGTTTTGATTTGCGGCAAAGATATTGACTGCGGCATGGGCGAAATTGCGGCACGGCTGGGAGTTGTGTTTCAAAACTCCGTGCTTGACCGCGCTCTTTCCGTGCGCGATAATTTAAAGTGCCGCGCCGCGCTTTACGGCATAAGCGGCAACGAATTTAAAGCAAGGCTTGATGAGCTTTCGCAAATTTTGGATTTTAAGGATTTGCTTTCACGCCCCGTCGGCAAGCTTTCAGGCGGCCAAAGGCGAAGGATAGACATTGCCCGCGCGCTTTTTCACAAGCCGCAAATTTTAATTCTGGACGAACCCACCACGGGGCTTGACCCTCAAACCCGCCGCCTTATTTGGCAAACCGTTTCCGAGCTGCAAAAAAGAGAGGGAATGACGGTTTTTTTAACAACGCATTATATGGAAGAAGCGGCGGACGCCGATTATGTGGTTATTCTCGATTCGGGCAAAATTTCCGCAAAGGGAACTCCGCTTGAATTAAAAAAATAAATACACGGGCGATTTTATAACGATTTACAACCCGGATTCGGAAAAAATCGAAAAGCTCGGCTTAAGGCACGAAGCCGTGCCCGGCGGCGTGCGGCTTTTTGTTAATTCCACGGCGCAGGCAACCGAGCTGATTATAAACAATCCCGAGCTTTTCACCGATTACGAAATCAAAAAAGGCGATATGGACGATGTTTTCCTTAATGTGACGGGCAAAAAATTGACGGGAGGCAGTGAAAATGACGGAGTTTTGTAATTTAACGGCGCGAAACTGCAAGCTCTTTTTTAAAGACAAGGGCGTTTTTTTCACATCGCTGATAACGCCGCTTATTTTACTTGTTCTTTATGCTACATTTTTGGCAAAGGTTTATAAAAACAGCTTTATTGCGGGGATTCCGCAAGGAATTCCGATTTCCGAAAAAGCTGATAAACGCCGCCGTCAGTGGGCAGCTTGTAAGCTCGCTTTTTGGCGGTTAGCTGCGTTACCGTGGCCTTTTGCTGCAATATGATTTCCGTGCAGGACAAGGTCAGCGGCGCAAGGCGGGATTTAACCGTTTCCCCTGTTAAAAAATCCACCCTTGCGATAAGCTATTACACGGCAACGCTGATTTCCACACTGATCGTTTGCCTGCTTGCAAGCGTGATTTGCCTTGTTTATCTCGGCAAAATCGGCTGGTATTTAAATGCAAAGGACATTGCGCTTGCGGCGCTTGATATCGTTTTGCTTGTGCTGTTCGGCACGGCGCTTTCAAGCATTATAAACTGCTTTTTGAAAACACAGGGGCAGATTTCCGCCGTCGGCACAATCGTAAGCTCCGGCTACGGCTTCATCTGCGGCGCATATATGCCGATTTCGCAGTTCGGCAGCGGCCTGCAAAAGGCGCTTTCGTTTTTGCCCGGCACTTACGGCACAAGCCTGCTTCGCAACCACGCCCTTGCGGGAGTTTTCCGCGAAATGGAAAGCCTTTCTTTTCCAAAGCAGGCGATAGACGCGATTAAAGACAGCGTTGACTGCAATGTTTATTTTTTCGACAAAGCGGTTTCCCAAAGCACGATGTATATTTACCTTGCGGCGTGCGTTGCGGCGCTTGTTGCAATTTACGCACTGATTTCCGCCAAGAAAAAGGGATAAGCAAATTCAGCTTTGCACCCTTTAAGCGGCAGGCGGCTAATTACGAAAACGCCGCTTTTAAAACACAGTATTTTCAATCGGCACGGCCAAAGGCTGTGCCGATTTTTTATGCCGTTTTCGCTTTCAAAAACATTCGGCAAAAAAGCCCGGATTTTCAGACTGTGAATCTTGCGCAAAAAAAGCGCTGCGTGCAGATGAACCGCGCGCAGCGCTTTAAAGACTGAAAATTATTTTGTGAAGAAGGTTTTAAATGCCTTAAATGCCATATAAAGATCTATCTTGCTGACAACCTCATACGGAGCGTGCATTGAAAGCACGGGCACGCCGACATCAATTGTGTCCACATCAAGATTTGCGATATACATTGCAACGGTTCCGCCGCCGCCGCCGTCTACCTTGCCGAGTTCGCCGCTTTGCCACAAAACGCCGTTATTTTCAAACAAGGCTTTAACCCAGCTGCAATATTCTGCGGATGCATCGCTTGTTTCGCTCTTGCCTCTTGCACCGGTAAACTTAGTTACGCAAACGCCGTTGTTTACGAAGCTTGCATTGTTTTTTTCATAAGCAAACGCCCATGTGGGATCAAATGCCGCGTTAACATCTGCGGAAAGGCATTTGCTGTGGCGAAGCACATCTCTGCCCTCAAAGCCTTCAAGGCGAGCCAAATCCTCTATGAAATAGGCAAGATAGCCTGATTTAAGGCCCGTGTTGCCCTCGCTGCCGATTTCTTCCTTATCCGTAAGCACGGTTATTGCCGTGTATTCGGGGGCTTCATCCGTTTCGGCAATCGCCTCAAATGCGGGATAAGCGCAAACTCTGTCGTCATGGCCGTAGCCGCCGATCATACTTCTGTCAAATCCGATATCGTCAACGGTGAATGCAGGCACAAGCTCAAGCTCTGCCGAAAGGAAATCACGCTCAACAATGCCGTATTTTTCATAAAGCAAATTAAGGATATTAAGCTTGATTCTTTCGCTTTCCTCATCATCCTTAAACGGGCGCGAGCCGATAAGAATGTTCATTTCCTCGCCCTTAACAAGCTCATTGGGCTTTCTTGTATATTGCTCCAAAGCAAGGTGGGGCAAAATATCCGTGATGCAGAATTTCGGCTCGCCGGGCTCTTCGCCCAGGCGGATATCAACGCAAGTGCCGTCGTTTTTGCAAATTCTGCCGTGAAGCGAAAGCGGAATGGCGGTCCACTGATATTTTTTGATGCCGCCGTAATAATGGGTTTTAAAGAAAGCCATGGAGCCGTCCTCATAAATCGGGCACTGCTTTAAATCAACGCGGGGCGAATCAATATGCGCCGCCGCAATGCGCACGCCTTCGTTAATCGGCTTTTTACCCTTAACGCAAAGAATGATTGCCTTTCCTCTGTTTGCAACATAAACCTTTTCGCCTGCGCTGAGCGGCTTGCCGAATTCATCAAACCTTCTGAAGCCCGAAGCCTCTGCCGCCTCTTTTGCCCAAGCCGCAACCTCCCTTTCCGTTTTGCAATTGAAAAGGAAATCCTTGTAGCCCTCCGCAAAGGTGTTGCAAGTTTCAAGCTCTTCATCGCTTAAAAAATCAAATCCGTTTTTCTTGTCGTTAAAAAGAAGCTTTTTCAGCTCTTTAGCGCTTTTTTCACTCATAATGAGCCCTCCTTAAATTTGTTTATTTGAGAATATATATCTCTGCCGTCGTTAATAACGGTAAAATCCGAATTTTCGCGGAAAAATTCCGCGCTGTGCTGCGCCGCCATGCGTGCCCTTGCCTGAGCAGGCGTAATGCCGTCGCGCCGAGAGATACGCTCAAGGCGCAAATCATCCGGCGCACACACGCAAACAACGCGCGTGCAAAGCTCGTTTGCCCCGCTTTCAAAAAGCTGCGGCGCATCGAAAACGCAGGGATATTTTGCCTGCTCGGTGCAAATTTTCAAAATTTCGGGAAACATAATCGAATTAAGCCTTGCCGTGCTTTCTTTATCCTTAAAAGCCCTGTCTGCAAGCAACTGCCTTTGCAGCTCACCGCCCTTAACAATATCCTGCCCAAAAACCTCTGCCAGCTTTGGCAAAAGCGGAGAGTTTTTTTCAACAACCTTTTTTGCAGCCGCATCGGCATCCACAACATTAAAGCCCGATTCCTTAAAGGCGGCGGCAACATAGCTTTTGCCTGCACCCGTTTGCCCCGTAAGGCCGATAAGAAACGGCTTTTCCAAATCAAGCACGCAAAAAGCCGCGGCTCTTATAAGGCGATTGTAAACGGCAAGTCCCACTCCGCTGAGCTTCGGATTGCGTGCATAAACCTTTTTTGCGCCGAGCTCGTCGAGCCTGCGAAGCGAATCGAAAAGCGCATGCGACTGGCTTAAATCATCGCCCTCCCTGCCGAAGGTTACCTTTGGCACGGTTATATTGTCGCCCTCAAAGCAAAGGGCAAAAGCGCCGCTTTGCGAATTAACATAGCTTTCGTATTTTTCCTTATCGGCATTAACGATAATTATTTTTGCTTTCGGTGCGTAATGCTTATATTTCATTCCGGGCGAAGCCGCAACCTCACCGTCTTTCATTCCCTCAAGCACGGCGCTTGCAATTTCAACGCTGCCGATAACTTCCTCTATCATTTCTTTTGTTATTGCGCCTGGGCGCAGAATAACGGGGTGATCGCCCGCAAGAGTGATAACAGTGGATTCTATTCCGAATTCGCAGCTGCCGCCGTCAATAACGGCATCGATTTTGCCGTTCATATCCTCAAGCACATATTTTGCCTCTGTTGGGCTCGGCAAGCCGCTTGTGTTTGCACTCGGCGCGGCAATCGGAGTGCCCGCCGCCTCAATCAATGCGCGCGCAATCGGATTTTGCGGCATTCTTATGCCGACCGTGCCGAGACCGCCGGAAACCGTTTTTCCGATTTTTTCGCTTTTCGGCATTATAACGGTTATGGGGCCGGGGAAAAACGCATCTATCAGCATTTGTGCCTTTGGCGGAATTTCGCTCACAAGCGGAGCGATATCCTCTTTTTTTGCCACATGCACTATCAGCGGATTATCGCTCGGGCGCCCTTTTGCCTTATAAATATTCGCAACTGCGGCTTCATTCAAAGCATCTGCTCCGAGGCCGTAAACCGTTTCCGTTGGAAAAGCCACAAGCCCGCCGCCTGCTATTATTTTGCCCGCCAAGGCAATATTTTCTTCTGTTGGTTTTAAAAATTTGGTGTTCATTTTCATCATCTTTCAATGAGTGGGCTTAATCTGTTATAACGGCACCGTTAAAGCTCCTCCGCGCCGGCTTTCATTTTTTCCGCCGTGTCTGCGGTTATAAGCGCGTCGATAAGCTCATCCAAATCGCCGTTTAATATTTGCTCCAATTTATAAAGCGTGAGCCCTATTCTGTGGTCTGAAACACGCCCCTGCGGATAATTATAGGTGCGAATTCTTTCGGATCTGTCGCCCGTGCCGACCTGAGCCTTGCGCTCGCCGGCAATTTCGGCATCGTGCTTTGCCTTTTCGGCATCATATAATCTTGAGCGAAGCACCTTAAGCGCTTTTTCCTTGTTTTTATGCTGGCTGCGCTCATCCTGGCATTCAACCACGGTGCCCGTGGGAATATGAGTTATACGAATTGCAGACGAGGTTTTGTTTATGTGCTGGCCGCCTGCACCGCTTGAGCGGAAGGTATCTATCTGCAAATCCTTTTCGTTTAATTCAAAATCAACCTCTTCCGCTTCGGGAAGAACAGCCACGGTGACTGTTGAGGTGTGAATTCTGCCCTGAGTTTCCGTATCCGGAACACGCTGAACACGGTGTACGCCGCTTTCAAATTTAAAGCGGCTGTAAGCGCCGTCGCCCTCAACGGAAAAGCTGATTTCCTTATAACCGCCGAGGCCCGTTTCGTTTGCGCCCATAATTTCCGTTTTAAATCCCTTTGATTCGGCATACATTGAATACATTCTGAAAAAGCACGCCTGCAAAAAGCGCGCTTTCCTCGCCGCCTGCGCCGCCGCGAATTTCGATGATAACATTCTTATCGTCATTCGGGTCACGCGGCAAAAGCAAAACCTTAAGCTCCTCTGTTATGCGCTCCGTGCTTTCCTTGCTTTGCTCAAACTCCTCTTTCACCATTTCGGCAAAATCCGGATCTGCCACACCCTCATCAAGCATTGCGCGGCATTCATCAAATTCTGCCTGAGCCTTTTTATATTCCCTGAATTTTTTTCCACCACGGGTGTAAGATGCTTCATCTCTTTCATAAGCTTTGTGTATTGCTCCTGGTCTGAAACAACATCCGGCTCACACAAAAGAGCGTTTATTTCTTCAAATCTTTTTTCAACCTCATTAAGTTTATCAAGCATTTAATTCTCTCCGTTTGCCGCCGAATTTGCGGCGTTAGATTTCGCCGTTCACATTTCCGAGCAGCTCATAAAAATCTTTTTTTCTCTTTTTGTTCTCTTTTACTCAAATCTGCGGATGAATCTATAAATTCAACATTTCCGCCGCCGCTGCCGAGCATTCCCGCCCTGCCGAGCAAATCATAAAGGCGGCGGCTTACGCCGTCTGCCCCGTCAAAAAATCTGACATCGCCGAGCACCTCTGAAATTTCTTTTTTTATAAGGGGATAATGCGTGCAGCCAAGCACCACATTTTGCACCCTGCCCTTATACGGCGCCAAATTTTTGCTTAAATATTCCATTATTTCTTCGCGGTTTCCGCCCTCTATCAAATCGGCAAGGCCGTTGCAGGCATGAAGGTATGTGCAATGATCGTAATAAGAATAATAAAGGCGGCGGAATTTTTCGCTTTTAACCGTGCCCTTTGTTGCCATAATCAGCGTGCCGCCGCCGGGCGCGGAATCATGCACCATTTTATACGCCGGCTCAATCGCCACAATCGGCACCGAGGGAAACTGCGCTCTTAAATATTTTGCCGCCTTGGCGGAAGCCGTGTTGCAAGCAAGAACTACCGCCTTGCATTTTCGCTCGTTTACGAAATAATCAACCGTGCGCCTGCAAAGCGATTTTATTTCGGCATCGCTTTTATCGCCGTAAGGATTATTTTGCGAATCGCTGTAAAAAATATAATTTTCGCCCGGCATAAGCTTTAATGCCTTGTTTAAAAACCGTTATTCCGCCGATGCCCGAATCAAGAAAGCCGATAGGCTCGCTGTTTTTCATTCATTTTCCTTTTTCCTTAATCTTTTTTTATGCTTTTTTTGCGCTTTAATTCTGGGCAGCATAAATTCCCTGCCGCAGCCGAGGCATTTTAATTTGTAATCCACGCCGAGGCGAAGCACCTCAAATTCACACGAACCGCATGGGTGCGGCTTTTTTTCATAACAACTGTGTCGTGAAGCTGCAATTCCAAAATATCACCCGATTAAAATTACTTACTATTAAACAGTATTTTTAGCACATCTTAATTATATTTACAACATAATCGCGCCCGCTTTTGCATAGAATTAACAGAGATAATAAAAAAGTAAAGAGAGTGAAATTTATGAAATTCTATCCCGAGGGGCAAAACGGCGATTTACTGCGCACTTTTGACACCTTAGAGGAAGTTAAAATCGCCATGATGAACGGCAGCGTTATGGAATCCAGAGTTCTTTTGTGCGACAGCGAGCATAATCTTCATGTTGATCTCGGAATTATAAGCGGCGTTATCCCGCGCGAGGAGGGTGCCGTGGGAATAGACGACGGCTCCACGCGCGACATTGCCCTTATTTCAAAGGTGAACAAACCCGTTTGCTTTATCGTGCTCGGCTTTCAGCGCGACGAAGCAGGCAATATAACGGCGATTCTTTCCCGCAAGGCGGTGCAGCTTGGCTGCAAAAAAAGCTTTGTTGATAATCTGCGCGAGGGCGATGTTATAAACGCGCGCGTTACCCACCTTGAAAAATTCGGCGCTTTTATAGATATCGGCGCCGGCATAAACGCCCTTATTCCGATCGACATGCTTTCCGTTTCGCGCATAAATCACCCGCGCGAGCGGCTTTATGAGGGCGAAAGCATACGCACCGTGCTCAGAAAAAGAGAGCCTGAAAAGCTGACCTTTTCGCTTAAAGAATTGCTCGGCACTTGGCAGGAAAATGCGGCGAATTTTAACCCGGGAGAAACGGTGACGGGCACCGTGCGCAGCATTGAAACATACGGCGTTTTTGTGGAGCTTGCTCCGAATTTGGCAGGGCTTGCAGAGCCGTGCGATTTTCTTTTTGAGGGGCAGCGTGTGGCGGTTTACATAAAATCCGTGCTGCCGGATAAAATGAAAATCAAGCTTGTGATTGTGGAGGCGTTTGAGGAATCCGAGCCTGCCGGCGAGCTTAAATATTTCTTTACCGGCGAGCATATGGCGCGCTTTGATTATTCGCCCGAAAATTCCGCAAAAATAATTTCCACCGTTTTTGAGGAGTAGGCTTCTTCGGCTCCCGACTGCTAAAACAAACTGATTTTGTTTGCGGTGCATTAACAAAAATCTGCCAATACTTGCGTATTGGCAGATTTTTTTAATAGTGCAACGGGCAAAACTCAGAAAGCTTAAACCACATTCTTCTTTATGGAGTACGACCCAACCGACTGCTTTTGCATATTTTATCAGATTATGCCGCTCAACATTATATCATATTACATATTACGCCGCACCGGAAACCGCTTACGGCTGATAAGCGGAATTGAGGGAGCAAATGGTTTTTTGCGTTTCCGAAATCATATTGCGGATATCCGAGCCTTTTGAAGAATCGCCCTGAAGCCAGCGGATTTCAAATTCGGAATCGTCATAATCCGTGTTATTGCCGCAGAAATACGGCACAATGCAGCCGTTTTTCTCAAAATCGCGGCGATAGCTTTTTTCGCCGTTTATCATATAGCTCATATAGCCGTAATCGCTTTCGGCATTTGCCGTGAAAATCGGCTCGAATATGCCGTTTTCGCCCTGCGCGCTTATTCGGCTGGTGCCGCTCCAAACGCGGGAGGTTTTGGCGCTGTAGGAATAGCTGTTGCGGCAGATATATGTTTTTTCATCATCCTTTTGCAGAATATAAAAGCGGGAATCATCGTCCTTTTCCTGCATGGTTGAAACGCCGTCGCTGTCAAATGCACGCACGGCAGTGCTGCCGTTCCACGCATAAACCTCCATGCGGTAATTCGGCTCTTCTTTCAAAACATGCTCGCCGTTTTTATCCTCAGCGGAAACTTTTTTATCATACCTGAAAACGGCAAGGAGCTCATCGGTGCCGTCGTGGTTGAAATCTATCAGACGCACGGCGCAAAGCCCTGCGCCATAGCAAATATCGCTGCCCGATTCATAGGAGGCTTTGCCGTATTTCGCGTTTAAATCCTCAACAACGGAATAATAGGCGTCCTTCATCAATTCCGAGTCGCTTTTTTTGCTTTGGCGGCGCACCGCCTCGGAGGTGTCAAACTCGGCAAGGTTTTTTGAAACGCGCTCGGCAAGCGATTCCGCCCTGTTTGCCGAGATATACGAAAACGAAACCGTTTCAAAATTTTCGGTGTTTATTTCGCCTTTTATCGCATAAATATCGTTTGCCGCGTCATATTCGCATTCGCGGCTGCTTTTGAATTTGCCGAAGCTGAGGGTGGAAAGCTGCATGGTTTTGCCGTCTTCCCCGATTTCGCCTATGTAATATTTGCCGCCGTGGCTGTAAATCGTGAGCCTGCATCCGTTCACATTTGCAAAGGTGTTTGCCCGGCCGTCGTAAAGCTTTGAAAAAAATCGCCGCCGGAGTAGCCCCAAACCTCGATTTTTATATTCGCCGCCGTCAAGATAAGCGGCAAGAAGCTCCGATTCGCCGTTTGAATCAAAATCCATTTGGCGCACATACGAAAGCCCCGTGAGCTGATATTGATTTTCCTCTTCAAGCGGCATGGTTTTGCAAACGCCGTAGGCGGAAATCAATTTGGAGCACACCTCGCCGGCATCCTGCCTGAATTTTTGCTGTGCCTTGTTGCTGCCGCGCAAATCGGAATAGAAAAAAACACGCCCGTAAACACCACAGCTGCCGCAAGCAATATGCCGACCGCAGCGCGAAAGCCGATTAAAAAGGCGGGCGTTTTTTTATTTGAGGAAGCGAAAAGTTTTTTTAACTTTAACATTGATTTTGCCCTTTGAAAGCTTTTTAAGCGCCGCAACTGCAAAAACGGCGGCATTTTGAAGCGCCGCTTCGGCTTTTTTCTTTGCAAGGAGGCGCGCTTCTTTTTTTGCGCGGCGTTTATCAAGATATTCCGCGTCGTCATCAAAATAATTATATTTCAACAGCGCTCCTCCTTTTCGTGTTTTTCGGCAATATGCCGATTTTAAAAATATTTCGCTGCGGCAAATGAAGTGCCGACAAAATACAGCTTTGTTCAACTAAAGACCTATCCGATTAAATAGGATTTTTGCCGACGGAATAAAACAAATTTTGCACCCGCAGCAAACGCCGCCGTGATTTGCTTATATATATGCCCCGAAAGCGGGCAACACAACCGCCGCGGCGAAAAAAATATAAAAATCAATTTAAATTATTTGATATACCTGATATCGTTTCCCTCCAGCATAAGGGTGGAATAAACGCCGGCAATGCGGCTTGTGATTCTTTGGTTATAATCGCGCTCCAAATCATCATAGCTGAAATTGGTGCTGATGATTGTGGGCTTTTTCTTTAAAATGCGTGTGTTGATAATATTATAAAGGCAGGCAACGGAAAACTGATTTTTAAATTCCGTGCCCAAATCGTCTATTATAAGCAAATCCGCGGCAAGCACATCATGCTCGGTGTAATCAAGGCTTTCATCCCTGCCGAAGCTTTCGTTTTGCAAATCGGAAAGAATGTTTTTGCGCCGTGCCGTAAACAACGGAATATCCCCTGTTTATAACCACATTGGCAATGGCAAGGCTGAGGTGGGTTTTGCCCAGCCCCGTGCCGCCCATAAACAAAATGCTGGCGGAATGCGAATTGAAGCCCTGCGCATATCTGCGGCAGGATTCAAGAATTTTTTGCGCCTTTTCGCGCGGCGAAACGCCGTTTTCCATAGCCGCGGCGGGATAATATTCCGTGTTGAAATTATCAAAGGTGCAATCATCTATCGGCGCAAAGCGGCGCAGATTATCACGCTCGATTTCTTTAAGAAGCTCGCGGTGGCAATTGCACATTCTGTCGTTCACAAAACCGGAATCGTTGCACGCGGGGCAGGTGTATTTGATTGAGAGCGCATCCTCGCCAAATCCGTTTTCCCTGAGCAGCCTGCGCTTTTCCGCCTGAAGTGCCAACGATTGCTCTTTCAGCCGAGCCACCTTTTCACGCGGGTTTTCATCACGAAACAGCAGAGTGGAAATATTATAGCCGATTCTTGAAAGCTTCGTTTGAATATCGGCAAGCTGAGGAATTTTTTTCAATTGCCGCATTGGTGCGCTCCTGCTGCTCCATAAGGGCATTATCGCGCCTGTGCTGCAAAAATATTTATCGCTTTTTTTGATAGGTGTTTTTTTATTATAAGGCATTTTTTACCTCCCCGCTTTTGCGGCTAAAATTTAATATCCGTGTTGCTTTTGGCGTTTTTCTTGATTTTATCCAAATCATAGGTGGGCTTGCGGCTGATTTCGCCCGATTTTGCCTTTGCGGCGCGGTTCTCTTTTTGCTTTTGATAATTTTTCACTGTCTGCCTGCGCCTGCGCCACGGTTGTTATGCCCGCTTTTTTCCAGCGCAAAAGCATGGTGTTCATATATTTTAGATTGGGCTTGTCTATCGCCTCGCGCATTTCGGAGGCGGCGTGCAGAATCAATTCATCTGAATGATTTTTTCGCCATTCCATTATCATATCCAGCTGCTTTTCCGTGGGTGATTTGCTCACAAATCCGCCCGTTTCCCTGATTCTGTGCCAAAACGTGCCCGCATTTTCGGCTTCGCAAAGGCGCGCCTCCGCATCTGCCACGGTGGTTATGCCCTGCTCAAGCCAATTTTTTGCAATTGCATAAAGATATGCCGAGCCGATTCTTCTGCCTGCTTCCTTGGCTCCCTTGCAATATGCTATCAGCATAAGCACCACCTCCGGCAGCATGCCGTAAAACGAAACCAAATTAACCGTCATTTCCATTTCGCAGTGGCTGAGCGTGTGGCCGAAAGCCACCTGCGCCTCGTTGAGCAGATTTGCGATTTCGGGGCTTTCCGAGCCTATTTTATCAATCTCCGCAGGTGTTAAAACGGGCGGAGAAATTTTAAATTCGCTTTTTGCCGTCTGCTTTTGCGCTTTTTCGGCAATTTGCTCGCTTTGCAAAACCTGCCGCTCGGCAGGCGCAGGATTTTCAACCAGTGGCGAAACGGAATTTTGCGCCGGCTCCGTTTGCACGGCTTCACGGATTGCTTCGCCGCTTACCTTGCCGGAGTTTTTGCACCAAAAATGCCCTCGGCAACCCAAAAATCCATAATGTTTTTCGGCGTCCGCTCCCGTAATTCCGAGCTTTTTCGCAATTTCGGCAGAGGAAGCCGCACCGCCTTTGCCCAGCAGGAAAAAGCAGCGCCTTTAATTGATATTCGCTTGCAAGCTTTAAATATTTATCGGCAATTGCCTGCGGCACGAAAAAAACATGCCGCCGCTCCAAACACTGCCGACGGGTAAAATTTGATAATTCATAATATCGCCTGAAATGTATAAATCCTAATTTGTATATTAACGCATTATAATTTTATCAAAAAGGCGGCGCAATGTAAATAGAAATAATTGCATATTTTTTCAATTTCGGTGTTGACAAATGACTTTTGATTATGTATAATTTCCTTACGGTTTAAGAAAACATATGCGGATTTAGCTCATCCGGTAGAGCGCCACCTTGCCAAGGTGGAGGTAGCGAGTTCGAGTCTCGTAATCCGCTCCATAAGAAAAAAGGAACGGCGTTGGGGCACCCTCCGTAAGGAAGGTGCCCCAACTGCTTTACACTTGACTCCTTTTCGGATTGTGTTGTCACAATCCGATGCTCGCTATCCCTATGGACTCGGTGACGTATGCTTCGTATTATTTGTTTATAACTTCTTTGTACCAAGTTGGAACGGGTTTTGTCATATTATCATACCAACTTAGTACATCTTTTGCTTGATTTACCATTACTTGAATTTCGCTCTGACCAAAAGGAATTGCCCAAGGCACAGAAGATAAAGTATTACTGCTGATATAAAGTGCGAGCAACTCCCAAAACTGAACCGGCACATCATTATCGAAGTACCCGTTTACCATTCCGGTTGCAAATAAAGGAGCAGCTTGAGCACACCACACAATGCGATTAAATTCTTCCCACGGATCTCCAAAGTCATTTCTGTTAAAATCAATAATGTAAAGTTGCTTATCATTCCCTATCATCATATTGCCGATATGATAATCTCCGTGCTGATAAGTTCGAGGGCGACCGCTGAGCAAGTGTCTGTGAGCATTAATGTAATCAATGAAGGCTTGCCCATTTTCGTACTTGATAGGACATTCTTCATACATTTTGATTTTGCGGTCTGCTTTACGATTAAAGTAAATTTCCCAATCTTCTATTCCTTTGGGAGCGGGGATTTTGTGAATCTCCTTCAGTATTCTTCCCGCTTCAAAACCATAAGAATATTGTTCTTCGCATGTTAAATTATGTACATTTTCTTCTACATCAACGCCATCTATCCAAGTTTGAATAGAATAAACTCCTTCATCAGATGTACCGAACTCTAAAGGTTTGCACATTGGCACACCGAGAGTTGCTACCTGACTCATAAGTTCATATTCACTTTTCTTTCTGTCATACTGTTCAATCGGAGAAACACGAAGCAAAAATCTTTTTCCTTGTTCGTCAGTAAGACAGTATTTTTTATCTTCTGACCAACCTTTATCTATTAGTTGCTTTGTAATAAACTTATGTTGTGGCACAGTCTTTCTCTCCTTCAGATAGCAAATAGTTATTTGCTATCTAAAAATTATTATATCATAAAATGATTTTTTTCCGCAAACCAGTCATTTTTGACGACTTACAAAAAGCAAAAAGGAAAAACGACTTCCTTGCGGAGTGTTTTCCTTGCCGTTCCTTTTTAATTTCAACCTGTTCTCATTTTTCGGCTGTTTTTAATTATAGGCCGTATTATTTCATATCCTTATAGGGCTTCTTTTTTTCGTTACCCAGCCGGGCTTATTCACCTGCTTTGCGCGGGCGATTGAAAGTGCGTTTTCGGGCACCTCATCCGTTATGGTGCTGCCTGCGGCGGTGAAAGCATAATCGCCGATTTCAACGGGAGCCACAAGATTTGAATTGCAGCCGATGAAGGCATGATTGCCGATTTTGCAGCGGTGCTTATTTTTGCCGTCATAATTAACGGTTACGGTTCCGCAGCCGAAATTAACATTTTCGCCCACATCGGAATCGCCGATATAAGTGAGGTGTGCGCTTTTGGTGCCTGCGCCGACAACGGAGTTTTTAACCTCCACAAAATTGCCGATGTGAACGCCCTTGCCGAGCTTGCTGCCTGCACGGATTTTAACAAACGGGCCGCAATCGGTGCCGTCCTCAACCTCACTGTCGAGCAGCTTAACATTATCGAGCACAACATTGTTGCCGATAATGCCGTCCTTAATATAAGTGTTTGGGCCGATAACGCAATCTTTGCCGATTTTCGTGTTGCCCAAAATAATCGTGTTTGGCAAAATCTGCGTATTTGCGCCGATTTCAACCTCTTTGCCTATCATAACGCCGTCTGTGCACGGAATATCAACGCCGTTTATCATATGGCGGTTATTTATGTTGCGGCGCATAATATTATTTAAGCCGTTAAGCTGCAATCTGTCGTTAGCGCCGAGGATTGCCTCTTTATCCTCGCAAACATATGCGCCGGCATTTTTGCCCGCCGCCAAAAGGATTGCAAGGCTGTCTGTTAAATAATATTCATTTTGTGCGTTTTCGTTTGTAATTCTGTCCAGCGCATAAAGCAAATCGGCGCCGTAAAACCAATATGTGCCCGCATTTGATTCACGGATTTTCTTTTCCTCCTCATTTGCATCCTTATGCTCAACAATGCAAAGAAGCTTGCCGTTTTCATCTCTTTTAATATGGCCGATGCCCTCTGTGTCGTCTGCAATGGCGGAAACAAGGGTGATGGAATTTTCGTTGCTTTTGTGATAATCATAAGCGGCATTTATTGTTGGCTCATCCATCAAGGGGCCGTCGCCGTTTAAGATAAGGATATCATCGCCCTTATGCTCTTCAACAAAAGCTCTTGCCGTCATAACCGCATGGCCGGTGCCGAGCTGCGGATTTTGATAAGCCGTTTTAATTTGGGCGGGCAAATATTCTTCCACAATTTCATGCTTATAGCCGGTAACAACGCAGATATCCTCGCAGCCTGCCTCCCTAACCGCATCTATAACATATTTAAGCATAGGCTCAAAAAGCACTTCGCACATAACCTTGGGAAGCTCCGATTTCATTCGGGTGCCTTTTCCGCCTGCCAATATAATCGCACATTTCATTTTAAAAAGCCTCTCTTTTTTATAAAATCGCCGAGCGTTTACTTCATTATGCACCAAATTTTGTAAATTTTCAATATAAACTTGCCTTGGCGGCTGTTTTTGTAAAAAATATTTGTAATTTGCTGCGATATATGATATAATTCAATCGCGTTATACTATATAAGTATAAATAATTTGCAAATTATTATTAGGAGGTAATTCCCAATGGCAAAAAAATATTGCTATCTCTTCTCTGAAGGCAATGCCAACATGAGAGAGCTTCTCGGCGGTAAGGGCGCTAACCTTGCCGAGATGACATATATCGGTCTTCCCGTTCCTCAGGGATTCACCATCATAACCGAAGCCTGCACACAGTATTATGAGGACGGCCGTGAGATCAACGATGAAATCATGGCAGAAATCAACGAATACATCGTTAAGATGGAAGAAATCACCGGCAAAAAGTTCGGCGATAAAGAAAATCCGCTTCTTGTTTCCGTTCGTTCCGGCGCGCGTGCATCCATGCCCGGCATGATGGACACAATTCTTAACCTCGGCCTTAACGAAGACGTTGTTAACGTTATCGCAGAAAAATCCAACAACCCCAGATGGGCTTGGGACTGCTACAGAAGATTCATTCAAATGTATTCCGACGTTGTTATGGAAGTCGGCAAAAAATACTTTGAGCAGCTTATTGACGCAATGAAGGAAAAGAAGGGCGTTAAACAGGACGTTGAGCTTACAGCAGACGATCTTAAAGAGCTTGCTTCTCAGTTCAAGGCTGAATACAAAGAAAAAATCGGCGAGGATTTCCCGACTGATCCCAAAGAGCAGCTTATGGGCGCTATCAAAGCCGTTTTCCGTTCTTGGGACAACCCCCGTGCAAACGTTTATCGCCGCGATAACGATATCCCGTATTCATGGGGTACTGCAGTAAACGTACAGAGCATGGCATTCGGCAACATGGGCGATGATTGCGGCACAGGCGTTGCATTCACCCGTGACCCCGCTACCGGCGCAAAGGGACTCTTCGGTGAATTCCTTACAAACGCACAGGGCGAGGACGTTGTTGCAGGCGTTCGTACTCCTATGAAAATAGCTGAAATGGAGCAGAAGTTCCCCGAAGCATTTGCTGAATTTACTCAGGTTTGCAAAACTCTTGAAGATCACTACAGAGATATGCAGGATATGGAATTTACCGTTGAGCACGGCAAGCTTTACATGCTTCAAACCCGTAACGGTAAGAGAACAGCTCAGGCTGCTCTTCAGATTGCTTGTGACCTTGTTGACGAAGGCATGAGAACTCCCGAAGAAGCTGTTGAGATGATCGATCCCCGTAACCTTGACACACTTCTTCACCCGCAGTTTGACGCTAAAGCACTTAAGGCTGCCACTCCTATGGGCAAGGGCCTCGGCGCTTCTCCCGGCGCAGCTTGCGGCAAAATCGTATTCACCGCCGATGACGCTGTTGAATGGGCAGCTCGCGGTGAAAAAGTTGTTCTTGTTCGTCTTGAAACATCTCCCGAAGACATCACCGGCATGAAGGCTGCTCAGGGCATCCTCACCGTTCGCGGCGGTATGACTTCTCACGCTGCCGTTGTTGCTCGCGGCATGGGCACTTGCTGCGTTTCCGGCTGCGGCGATATCAACATGGATGAAGAAAACAAGAAATTCACTCTTGCAGGCAAGGAATTCCACGAGGGTGACGAAATCTCCATCGATGGTTCAACAGGTAATATCTACGACGGCATTATCCCCACGGTTGACGCTTCAATCGCAGGCACTTTCGGCAGAATCATGGGCTGGGCAGATGAATTCAGAACTCTTAAGGTTCGCACAAATGCAGACACCCCGGCAGACGCTAAAAAGGCTCGCGAGCTTGGCGCAGAGGGTATCGGCCTTTGCCGCACAGAGCACATGTTCTTTGAAGAGAGCAGAATTGCTGCTTTCCGTGAAATGATCTGTGCAGACACAGTTGAAGAAAGAGAAGCTGCTCTTGATAAGATTCTTCCCTATCAGCAGGGCGACTTTGAAAAGCTTTATGAGGCACTTGAAGGCTGCCCCGTAACAATTCGTTTCCTTGATCCTCCGCTTCATGAGTTTGTTCCCACCGAGGAAGAGGATATCGAAAAGCTTGCTGCAGCTCAGGGCAAATCCGTTGAAGATATCAAAGCTATCATCGCTTCTCTTCACGAATTCAACCCGATGATGGGTCACCGCGGTCTTCGTCTTGCAGTTACATATCCTGAAATTGCAAAGATGCAAACAAAGGCTGTTATCCGCGCAGCAATCAATGTTCAAAAGGCTCATCCGGATTGGACAGTTGCTCCCGAAATCATGATTCCGCTTTCTTGCGATGTTAAGGAGCTTAAATATGTTAAGGATATCGTTGTTGCAACAGCTGACGCTGAAATTGCAGCTGCAGGCATCGATATGAAATATGAAGTTGGCACAATGATCGAAATTCCGCGTGCTGCTCTTACTGCAGACAAGATTGCAGAGCAGGCTGAATTCTTCTGCTTCGGCACAAACGACCTTACCCAGATGACTTACGGCTTCAGCCGTGACGATGCAGGCAAGTTCCTTGATGCTTACTATGATGCAAAGATTTTCGAGAACGATCCGTTTGCTAAGCTTGACACAGAAGGCGTTGGCCAGCTTATGAAGATGGCTGTTGAAAAGGGCAAGGCAACAAGACCTTCTCTTCACTGCGGCATCTGCGGCGAGCACGGCGGCGATCCCAGCTCTGTTGAATTCTGCAACGAGATTGGCCTCGACTATGTTTCTTGCTCACCTTTCCGTGTTCCGATTGCACGCCTTGCTGCTGCACAGGCTGCTATCAAGGCTAAGAAAGCGTAAGCTTGCTTTGGTGCTAAAACCGAATAAATAAAATCAGACCTTGCAGAGTAAAATCTGCAAGGTCTTTTTTACGCATTATTTTCGCTTTGCCGGGCAAGGCGAATTTTCAGGCGGATTTTGTGCATTGCAAAATCCGTTTTTTAATTAAGAGCCTAAGAAAAATCAGCTTTTTAAATGTTTTTGCAAAAATCCTTTTTGGTGGTGAGCACAAGAATTGTTTCGCCCGAATGAAACATTGTTGCCGGCGAAATGGTTATATCAAGCCTGCCGTTTTCCTTTTTGCCGAGTATGTTTATATTATGCTTGCGGCGCACATCAAGATCGCCTATGGTTTTGCCGATCCAAGAATACGGCACTTCAACCTCATAAACGGCAAAATCGCCGCCAAGCTCCATATAATCGAGCACATGCTCCGTGCTGCATTTAACCGCTGCCCAATCCGCCGTTTGCTTTTCGGGATAAACAATTTGATCTGCTCCGTTTCTGAGCAAAAAAACTTTGCGTGCACATCATTTGAAGCTCTTGCAACAACCATTTTTGCGCCAAGCTCCTTTAAAAGCGAGGTTGTTTCCAGCGAATCCTGAAAATCATCGCCGATGGTTACGAAGCACACATCAAAATCGGAAACGCCGAGCGTTTCAAGAAAATCATAAGAAGATGCATCGCCTATTTGAGCACTTGCGGCATAGGGCAAAACCGAATCCACACGCTCCTCTTTGGTATCCACCGCCATAATTTCATGGCCGAGATCATAAAGCTTTCTTGCAAGATGCATACCGAATTGGCCTGCGCCTACCAATAAAAATAGATTTCATTGTTTTATCCTCTTTAAAAAAATATAATCAATTCAGAAGTGCTGCCGGCGGCAACGGCTCGGCAAGGCATTCCGTGCACGGCTGCCGCGCGATTACCGATTTTTCTGCAACGCGGCTTATGCGGCAAAATTGCAAAAAAGCCGCTGCGCCGCCCTGCTTCGGCATAATAGGATTTCCTTTAACGGCTCAGCCCACCGCAACCTTTTTCAAGCGGATACTTTGAACGCTTTTTTTGAATTCCGGACGCTGCGGCGAAAATCAAGGTTAAGCCGCCGACTCTGCCGAAATACATTAAGCTTATCAAAACCAGCTTAGAAGCCGCGCAAAGCCCCGGAGTTATGCCGAGCGAAAGGCCAACCGTGCCGATTGCCGATGCGGCTTCAAACATCGCCGGCATAATAGGCACATCCTCAAGCTGGCAAATCACAATGCTGCCAAGCATAAACAGAGCAACATACATTGAAAGCACGGCGGATGCACTGCGCACCGCTTCTGGCGAAATGCGGCGGTGAAACGCCTCTGTATCATCTCTTTTTTTAAACACGGAAAAGGCAGAGCTTATAAGCACGGCCACCGTGGTTGTTTTCATGCCGCCTGCCGTTGAGCCGGGCGACGCACCGATAAGCATAAGCACAATTATAATCATTTTGCTTACATCGCTCATCATATTTAAATCGATAGTGTTAAAGCCCGCCGTTCTGGGCGTTACCGCCTGAAACAGAGAGGCTAAAATTCTGCCGCCCTCGCTCATCCAATCCCAGCGAACACGGTGAAATTCATAAATATAGAAATAAAGTGCCGGCAAAATAATCAAAATCGCCGTCATCGAAAGTGCTATTTTGCTTTGCAAACGGTATTTTTTAAATTTAAAACCGTTTTTGCGCATATCATCCCAAGTGATGAAGCCTATGCCGCCGAAAACGATAAGAAACATTATCACAAAATTAACAACGGGATTATTGTAATAATGAGTGAGCGAGCAATAAGGCTGCTCCACTCCGTTTAAATCAATTCCTGCATTGCAAAATGCGGAAATGGAGTGAAACACGGAATACCAAATTGCCTTCAGCCAGCCGTAATGCTGCTTAAACACCGGCAGCAGGCAAAGCGCCCCGACCGCCTCCGTGCACGAGGTTACGCAAATAATATACTTTGTCAGCTTAATTGTGTCGCCGAACACGGGCGCGGAAATCGCATCCTGCATTGTATATTTTTGCATTATGCTGAAGCGGCGGCGGGAAATCAAGCCAAGCATAATAGTTACCGTCATAACCCCCATGCCGCCTATTTGAATTAAAATCAGTATAATAATCTGCCTAAAGAGCGACCAATAAGTGCCCGTGTCTCTTGTTATCAGCCCGGTTACGCACACCGAGGTGGTGGAGGTGAAAAGAGCGTCTATATAAGCAACGGAATCGCCGCTTTTTTTGTGGCAAAAGGAAGGCTCAGCAAAAAGCTGCCGAGCAAAATAACACCGGCAAAGCCCAAAATAATGGTTTGAAAAGTGTTGAGCTTAAATTTGCGCCGTTTTGCATTATTCGTTTCCAATTTATACTCCTTTTGATTTATATTTGCAAACATTTTGCGAAAATTCAAGGGCACCGCCGCAAAGCGGCATCGGCGTTTTCGTGCGTGCCCGAATTCAAACTAAAGAGATTTATTTTTAAAAAAACAGCTTTGCATATTCCTCATATTCTTTTTTGTTGTAAAAATAATCGGATGATTTGCCTGCAACGCCAAGTTGCTGCCACCATTCATCACGCAGCTTTGCAAAAAGCTTTGTGTAAGTGGGCTCTGCAATTGTGCGCAAATTCCAAAGGCTGAAATGAAGCGCATAATTTATGTAGTCTTTTTCAACCTCTTCAAAAATGCCGTCTTTTTGCAGCCTTGCTTTAAGTGCGCAAAGGGCATTATAAAAGCAATCCCAGGATTTTTCCCTTGTGTTGGAAAGCGACGATTTATTGTTGCGGCGCTGATGAGCAAGCGGCTTGCCCTTTTCAACATAAGCAATGCGGCCCGCCTCGGCAACAGCGGAGAAAACAAAAAGCATATCGTTGCTTGTGCGCTGCTCCTGAAACCACAAATCGCGGGAAAGCACCCATTCCCGGTTATAAAGCTTATCCCAAGCCCAGCCGACGAAAACCTTGAAGATATTATCCGTCATAGACCTTCTGCCAAAGGGCTGATAGGGCGGAAGCTCCTGATAGCGAACAACCCAAGAAACGGGCTTAAACTGATTTGAATCTTCAAAAATACTGATCCGAGCCGAAAAACAACAAAATCTGCCTTCGTTTCCTCTGCCTTTTCATATGCCTTTTCAAGCATATCCGGCTCAAAGAAATCATCCGAATCAAGAAAAGAAAGATATTTGCCCTTTGCATGGCGCAAGCCGTTGTTTCTTGCCGCGCCTGCGCCGCCGTTTTGCTGCTTAATAACAACAAATCTTGAATCCGCTGCCGCAAATTCCTCCGCAATTTTGCAGGAGGAATCCGTGGAGCCGTCGTCCACGCAGATAATTTCAATATCCTTTAAGGTTTGCTTTTTGCACGCTTTCAAGATTTTTGGCGCAAATATTTTTTTCAACATTATAAACGGGAATTATAACGGAAACTTTAATATCAGCCATTCTTCTTATAACCC
Source organism: Anaerotruncus sp. (assembly GCA_022009795.1). GTDB lineage: Bacteria > Bacillota > Clostridia > Oscillospirales > Acutalibacteraceae > Eubacterium_R. The sequence goes on from CP091724.1 coordinate 1,596,355, forward strand.
CTTCTCTTTTGATTTATTTTTTTCTGTAAATCTTTTTGGCAAGGCGCTTGAACCTGACGGGGATATACATAATCATTCTGCCGATTCGATAGGATTTGCTGCGCTTAATCTTATCAAGCTCTGCCTTAACCTCTTTAATATTATTGTTGAAATTGGTGCTGCCGTTATTCATGGGCAGCGCCTTTATTTTATAATACATTTCCGGCTGATTTATAAGCATATGCAAATTATCACGCTCTGCCGGAGTGAAAAGCTCTTCATCCATTTCGCCGAGCTCGCGCGCGCGCTTCATTTCCTTTGAAAAGCGAATAACATAATCATGCTTAAATTCATTCGCTATGCGGCGAAGAGTTGCAACGCTGTTGTGAAATCTTTTAAGAGTGTAATATGTTTTAAAGGTTTCCCAGGTTTCGGGATATTGAATAAGAATATCGCGAATGTGATCGTATTCAACATTTATGCAATAAATTTTTTGCATATTTTTAACGGAGCTGTTAGGATTATCTCTGCGGTTCATATAATAGGGCTTATCGATTATCATGCCCCTTTCTGCAAAGGCAAAGGTTTGAAACCAAAATCCGTTATCCTGAAAAGATGCGCCCGGAGTTTCGTTGTGGCGGATATTGAATTTATCAAGAAACGACTTTTTATAAATGCCGCTCCAAGTGTTCATAATAAAGCGAATTGCCTCCGGAGTTTGGCTTGGGTTAAACACTTTGTTGTAATACTGATTTTTTCTGTCTAAATGATTATATTCGCAAAACATATCGCCGTTTGACGCGCGCTGAAAGCGATAAAAATCTGCCTTAACCCAATCAAGATCATTTTTGGAGGCAATATCATAAAGATCGCCGAACATATTAACGGGCACAAAATCATCAGGCTCAACAATGCCGATATATTCGCCGGTTGCCAAGCCGAAGCCGATGTTCATGCCGATGCCGTAGCCGCCGTTTTCCTTATCCACAAGCTTAATGCGCGAATCCTTTTCGGCATAGCTTTTAAGGATTGCAAGCGAGCCGTCGGTAGACCCGTCGTTAATGCAGATAATCTCTATATCCTCAAGCGTTTGATGAGTGATGCTTTCCATGCACTCCTTCAAATAAGGCTCCACATTAAAAGTGGGCACGATTATTGAAACCTTTGCCATATTTAAATTAACATCCTTCCGTTAAAATTCCTCGGAAACGGCTTGAAGCGCAGCCTCAATAACCTTATCCATATCATAATATTTATATTTGCCGAGCCTGCCGCCGAAAATAACATTCTTTTCCTGCGAGGCAAGCTGCTCGTATTTTTGATAAAGAGCATTGTTTTCATCATTGTTTATGGGGTAATAAGGCTCTATGCCCACGCTCCATTCCGATGAAAATTCTTTTGAAACAACCGTGCCTTTTGCATCGCACTTTTCAAAATGCCTGTGCTCGATAACGCGGGTGTAGGGCACTTCTCTTTCAGTGTAGTTAACAACGGCATTGCCTTGGTAATTATCCGTATCCGGAATATATTCCGTTTCAAAGCGAACGGTGCGATACTGCAAAGCGCCGTATTTATAGCCGAAATATTCATCGATATTGCCGGTGTAAACAATTCGCATATCGGAAATATCGTGAGCTGCCTTGTAATCCTCAAACGAAGTGGAGGTGAGCACATCGATTCCATCAAGCATTTTTTCTATGATTTTTGTGTAGCCGCCGATGGGAATGCCCTGCCAGCGATCGTTGAAATAATTGTTATCGTAAGTGTAGCGAACGGGCAGCCTTTTGATAATGAAGGCCGGCAGCTCGGTGCAGCTTCTGCCCCATTGCTTTTCCGTGTAGCCCTTAATCAGCTTTTCATAAACATCCTTGCCGATAAGCGAAAGCGCCTGCTCCTCAAGATTTTTCGGCTCGGTGATATTATATTCCGCCTTTTGCTTTTCGATTATTGCCTGAGCCTCTGCCGGAGTTTTGATGCCCCACATTTTTGAAAATGTGTTCATATTAAACGGCAGGTTATAAAGCTCGTCCTTATAAATCGCAACGGGCGAATTGATATAGTTGTTAAATTCGGCGAATTGATTTATATAATCCCACACTGCTCTGTTGCTTGTGTGGAAAATATGCGCGCCGTATTTATGCACATTGATTCCGTGCACATTTTCGCAATAAATATTGCCGGCAATGTGATCGCGCCTTTCGATAACAAGGCACTCCTTGCCTCTTTTTTTTGCTTCATAGGCAAAAACCGCGCCGAAAAGGCCGCTGCCCACTATAAGATAATCGTATTTTTTGCTCATATTGAACTCTCCTTCGACAGGCGCAAAGCCCCTGCCATGCAAAAAGAATTTATTTGCACCGATTGCCGAGCAGAGCCCGGCAAAGCGATTTTTATTTAAAATGAAGCAGCTTTTTTTCCCTTATCGTAAAGGCTGCTGTTTGCAGGCAAAATGCCCGCAATTTTTCTTGCAAAGCGAATTTTAAAGCTGCGCTCCGCCCTGCTTTTATAATAAAGTCTGCCCGCTTTTTCTTTTCTGTATTTAAACATCAAAAATTCGGGAAGCGTGCCGCTTTTTGATTGCTTCAAAATCCTCATAATCGGGTTTGAAATAAAAATAATCGGGGTCTTTTGATATCGGCAAGGCCGAAATATTCAATGCCCTCGTTTTTTTGATTTTTATCGTAAACGATTTGCATGGCTTCGCCGTTTGTTTGCAGCATAACCGCGCGAATTAAGCCCGAAAGCAGCTTTGAATGAAAGCTTTGCAGCGCTTTTCCCGCCATGCCCATGGTAAGCAGCTTATCATATGCGGCTTTATATGCCTCATACGCGCAAAGCGGATCTTTTGAAGCCTTGCCCGTTATGCTTTGGGCATTGTTTGTGCGGTAATTTACAAGCGGCTTTGGGCAGCAAACGATTTTTTTGCCGCATATGTGGAAGCGAGAACGAAATAGGTGTCGTTTGCATGGCGAAGCGGCTGAAATTCAAAGCCGTTTTCGCGAATAAAATCAGCTCTGAAAAGGCGCTGCCACGGCACATTGAGGCAAAGTTGAAAAATATATTCGGGATTGCTTTTTGCCGAAAATTCCTTTTCCCTCGGCAGAAAGCGCTTTTTTAAAAAGGTTTCGTCAACCGCGCGCCTGCCCGTTTCGCCGTCCACGGAATAAGCGCCGCAAACGCAAATATCCGCGCCGGATTTTTCGCACGCGGAAAACATGATTTCAAGCGCATTCGGCTCAAAAAAATCATCGCTGTCCCAAAACGCAAAATACTTGCCGCAGGCGGCCTTTATGCCGTTGTTTCGCGCCACACCGGCAAACAGATTTTGCTGATGCAGCAGCTTAACGCGCGAATCGCTTTTTGCAAAAGCCTCCAAAATTCGGGGAGAGGAATCGGTTGAGCCGTCGTCCACGCAAATAAGCTCAATCTCCCTCAGGCTTTGGTTTAAAACGCTTGATATGCATTTTTCAAGATATTTTTCCGAATTATACACGGGCATAATTACGGAAACCTTCACTTCATTCATAAATTTTACCCTGTTTTACAAAAGCATATGGTGGCTCCATTATTCTTTTTATTATATATTATAATATATGCACTGTCAATGACGGAAAAAAATATAATAAATATTAAGTTTATGTTTAAGAAATCAACAGCTTCGGATACCCTACCGAGGCAAGAATTGCGAAACCCCGGCTTTGCCGCAAAAAAGTGCGGCTGCAACAAGCAACCGCACCGTTTGGATATTTTGTTTATATATTAACACCGTCTGCCGTTTTAACAAACCTTACGGCAAAATCATTTTTTTATACTGAGGATATACTTTAAGATATTCTTCTTTTTAAAAAAATTCCGTAATCTGCTCTTTTTTTGGCAGGGTCAACAAGGGCAACAGACGAGCCGTTAAAGCCTGCGCCGCTGAATCTGCCGCCGTAAACGCCGTTGCATTTAAGCATAATTTCATAAAGCGTTTTCAGTTCTGCCGAGCCTGTTTCCCAATTATAAATTGAGGAATAACCGGATTCAAACATTATTTTGCCGAATTCCGCAATATTGCCGCTTTCCCAAGCCTTTGCGCCACGCTGAACTCTTGCATATTCGCCGTAAAAATGCTCTGCACGCCTGCGCCAAGCCGGAGGAATTTTTATCTTTATATTCATCATAAAAACTTCTCTCGGCACATCTCTCATATAAGAATCCTTAAAGCTGCCGTAAGGGATGCCGGCAAACGCACGAAGGGCAAAGGACGCCGCTTTGGCCTCATCCACTCTTGAATTAAACGCCGTGTTTGCAAGCTTTCTCTCCTTGCCGGAAAAAATAACGGCAAATTCATAAGGCGGCATATTTTTGCTTGTTGGAATAAGCTTATATGAATCATCAAGCGTGTCTAAATAAAGCAGATGGTCTTTTTTTGAATAAACCTCGCAGCTTTGATCCATTTTGCCCACATTCATTTCAAGATAATCGTGCTCTGCATAAAGTGCCAAATCAATAAGCTCCGCCCGAGTGAGCTTGATATCGTTTATTTTGCAAATTGCGCATATGTAAGAAATCAAAACCGCAGCGGAGGACGATAATCCGCCAACGGGCAAGCTGCCGTATATTATGCCGATCATGCCTTTTTCAACCCTGTGCTTGCGTTTCACCGAAACGAATGCCGCTTTTGCAAAATCGCCCCAATTATAGCTTCTTTGCGCCAGCTCAAAGGCGGAAAATTCCGCCGCGCCCTCAAAATTAAGGCTGTAAAGCTTAACGGAGCCGTCTTCCGTGGACAAAAAATCAAGCTGCACGCCCTCGTTGATTGCAAATCCGGAAATCAGTCCGTGCTGATAATCCGAATGCGCGCCAACGGGAGCAATTCGATAAGGGCAATAAACCGAAAGCGGAGTTTCGGCGGTGTTAAATCTTTTTTTGAATTCTGCTGATATATCCATCTTTTTCACCGTTTTTCGGCAGCCGCGGCGTATGCTGTTGAGCCACCCGCGAAAGCTGCCGTGTTATCAATAATGTTGTAAAACGATTTGATTATTTGTTGCTCGGAACAAGCTTTTCCGTGCCGCCCATATAAGGCTGAAGCGCCTTGGGGATATTAACGGAGCCGTCCGCATTAAGATTGTTTTCAAGGAAAGCGATAAGCATTCTCGGCGGAGCAACAACCGTGTTGTTAAGAGTGTGGGCAAGATATGTGCCGTTTTCGCCCTTAACGCGAATTTTCAGGCGGCGTGCCTGAGCATCCGAAAGATTTGAGCAGGAGCCAACCTCGAAATACTTTTTCTGGCGGGGAGACCAAGCCTCAACATCAACGGATTTAACCTTAAGATCTGCCAAATCGCCCGAGCAGCATTCAAGCGTGCGAACGGGCACATCAAGGCTTCTGAAAAGATCAACCGTGTTTTGCCAAAGCTTATCAAACCACATTTTTGATTCCTCAGGCTTGCAAACAACTATCATTTCCTGCTTTTCAAACTGATGGATTCTGTAAACGCCTCTTTCCTCAATGCCGTGTGCGCCCTTTTCCTTGCGGAAGCAGGGTGAATATGAGGTGAGCGTTTTGGGAAGCTCGCTTTCGGGAGTGATTGTGTCTATAAACTTGCCTATCATGGAATGCTCCGAGGTGCCGATAAGATAAAGATCCTCACCCTCAATCTTATACATCATGGCGTCCATTTCCGCAAAGCTCATAACGCCGTTAACAACTGCAGAGCGAATCATATAAGGCGGAATGCAATAGGTGAAGCCTCTGTTTATCATAAAATCACGGGCATATGCAAGCACCGCCGAATGAAGCCTTGCAATATCGCCCATAAGATAATAAAATCCGTTTCCCGCAACCTTGCCTGCGGCGTCAAGATCAATGCCGTTAAAGCTTTCCATAATCTGAGTGTGATAAGGAATTTCAAAATCTGGCACAACCGGATCGCCGAATTTTTCGCGCTCAACATTTTCGCTGTCGTCCTTACCGATCGGCACGCTCTCATCAATCATGTTAGGAATAATCATCATGATTTTGGTAACACGCTCCGTAAGCTCGGTTTCTTTCTTTGAAAGCTCATCAAGCTCGTCTGCCTGCGCCTTCACCTGTTCGCGAAGTGCCATGCCCTCTTCCTTTTTGCCCTGCGCCATAAGATTTCCGATTTCCTTGGAAAGCTTGTTTCTGTTTGCGCGAAGCTCGTCGGCGCGCTTTTGAACATCTCTTCTTTCGCCGTCAAGCACGACAACCTCATCAACAAGCGGCACCTTTTCATCCTGAAATTTCTTTCTGATATTTTCCTTAACCGCTTCGGGATTTTTCCCTAACAAATTTAATATCAAGCATAATTTATTCTCCTAACTTATTTGCTATATCCTTTAATTCCTCGGCAGAATAGAACTCTATTTCAATAGTGCCCTTGCCCCTGCCGGTGTAAACCTTAACCTTGCGGCCGAGCGCTTCCGTAAGCGAAAGCTCAACCTCGTCATAAAAGCTGTCGCGGCGCTTGCTGCGCTTTTGAACGGGTGCGGACGGCTCCTTGATTTTTGCAAGCCTTTCAACATCCCTTACGGTGAGTTTGTTTGAAACAATGTTTTTGGCAACCTCAAAAATCATCGCTTCGTTATCAAACGCAAGCAGCGCACGCGCGTGGCCCGCGGAAATTTCTCCGTTTTTTTCGTCATATCGCGCACTTCGGGCGGCAATTTGAGCAGCCTGAGGCTGTTTGCGATTGCCGGGCGTGATTTGCCGACGCTTGCCGCAACCTCCTCTTGCGTGAAGCCGCATTTATCGATGAGCGCCTGCAAGCCCTCTGCCTCTTCAATGGGGTTTAAATCCTCGCGCTGAAGATTTTCGATAATCGCGATTTCCATAGTTTCCGTGTCCGTAAGCTCTTTAATAACAACGGGCACATCTTTTTACGCCTGCCATGCGGCTTGCGCGCCAACGGCGTTCACCGGCAACAAGCTGATATCCGCCTGCGGGCAGCGGCCTGACGAGCAGCGGCTGCAAAACGCCTTGCTGCTTTATGCTTTCGGCAAGCTCTGCGAGCGAATTCTCATCAAAGGTTTTTCGCGGCTGATCCTTATTCGGCATTATTTCATTGAGCGGCAATGTGTTTGAGCTCACCATTTCATCGGTGGCGTTTTCAAGCATAAGCGCGCCCAAGCCCTTGCCGAGCCCGGATGGCTTTTTTGCCATAAATTTTCCTCCTATTCATCCTCTTTCACGCTTTCGGTGTATCTGCACCTCGGATAATTCGAGCAGCCCCAAAAAGCGCCGTATTTTGAATTTCTGCGAACAAGCTTTTGCGTTGCAACGCGGGCAAAGCGGTTCATTTCGGTTATCATTTGTTTCTGTTAAATTGTTTTTCTTCGTTTTTTCGGCGGAAACTTCGTTTGTTTCTGCATTTTGAGTGCTTTCTTCGCCTATTATTTCGGCTTTTTGCTGCGTTTTATTTTCTTTCAAACCCGTTTTGCCGCGATTTTTTGCATAATGCTGCCTTTGCTCCTCAAGGCGAATTCTGTATTTTTCCGTGAAATCGGTTTCAACGGGCATTGAATGGTTGAAATAATCCTCCGCTCTTGCGCGTGTGTCTTTCAGATTTTGCGCAAGCTCGGTGCTTTCTGAGTGGATTTTTTTAATCGTTTCCACCAAAGCGTCTGCCCTGATAACGCGGTTTCTTATTTCGCGCGGCGCAAAGCGATCGTTTAAAACGGTTTTGTTATTTGCCAGCACTATAAGTGACTTGAAGAATGAGTCGAAATTCTTATTGATGATATACTGCGTCATCTTTCCCTTGCCGCACATCACCAAATCCTTCATAACCTGCATATGGCGCTGATTTTGAGAAACGGGCGATTCGATCCCTTCACGGATTTTGCGCCCGTTAACCTGATAACAGCGCACAAAATTGCCCTTGTTATCAATAGTTATATCGCCGTAAAGATTTTTTTACATTCTATTATGAAATTGATTTTCGGTGTAACAATTAAAAAATCTATCTGCGCGGATAAATCGCCGACTTTAAAATAAACATCGCGAAGCACAAACATATCCATTCCGGCATATTTCAGTTGAAAAAGTATCTCTTCCTCGCCTTTTAAGCCGCGCTCAAGGATATATATCTGATTTTCAAGTTCTTTTTTCAATTCGCCGTGCGCCTCAAGGCACATTTCTTTCATTTCAGCCAAGGTTTCCTCGGCAGAGGAGTCCTCTTTAAGAATCACCACTTCCGGCTTTTTTTAAAGAATCCCATAAATCACCTGTTGCTTTTTTTATGATTTCATCGGCTAATTTTTTTATATGCAAAGGAAGCCTTGCAATATTTTTCATAATAAATAACGGGTTTTCCGAAGCTCGGTGCTTCCGCTAGCTTAACAGAGCGCGGAATCATCGTTTTATACGCTTTATTCGGGAAATATTTGTTTACTTCCTCGATAACCTGCTGATTTAATTTCAAGCGGCTGTCGTACATAGTGTAAATAACACCCTCAAGCTCCAAATGCTCGTTATAAAGCTGCTTAACCGTCCGCACGGTGCTGAGCAATTGGCTCAAGCCCTCAAGCGCATAATATTCGCATTGAAGCGGAACGATTAAAGTGTCTGAAGCCGCAAGCGCATTAAGGCTTAAAAGCCCCAAGCTCGGCGGGCAGTCTATTATAATATAGTCAAAATCAAGCGCAAGGGGAGAGATTGCTTTTTTAAGAGCGTAAAATCTGTCCTCCTGATCGGCAAGTTCAAGCTCTGCGCCTGCCAAATTCATATTTGCGGGCAATAAAAACAGGTTTTTAAACTCGGTTTCTATCATAATGCCCCTTGCCGGCACTTTGTTGATTAAAATATCATAGGTTGAATATTCAATCTCTGCCTTGTCTGCACCGACGCCGCTTGTGCTGTTGCCCTGAGGGTCAACATCAACCAACAAAACGGATTTGCCTTTTGCGCCGAGTGATGCGGCAAGGTTTACGCAGGTGGTTGTTTTTCCGACTCCGCCTTTTTGGTTAAATATAGATATCGTTTTGACCATATGTGCCTCCTGCGTTATGTGTTAATTGCGCTGTATTACGCATAGTTCTGCGCTTTACGGCAAATTCATTATACTACACGCGCGCCGCACATTCAATATGTTTCACATGAAACACTCGGACTTTTTTTCAAAAATTGTGCAATGCGAGCAAGCCTATACTATATATAGAAGTTTCACGTGAAACACAAAAATATCAGCCTTAAATTTAAATCTGCAGAGAAGAATATCGCGACAGAAATGTTATTGTTCCTATAAAGAAGGTTAAAGAAACATATTAAGCAAAACGCATTACAAAAAAAGCTTGATTGCAACTGAATATTTCAGCAGAAGGGCAAAGCAGTTCGGTTCACCCGCATTTTTGCACGGTGCTTGCAGCAACAAAATTTAATCCGTCGCTGCATTTAGCCGCCGCGCATAAAAAATCTCAGATAAACAGTAAGATATTAGAGCACCGATATAAACAAACATGTATGTTTATATCGACTTTTCAACATTTTAAACACAGTTTTTCAACAAAATCACACATAAACGGGTTAATTTTTCAACATGTTTATGTGAAAATCAATATCTTGTGCTTTGTTTCACATGAAACACAAGAACAGAGGATATGGCAGAAAAGCATCTTGACCATGCTCCCTCACTTTTTTAACTGCGTGCCAAAAGTCATAACATAATAGGAAATAACATATCACAAGCCATCTGCCATGCCTATATATAATAGGTATAGAAAAAGCGCGGCACCTAATTGTTATCGGTGCCGCGCAATGTTAAAAAACAATATTAAATAGATAAATAATAAATCGCTTAAAAACCGTTTTCGGAAATTATGCCCTCATACGCAGAACAGCCCACCGGTTAAGGCAGGCTGTTCCACGTGATGAAAAGAGGAGAATATGTTAAAACGGCATAAGCCGTTTTAAGCAGTTTCACTCTCCGCCGCCTTTTTCGGCTGCTGCGGAGATTTGGGAATACGAACATGAAATTCAATATAATCGTCCGTTTCCGTTTTGTTTGATTCGGCCGGAATACCGGCTTCCTTCATTGTGTTTATTGCTTTTATTGACTGTGTTTACGAATATTCGCACATCGCGAAATATCGTAACCACCTTTTTTCTTGATTTAACTTGCTTGTTTGTTACGGAATCTATATATGCTTCCGTTTGCTGCACGTTTAAGCCGCGCTCTTTAATAACATTAAGCGCCGTCCAAATCTGCTTTTCGGATTGAAGCCTTAAAAGCGCTCTTGCATGGCGCTCGGTCAAGCCCTCTTTTTCAATGAAATACCGCACATCGGCAGGCAATCGAAGCAGGCGCAGCTTGTTTGAAAGGGCGCTTTGGCTTTTGCCGAGCCTTTTTGCGATTTCCTCTTGCGTTAGGCCGAAATGGTTTTGCATTTGGTTTATCGCCTGAGCCTCTTCAAAAAAGCTTAAATCCGAACGCTGAATATTCTCGAGTATGGAATAAACAGCCGATTCCTCGTAATCGCAATCAACAATCAAGCAGGGCACCGTGGCAAGGTTTGCCAAAATTGCCGCGCGCAGTCGGCGTTCGCCCGCAATGATTTCATAATAATCGCTGTTGTTGATTTGCCTTGCAAGCAGCGGCTGCAAAATTCCGTTTTCTTTTATCGATTCCGCCAGGCTTAAAAGCTCTTCGCTTTTAAATTGCTTTCGCGGCTGATAGGGATTGGGCAGCAATTTTTCCGTTGCTATTCTTTGAACTTCCTCCGCCATGAGGCACACTCCTTATGAATCTCCTCGGCGGGCTCATCATTCCCTTTCCAATGGTAAATATACCATAAATCAATAAAAAAATGGAAGTGTTTTTTTAGCCTTAATATTCAACTTTTTTTCGGCAACTTCAATTTATTTACAACGGCTTTGTGCTTATTTTTGATTTCCTGGGGTACTTTGACGAAGTTTGCGATATCTTTTTTTAATTATAATTAAATTTCTTGTGTCGTCGTTCGGGAGTTTCAGTAAAACAACCTGCTCAATATTGCCTCCGAGCGTTTTTAATTGCGTTTGTGCCAAGCTCGGCTTCGTCCTGCGCGCCCTTCATTGCAATGAAATATCCGCCCGGCTTCACAAACGGCAGGCAGTATTCCGCCAAGATATTAAGCGGCGCAACGGCACGGCTGACGGCAAGGTCAAACCTTTCCCTGTATTGCTTTTGGTGCGAAAGCTCCTCGGCCCTTGCGTGCACAATATCGCCCAAAAGCCCGCAGTTGCTGAGCGCGTCTTTAATAAAGGTCAGCTTCTTGCCCACGGAATCAAGAAAGGTAATATTTAAATCGGGGCGCTTAATTATAATCGGCAGGCCGGGAAAGCCCGCGCCGCAACCCACATCGATAACCGAAGCGCCTTCGGGCAAATTTGCGTAGGGAATAAGAGTCAGCGAATCCACAAAATGCTTAATCACAATTTCATTCGGGTCGGTTATCGCCGTTAAATTAACATGCTCGTTCCAGCGCAAAAGCCTTTGGCACAAATAGTCAAATCTATCCAGCGCCATATCGTCAAGCGCAACTCCGTATTTTTCGGAGTATTCTTTAAGCTTATCCTTGTTTATCATAGCAACACGCCTTTCACTGTTTATCGCAAACATCGGCGTGAGGCAATCACGCCATTGAATCTAATATTATGTTTAACGCTGCCACATCGGCGGGGTTGACGCCGCTTATTCTGCCGGCCTGCCCCAAATTTTTGCGGCTTTATTTTTGGGAAAGCTTTTTCCACAGCCTCAAGCCTAAGCCCCTTAAGCTGTGAATAATCAAGATTTTCGGGAATTTTTTTTGATTCTATGCGGCGCATTTCTTTAATCTGCCGCTCCTGCCTTGCTATGTAGCCTTCGTATTTAACGGAAATTTCAACCTGCTCAAAAACTCTTTTCGGCAGCCTTGGGCGAGTGATATCTATCGTTTTTAAATCATCATATGTTATCTGCGGTCTGCGCAAAAGCTCTATCAGCTTGCAGCCTTTTTCAAGGGCGCGGTGCCCTTTGCCTGAAGAATATTCTGAAGCTCGTCGGAAACAGGCACGGAGGTTTCGCGCACCCTTTCTTTTTCCGCCTCAATCATATCAAGCTTTGCAAGAAAATTTTGGTATCTTTCGTCGCTTATTAGGCCGATTTTATGCCCCGTGGGAGTAAGTCGAATATCTGCATTGTCCTGGCGAAGCACAAGCCTGTATTCACTGCGGCTCGTCATCATTCTGTATGGGTCGGAGCAGCCCTTGGTAACAAGATCATCTATCAAAGTGCCTATGTATGAGCCGCCTCTGTCTAAAATCATCGGCTCCTCGCCTTTAATTTTAAGCGCCGCGTTTATTCCGGCAACAAGACCCTGTGCCGCCGCTTCCTCATATCCGCTTGAGCCGTTGAACTGCCCCGCGCCGTAAAGGCCGGGCAAATCGTTAAACTCAAGAGTTGCTTTTAAGGCGGTTGGGTCAACACAATCATATTCAATCGCATACGCCGTGCGCATCACAACGGCATGCTCCAAGCCCGGAATGGTGTGGATAAATTGCAGCTGCACATCCTCGGGCAGGGAAGAGGAAAGCCCCTGAAGATACATTTCCTCCGTTTCAAGCCCGCACGGCTCAATGAAAAGCTGGTGGCGCTCCTTGTCTGCAAAGCGAACTATTTTATCCTCAAAGCTGGGGCAATAGCGCGGGCCTTTGCCCTCGATTTTGCCGCTGTACATAGGCGAGCGGTCAAGGTTATCCAAAATAACCCTTTTGGTTTCCTCGTTTGTGTAGGTGCAATAGCAGCACACCTTGTTTTGCGGAGGCTCTTTTGTTTCAAAGCTGAAGGGCACGGTTTCATCATCGCCCTGCTGAACCGATGTTTTGGAAAAATCAACGCTGCGCCTGTTTACCCTGCTCGGGGTGCCTGTTTTAAAACGGCGAAGCGGAATATCAAGCGCATAAAGCGCTTTTGATAATTCGTTTGCGGGAAACATACCGTCCGGCCCGCTGGCATAGGAAACATCGCCGATGTGAACCTTGCCGCCCAAAAAGGTGCCGGTGGCAAGAACAACGGCCTTTGCGGTGAAAATCGCCTCAAGCTTTGTTTTAAGCTGCCAAAGCCCGTTTTCGCATCTGCGCAAATCGATTATTTCAGCCTGGCGCACATCCAAATTTTCCTGCAATTCAAGTGTGTGCTTCATGCCTTTTGAATATTCGCGCCTGTCTATCTGAGCGCGCAGGGAATGAACGGCAGGGCCTTTGCCCAAATTGAGCATGCGGCTTTGAAGCGAATATTTATCCGCCGCCTTGCCCATTTCGCCGCCGAGCGCGTCTATTTCACAAACAAGATGCCCCTTTGAAGTGCCCCCCGATGGAGGGATTGCAGGGCATATTGCCTATCCAATCAAGATTTATTGTAAAAAAACTGCGGTTTTGCACCCAAGCCTGGCTGCCGCAAGCCCGGCTTCTATGCCGGCGTGCCCTGCGCCGATAACCGCCACATCATAACTTTCCGAAAAAAATATTCCATAATTTATTTTTCCCACGCAAAATTTGCTGAAAATGTTGTTTACCACCTCGGTGGTGGCTTTTTTGCCGGTAAGCTCCAAAAGCTCGTCCACCGCGCAATCAGTCATCACATTGATTGCGTCATATGTCATCCCGGCGTGAAGCGCACCGAGCGCTTCGTTCACGCTTTGAAGCGCGTTTTTGCAGCACTGCTTTTGCCGCCTGTTTGCAAGCATCGGCGCCGCCGAATCAAAATCGGAAACCCCAAGCACCTCTTCAACCGCGCGGGAAACCTCGTCAAGATATTCATCGCCCTTTGCGCTTATATAAACCGTTTTTGCAAATGCCTCTTCAACCGGGACAAGCCTGCCGGAATTTAAATCTATTTTATTAACTGCCGCAACGGCCTTTTTGCCGCGGCATTTTTTTCTATCAATTTTTAAATCGTTTTCATCAAGCGGGCGGCTGTTGTCGAACACGGCGATAACAAGCTCCGCCGATTCGATTTTGTCGAGCGCGCGGCGTATGCCGATTGCCTCCACTGTGTCGTCGCTTTCACGAATACCCGCCGTATCGCTCAGGCGCAAAGTAATGCTGCCAAGTCGAACGCTTTCCTCCACTATATCACGCGTGGTGCCTGCAATGTCTGTAACAATGCTTTTTTCGCGCCCCGCAAGCAAATTCATAAGCGTTGATTTGCCCGCGTTCGGCTTGCCGACTATTGCCGTGTCCACACCCTGGGTCATGATTTGCCCGTTTTCGTATCCCGCAAGCAGCTTTTCAAGGCTTGCCGCCGCGGTTTTAAGCGATTTTTCAAGCTCGCTTTCCTCAAGCTCGGGAATTTCCTCGTCGGGATAATCCACCCAAGCCGCCATCAGGGCGGAGGTGTCCTCCAAATTTTGAAGCACGCCGTCAATCTGCCTGCTCAGCGAGCCTTGCAATAAATTGTAGCTTGCCTTTGCCGCCGTTTCGCCGTTTGCCGAAATCAGCTGCGCCACACTTTCCGCCTGGGTCAAATCCATTTTGCCGTTTAAAAACGCGCGCTTTGTAAATTCGCCCGGCTCTGCGGGCACGGCGCCCGCCTCAAATGCGGCTTCAAGCGTTTTTTGAACTATATATAATCCGCCGTGAACGGATATTTCAACGGTGTTTTCGCCCGTGTAGCTTTTCGGCGCTCGAAAAACAAGTGCCACAGCATCGTCCGCAGCTTCGCCGCTGCAAATAACATTGCCGAATTTTGCACGGTAGCCCGCTAAATCGCACAGCTTGGAGCCGTCCGCAGGCTTAAAAATTTTATCCGCAATTTCAATTGCGCAGTCTCCGCTTATTCTTATAACGCCGATTCCGCCGGCAGAATTGCCGGTTGCCACGGCCGCTATCGTTTTTTGCCACACCGTCACTTCCTATCATACTATATTTTTTTACTTATAAAGCAAACCCGCTTTGCGCCTTTTGGAGTGATTTTTGCAATATTGCTGCTTTTTATGCTGTTTCGGTATTCCCATCATCCGTCTGCTCGCAATTATCTGCCCGCTTTAATCGTTCGCCTCAAAATCATTCCAAAAAGAGCAAAAGGCCGGAAAAATCCGACCTCGTCTCCACAGGCGAATTACTCTTCGCCGTTGTTGCTATTCACTTCGATTTTGCCGAATTTGGTAAAATCCTTGGGAAGGGGAGCAGCTTTTTTTGCAGCCGGTCTGCCGTTATCGGAATAAGACCTTCTGCCGCCGCGATCGGAGCGGAAGCGAACGCCGCCCTCAGGCTGAAGCATAACTTTTCTGTCCTGCCCATAGCCAACGGAAATTGATTCAACACCCTCAATTTCCTGAACGGTGGTGTGAATAATTCTTCTTTCATATGGGTTCATCGGCTCAAAGGTGTATCTTCTGCCGCTTCTTGCCACATAATCAGCTTCTTTGCGCGCAAGGTGCTTCAGGGTTTCAACTCTTTTTTCGCGGTAATCGCCAACGTTGATAACCACTCTGATATATCTGCCGCAAAGCTTTTTAACATAAAGGCTTGTAAGATATTGAAGCGAATCAAGCGTTTCGCCTCTTCTGCCGATGATGATGCCGTAATCGTCGCAATCAACGGTCAGCTCAAGCACGCCGTCCTTAACCTCGCCGGTAATCTTGGCGTCTGCAACCTTAAAGCCGTCAATAATTGTTTTAAGGTAATCGCCGGCTTTTGAAACTGTTTCGGCGGAAACCTCAATCGGCTCCGACTCCGCTTCCGGCTTTGCCGGGCGTTCTGCCTTGGCGGGGCGTTCCTGCACTGCGGGGCGCTCTGCCTTTTCGGCCTTATATTCCTTCTTTGGCTGGGGCTTTGCTTTTTTAGGCTGAGGCTTGCGGTCTTTCTTAACGATGATTTCGTAAGTAACCTTAACCTCGGCATCGCTGCCGCCGAAGAGGCCTAAAATTTTCTTTTTCGGGAGGGCAATAACTTCTTCGTGAATATCTGCCGAAACAGGCTTGCCGAGTCCGTCCTTAGCAAGGGCGGCGGTGAGTCCTCTTACGGCGTCCGCCGCAGCGTCTTCACGGGTTTTGCCGTGCCCGATATACTCGTATTTCATATAATCCTCCGATTATTTTGGTGTTAATGCTTATTGAGCCTTGGTTTTTTTAATATTCTTTTCCCTTGCCCTGCGCTGAATTGTGTTTTCAATCATATCGCGGGCCTGACTCTTTTTCGGCGGGAAAAACTTGGCAAGAAACAGCTGCTGCAAAATCGCAACAACATTGGATATGGTCCAATAAAAACCAACGGCTGCCGGCAGCTTAAACGCAATCCAGAACGAGAATAAAGGCATCATAAGCATCATCGCCATCATGCTGCCCATTTGCTGAGCGGCGGCGGGGTTGCTTTTCTTTTGAATAAGCATGGAAACAACCGAAGAGCCTATTGATGTAACAAGTGACATAATCGGAATCAAAACAACGCTGCTTTTCCAAGAGGGGAGCACCGTCATATCCATATTGCCGATATACATTCCCTCGCGGAAGCTGTCTATCATAGCGGCCTTTTCCGCGGTAAACAGCTGAGGCCACTGCGATATAAAAGCATCTCTGTTTGCCGCCCAGTTTTCAAGAATGCCAAGCTGCAAATAGTTGCCCGTGTAGCCGAGTGTGTTTCTTAAATATTCGGTGATAGCTTCTTTAACAGAGCTGTCCGAAAAGCCGATTCCCAAAATGTAAGACAGGGGATAGTAGATTACACCAACGATACCCATAAGGAAAATCATTTGGAAAATCATCGGTCCGCAGCCCATAGACATGGGATTGTGGCCCTCTCTGGAATAAAGCTCCTGAGTTTCCTCGTTTACCTTCATTCTGTCTTTAGGGTCAGGGTATTTTTTTTGAATTTTTTGAATTTTCGGCTGCAATCTTGCGTTTTTGGCAGTGCTTTTTTGCTGGTGAATGTTAAGCGGCAGCAGCACAAGCCTTGTTATAACGGTGAAAACTATAATTGCAACGAAATATTCATTATTCATCACGGAAAGCAAAAAGCTCCATGAATTTACCGAAAACCCAATAGAGCGGCTTAAAAATGCCGGTTCCCTCCGCTGCCATTTGCTTAGCAATCTTCAGCGTGGGTTGAAGTAATAAATCAAACATTTGGTTTCCTCATTATAATAATGATAAAAAGCTTATCGCTTTTTCTTGGGAGGAACGGGGTCGTATCCGCCTTTAAAAAACGGATTGCATCGCAAAATTCGCCTTGCGGCAAGCAGGCTGCCTTTAAAAATGCCGTGCACCTCTATTGCCTCTATCGCATATTGCGAGCAGGTTGGGGTGTAGCGGCAGGCTCCGCCCGAAAATCTTGGGCTAAGGGTTGTTTGATAAGTTCTGATAAGAAAAAAATCATTGCCCTTTTTAATTAAATTTTTTTCATTCAATCACACCAAGCTGAATAAGCTGCTTTTTCCATATCGGCAAGCACAGCCTGCATTTTAACCTCGCAGGTGCTTGTTCTGGCAACAAACACAATATCGCAGTTTGCGCAAATTCTGCCCTCAAGCTGCGAAAACGCCGCCCTGATAACGCGCCTTGCGCGGTTGCGGCGATAAGCCTTGCCGATTTTTTTGCCCGTTGTTATTCCAACGCGCACTCCCGGCCGCTTGCATTTCATAACATATGTTACCAGGTTTTTGGAAGCGCTGCTTTTGCCCCTGTAATAAAGCCGGCGAAAATCCTTGTTTTCTTTCAGGGATTTGCTTTTTCACGAAACCATTCCTTTTACGCAGGCGTGCAAAATCAAAATTTTATCGCCCGCAAAATTGAAGAAATCAGTATGAAAGCTTCTTTCTGCCCTTAGAACGGCGGCGAGCCAATACTTTTTCTTCCGTTTCTTGTGGACATTCTCTTTCTGAAACCGTGTTCCATCTTTGCATGTCTTTTTCTTCGGCTGAAATGTTCTTTTCATTAAAATTCACTACCTTTCACAGACTAAACTTGTCTTAATCCTTATGTTCTCTGCACGGCATAGTGCAGGCAGTTACCAAAGATATCCCGCAGGCGGCAAAAAGCATATGCCTCGGTTTTATCTGCATTAGTGTAAAAATATTATATATTAAAATAACCGAGCTTGTCAACTAAAAAAATAATAAATCTTGTTTTTTTATTAAAAATTATATATTATAATAACACTATATTTTTGTGGGCAGTGCGCGCAGGCACAACAAGATTGCCGCCTTTGGGGCACACTCCATAAAGAAGAATATGGTTTATGGAGTGCGTCCCTTTCGGCGAAATTATTATTAAATTCTTATCAATTATTCGGCGCGCCGGCCGCACACATTCTTTTTTTGCGAGGTTAAATTTATGATTTGCATTATAGGCGCCATGGATGTGGAAATAAACAGCGTTAAAAGCAGAATCGAAAATCCCGTTGCGGCAAAAATTGCGGGGGTTGATTTTGTTTGCGGCGAAATAAACGGCTGCACGGTTTGCGCCGCGCAATGCGGCCCCGGCAAAATCAACGCCGCTCTCTGCGCTCAGATTATGGCGGATCGCTTTGATGCGGATGAAATTATAAATATCGGCGTGGGCTGCTCTCTTTCGCCGGATGTGGCAATCAAAAATATTGTTGTGGCAAGCGATGTTTGCCAATATGATATCGACATAACCGCGCTCGGCGAGCCGAGGGGATATATAAACGGCTTAAACACAATCAAAATCCCCACCAACCACGCAATTTCCGAAAAGCTTTCGCAAATCGCAATCGCCTCGGGCGAAAGAGTTCACCGCGGCACAGTCGCCAGCGGAGACACTTTTATTGCCTCTCCCGAATTAAAAAGCGGAAATTGCTTCAAGCTTCGGCGCAATCTGCGGCGAAATGGAGGGCGGCGCAATCGGCCAGGTTGCCGCCGCAAACAAAATTCCGTTTGCCGTGCTTCGCTCCGTCAGCGACGGGGGCGATGCTTCCGCCGCCATGGATTATCCCACCTTTAAGCAAATCGCCGCCGAAAAATCCACTGCAATTATATTGAAATATATTGAATCCAAAAAAATGCAGCTTGAGCTTGATTGTTAATGATTTGCGAAGCAAATTACATCGGCACGGAGTTTTTTTCAACGCGGGGAAAGCGAAATATAAAAAAAGAGCGGCAAAGCCGCTCCTAAACAATTCATTATAAATATGAAAAATCAAGCCGCGCAATCACTCTGTGATAAACGCATTCATTATGTATTCCTCGGCCTCGCTTATCATTTTCGCAAGGGCGTTTTTCATCCATCGAGGCACTGTCTGCGCCGAAGCGTGATTTATCCTCAATAAATGCAAAGCGCGAATCAAGCACGGCAATCGCAGCACTCGCAAGCTCGTGGCCGAGATTGTAATCAAGCTTGAACATATCGCTTGAAAGCAGGCCGGCCTTTGCCAGGGTAAGCGCGCCTCTGTAAATGCAAAGCATATAATATGCATGCAAATAATTTGCAATCGTTTTATCCGTTGCGGAAGAAGTGGCAAGGTCTATCAAAATTTTTTTGTGCTTTGCGAAAGCGTATTCAGCGAAACGCCGTCGGAATCGTCGCCGGAAAGCTTGTCAAAATAATCCTCGTCAATCCCGTATCTGCTTTTTGAAACGCCGAGCAAATAATCGGTGGTAACGCCGTAATATTCGCTGCATTTGATAACGAAATCAAGCCCGCACTCGCGGATTCCTTTTTCGTAGTGGCTAAGCAGAGCCTGACTTATTCCCAAATCCGCCGCGGCTTTTTTTTGGCTGCTGCCCCTCTCTTTTCTGAGCTGGGAAAGCACCGTTGCAAATTTGGATTTTTTTTCGTTTGTATCTTTATTATCAGCCATTATAATATCCTTTCACCGCCGGGAGTGCGGCTTTGATTACCCCTTAATCGTTCTCTTTATACCGTCAGTAATTATACTGCTTGTATTGCCGTTTGTAAAAGAGTAAATTTTAAATGTAAACAATTTGTAATTATTCGCCCGTAAAGCCTTGCTTACGGCTCTTTTTCGGGCTAAATTTTTGGAGTGATAAAAAAATGAAAAACCTTTTACCGTTTATCTATATCGCCACGGAATCACAAAAAGGAAATCTAAACGCACAGTATATTGGGCACACAGATCTTCCGCTAACAAGCGATAGTGTTTTGCAGCTCAGAAACATCAAAGCCCGCTGCCATTATCCGGATGTGAGCGCAGTGTTCACCTCGCCGCTGAAGCGCAGTTTGGATTCGGCAAACATTATGTTTCCCAAAAATAACCCGCTTGTAATAAATGAGCTTATCGAATATGATTTCGGCGAATTTGAGGGGCTGACCGCCGAGGAATTAAAGGATAACGATGATTTTAAAGCATGGATGCAGGGCGATATGAATTCGCGCCCGCCCTTCGGCGAAAGCAATGCCGAATTTATCCATCGCGTTTGCTCCGCTTTTGAAAAAATTGTGGACGGACTTATCAAAACCCAAACCGAAACCGCCGCAATCGTTTGCCACGCCGGTGTGCTGATGACGATTCTTTCGTGCTACGGCTTGCCGGAGGCACCGATGGCTCATTGGCAAATGGATCCGGGCTACGGCTTTAAGTTGCGCATAACTCCCTCGCTTTGGATGCGCGCAAATAAGCTTGAGGTTGCCGACACCGCCCCCGTTCCCGCAAAAGAGGATTGATTTTTTAAGAAGTGTTATTTTGGGGAAAAAAGAAACAATCGGAATGCCTTTTGTGATTTGAAAAAGCAAATTACATCGGCAAAAAAATTTTTGTTTCGATGCGGTGGAAGGCTAACTTTTCACACTGAAATTCAAATCGCAACAAAAAGGACGGAAGTTGATTCCGTCCTTTAAATTTTATATCCTATATGCAAAATCAAGCGTTAATATGCTTCCAGCCTGTTGAAATAATATCCTCGTGCTTGCCCACATGGGTGATAATGTGCTCAACAAGCTCGTTGTTTTTTGTTTTGGTGGAAAGCTCGGCGCGGATTTTAACATTGCCGCCGTCCACATCATTCATTTCAAGGTTGCGAAGCAAAATATTGTCAAGCTCGCGCAGATATTCGATAATGTTTTTCTTGATTTCATCCGCATTTTCTTCTGAGCACACAATCGAAATTCTGTAATAAGTTTCCTGCTTGCTTGATTTTTGCTTATCGTATTCCTGCTTTTTCGTTATCCATTCGGTTATCGGGTGAATAATAAGGTGGGAAATAACTATCGTGAGCGCCACCATTGCGGCATACCACGGCTTATCAAGGCTGCAAAGAATGCCGACGGCCGCCGAAGCCCAAATGGAAGCGGCTGTGTTTACACCTTTAATTTTTGTGCCGTCGCTGATGATAACGCCGGCGCCAAGGAAGCCTATGCCGGAAACGATTTGCGCGGCAACGCGCGTAACATCGGCGTTCATCTGCCTTGTTGAGGCAAGAAACGAAAACGATGTAAACGCAAATGCTCCCACGCAAACTATAACATTTGTTAAAATACCCGTTCTGTGCTTTGTGAGCTGCCTTTCGGAACCCATTACAATACCCAAAGCCACAGCAATGGCAAGCCTAATACCAAATCCCAAAGGGGTAGTGATCGCAGGCATTTAAATCTGCTCCTTTATAATATTATAAGCTGAATGATATTTCGGAGAAATTCGGCCTTTTTTCAGCCAACACAATATTTGTTTTTTTCCGTAAATTTCCTGCTGCATAAGCTGTGCGCTGAGCGGAAAATCAACCTTCCAAAGCCAAACTCCGCTGAATGTGCCGCCCTTGCAGGTTGTGATAACGCCGCCGTTTTCATCCGTTGAATTTTCGGGCACGGTTTGCGTTGCCGTTTGGAAGTTGAGCCAGCCGTGCTTTAATGCATAGGAGGAAATATCAACAACCTCCGTTTTTGAAAATCCCGTTTTAACATAGGGAAGCAGGCTGTTTGCAACCTCAAGCGCCTTAACGCTTGACGCGCCCTTCATTTTTTCAAACACCTGCAAAAGCACTGTTTTTTGCCTGTCTGCTCTGGCGTTATCGGAATCTATTTTTCTGATTCGGCAATAAGCAAGTGCCTGTGCGCCGTCCAAATCCACAAGACCCGGTTCTGCATCAATCGTTACATGGCCGTATCTCTTTTGGTGATTGTTTACTTCGTTAATCTCGGCCTTGGTAAGTTCAACCGTAACGCCCCCCAGCTTATCAATAATTTTTTCAAAGCTGTTAAAGTTTACGATAACATAGTTGTCAATATTCACCTTATATGTGTTTTCAATGCATCTGATATAGCAATCTATTCCGCCTACAGACATTGATTCGTTTATTTTGCCGTATTTGCCCGTTGTGGGATCACCCTCTTTAACCTCATAATAGCAATATGCATCGCGCAAAATAGAGGTGAGTGTGATTTTATTTGTGTCTGTGTTTATGCTTGCAATAATTGCGGAATCGGCGCGGGTGCCGTCCTCGGCAATATCGTCCTCTCTTGTGTCCTCACCGATAAGCAGCACATTGAGCACATGGGTTGAAGATGCGGGCTTGCCGTTGTAATACCATGTTTTCACCATATTTTTGTATGACGAAATATCGGCTCTGCCGTTTTCATAGATCGGGTCGAATTGCTCGCTCAGCACATCCATACCGCTCCATTCGTTGATGGTGTCGGTTTTTTCTCCGCTGTTGTCGGTTGCATTGTCAAGCGCACGGTTCAAATAAAAATATATGCCGCCGCAGGTGCCCGCAATCAAAACGGCAATTGCCACAATTATGCTGATTATGATTTTTGCCTTTTTGCTCTTTTTCTTTTTGCCTTTTTTATCGGCCTTTTTGCCGCGCTTTGTTTCCTGCGCGGGGGCAAATTGCAAAATATCTATCTCGCCGGCGTCGTTTTTATCGGCTTTAACAAGCGGTTCATCAAGCGCCGCATCAATCGGCGGCACGCTTTCTGCCGCTTTTTTTATGGGCTTTTCCGCATTTTCGGGCATTTCTTCCTGCTCTGCCGTTGCCTTTTGCTCGCTTTCCGGCTCTTTTTCCGTTTGCGCGATTTCTGCCGAATCGCTCGCTTTTTTTCCTTTTAAATCGGCTTTATTTTTCTTCATGCTTTTTCTGTTTCGGCCTCTGCCGTTTTTTTCGCCGGCTTATCTTCGGCTTTTGGCTTCTTGCGCCTTTTTCCGCCGCGATAAAATCCGCTTCTGCCGCTACGCCGCTGCTTTTTGTTTGCCTTAACGATTTCCTCGTTTTTCAATTCTGCGTTTTCTTACTTCCTTAAGTATTTCGTCAACATCATAAGAAGAATTCGGCAATATCGGTCACTCCTCTTTCATTATTATTCGGCAGTTTCCGCCGAAATCGGGCAAGTCCTCTGCTTTTTCCGCAAAAAAGCACTCTGCCCGAAAATAACACGGAAACATTATATAACATTTTGCCGTTTATTTCAATAAAAAACGCTTAATTAACACTTTGTTAAGAAAAAGGAAGCCTTCCCTTGGGCGAAGGTTTAAAATTTAAGATGCTTTTTCGGCTTTTTGCGGCAAAGCAGCATTATGTTAAAAAAATTAAGCCTTTCCGCTAGAAAAAAAGCCAAAAAAAGGTTTTTGCATACATCGGCACTGTTCGCCGTTGCATAAAAAAATATTAAAAATTTAACCTAAATCAATAAAAAAACGGAGCAGGAAGGGGCGCACTCCGTAAAGAATAATTGCTCAATAAATCAAATAAATGGCAAAAATACTGCGTTACAATTGCAGTGAAGGCGGCAGCCTGCTATGCAATTCATGCCTTGCCTTTTATCCGTTTCTTTGATTTTTTTGAGTGCAAAGCAGTTTAAGCGAACTGATTTTTGTTCGTGGTGCATTAACAAAAATCTGCCAATACTTGCGTATTGGCAGATTTTTAATAGTGCAACGGGCAAAACTCAGAAAGCTTAAACCACATTCTTCTTTATGAAGTGTGCCCCAAATTCTGCTCCGTTAAAACATATAAAGTTTAGCTTATTCCTCTGCCGGTGCAGCCTCGGCAGTGCTTGCGTTATCCGCATTTTCTAAGGCTTCGCCGCTTTCTTCCGCGGTTTCACCGTCAGCTTCTTCGTCAAATCTATCAACGATGGAGATGGTGGCAATCTTTTCGCCCTCGTTCACCTTCATCACCTTAACGCCCTTACTCGGCCTCAGGAATGTTGAAATTTGATCGGCGTGAGTGCGGATAACAATGCCGTCGCTCGTTATCATAATAACATCATTATCATCTGAAACGGGCGCAATCATCGCAACCTTGCCGAATTGCTCGCAGCGATAGTTGATGAGGCCCTTGCCGCCTCTGCTTTGAACGCGGTAATCGGAAAATTCGCTCTTTCTGCCAAAGCCTGTTTCGGAAACGGTGAGCAGCTTAAAGCCGTCTATCTGCGCGGCAAAGCCCACAACATAGTCGCCCTGTGCAAGCGCGATTGCCCTAACGCCCCTTGCCGTTCTGCCGATAAGGCGCGCGTCGGATTCGTTAAAGCAAATGCTCATGCCGTTGTGAGTGGCAACAACAAGATTTCTGTTTCCGTCCGTAATCTCAACATAGGCAAGCTCGTCGCCCTCGTCAAGATTAACGGCGATGATGCCGCTTTGCCTGATGTGCTTGTATTCGTCAATATCCGTGCGCTTGATAACGCCTTTTTTCGTTACCATGCAAAGATATCTGCGGTTTTCATCCTCCGGAATTTTAACCATTGCGGAAACCGTTTCGCCCTTTTCAAGCGGCAGCAGGTTCACAACATTCATGCCCTTGCCGGTTCTGGATGAGGCGGGAATTTCGTATGCCTTTTTGCGGAAAACCTTGCCCGTGTTTGTGAAAAGGAACACAACATCATGCGAGGAACAGCTGAACATCGTTTTTGCCACATCCTCTTCACGGCGGCTCATGCCCATAATGCCTCTTCCGCCGCGATTTTGAGCCTTATAGGTGTCAACCGTCATGCGCTTCATATAGCCCATGTTGGTGAGGGTGAGTATGGATTCCTCAACGGGGATAAGGTCTTCATCGTCAACCGAGCCGATAACGGGGCTTATTTCCGTTCTGCGGTCGTCGTCAAATTTATTAACGATTTCCTGCGATTCGGATTTGATAATATCAAAAAAACTCTGCTTTCGTTTGCGAGAATATCCTCGTAATCTGCAATTTTTTCTTTAAGCTCTGCCAATTCGTTTGTTATTTTTTCAATTTCAAGCCCTGCAAGCTGGCCGAGCTGGAAGTTTACAATTGCCGTTGCCTGCGGATCGTCAAAGCCGAATTTTTCCATAATGGCAAGCTTTGCTTCGCTTTTGCCGCCCTTGCAGGATCTGATTGTGGCTATAATTTCATCCACAATATCAATTGCCTTGCGCAAGCCGTCCAAAATATGCGCTCTTGCCATTGCTTTGTTTAAATCATATTTTGTGCGGCGTGTGATAACTTCTTCTCTGAATTTAATATAGTTTTGAAGCATTTGCTTCAAATTCAAAATTTTCGGCACGCCGTCCACAAGCGCAAGCATAATAACGCCGAAGGTTACCTGCATTTGAGTCATTTTGTAAAGATTATTCAAAACAACCTGCGCATTTGCGTCTCTTTTAACGGAAATTTCAATGTGCATGCCTTTTCTGTTTGTGAAATCCTTAATGCCCGAAATGCCTTCAAGGCGTTTGTCTTTAACCAAATCGGCAATGCTTGCAATAAGCGCCGCCTTGCGCACCTGGTAGGGAAGCTCGGTTACGATGATTTTGAAATGATCGCCTTTTTCCTCCACTATTTCGGCGCGAGCGCGCAGATAAATTTTGCCGCGGCCGGTTGTGTAGGCGTCCTTAATTCCCTTTGTGCCCATAATAATGCCTGCTGTCGGGAAATCGGGTCCTTTAATGCACTGCATCAAATCAAGCGAATCGCAATCCGGGTGATCTATCAGGTAATTAACGCCCTCAACAACCTCTTTCATATTGTGGGGCGGAATATTCGTTGCCATGCCGACTGCAATACCCGATGAGCCGTTTACCAGCAAATTAGGAAATCTTGTGGGCAAAACGGAGGGCTCTTTTAAGCGGTCGTCATAGTTTGGGTTAAAATCAACCGTGTCTTTATCAATATCCTGCAGCATGCGCATGCTGATTTTGCTCATGCGCGATTCCGTGTATCTGTATGCCGCGGCGGGGTCGCCGTCTATTGTGCCGAAGTTGCCGTGGCCGTCAACAAGAATGTAGCGCATTGAAAAGGTTTGCGCAAGTCTAACCATAGCGTCGTAAACGGAAGCGTCGCCGTGCGGATGGTAACGGCCCAAAACGGCACCGACGGTGTCGGCGCACTTTCTGTATGCCTTTTCGGGATAAAGATTGTTTTCAAACATTGTGTAAAGTATGCGCCTGTGAACGGGTTTAAGTCCGTCCCTGACATCGGGCAAAGCACGCTGCACGATAACGCTCATCGAATAATCAAGAAAGGCATTTCGCACTTCCTTGTTTATTTCAACATCAATGATTTTTTGATTGTCGTAGCGAACTATTTCATCAGCCATTTATTATCTCTCCTGTGCGGAATAATCAGTTAAATTCTTTTGCCTTGCAATTTGCGTTTGCGGCAAATAAAATCAAAGCTTAAATATCCAAGTTTTTAACATATTTTGCGTTTTTCTCTATAAACTCACGGCGCGGCTCAACATTGTCGCCCATCAAAATGCTGAAGGTTTCGTCTGCCTGCTGTGCGTCCTCAACCGTAACACGAAGCATCGTGCGGAATTCGGGGTCCATGGTGGTTTCCCAAAGCTGTTCGGGGTCCATTTCACCAAGGCCTTTGTAGCGCTGAACATCGCATTGGCCGCCCATTTCGGCAATTTCGCGGTCGCGTTCTTCGTCGCTGAAAGCATAAACGCTCTTTTTGCCCTTTGAAACCTTGAAAAGCGGCGGCTGAGCAAGATAAATGTATCCGCCCTCAACAAGCGGCTTCATATATCTGAAGAAAAATGTAAGCAGCAGCGTTCTGATGTGCGCGCCGTCAACATCGGCATCGGCCATAATAACTATTTTGTGATAGCGCAGCTTTGAAATATCAAAATCATCGCCTATCCCCGTGCCCAAAGCTGTTACAACGGGCATCAGCTTTTCGTTGCCGTAAACCTTATCAAGCCTTGCTTTTTCAACATTAAGCATTTTGCCCCAAAGGGGAAGAATTGCCTGGTGCACTCTATCGCGTCCGTCCTTTGCGGAGCCGCCTGCCGAGTCGCCCTCGACTATGTAAATCTCGCAAAGTGACGGGTCGTTTGAAGAGCAGTCCGCAAGCTTGCCGGGCAATTTTGTGTTTTCAAGGCCGGATTTGTTTCTTGCGCTGACTCTTGCTTTTCTTGCCGCCTCTCTTGCGCGGGAAGCATCAAGCGCTTTGTTTAAAATAGCTTTTGCGGTTTGGGGGTTTTCTTCAAAATAGGTCATCAATTTTTTTCATAAACCATTGATGAAACAAGGCCCGTGATATCCGTGTTGCCGAGCTTACCCTTTGTTTGCCCCTCAAACTGAGCTTCCGTAAGCTTAACGCTGATAACGGCGGTTAAGCCCTCGCGAACATCGTCGCCGGAAAGCTTTTTATCGCTGTCTTTCAAAATATTGAATTTTTTGCCGTAATCGTTAAACACTCTTGTGAGTGCAGTTTTAAATCCCGTTTCGTGCGTGCCGCCGTCTATCGTGTTGATATTGTTGGCAAAGGAAAGCATTATTTCGTTGTAAGAATCCGTGTAGCAAATCGCAACCTCGGCGCTGCGGTCGTCCTTCGTGGTGGAAAGGTGAATAACCTCGTTTTGAATGGGATTTAAGCCTCTGCTTGTGTTTATATATTCAACAAAGGATTTTATGCCGCCCTCATATTTGAATTCTTCGCTCTGCTGCAATTCGGGATCGCTTTCGCGTAAATCGGAAAGTGTAATCGAAAGCCCCGCGTTCAAAAATGCCTGCTCGCGAAGCCGCCTTGCAAGCACATCGTAATCGTAAACAAGCGTTTCGGTGAAAATTTCGCCGTCCGGCTTAAATTTAATGTATGTGCCGTGGCCGTCCGAATCGCCGATGATGTGCAAATCGTTTACGGGCACACCGCGCTCAAATCTTTGTGAATAAATATGGCCGTTTTGAGTAACCTCAACCTCAAGCCACTCGGAAAGCGCATTAACAACCGATGAACCTACGCCGTGCAAGCCGCCCGAAATCTTGTATCCGCCGCCGCCGAACTTACCGCCCGCGTGAAGCACCGTTAAAACAACGGTTACCGCCGGCAAGCCTGTTTTTTCGTTTATGCCTGTGGGAATACCGCGGCCGTTATCGCGAACGGCAATAATATTGTCAGGCAGAATTTGGCATTCAATGTGTGTGCACACGCCTGCCAAAGCCTCGTCGATGGAGTTATCAACAATTTCATAAACAAGATGGTGAAGTCCGCGCGGACCGGTGGAGCCGATATACATACCCGGGCGCTTGCGAACGGCCTCAAAGCCCTCCAGCACCTGAATATCTTTTTGCGGAATATTCCTCCGTAACAGCGGTGTTCATATCCTCTTCTTCAAGCTCTATCTTATTTTTCTTCGCTCATAGATAATTCACATTGCCTTTCCGGCTGCTTTTTGGTTTTCAAATCAAATCCGGCGCAGCCCTGCGGATTTAACGGAATTTTGTTTTTTTATTTCTATTTTTGAATTTAAATATTTTTGATTAAAAAAATTATTTTTTTGCGCCCTTTTTTTAAAATCGTGGCGGTGTTAAGCGGGCTTATATATATTTTATCTTTGGTAACGATAAAGCTTTTCGGCAAATCATAGCCGGCATAAATTATTTTGCCTCTTTTTTGCGCGGCGTTTAAATAATCACGCGTTGTTTTGCCCACTGTTGCCTTGTCCATATCAAAAAAACGGCAACTATTTCTTTATCCCTAAGCACAAATTCCTCGCCTATATTTATATACATCAGCTTTCCTCCGCGCACCCGCCGTGCATTTTAATCGTTTTGCCGCTTTTCAGTCTTAAAACGGTTTTGCGCATCGCAGCAGGTTATGAAAAACCTGCCAGTCTTTTTATGTGATTTAAAAATATAATCCTGGCGTTTTTTTCGTCAAGCTCGCTCATAACATCGTCGAGCAAAGCCACGGGATTTTTTTGCGTTTTTTTCTTTAAGCAGGCTTGCCTCTGCAAGCTTAAGCGCAAGCACGCAGCTTCTTTGCTGGCCTTGGCTGCCGTAAAGGCGGGCAGAATTGCCGTTTATCAAAATTTGCAAATCATCCCTGTGCGGTCCTGATTTTGTTATATGCTGAATAATATCGTCGTTTTGCTTTTCATTAAGAATTTTTCGCAGCTTTTCTTCAATTTCGCCAAGCGATAAATTTTTGTAATCAAATTCGCCCTTAATTGAAAGCTCAAATTCTTCTCTGCCGCCCGAAAGCCCGGCATAAATTTCTTTTGCAAAGGGCAATATTGCCTCTGCATATTTTTGGCGCTGATAAATAATTTTGGCGCCGTCCTTGGCAAGTGCCGCGTCCCAAATATAAAGTATATCGCGTAAATCCGCGCAGGTGCTTATGTCTTTAAGCACGGCATTTCGCTGCTGAAGGCTCCTATTGTAATTTTTCAGCACGGTAAAATAATTTGATTTTATTTGGCACAGTGCGCCGTCTATAAATTTTCTTCGCTCGGCGGGTCCGTCTTTAATCATTGAAAGGTGAACGGGCGAAAATATAACCGCCTTGATTTCCTCGCCGAGTGCGGCAGGCGATTTTTTCTTTATTCCGTTAAGGCTCGCATGCCTTTTGCCGTCTATAAAAAGCGCGGCGTTTTGCTCTCTCCCGTCGCTTTCAAAATCAATGCTCAGCCTTGCAAATTCACTGCCGAATGAAATCAAATCCGCGTCCTTTGCGCCCCTGAATGATTTTGAGCCGGTAAAAAGATATATTGCTTCAAGCAAATTTGTTTTGCCCTGCGCGTTTTCGCCGTAAATAATATTTACATCGCCGAAATCAAGCTTTATATCTTTTAAATTGCGAAAATTTTGTGCCTCTATGCCTTTAATTTTCATTTTCCACTTTATAATCCGTGTTCAAAAAAACGAAACGATATCGCCGTCTTTTATTTTTTTGCCCCTTGAAAGGCAAACCTCGCCGTTTACCTTAACTCTGCCGTCCTGCACAAATTGCTTTTGCAATTGCGCCCGTTTCCGCAGCGCCCGCAAATTTCAATAAACTGTCAAGCTTAATAAAAGGGGTGTTTATTTTTTTATAATTTCCGTGTGCCTTTCGGCAATTTTAACCTTTAATTTCATATTTTTTTAAGCCGTTTTAATTATTTTTTTACGCGTTTTTTTGCTTTAATCTTTAATCGTTGTCGCTGCCCTTTAATCTCATCGGCAAAACAAGGAAAAGAAAGCTTTCGTCATTAACCGGCAAAATCTTAACGGGGCTTACAGGGCCGCTAAGTTCAATTTTAACCTGATCCGTATCGGCTGCATTAAAAGCATCAAGCAAATATTTTGAATTAAAGCCTATTTCAACTCTGTTGCCGCTGATGTTTGCATGTGTGTAATCCACAACTCTGCCGAGTGCGGAAACGGTTGAAACGCGCATTTCATCATTATCAAAAAGGCATCTTATCGGATTTTTTGCACTGTTTTCGATAACGGGAATTGTTCTTTCAATGCAGGAAATCGCGTCGTTTGTGTTTATAAGCACGGTTGTGCCCGAGGTTTTCGGAATTGCGGCGTTGTAATCAAGAAAATCACCCTCAAGCAGTCGGCTGATAATGCTGTAGTTATCCACATCAAAAATAATGTGCCTTTTGCCCACGCTGATTTGAACATCCTTGTCTGTTTCGCTGCCTATGATTTTTAATAAGCTCTCTTATCGTTTTTTTAGGAACTATAAAAGCTTATTTCTTCACCGTCGTATTTAATTGTTTCCGTTCTTATGGCAAGGCGGAAGCCGTCAACACCGACAAGGCGCAGCTGATTCATTTTCAGCTCGAATTTTAAGCCCGTGTGCACCATTTTTTGATTTTCATCCTCTGCAACGGCAAATAATGTTTGCATCACCATTTGCTGAAGCACTCCTTGGTTGATAAAAACGGGAATACCGCCGGAAACGCTCGGCAGCTCTGGATATTCATCTGCGCTGATACCCATAATATTATATTGCGCCGCTCCTGCCGTGATTGAAACGGAGGTGCCGCTTGTTTCAAATGTGATTGATTCGGAAGATGCTTTTCTGATAATGTCGCAAAGCACCTTTGCGTTTATAACAAGCGCACCCGGCTCGGAAACGGTTGCCTGCATAATTGTGTTTATTCCGAATTCAAAATCGTAGCCCGTAAGGCTTAATGTGTCCGATCCGCATTCAACAAGTATGCCCTCTATTGTGGGAATGGTCACTTTTGTGCTAACCGCTCTCATAACATTGTTGCAGGCATTGTTCAGGCTTTTTGTGTTGCAGGTGAATTTCATAAATTTTTTTCCTCCTCTTCAATAACAATAACAAACTTTTTAGTAGTAGTAATATAGGGTGTTTAAATTGTTTAAAACTTTTTGGTTTTCACCGCGGTTGCCGAAAAAAATCGGCAATTTTTTTCCGTGTTGAAAATTTTTGGCAATATTTGTTTGATTTGTTTAAGATTTTTTTATTTTTCAACACAGGTGGTTGAAAAATTTTTTTGTTGAAAGAATAATAAATTGTTGAATTATTCCGTTTTTTTATGTTGTTTATAATATCGCTCACCTTGCGCTGCATTTTGGAATCGTTTTGAATTTCTTTTTCCATTTCCTTAATGCTGTAAATAACCGTTGAATAATTCTTTTTAAATTCCTTGCCTATCATTTCATAGGTAAGGGTTGTTGCCTCGCGGATTATGTACATACACATTTTTTTCTGGCGTGCGATATATTTGCCTTTTGCTTGGAGGATTTAATGTCCTCCTCCGAAACGCCCTCTGTTCTGGAAACCTCTTCTATAATTCTGTTTACGGTAACGGAGGTCGGCGGCACTTCATTATCTATAACATCCTTAATAACCTTTTGTGCCAGTGCCGTTGTTGGATTATGGCCGGTAATTTTGCACATGGCATAAAGCTTTTTTGTGGTGCCCTCAAGTTGCCTTATATTTGATTTTTAATTTTTTCGGCTATAAAATCAACCACATCGTTTGAAATTTTAAAATTAAGCAGCTGAGCCTTGTTTTTTATGATTGCGCAGCGCGTTTCAAATTCTGGCGGCTGAATATCTGCCAAAAGCCCGCTTTCAAATCTGCCGCAAAGCCTTTCGGTTAAGCTTTGAATTTCTTTGGGCGGCCTGTCCGAAGTAAGCACAATTTGCTTTCCGTTTTCAACAAGAGTGTTGAAAGTGTGGAAAAATTCCTCCTCGGTGGCCTCTTTGCCGGCGATAAACTGAATATCGTCTATCAAAAGCACATCGGCATTTCTGAATTTGTTATGAAAAGCGTCCGTCGTTTTATGTTGGAGTGCGTTTACAAATTCATTTGCAAAATCCTCGGCACGCACATATAAAATTTTCATCTCGGGAAAATTTTTGCGGATTTGGTAGCATATTGCATTAAGAATATGAGTTTTGCCAAGGCCGGGTTTGCCGTAAATGAAAAGGGGATTGTAATTATTGTAAGAATGATTTTTGATTAAATTGCCCGCCCGGATTTTTCCGAAACGGCTATTGCGGCTCTGTAGGCAAAGCGGTTTGAAGGGCCTTCAATAAAAAGTATCAAAGGTAAAGGGATAATTTTCCTCTTTTTCTTCTTTAATATGTTCTTCCTCTTCCGCTTTTATTTGCGCTTCCTGCTCTGTGCAAAGCTTGTATTCCAAATTAACTTTAAATCCCAGCACTTCTTCAAATGCCTGCTCCAGCAAAGCGCCGTATTGTGATTTTGTTATTTTTTTCCTGCATGGGGCTTGCAAGCAGCAGGGTAATTGTGTTGCCGTTAAAATCAATAAGCTTAAGCGGCTCAATCCAAAGGGAAAAGCCGGTTTTTGATATTTGGGTTTTGCAATAATCCAAAACAGCAAGCCAAATATCGTCATAAGTATTCATTGCCATATTTTTGTTACTCCGAAAAAAATATTATTTTTTTAAACATTTTGCCTGCTTTTATTGTTGAAATAAATATTTAAATAATTATATCATCATTTTTTTGTTATAATACAATAGTTTTTTTAATAAATATATACTTATATATTTATATATATCTATATATATTATAATTATATAATAAAGCAAATGCAAACAAGGTTTAAATTTAGGTTAATATCGCGCTTTTTTTGCCTTGTTTTATAAATTGTTATAATGTATAATAATTTATAATCAAAAATCAAATGAAAAAAATCATTGTGAAACGAAGGATTTTAAGTGCGAATTTTTTTAAAAAAACAGGGGCGATATTTATATGCCCTCCACAAAAATTTAAATCCGATTTGGAGCAAAAAAATTCTTTTTGGGAATTTTAGCCTTTATTATATTTTTTTACGGCTGTTTTTTTGCTTGTTTTTCGGAATTAAATATAATTTTTCCGCAAAGGAATTTTTTTGCGCCGAATGATATGAAAACGGAACAGGCGGATGTTGCGGATCAACTGCCCGCCGTTTCCGGAAAAACGAATTTTTTTGCTTGTGCTCAGTAATAAAAGCACCGATGAAATGCTGCTTTGCGCAATTTTTTTCAGGCAGATATGGACACGGTTTCTTATAAAGCCTGTACTCTTGCTCCAAACACTCAAACCGAATCCGGCAAGCTTGCCGAAGTTTATAAATCCTCGGGTGCCGCGGGAGTTGTAAATTCCGTTAATAAGCTTATAGGCATCGATATAGATTATTATATTGACGAAAGCTATGAGGATTATAAAAAAATGTTTGATTCCATGGGCAGCGTCACATACACCGTGCTCAATGATGTTAAGTATAAGGATACGGACAGATACGGCTATAACATAAAAATCAAAGCCGGCGATCAAAAGCTTGACGGCGATAACGCCGAAAAGCTGCTCAGATATTATGTTACTCAGGAAAAAAATTTTTCCGCCGCAAACGATTTATTGCTTGCAGCCGCTTCACAGCATATGAACGACACTAATTTTTGAAAACCGCGAAAGCCTTTTTCAGCAAAATGATAGAGCTTTCAAAAAAACTAATATAACCGTTAAGGATTTCACCGATAATTTAAATAATTTAAAGGTGCTTTCAAGCAGCACCACGGGAGTAAGCGTTTACAGTGCCGCCGCACAGTATGACGGCGATGAGCTCACTTCATCTTCAATCGGCGATATTTTTGGGCTATTTTTGCAAAATAAAAGGCACGGAAAGGCATTTTTTTATGGATAAGAAAAAAATAGAAAAAGCAGTTTATGATATTCTTGAAGCGGTCGGCGAAGATCCGAATCGCCCCGGTCTTTTGGAAACTCCGCGCCGCGTTGCAAATATGTATGAGGAAATGTTCAGCGGCTTAACGGAAGATCCTCATCAGCATCTTAAATTTTTTGACGAAAAATCCAATGATGAAATGGTTATCGTGCGCGATATTCCTTTTGCCTCAATGTGCGAGCATCATTTGCTTCCTTTTGTGGGCAAGGCTCACATTGCATATATTCCCGGCGAAAACAAAATTATCGGGCTTTCAAAGCTTGCGCGCATTGTTGATAATTTTGCCAAAAAGCCGCAGGTGCAGGAAAGATTAACCCACGATATTGCGGATTTTCTTTACACTGAAATGAGCGCAAAGGGCGTTGCCGTTATTATGGAGGCAGAGCATATGTGCATGTCCATCCGCGGCGCAAAGGCCTCGGGCAGCAAAACCCAAACCTCCGCTTTGCGCGGAATTATGAAATCGGATGCACGCACCCGCGAAGAGGCTTTGGCTCTGCTTGATAAATAATAAAAAAATTTTTTTACTCCGAAAAATAGAAATTAGAACCGATTTTTTTAATTTTTTTCGGCGTGAATTGAAAAGGTATAAAAAAATGATTTGGAAATGCGGCGATACAAAAATATCGAATACGGCAAAAAAACCCTGATTATGGCGATTATAAATGTTACTCCCGATTCGTTTTCCGACGGGGGCGACAGCTTTAATCCCGAAAACGCAATCGAAAAATGCCGTTAAGGCACAAAAATGCCGGCGCGGATATAATTGATTTCGGCGCACAGTCCACCCGCCCTGGCTACACACCCATTTCCGATGATGAGGAATGGGAAAGGCTTGAGCCTGTTTTTAAAAAGGCATTCGCGGCAAAATAACGGTGCCTGTGTCGATAGACACGTTTTTTCCCTCCGTTGCTCTCAGG
Organism: Anaerotruncus sp.; assembly: GCA_022009795.1. GTDB lineage: Bacteria > Bacillota > Clostridia > Oscillospirales > Acutalibacteraceae > Eubacterium_R. The sequence continues at coordinate 1,631,538 of CP091724.1, forward strand.
GCTGCAAAGCTTGGGGCAAACATAATAAACGATGTTTCCGGCTATGTTTCAAAGGAAATGGCAAAAAGCCGTTATTCAAACGGGCTGCGGCTGGATTATAATGCATTCAAAGCAGGGCGATATCAAAGAGGTGCGCGAATTTTTCCGCCGCAGCGAAAAAAAGGCGCTTGATTTGGGCGTTGAAAAATCGCAGCTTTGCTTTGATATGGGTATCGGCTTCGGAAAAACAAGAGATGAGGATCGCAGCCTGATTGCAAATGTTAAAAAATATAAACCTTCGGGATATCCTTTGCTGCTCGGCACCAGCAGAAAAAGAGTTATCGGCGAAAGCAGCTTTCAGCCGGAGCCTAAAAAACGCACTTTCGGCAATATTGCGGCGGATACGGCGGCGATATTCGGGGGCGTAAATATCATCCGCCTGCACGATGTTGAAAATGAAAAGCAGGGCATATATATGGCGGATAGCTTAAAAATTGCATTAAAATAGCTATATTTTTAACAAAAAAATTCAAATTTGGTGATATTAAATGGATAAAATCATAATTAAAGGACTCAAATTTTTTGCCTATCACGGCGTTAATCCTGAGGAAAAAGAGCAGGGTCAAAATTTTATTTTTGATATAATTTTGCATGTAAATATAAACAAAGCGTGCCACAGCGATAATGTGGAGGACACGGTTTCTTATGCAAAGGTTGTTAAAACCGTGCGCCGTGTTTTTTGCGCCGAAAAATACGATTTGCTCGAAAAATGCGCTCAAGTGGTTGCGGATGCGATTTTGGAAGAATATCCGGCGGTGTTTACTGCAGAAATAACGCTTAAAAAGCCGCAGGCGCCCGTTAAAGCCGATTTTGATTATATGGCGGTAAATATCGTTCGCAGCAGGGATTAAACAAAAAAACAGGTGTTAAAAACAATCAAAGGAGTTTTAATATGGGAAAAAGCTATCTTTACGCGCTCGGAATAGGCTCCAATATGGGTGAGAGAAAGCAAAATTTGCAAAATGCCGTTTCGGCTTTGGCGCGCCTGCCGAAAACCCGCATTATGCAGTGCGCTGCGGTTTATGAATCCGCGCCCGTGGGCTGTGTTGTGGAGCAGGGCGATTATATGAATTCCGCAATTTTGCTTGCAAGCGAATTTACGCCGCACGAAATGCTCGGCATTTGCATGGGCATTGAAAGCGCGCTCGGCAGAAAAAGAACGGTTGATAAAGGTCCGCGTATAATAGATATAGATATGCTTTATGCCGAGGATAAGGTTATTAACACAAAAAATTTAACCGTGCCGCACCCGGAAATTCAAAACAGGCTTTTTGTGCTTTTGCCGCTTAAAGATATCTTTTTTAAAGGCAATGCCTTCGGCTTTGAATTTGAAAAATTTATAGAAAAAAATAAAGAGCAGGAGCTTGTTAAAACAGATTTTTGAATTAGAATATTAAAATAATGCATAAAAAAACACAAAAAGGAAGGCGTGTTGCCTTCCTTTTTGTTACATAAACGAAGAAACCGTGTCCGCAAAATCGGAAACCTTGTTCACCGCTTTTTTTGCATGGCTTTTTCGTTTTTTTGCTGTTGCTGCCCATTGTTGCCGTTGCGCCCGCTATCACACTTCCGACCGCCATTGCAACTCCAAGCCCTTTAATCATATTTTTCCGTTTTTTTCTTTTTCATTATTATTCTCCTTAATTTATTTATTGCACGCCGCGCAGTAATATTGTTTGCCGCATTGAGAATAATAATAAGGTTAAAATTTGCTATTCAATAAAATTTTTTTATTTTTTTATCAAATTATAAAATGCTTAAAAAAACAAAATTTAAATCTGCTTTGCCAAAAAAACAAAAAAACCGCCACAAAAGGCATAATCCATAAAAAAATTTACTCAATAAATAAAGTAAAAGGAAAAAAATACTGTGTTAAATTCACAGTAAAGGCAGTAGCTTGCCATTTAATTTATATCTTGTTTTTTTATCTGTTTTTTTAATATTTTTTTGTTTTATTTTTTTATTTTTGCTTTTTTTGCTTTGCACTTTTTTTGCATTTTTTTCAAAAGGTAAAAAAATAAAAAGCGGTTAATACCGTTCATAACGGCAGTAAATAAACGGTAGATGTGTTTTTCACTGCAAAGCAATATTGAAAATGCCGTGAAAGCTAATGCAAAAAGCAACAAAAGCCAATAGCTGCCACAGATTTTATCAAAAATGTTTAAAAAATTAAGCAACTTGAAAGCAAGCAACTGTAAAAATCCGGAGGCAGGATATATAAGTGCTGTTCTTTGACCTATAACAGATAACATGCTCTTGTTATTCGGAAAAATGTTAATAAGGCAGGCAGAAATAATAACAGCTAAAGCAATACTTATAATTCTCGCAAGTGCGCCTTTTAAATTACTCATTTCGCTTGCAGCATAGCATTGAATGTTTTCAAGTGATTTGCAGGTGAAAATATTACTGTATAAATAAGCGGAAACACAAGCGGTTGCAATCAATGCGGCAATGCAAGCAGGTTTTTTTCAAAATTCTTATTTTTTTGAATTTCATTATTGTCAATATAAAAACCTATAAGGAAAAAAACGGCAAAAAGCAAGCAGCCGTTGAAGACTTAAAAAAATCTGTCTAACCACGAAACAAAGCCTGCCGCAACCGAAAGAACAACTGAGCCGAAAAAGAAGAAAGTATTTATTGATTTTTTTACACAAAAATCGGCAAAACAAAGCCGCCAAACAAAAAAAGGCAAAAGAAATACCAATAAATGAATTTAGGCGTAAAAAAATTTGTTTTTATTCCAAATCATGAATCAATGCCGTGTAAGCTGTGTTGAAAAATTAAATAAGGAACAAGACAGTTTTGAAAAACACTTTTTATTTTGCCCTTGCTATTAACAAGATTTTTTGAAAATCTGCCTGAAATCATAATAAAAAGAGGCATATGAAAAATATAAACGGCACTTCGCATATACAAAAACACACCCTCGTTTTTATATTCAAGAATGTGCATAAGCAGCACCGAAATTATTAAAAAAATCCTTTTTAAATTATCAAAAAGAAAATCCCTGTTTTTTTAAACTCACTTTTTAAGCATTTTATCATTATCCTTTTGTTTATAAATACATATTAAAAAAACGGAAGAAAACGATTGCCGTCTGTAAAAAATAATATCATTTATTTATTTTTTATGCAACAAGAAAAACAGTGCAGATGCTATTTATAAAAATTATTTTAATACGGCAAAATAAAAATAACAATGCAAAATCAAAAGCAAAGCCGCAGGCAAATAACATTATAAAAGAAAAACCGCCCCAAACGGAGCGGTTGATTTTTAATGTTTAAGCGATTAAGCCTTGTTATCGGAACCGAAAACGTCTTTAATCTTATGCTCAACAACCTCTTGAATAAGGTCTCTTGCGGGAGTAAGGTATTGACGGGGGTCAAACTGAGTCGGATTCTCCGAAAGGTGCTTTCTGAGAGCTGCAGTCATTGCAATTCTGATATCGGAATCAACATTGATTTTGCAAACTGCAAGAGAAGAAGCCTTGCGAAGCATATCCTCCGGAATGCCGATTGCATCGGGCATCTGGCCGCCGAATTCGTTGATAATCTTAATGTGATCTTGGTTTACGGAAGAAGCGCCGTGAAGAACGATCGGGAAGCCGGGAAGCTTTTCGCTTACTTCGTTAAGAATATCAAAGCGAAGTTCGGGATTCTGGCCGGGCTTAAATTTGTATGCGCCGTGTGATGTGCCGATTGCGATTGCAAGCGAATCAACACCCGTTGCCTTAACGAATTCATAAGCTTCTTCGGGGCTGGTGTAGAAAGCGTCGTCTGCTTCAACCTGAACATCATCCTCAACGCCGGCAAGTGTGCCGAGCTCGCCCTCAACAACAACGCCGTGAGCGTGAGCATATTCAACAACCTTTTTTGTAACCGCAATGTTTTCCTCGAAAGGAAGAGAAGAACCGTCAATCATAACGGAGGTGAAACCGCCGTCAATGCAGTCCTTGCAGGTTTCAAAGTTCGGGCCGTGGTCAAGGTGAAGAGCGATGGGAAGGCCTGTTTCCTCTGCCGCAGCTTTAACCATTGCTACAAGATAGCCGTGAGATGCATATTTGCGAGCACCTGCAGAGCACTGAAGAATAACGGGTGCGTTAAGCTTCTTTGCAGCACGGGTAATGCCCTGAACGATCTCCATATTGTTTACATTGAAAGCGCCGATAGCGTAGCCGCCTTCATATGCTTTCTGAAACATTTCTTTTGTTGTTACAAGTGGCATATTTAAAATCTCCTATATGTTTATTGAGGTGCGTTAAAACACCCCTACGCTTGATATTATACAGCATTTGCCGCCGAATATCAACGGAATAAGAAAAACATTTTTGCCCCGTAATTTATAAAATAAAAGTTAATTCGGCAAAAAAATTTTTGTTAATTTTTTTAACCGCTTTTTCGCGTTTTTTTCTTATTTCATACGGCTTATCAGCTTTTCAAGCGGCTTGTAAACCGCAGCCGTAACCGCCACGGAGATAAGCCCCTTAACGATTGTGAAGGGCACATTGAAAAACCCAAAAGTGCTTCGGGAATCGAGCCGGTGCTCGGCCTGATAACGCGATACATATCAAGAATAGCCTCTTTCGGGAAGCCGATAACGGAATAATAAAGCGGATAAATTATAAAATTATTCAGCGGCAGCGAGGCAATGCCCATCAAAAACCGCGCCTGCGATTCCGCCTATGATAACGCCTTTGAAATTCGGCATTTTTTTATAGATCATGCCTGCGCTGAAAACGAAAACCGCACCGAGCAAAAAAAGTTTGAAAGCTCGCCCACCGCGCCGCTTCCGCTTGCGATAAGGTGAAAAAAATATATTTTTAATAAGCGCAATCAAAACTCCTGCCAAGGGTCCGCACACAAATGCGCCGATAAGCTCCGGCAAATCCGAAAAAAATCCAGCTTAATAAATGCCGGCATAAAGGGCAGCGGCACTTCGGCATATTGCAGCAAAACCGCAATGGCGCACAAAAAGCGCCGTGGTGGTTATTCTGATGCTTTGCGGCTTTGAAAAAAAGCCTTTTTTTGTTTTTTGATTTTTGTGCATTCATTTCAATCTCTCCTTTTTTTGGGCAAAGAGAAGCCCTAAATGCATTTGCATTTAGGGCGCTAATGTTTTTGCGACGCCGCGGCGAAAATCGCGCAGCAATATAAAAAAACATTTCCTCTCATCCGGACTTTAACCGTCGGTATCGGAATTTCACCGATTCGGCCGCTGCACAAAAAGCGGTTCGCAGACTTTACTGCCGGTGGGGAATTGCACCCCGCCCTGAAAATATTTTGTGCCTATATTATATGCCGGCGGCATTGATTTGTCAACACAAAAATCAAAGGCACATTCCGTTAAAAAGCGCGTTTAAGCTTTTTGAATTTTGCCGCTCCTGCCGCTTTAATTTAAAGTGTGTTGCTTTTTTTGCCTTTTTTTGAAACATGCATTGCGCGCAGTGCGTTTGCAACGGCTATAAGGCAAACACCCACATCGCCGAAAACGGCAAGCCACATTGCGTTTTCGTTGAAAATGCCGATTGCGCAGCCGATGATGATAAGCACCTTAACCGCAATGCTGAAAATTATGTTTTTCGTGCACGATATTCATTGTTTTCTTTGCGATTTTTCTTGCAACGGGAAGCTTTGATAAGCTGTCGCTCATAATAACAACATCCGCCGCTTCGATTGCAACATCGGAGCCGATTCCGCCCATTGCAACGCCCACATCGGATTGGGCAAGCACGGGTGCGTCGTTAATTCCGTCGCCCGTATAGAGCACAATATCATCCGTGCCCTGCTGCAAAGTCTTAACCTTTTCAACCTTTTCCTGCGGCAAAAGCTTTGCGTAATATTCGTCTATGCCGGCTTTTTTTGCCATGTCGGCAGCAATGGGTTCTTTGTCGCCCGTGAGCATAACGGTTTTTTTAACTCCCATTTTGCCAAGCTCGGAAATAGCTTCTTTACTGTCTGTTTTAATAACATCGGCAAAAACAATGTTGCCCAAAAATTCTTTATCGGTGCAAAGGTAAATTGCCGTGCCGATTGTGCTCGTTTCTTTAAAGTCAACGCCAACATGCTTCATCAGCTTTTCGTTGCCCGCATAGTATTTAATTCCGTTTACAACGGCGGAAACGCCCATGCCGGCATAGTTTTTGGCATCCGAAACCTCAAAATGATCCGCATATTGCCCAAATGCAAGGCAAACGGATTTTGCAATCGGGTGCGTGGAATATTTTTCGCATGCCGCTATAAGCCCCAAAAGCTCGCGGTGGTTTTTCTTGTCCTCGCAGTGGCAGTGCACACATTCGCAGTTAACATATTCAAATTTGCCGCTTGTTACCGTGCCCGTTTTATCAAAAACAGCCACATCAAATTTTGAAAGCAGCTCAAGATAGTTGCTGCCCTTAATAAGAATGCCCTGCTTTGAGCTTGCGCCGAGGCCGCTGAAAAAGCTGAGCGGAATTGAAATAACAATTGCGCACGGGCAGGAAACAACAAGTGCGGAAAGGCCTCTGTATGCCCATTCCTTCCACTCACCGCCGAAGAAAATCGGCGGCACAAGGATTATAAGAAGCGCCACAAGGCAAACCGCCGGTGTGTAATATCTTGCAAATCTGGTGATGAATTTTTCGGCGTGGCTCTTTTTGCTGTCTGCATCCTGAATCATATCAAGAATTCTGGCAACGGTGGAATCGCTGTAAGCCTTTGTGGCTTTGATTCTGAGCAAGCCGTCCGCATTAACGGAGCCGGAATAAACCTCATCGCCTGCAGAAACGGAAGCCGGTATGCTCTCGCCCGTAAGAGCCGCGGTGTCCACCTCTGCGCTGCCGCTTTCAACAATGCCGTCAAGCTCGATTTTTTTCGCCGGGATTAACCGTGAAAAATATCGCCGGGTTTAACTTCCTCGGGGTCAACATCAACCAATTTGCCGCCTTTTTTTCAATATGCACCTTTTGCGGCGCGGATTGAATCATATCCGTAATGGATTTGCGGCTTTTGCCAACCGCCAAATCCTGCAAAAAAATTCGCCTATTGTGTAAAAGCAGCACAACCGCGCAGCCCTCGGCATATTCGCCGATTGCAAAAGCGCCGATTGAAGCGATTGCCATAAGAAAATTTTCGTTGAAGAAATTCTTGTGCATAATTCCCTCAACGGCTTCGCGGATAATGCCGAAGCCTACCACAAGATATGAAACCGCAAAGCATGCCATTGCGGCATATTTCAGCGAAGCAGGCTGGGTAAATGCCTCATTGATAATGTAGCCCGCAATAAAGAAAAACGCCCGCGATTATAACCTTGGTCCAAAATTCCTTTTTATTTACCTCGCCGCCGTGCTCATGGTCGTGTCCGCAGCCGCAGCCGTCGTCGCAGCAATGGTCGTGATCGTGATGATCATGCCCGCAGCCGCATTCGTCGTGATGATGGTGCTCGTGATCGTGATGATCATGCTCATGTTCGTGCTTTGTGCTCATTGATAAAGCCTCCTATTCTTCTATGTGTTCGATTCCGCAATCGATAATGTTTTTAACATGATCGTCGGAAAGGGAATAAACAACCTGCTTTGCCCTCTCTTGTGTATTTCACAAGATGATTTTGCTTCAGTATTCGCAGCTGGTGCGAAACCGCCGTTTGCGAAACCCCCGTGGCCGCCGTTATTTCGGTAACGTTTAAATCGCCCTCAAACAGCGAACAGAGTATTTTAAGCCTTGTTGAATCCGAAAAGATTTTGAATAAATCCGCAAGGTCGTAAACCATTTCTTCATCAAGCATATTGTTCACCTCGGTTTTAATGTTATGTATGAACACCTGTTCATATGTTCATTATATGCAACACATATCATTTTGTCAATAGATTTTTTTGCTTTTTTTATGAATTTTTCGAATTAAAAGCCAAAAAAACGCATGGAAATTTCGCTCTTTTTTTATTTTTTTGCAGAAAAAAAAGCAGCAGTTTCGGGAATTGCTCCTTTTTCTGCTGCTTTGGTGCGCTTGATGATTAAAAAAATCGGCAAGCATTAAATTAAATGTTTAAATTAAGCCTCGTGCTTTTTCTTTGCGGAAAGAGCAAGAACGATGGCTGCGCCCGCTGCCGTAAAGGAAGCTGCCGCAATGCCCGTGCTGCCTGTTGCCGGGGATTTTTTGCCGGTATCTTTCTTTGCCTGTGTTGCCTGTGCGGTTGTGGCTTCCGCTTTGGTTGTGGTTTCTTGCGGTTGCTGCGGTTCCGGATCTGAATCTGCAATCGGAAGATAATATGCAAGTGCGAAAACAGCGTCTGCCGTTGCATAATAAGGATCATAATCTGCCTTGAAGCCGCCTGTTGTGCCGTCGTAGAATTTATCTATAAGCAATTTGTAAACATCATCGGCCTTTGTTTTGTTGCCGTATGCCGAATAAGCGGCAAGTGCAAGCGCCGTTGAATCTGCACTCGGTGTGTAGTTAACATAGCCGTCTGCGCTGTATGTGTTTTCAAGCAAAGCAAAAGCATCGTTTGTGTATTGCGAATAATCATTGCTGCCGTATTTAAGGGTGATAAGGAACATTGCAAGATCGTCTGCCGATGTGCCGTAACCGCCCCAAAAATCCGTGCCGGTGCCGATTGTGTAGTAGCCGATCATTTTATCGCAAAAAGCATTTGCCGCATCGGTAAGTCCGTGTGCGCTTGCCGCCTCTGCCGCAAAAAGATAGTTGTATGGGCTGACGCCGCAGTTTGCGGGATCCGCATTTTTAAGCATTTCAACATAGTTTACGCCGTCAATATTTTCGGGATTCATGCCAAGCTTGTCTGCAATTGTGATGATTTCGCCGAGCGTGCCCACATCGGTAAGCGTGCCTGCCGCAGCCGCATCTTTTGCGGAAGCGAAAAACGCCTCTTTGTAAGCGCTCACATCAGCGCCGCTTTTTGCAAGAATGTAAAAATTCTTTGCGTTTGCCGTTGTGTAGCCGCCTTGGCTGTATTTGCCGTCAAAAGCATATTCAACGGAGGTGTTTACAACCTTGTTTACATCTGATTTAGTTGCGCCGAATGCCGTTACGGATGCACACATAACGATCATTACAGATAAAAACGCTGCCAAAAATTTCTTCATAATCATAACCTCACCGTTAATAAAATTTATGCCTCCGGCGGATATCCTGACTCGCAACACGCCGCTTTGCGGCAAGCCTAATTTTCACCTTCCCGCCTTTCGGCAGTGGCGCTGAATTTCGTTTTGCTTACAGTAGAGTGAGCTGCTGCGGCTTTTTCACCGCATTCCCCGCAAGGAAATTTGGCTTTTTCCTTTCGGCATGATAAGATTATACTCTGCCATAAAAAAATATTGTCAAATCAAATAAAGCGTGTTATTATAATTTTTTTATGAAAAAAACGAATTGAAAAAAAAAAATAATAATCGCCGTGCTGTGTGTGGTGCTTGTCTTATGCGGTTTAGTGTTTGGCATTCAGGCGGCAAAAAAAGCGGCAAGGTTGCCAAAAAAACGAAAATAAAACAAGCGTTTCGCTTTCGGCTTCGTCCGAAAGTTCTTCTGAAAGCCTCTGTTGTTGCCGGCGGCTCTTTTGATTCCGACGAAAGCGAAGAAAAAAGCCAAAGCTCACAAAGCGGCAAAAAAATCAGAGCACAAAATCAAAAAAACAACCTCAACAACGGCTCGCGCGGAAACGAAAGCAACCGAAAAATCAGGGGATTCGGCCGGTGCTGCGCAGAAAAACAATAATAATGAGCATGCCGAAGCGCCGCAAAAAAAGGGAAATCACCGTTTCTTTTTTTCAATCACCTGCAAAAACGCCGTTGCTTACGGCAGAAGCGATATTCCGCAAAGCGGATATTTCATACGTCCTGAGGATTATTCGGGCAAAGAGGGTATAACTGTTTTCGATGTGCTGGAGGCAGAATGCAAAAGCCACGGTATAGAGCTGACCTATAAGGATAAATATTATATTCAGGGTATCGGCGGGCTTAAAGAAAAGGAATGCGGCGGCGGCTCCGGCTGGATGTATCGTGTAAACGGCGTTGCTCCTCACAAAGCGGCGGTTGGTTATTATCTTAAAGACGGCGATGTTGTTGAATGGTATTATGTAACAAATATAAACGATAATTAAATGCAAAGCCGAAAAATTGCCGCAAAATCGCAAAAAAAGCGGCATAATGCTTAAATTTTAATCAAAGCAAACGGCTCAAAAAAATAAACAGTCAATAAAAAGCTGCCTGCACTCGGCTGAGTGTAGGCAGTTTTCTGCACTTCGGCAAAAGCTTTGCCGAAGTGCGCTGTTTAATTTTTCGCTTCCGAAAAATGCTTTTTGCTATGCGCACGCTTTCCATGGCGTCTTTTGCATACCAATCTGCATTTATCATTTTAGCATATGATTTTGTGAGCACCGCACCGCCCACAAAGATTTTTGCATCTGTGTGCTCGTGCAGCAGCTGAATTGTTTTTTCCATTGCCGGCACGGTTGTTGTCATCAGCGCGGAAAGCCCCACAAGCTTAACATTGTTTTCGATAACGCAGTTAAGAACATCCTCCTCGGGCACATCCTTGCCAAGGTCGATAACATCAAAGCCGTAGTTTGAAAGCAGCACCTTAACGATGTTTTTGCCTATATCGTGTATATCGCCGTGAACGGTGGCAATCACGATTTTGTTGCCGCTTTTTTTCGCTTGCTCCGCTTAAAATCAGCTTTTCTTTGATAACATCAAAGGCGGCTTTTGCGCTGTCTGCGCTCATAAGCAGCTGCGGCAAAAAGATTTTGTTTGCCTCAAAGCCGGCGCCAACCTCATCAAGAGCCGGAATTATATGCTCGTTAATAACGGTTAATGAATCGTTGCTTTCAAGCAGCTTTGCGGCGCAGGCGGCAGCCTCCTCTTTCATTCCTTTAACTATTGCCGTGTGCAGCGTTAAAAGAGACTCTGCCTTAGGCGCTTCCGAAACCGTAACGCTTTCAATATATTCGCTGCAATTATCGTCAAGCCCCGCAAGCGCATTGAATGAATAATATGCATTCATCATTGATTGCGATTTGGGGTTTATAATTCCGGCGGAAAGTCCGCTTTGCAGGGCAAGGGTAAAAGAAAGCCGTGTTGATGGCGTCTCTTTTCGGCAAGCCGAAGGAAATGTTTGAAACGCCCAAAACGGTGTTAACGCCAAGCTCCTCACGAATGTATTTAACGGCTTTAAGCGTTTCGGCGCCGTTCATTTTTATCCGTGCTTATGGTCATCGTTAATGCGTCAACTATTAAATCTTTTTTGTCTATTCCGTATTCCGCCGCCGTTTTTATGATTTTTTCGGCAATGTCAATTCTGCCCTGTGCCGTTTCCGGAATTCCGTTTTCATCAAGGCAAAGGCAAACCACCACGCTGCCGTATTTTTTGGCAAGCGGAAAAACCTCTTTCATGTTTTTCTCTTTGCCGTTTACGGAATTGAGCATCGGCTTGCCGTTGTAAATCCTGAGCGCGCGCTCAAGTGCGGCAATGTTTGTTGTGTCTATCTGCAATGGGGTGGAAAGCACGCTTTGCAGGCTTGAAACCGCCTGCTCCATCATTGCTTTTTCGTCTATTTCGGGCAGGCCCACATTAACATCAAGCACCTGTGCGCCCGCGTCTCTTTGCGCGATGCCCTCTTTGATAATATAGTCTATGTCGTTTCGCCGCAGCGCTTCTTTAAATAATTTTTTGCCCGTGGGGTTGATTCGCTCGCCTATAACAATGGGTTTTACTCCCAAATCCACCGTTTCGCTGTAGGAAGAAACTCTTGAAAAGCTCTTTTTTTCGGGCACGCTTGCCGGAATTTCCCTGCAGCGCTCAATCATTTGCCTGATATGCTCCGGCGTTGTGCCGCAGCAGCCGCCGAGGAATGAAACCCCTATGTGTGCCGCTTTTTCCATATCGTCTGCAAATTCCTTGGGCGTAACGTTAAACACGGTTTGCCCGTTTACGCTTTCGGGCAGCCCCGCATTCGGCTGCAAAATTATCGGCAGCTCGGTGTGGCGGCGTATTTCTTCAACAAACGGCAGCATTTGCTTTGGGCCGAGTCCGCAGTTAAAGCCTATTGCGTCAATGCCAAGCCCCTCCAGCATCGTAACGGCGGTTTTGATGTCCGCGCCCGTCAGCAGGCGGCCTTTTTCATCAAAAATCATCGTCACATAAATCGGCAAATCGCAGTTTTCCTTTGCTGCAAGCACCGCCGCTTTGATTTCATAAGTGTCGCTCATTGTTTCAATAAGCACTGCGTCGGCGCCGTCCTTGCCGGCTCTGATCATTTGCGCAAAAATTTCAATTGCATCGTCAAAATCAAGGTCGCCCATCGGCTTTAAGAGCTTGCCCGTAGGCCCAATGTCAAGCAGCACCTTTTTGCCAACGCTTTTTGCAAGGCGCACCCCGGCTTTTATAAGCTCTGCATAATTATCAAATTTAAGGCTGTTTGCGCCGAATGTGTTTGTTGTGATGTATTCGCTGCCGGCTTCTGCATATCCTTTGTGCACGGCAAGCACGGTTTCCGGGCTGCTTATATTGAGCAGCTCGGGCAGCTCGCCTGCCTTTAAGCCTGCGCTTTGCAGCATTGTTCCCATGCTGCCGTCAAAAAATTTAATGTTCATAATGCCCTCTTTAGCTTGGTGGCTGTGTTATTCTATGCCTGCAAATGCCGTAACGGATTTTTGTGGGTATCATTTGAAAGCTGTCTGTAAGCGTTATTCCGCACCGCTTTGTTATATCAACAAGCTCAAATATTTTTTTCTGCTCCGATATATCCAAATCAAAATATCCCGGCGAATATCTTTGCCTTGTTTTAACATTGTTTTCGCGCTCTATTTCGGCCTGTAAGCCGTCGCAAACCTCTTCAATATATGCCGCAAGCACCGCCTGCGTGATAACAAGCTTTGCGCCCTCGCTTGAATGAAGCCTCAAAAGCATATCGCCCGGCGTTCCCAGCGTTGCCGCCATAATCGCCACACGCTTGCAGCCTGCAAGGTTTTGCGCCAGGCGGCGGCTTTTAAATTCCGTTTCGCAAACGGTCAGTGCGTCTTCGGAAACGGAGCAGTCGAAAATTCTGTAAATGCTTTTCGGCGTGCAGCTTCGCTGCGCCTCGGCAATGATTTCGTCTATCAGCGAATTTAAAGCTTCGTCTTGCACGGTGCTTCGGGTAAGCAGGTAGCGCAAAATCTCTTTTTTATCCATAAATTATCTCCGAAAGCCCCGCGGCAATTGCTCCTGCCACATCGGGCTTGTTCATTGTGTAAATATGAATGTTGTTTTGGCCGTTTGCCATCAAATCAATTATCTGCTCCGTGGCATAAACAATACCTGCCTGCTTCATTGCTGCGGGATTGTCGCCGAAGCGCTCCACGATTTTTTTGGAATTTTTTTCGGAAATGCGCAGCCGGAAAGCTCAACGCTGCGTTTAATTTGGTTTGCGTTTGTTATGGGCATAATGCCCGCGATAATCGGCACATTTATGCCTTTTTATAAGGCAGTTTTTCCTTAAAGCGCATGAAAACATCATTGTCAAAAAAACATTTGCGTTGTTAAAAAAATCAACGCCGCACTCAACCTTTTTCTTTAAGGTGGTTTATATCTTCAACTCTGTTTGCGCTTTCGGGGTGAATTTCGGGATAGCATGCGGCGCCCACGCAAAAATCGCCGTTGCTTTTGATTTCGCTCACAAGCTCGCTTGCGTGGTGAAAATGTTGGTTGCTCGGAAATTCAAAGCCGTCCGGAATGTCTCCTCTTAGAGCAAGAATGTTTTCAATTTCTGCCGCCTTCCATTCGTTTAAAAACATCGTTAATTTTTATCTTTGGTGGAGGTAAGGCAGGTGAGGTGTGAAAGCGGAGTGATTCCGTTTTTCTTTAATTGCCTGCGCAATTTCGGTTGTGAAGCCCGTGCGTGTGCCTGCCGCACCGTAAGTAACGCTCATAAAAGCGGGCTTGCTTTTTGCCATTTCGGCAATAACTGCCTTTGTGCTTTCTATTTTGCTCCATTCCTTGGGCGGAAAAACCTCAAATGAAACCGTAACACGGTTGTTTTTTAAAATATCCGCAATTTTCATATTTTCACCTCATATAGTTTGTTTACTTATACAGTTTATCAAAATATGTTTGTGTTTTTCAATAAAAAGTGTTATAAAAAAACAGCCGGGATATGCATTTTTTTGCCGCAAAAAGGCGGCGTTGCATATCTCGGCTTCATTGTTGCATTCTGCTTTTCGGCGCATTGTCAGTTTTGGCGCCTGATTTCGCCTTTTGAAATCATCGGGTATTTTATAAGCTCGGCGGAGTTTAAATCCTCGCGGTTCATATCAACTGCCGTGATTTGGCTGTTTTCATAGGCAGTGTAATAATAAATTCCCGCGTCCGCGCTGCAGCAGGATGTGTAAATCGTGATTTCATATTTTCCCTTTTCAACCTCGCAGCAGCCCCTTTGCTGATCCACGCTGCCGAGAATGTGGAAAAATTGATTAACGCTTTCCCGCTCGCCGCATTCGGAAACGGAATGTGCCCTTGTGAATGCCGCGCGAACAAAGCGCGATTGCGAAGATAAATCGCCCGGAAGCCCAAGCGCACCCATTCCGCGGCTGTATGCCGCAAGCGGCACATCGGGTGCAAAGGTGTTTTCGGGTTGGCTCGGCGAAAGGGAAATGTAGTTGCTTAAATTCTGCATCTGCATGTCAAACGGCGGATTGTTTGTGAGCACCCCGGCAGGGTTGTTATAAATATGAAGCCCTGTTGCCGTTGATTCCGCCACTATTGCCTCGTTTTTATCAGCAATTATCCAGTGCAGGCTTGCGGCAGGCATGGCGGCGCTGAACGGCGTGCCCACAAGATTTATGCGCTCAAGCTTTTTGCGTGCCTCGCAAACGGTGGCGCAGCCGCTTAAAATCCAAGGTATAAATTCAAATTGCGCCACATTTTGCACGCCCTCTTTCGGCTCTGCGTATTTTGCGTTGCCAACGAAATTAAGCCCCGCCATGCAAAGCCCCTTTTCATTCATTGCATCGTAATAAAGCGGATAATTATTTGCCACATGAGCCATTCCTATTATGGCATAATGGCTTTTGCATATGCCCGTGTGGCGAAATTCAAACGGAAAATTGCGCGGCGCAACGGTTATTTCTTCACCGTATGAAAATTCGTAATCCAGCGTTCTGCCGAAATAAAAGCCGTTTGTTTTGTATGTTGCGGCGGTGCACATAAGCCTGATCTCCTTTGTGTTTTTTGAGATTTGATTTTGTTTGTGTTATACGAAAAGTATGCCCAAAGCAGCGGCACACATTTGCCGATTAAATGTTTTTTGCTTTTTTGCGTGCAGGCGATAAAAAACAGCGTTTCCGAAACAGAAACGCTGTTGAAAAGATAAGCCGATTATCTCTTGGAGAACTGTCGGAGCGTTAAGAAAACAGTCCTGTGGACTGTTTTTAGCTTCGACCGCAACAGCTATGCTGTGAGGATCCGCAGTGTAGATGATAAAAAACAGCGTTTCCGAAACAGAAACGCTGTTGAAAAGATAAGCTGATTATCTCTTTGAGAACTGTCGGAGCGTTAAGAAAACAGTCCTGTGGACTGTTTTTAGCTTCGACCGCAACAGCTATGCTGTGAGGACCCGCAGTGTAAATGATAAAAAACAGCGTTTCCGAAACAGAAACGCTGTTGAAAAGATAAGCTGATTATCTCTTGGAGAACTGCGGTGCGCGACGAGCGGCTTTGAGACCGTATTTCTTTCTTTCCTTCATTCTCGGGTCACGAGTGAGGAGGCCTGCCTTCTTGAGGATCGGGCGAAGAGATGCATCATATTGAAGAAGTGCTCTTGCGATACCGTGGCGGATTGCGCCTGCCTGGCCGGATACGCCGCCGCCGTTTACACGGCAAACGATATCAAACTTCTCTTTTGTGTTTGTAAGAACAAGAGGCTGATTTACGATGAGCTTAAGAGTGTCAAGGCCGAAATAATCGTCTATATCTCTGTCGTTGATCGTAACTTTGCCGGTGCCGGCATAAACACGAACTCTTGCTACGGATTCTTTTCTTCTGCCTGTGCCGTAGAAATATGGATTTGATTCGTACATAATCTCTTAACCTCCCTTAGAATTCCCAAGCGGTGGGCTGCTGAGCCTCGTGCTTATGGTCTGCGTTCTTATAAATGCGGCATCTTGTGAGCTGCTTTCTGCCCTGAGTTGTTGCGGGGATCATGCCCTTAACTGCAAGCTCCATTGCAAAATCGCTCTTTTCTTTCATAAGAGTGCCGTATTTAACCTCTTTAAGGTTGCCGATATAGCCTGTGTGATGCTGATAAAGCTTCTTTGTGAGCTTATTGCCTGTAAGAACAGCTTGATCTGTGTTGATGATTATAACAAAATCGCCGCAGTCAACGCTGGGTGTGAAGATGGCTTTGTGCTTGCCTCTGAGAAGAGTAGCTGCTTCTGCCGCAACTCTGCCGAGCGGCTTGCCTGCTGCATCAATAACATACCATTTGCGCTCGATTTCGTCAGCCTTTGGCATAAATGTTGACATTATACTTTCCTCCAAATCAAATTATTGTTTTTCAACTTGCTGCATAATAATAGCACAGGCGGCAAAATAAGTCAACAGTTAATTTAAAAAAATCGGCGCTTGCTCGCATATACTTGCTTTTTCTCGCTTTTTCATATCAATTGCTCACTTTTAATTTATGGCTTTTTGCTGCAACGGCTCTGCGTTGCGGCAATAATTGCCCCAAACGCTTGCCTGTGCGGCGGGCAAAGTAAAAGGCACGCCGGTTGTTCGCAGCTGAATGCGCCCGGTGTGCCCTTTGAATTTTATTTAAGCCGCTATGCCCTGCCATATAGGCATATGCGGGAGAGGAATCGGTTGTGGTGTTGTCAACATACCATGTGTGGCCGATTTGAACAACGTTCACATCAAATGCCGCAACAACGGTGCCGTCATCAAGAGTGCATTCGATCGAAACGGTTTTTGCAGCCGAAATATCGCCTGCCGAAACGCCGTAGCTTTCAAGCTTGGCGGCATCTATGGTTGCTTTGTAAGCGTCCAAATCCTCAACATCCTTTTCGGATTTTGCCGAGGTGGTAATTTTGTAATCCTTGCCGAACTCGGTTTGATAAAGGCCGGTTGTTTCCTCCTGAATAACGGTTTTGCCGTCTGCGCCGAAAGTTTTTTCCGTGCCGGTAACGGCGTTGCCGAAGGTGGTTACATTCGATTCAAAAGCGGTGAACATAACTTCGTCGCTCATATAATCGTCGCCGAAAATCGCCTTGCGTGTTTCAACAAGCTTTGCAAAGTAATTTTTGTAAATGCTGTCATAATCGTCCCAGCCGTAGGTTTTTACAAGCTCAACATAGTAGGGATACATTTCATCCGCAAGCTTACCGGAAAGTGTGCCGTCGTCGTTTGAAGTGGCGTCGGATTTATACTTGTCGGTATCGTAGCCGTTCTTTTTAAGCTCTTTAAACTCTTTGCTGTCCATATCCTGCGAATAGCCGGGATAGATGATGGGATACATATAGTTTTTGCGAATGAAATCGCCGTATTTATCGCTTTTTGAAGAAAGCGTGTAGGTGTAGGCATTATAGCCGTCGCCCTTTTGAACAATTGTGTCCGCATAACTTACGGCAAGCTTTTCCTCGTCAAACGCAATGTATTTTTTTGCTTAACGGCAAAAAAATCGTTGTGCAGGCAAGAAGTGCTGCCACAAGCAGAAATGCCACAAGCGCATAAAGCTTGTAATTAAAGGTTTTTTTCCTTTTTTAGCCATATCTACAACCTCCCTTATTCTGCCTGTGCCTGAGCTTCGTCGGCATCCTGTGCCTCTGCGGCTGCCGCGGCAGCTCTGCGCTCTTTAAGGGCTTCGGTTATCATTTCTTTCTTTTTGCCCACATTATCGTAGAAGAAAATCGGCACTGCCTGAAGCAATACGAAGATTGCGGGAATGATTGTGTAAATCATAAGCAGGCGGTTAAGGGTGGTGTCGCCCTGCTGAGCCGCGGAAAGGTATGCAACGTTCGGATCCTGCGAAATTTGGTATTTAGACCAATTATAAAGCAGCCACGGGCCGAGTCCCTTTGTGAATGCGGAAGCAACCTTTGAGAAAAGGCCGTAGCCTGCGTATGCAATGCCGTCCTGCCTTTTGCCGGTTTTGTATTCGATTTCGTCAACACAGTCCGCAATCATGATGTTGGGGGTTGTGTTTGTGTTGCCGTGCTGAATTCCGCAGAAGAAGTTGATGATGAGGAACGGAATCACAAGCGCGCTGTTAAAGCCTACGGAGCGCGAAACTATGTAAAGAATAGCAAGTGAGGATGCGCCGTAAATGCAGAATAAAATAAAGGTTTTCTTTGTGGAAAATTTCTTAAGCACAAAGTTAACAAGCAGCGTGCCCACAGCCGTGCCTATGCCCATGGGAAGCAAAAGCGCAAGCTTTAAATCCTTTGAGCCGAGCAGATAAATGGCAATGTAAAGCGAAACGGTGCCGTAAACGCCTCTGCCGAAGCCGCAAAGCTTTGTGAGCGAAACCATAAGCAGGTTTTTGTTGCCGAAAACAACCTTGATTGAATCCTTAATGCTAACCTTTTCCTGAGTAAAGGGAACACGCTCTTTGTTGTTTACAAAGAAAATCATAACGAAAAGAATAAGGCCGAGTGCGCAAACTGCGGTTGAAATGATAAGGTCAACACCCTGACCCTCTGCATTCTTGTATTGCTGTTTGCCCATAACGGCTTTCATTATGATGCCTACTACCATAACAACTACCATGCCGCCCGATTGACCCACGGAGCGCAGGAAAGATGCAATGGAAATTGCCGTTGAACGCTCGCTCGGATTTGGCGAGCAAAGAGAACCGAAGCAGTTTGAGGGGCTTTCAACCGCGCAGGAAACGGCGGTATAAAGGCTGTAAACCACAAACATCCAAATAATTGCAAGAGTTTGATTATTTGTGTTCGGCGCCACGAAAACAAGAATGGCAACTATTGCAAGCGGCACAACGCCGAAGCCTACCCAGGGCTTAACCTTGCCGAATTTTGTTCTTGTTCTGTCTACCAAATAGCCGATAACAAGCTCGCAGATAGCACCCACGAAGCCTGCAACAAGGAAAACGGTTGAAATCGCGTTGCTCATAACGGTGCTGTCAAAGCCTTTTTCCTTTAAAAAGCGAAGTCCGCAAAGAAGGTGGCGGTGTAATCCGGCATCCAGCCCGTAAGCAAAGCCACGCCGAATAAGCCGATACCGAAGGTGATTATCTCCGAGAACTTCATGTACTTTTTTTGCTGTCCTTTTTCTTCAGACATAAAAAGTCTCCTTCCCATTGTTGCGTAAACGCACTACGCAACATAATTAAAAAGCGATAATAAATTATCGCTCAAAAAAATATTTCACTCAATTTTTAACAAAAGATTTAACAAAAGTGCAACTTATTTTTTTATGTTTTTTTAAGCTTAAATTTGATAATTATTTTTACGCGATTTAATGCCGATTTTAATATTGCTTGGTATTTGTGTTTTGATTTGGAAAAATGTGAACGCTCGCCCGCCATAAATTTCTTGCCACGGGCATTAAAGTGTGCTACAATAAAAAACCGAAACGATGATATATATAATGTATATAGTATATATGGGGAGATTGTTTTATGGATGTTTTTTTGAAGCGATAACGGCGCTTGCGGATTATGCCGTTCGCACCGGCCTTATTGAAGAGAACGACAGAGTTTATTCCGTAAACAGCCTGCTTGAGGCGCTGCACCTTGATTCCTATGAGGAGCGCGAGGTTGCCGGCGAGCCGGAGCTTGTTGAAATTTTAAACGCAATTCTTGATTATGCCTGCAAAAACGGGCTTTGCGAGGATTCCGTTGTTTACCGCGATTTGTTTGACACCAAAATTATGGGTTTGCTCACTCCGCGCCCGTCTTGGGTTATAGATAAATTTGAATCGATTTATGCCGAAAGCCCCAAGGCCGCCACGGATTTTTTTATTATGATTTCAGCAAAAAAACAAATTATATCCGTGCCGACAGGCTTGCAAAGGATGTTAAATGGATAACGCCTACGCCATACGGCGATATTGATATGACCATAAATCTTTCAAAGCCGGAAAAGGATCCCCGCGCAATTGCCGCAGCTCTTAAAATGAAGCAAAGCGCTTATCCGAAATGCCAGCTTTGCCGCGAAAACGAGGGCTATGCCGGCAGAGCTAATCATCCGGCAAGGCAAAATCACCGCATCATCCCGCTCACCATGGGCGGCGAGCCGTGGTTTTTGCAATATTCTCCCTATGGTTATTATAACGAGCATTGCATTGCTTTCAACGGCAATCACACTCCCATGGCGATAAATAAGGCTGCGTTTGAAAAGCTTTTTGATTTTGTTAAAAGATTTCCGCATTATTTCATCGGCTCAAATGCGGATTTGCCGATAGTCGGCGGCTCAATTTTAACTCACGAGCATTTTCAGGGCGGCTGCTACACATTTGCAATGACAAAAGCGGAAATTGAATTTCCGTTTGAATTTAAAGGCTATGGCGACATTGAGGCGGGCATTGTGCGCTGGCCGATGTCTGTTTTGCGCCTGCGCGGCGAGGACACTGCGCGCATTTGCGAGCTTGCCGATAAGGTGCTTGCCGCATGGAAAAGCTACACGGATGAGGAAGCATTTATTTATGCCGAAACAGAGGGTGTTCCGCACAATGCAATCACGCCGATTGCCAGATTTGCAAACGGAAAATATGAAATTGATCTTGTGCTCAGAAATAATATCACAACTCCGGAATTTCCGGATGGATATTATCATCCGCACCCGGAATACCACCACATCAAGCGCGAAAATATCGGCTTGATAGAGGTTATGGGTCTTGCCGTTTTGCCGGCGCGCCTTAAAACAGAGCTTGAGCTTCTTGAAAAGGCTTTGCTTTCCGGCAGCGATATTGCGGCAGACGAAAGAATTGCAAAGCACAAGGAATGGGCGCTTGATATTGCCGCCAGCCATGAGCTTAATGCAGATAATTGCACAGATATCCTCAGGCAGGAGGT
This sequence comes from Anaerotruncus sp., assembly GCA_022009795.1. Taxonomy (GTDB): domain Bacteria; phylum Bacillota; class Clostridia; order Oscillospirales; family Acutalibacteraceae; genus Eubacterium_R. The sequence goes on from CP091724.1 coordinate 1,652,563, forward strand.
CGGCAAGGTGTTTGCCGCCATTTTGGAGCAGTGCGGTGTGTTTGAGCGAAACGAAAAGGGCAGAGCGCAGTTTGTTCGCTTCCTTGAAAGCATCAAAACAAACTGATAATTGCATTATGAAAAAAACGGCAGCGGTTTACGAAAAAAAACGAAAAAGCTTGCTTTTGCCGTTTCGCCGAAGCGGCAATTTTGCATAAATCAAATATAAAATCAAAGGCAACCGAAGGTGTGGGCTATTTTTTATGAATTGCACATCGGCGGTTGCTTTTTTTTGCCGTGGCAATATTTTCTCCTTTGCATAAAATGAATTGAATAATGAAAGGAGAAAAGCCATGTTTAATTATGTTAAAAAAAATTACAATATCCCATAAATATAAAGCACTGCGATCCGCAGGCCGCAAGCATGATAATTTCTCAATACGGCGGCCCTAACGGAGAACTCGGAGCATCGCTCAGGTATCTTTCTCAAAGATATTCAATGCCGCTTCCGGAGCTTAAAGGTCTGCTTACGGATATAGGCACGGAGGAGCTCGGCCACCTTGAAATGATAGGCACAATAGTGCACCAGCTCACAAAAAATTTAACGGAAAAGCAAATTGAAGAAAATCCCGGCTTTGCGGCATATTTTGTGGATCACACCACGGGCGTGTATCCTGCGGCGGCAAGCGGCTTTCCTTGGAATGCGGCCTCAATTCAATCAACGGGCGATCCTATTGCGGATTTAAACGAAAACCTTGCCGCCGAGCAAAAAGCCAGAATCACTTATGATAATATTTTTGCGCTTGGTGGATGATCCTGATGTTATCGAGCCTATCAAGTTTTTTTGCGCGAGCGCGAAATCGTTCACTATCAGCGCTTCGGTGAGGCACTGCGCCTGCTGACCGATAAAATGAACAGTAAAAAAATTTCTATGCCTTTAATCCCGGATTTGACGGCAAAAAGTAATCCTGCCGCACACATAAAACTGCCGATTTTTAGGCAGCTTTGCGTTTTTTTAAATAACAACAGGAGCAGCCACCGGCTGCTCCTGTTGTTATTGTATCTTTGTAAAATCAGTTTGTTTTTGTTCCCAGTTTCGGCAACGGCTTTTTTTGATTTTTCGCCGGTTGAGAAAAATAATAACATTTAATGTATCGCCTTTTCTTTGATTTTTTTCAACAACAAAGCGTGTCTGTGCCGAATCACAGATATAGCTTGCACAATTTTTCCGTTATGAGTTGACCGCTGAACTCGTACTCACCGTGATCAACCATTATACCGCCGTATAATGCCGAATCCTTGTAATTATAAAATGAAACAAGCTCATATGCCGGAATGCTTTTTGAAAAATATTCGGAATTCCAAGTGGTTCCTTCCAAATCTTGCAAAAAGCTTTGGGAAATTTCTGTGCTGTTTTTAGGCACATTTTTATTTAAAACTCCGTAAACCGTGTAGCCTGAATCCGAATAATCAAATTGTATCAGCAGCATGTCGGAATCCGAAAAAGCTTTGCTTACCGTTATTGCCGCGCCCGATTCGTCGCTGAATTTGACAGTTTTATCGTTTTCAACCGAGTATGTTGCCGTTTCCTGCTGCGTGCCTCCCTCGGATTTGTTTGTGATTAAAACTTTATTATTATCATTGAATTTGAAATTTTCAACCAATCCTGGTTCTGCCGGTATATACAGCGACCATTCTTCTGTTGCGAGTTTTTGAACGATGCTGCTTTTCTGCTTTGTGGTTTCGGTTGTAGTTTCTTCTTGTGTTGTTGTTTCTGTCGGTTGCTCTTTGGGTTTGCTTCCGGTCAGTGAAAAATCTTTGTTGCCGCTTAAAATAACTTTGTTTCTGCGGCATAATGTGTCGTAATCGTATGTGGTTTCAATGTCGTATTCGCCGTTTTTGTCTTGTGCGATTTTTAAAGCTGTTTCTGCGGTTTCACCGTCTGCAAGAGCACCGAAAATCGAAGTCGTCATTTTTGAATCATATCCCACGGTAGTAACATAATAGTTGGCATAAACCGCTTCGGCACCGTTTGCGATAAAAGCATCTGCCATGCTTGAATCAAAGGCGGAAAGGCAAGTGCCTAAATAAATTACTGCGCCGTCAAAGCTTTCCTTTTGATAATAATCTTTAAAGAACGAAGCTGTCAGCAGAGTGTGGCTTTTGCCGTTTGCGAGTATATGCTTACCATCGCAATATTTGCGAAATTCTTTGTCCTTTTTCACGGTCTTATAAGGTATGTCGATGGAAACAACTGAGCCTGTTGAAGCCGTGTATGTGCCGTGGCCGTCCCAAATTATGATTTTTGCACCGCTTAATTTTTTTAGCGCCTGCATATTAACATTTTTGTTATCAAAATTGTCTGCCGAGTCAAATTTATAGCCTTTTACCTTAGAGGCAACCTCTTTTGCGGCTTTATCCGGAGCGTCACTTTTTATTTTTGTGTCGTAATACTGTTGCAATGTGACTATTCTGTTTCCCGAGCCGCCGGCTTTTAATCCTTCAATTTCCGGAGTATACACAATCACATCACCCTGCGGCATTGTGCATACCAAGCAAAGTGTTTCTGCTTCCAAGGAAACATCTTTTTAAAGTGCCTTTTTCTTTAAGTAATGCCGCATAGTCATATTCTTTTTTTCAGCAATGTGTTAATAGCATCTTCCGTCGGCTTGTTTTCATCCCAAAAGCTGTTTTCGATTTGACTTAAATGATCGTTGATTTTTATCCATTTGCGCCATTTGCCTGTTTATTGCAATGTTTTTCTCTGTTTGCAAAAAGCACCGTTCCTCCGGTAATCAGTGCCAAAGCGCAAATAACGCAGATTATTATTGCCGCCATTTTTCCTGCGTTTGCTTTTTTTGCGGTGATGATGTGTTTTTTTACTTTCTTTTTCCATTTAAATACTCCTTGTCGGATTGCCTGCTGTTTAATTTGAATATATTAACAGTATATATTTTTTTGTTGTATGGTTTCTATATGCCGGCGGAATACAGATATGAACTTTTTCACAATGCAAACGCAATAAAAATTTGTTTCGAGTATAATGAAATGTTGCTCTTATTGACACCTCACAAAAAAATATTATATAATACGGTTAGGAAAAAGCAAGGGGATTGCTCCCCTTTACTTTTCTGTCAAAGATTATCCTACAATCTTACCAATGATGATTAGGATAATTCCGACCAATAAGTCCGATAGGGAACTAATAACAATTGAGGTCCAGTCAATGTTATGTAAACCGTTATCGGACTTTTTTGTTTTTTAATACAATAAAAGGCAGGGATCTTTTCCCTGCCTATTTGTGTGCTTATTTGCTTTTTATTCTTCCCATTTCATAATGGTTTTGCCGAAGGCTTTTTTGGTGTCTTTTTCAAATGCGGCTTTTATGTCTGCCACGGTGCGCACGGTGTTTACCGAGCTTATCAGGTTGCCGAGGTAATCAATGATTTCCGGGTTTGATTCATACATTGCCACGGTTTTTTCAAAATCCGCAACACCGCTGCGCGATGAGCCGAAAAGGCGCAGCCCTTTTTCAAGCACCATGCGTGTGTTTATTTGCACGGGATATTCGGAAACCCCAAGCAGCGAGATTGTGCCCTCCGGCTTGATCAAATTGATTATTTGCTCTATTGCCACGGGGCTGCCGTTTCCGCCGACGCATTCAAAAAGCGTGGTCAACGGTTAATCCGCCCGGAATTGCATTTACGGGATAGGTTTCGTCTGCAAAAGTGAAATCCGAAAGCTTGCCGTATGTTTTGCCGAAAACGAAAATTTGCGATTGCGGAAAAGTCTTTTTGAGAAAAAGAGCGGTTATATAGCCCAAATTACCGTCGCCCCAAACGCCGATGCGCTCGCGGCGGGCGTGGGCGATTTTGTTAAAGCGGGTTATGGCGTGCACGGAAACGGAAACTATTTCCGTAAACGCAGCCACATTTAAATTTATGCCTTGCGGCAGCGGCACAAGCCTTTTCGGCGAAATTTCAACATATTCCTGCAAAAATCCGTCCATGGAAGAGCCGCAGAATTTAGATGTTTTTAAATAATTTTCGGCGATATAATCGTCTTTTTCGCATGGCGCATTTGGCACCATAACAACTCTGTCGCCGCTTTTAAAGGTGCCGGTGGGGTCAAAAACAACCTTGCCTATGCCCTCGTGAATAAGAGCCATCGGCAGCTTTTGCGCCAAAACCTTTGGGTCTCTTGTGCCAAGGTAATAGCGCATATCGGCATTGCAAATTGAAAGGTGAGTGGGGCGAACTATTGCATTTTGCCCAAACAGCTCAATGTCTTCAAAAGCAATTTCAAAGCGCCTCGGCTCGGCAAGGCGGTAAACGGTGTTTATCATTCTTCATCCTCCAGCAGAGAGCGGGCAACACGCAAATCATACGGATATGTGATTTTAATATTAAAGGTTTCGCCCTCAACAAGCGCCACCTTTTCGCCCTTTAGCACAAAGATTTTTGCGGCGTCCGTTAAAATATCTTTTTCCTCGGCGGAAAGCTCGCCGTAAAGCTGCTTCAGCTTCGCCGCCTTAAAGGATTGCGGAGTTTGCCCTTGATACATATGGCTTCTGTTTGGAATTGAGCTTATCGTTTTTTCGTTTTTGGATTCAACTATTGTGTCCGTTGCTTTAATCACGGTGTCGCAGGCACCGTATTCGCGGCAGGCGGCAATGTTTTCCTCAATGATTCTGTGCGTAACAAACGGGCGCACGGAATCGTGGGTAACGATAATCGTGTCATCGTCAAGGCCGAAATTTTGCTCAATGTAATCAACGGCGTTCATAATCGTTTCGTTTCTTGTGGCGCCGCCTTCGATAACGCAAACCTTTTCCTGCGCGGGGGCAATGTGCTTTTTGATAAGATCCTTGGTGTGCTCCACCCATTGAGAAGGGCAAAGCACTATCACCTTTTCAAAATCCGGGTAGGTAAAGAATTTTTCAATTGTGTATATAATAACAGGCTTGCCTTTAAGCGTTAAATATTGCTTAGGCTTGTCGCCGCCCATGCGAGAGCCTATGCCGCCGGCAAGAACTATTCCGTAAACCATAATATCTCCTTTTCGGCAATCGCCGCTTTGTGTGATTTGATATTTATATATTATCTTAAAGCGCGATACATTTCAAGAATATTTTTGCTTTGAAAGCGCAATCGGGTTGCGCTTCATAAGCATGCTCATGCTTTTTTCGGTCAGCTCGGCGATTTGTTCATCGCTTGTGCAGCCGATTTCGCTCAGGCGGCTGCGCATTCCCATTCGTTTTTTTCATAGCTGAAATTTCATTTGCCATTTCATAGGCGTTTTTTTAAATCCGCACTCGCGGGCAAAGGCGGCAATTCTGCCGTTTTTCGTCTGCATTGTCGGCGTTGAATTTCACAAAGTAATCAAGCGTAAAGGCGCAGGCTTCGCCGTGCGGCACGCCGTAAAGATTTGTGAGCGGGAAAGAGCAGGCGTGGCTGCCCGTTGTGCGTGGGTGTGAAAAAGCAACTCCCGCCGTTATGCTGGCCTGCGCCATTTTTTCGCGCGCCTCCAAATTATTCGGCTCGTTGTAAGCCCTTTCAAGGTATTTAAACACAAGCTTTGCCGCATAAACCGAGCACGCAGAGCAAAGCGGCTGATTCAAGGTGCTCCAATAGCTTTCGATTGCGTGGCTGAGCACATCAAGCCCTGTTGACGCCGTAACGGCAGGGGGCACCGAAAGGGTAAGCTCCGGGTCTATTATCGCAATTTTGGGATACATTGCAGGGTCGTTCATAGGCGCTTTAAGCCCCTTTGCCGTGTCCGTAAGCACAGAAATGTTTGTAACCTCGCTTGCCGTTCCGCTTGTGGTGGGAAATGCAATCATCGGAATCGCTTCGGCAGCGTTAACGGGCCTGCCGCCCGTGTGGTATTCGGCAATTTTGCCGCTCCCCCTTGCAATTGCCGCCGCCGCTTTGCAGCAATCCATCGGCGAGCCTCCGCCCAGCGCCACGGCAAAATCGGCATTGCAGCTGCGCATAAGCTCGGCGCAGGAATCAACATTATCCGTGGTTGGATTCGGGCGGATGTCCGTGAAAATCTCTTTTATTTTGCCGCCGGAATTTTTAATAAATTCGTTTGCAACACCGCGCTTTGCCACGCTTGCAGAGCAAACAAGCACGCCGCGCGTGCCGCCCGTTTCATCTATATACTTTTCGATTTCGGCGCGCTTTCCGCTGCCGAAAACTATTTTAACGGGCAGGTTAAATTCCCATTGCATAAAATCAACTCCGTTTCGATTTTTTTGTTTATACGGCTATTTTATCACTATTGTGCCCTGCGTTCAAGTTTATATTGATTTTGCGGTGCTTGGAAATGAATCGGCGAGCTTGTGCGGCAACGCTGTTATAAAAAATCAACCCTCCCGTTGCGGGAGGGCTGATGAAAAAAAAGGGTTTTATTATGCGCTTGGAGCGAGGCGGGTTTGTTTTTCCGCCTTCTCACGATTTTGAAAAAAGCGCTTTTGATTTTTTTGCCTGTTTAGCTGTTGCGGCGCTTTTTGGCTGCGGGAATTGCGGCCGCCGCTGTGATGCAGGAAAGGAAAAGCATCATCGCAAAAAGCAGCTGCGTTGAAGTTGCTGCCTGTGCTCGGGCTCTTGCCGCTTGTGCCGCGATTTGAATTTCCGCTTCCTTTTTGATTGCCGTTTTGGTTGCTGCCGTTATTATCGGCGTTTTGATTGTTGCCGTTATTATTATTTTGGCTGCCGCCGTTCTGATTGCTTCCGCCCCGGTTGCCGCTTCCGTTTTGATTTTCATGTGATGCCAAAAGCTCAAAATCGGTGCTGCAATCACCGTCTGTAAACAAAACGGTGATTGTGTGCCTGCCTGCGCCCAGCTTTTCAAGGAAGCTTGATGCAAGAGTGATGATTGTGGAGCCTTCCTTGGCTGTGTAATTTTCGGGGGCAACGGTTACGCCGTCAACCTTAACGCCGGTGAATTTGTCAAAGCTGCCGTTTGCACGCACGGTTAAAGCGCTGCCGTTTCCGGCCGTGATTTGCGAATGGGCGCCGTTTATGATTTGGTAATCGTTTTCGTTTCCGCTCTTTGAAGGCGTCATTTCAAGATTTGTGTCTATCCAATAAACCTCGCCGTCCGAATCAAGAGAGCAGCCGCATTTTGAAAGGTCAATGCTTTGGCCGTTAATCACAAGCTTTGTGCTTTCGCCGAATGTGTAATTTGCGTTATATCCATCGGGCGTAAGCTTGAAATAAATTCTGTATCCGTATGTTTTGTTTGCATCAAATGCGGTAACAAGCTTGCCCCAGCTGCCTTCGTGGTCGCCGTATCTTTCGTTCCAATATTCGCTTGAGGTAATTCCGCCGTCATCGCAAATCCAGCCCTCGTGGTCAATGTAATACGGTGCGCCTTCGGGCACGGTTGCGGTGAAAACAGGCTTGTCGCCGTCTTTAAAGCTTGTTGTGGCATTCGATACGGTGATTGTGTCTATTGTTTTTAAAGCTGCCGGATGCAGGGTTTTAAGTGCGGTAATAAAAAGATATTTGCCGTTTTCGGAAACATCGAGATTTGCGGAATTAACGGATTCGCCGTTAAATGTAACGGTTGTGTTTGCGTTAAAGGTTTTTGCCGCATTTTTGCTTTAAGCATAATGCTGTACATGTAATTTTTGCCTTCTTCAAAAGCGGTTATTCTTTTGTCGCTCGGAACCTTTGCCATCTCGTCGGGGTCGGAATACCAAAATTTAACGGGAACAAGTTCACCGTTGCCGTTATCCTGCATTTCTTCCCAATATTCATATGCTATGTCGGTGGCGTCGAATAAATTGTCGGCCTGTGAATATGCATCCGCTGTCGGAGCGTCGCCTGCATGATATGATGTGCGTGCGCCCGTTACTGTTACATCGGAAAGAGGGGTCATTTGATATCTGAGCTGAGCCCAAAGTTCCAATTCTTTCGCGCTGTTTTCGTGCTCATAACTGATTTGATTTTGAATTCCGTTTATATAGCCGCTGACTTCAACTTCTTTTGCGAAAATATATCCGTCGTCGGCGGTGAAGCAAATATCGTATTCGTATTCCTTTCCGCTTTCAAAGGTTGTTAGCTTTTCATCGTCCGAAACTTCCGCCAGTTTTGCGGGATCCGAATACCAATAGCGCTTTGTAAAGGTTGTGTATTCGTCTTCTCTTTCAACCTCACGCCAGCATTCGTAGGCGATTGTGTAGTTTGCTCCGTCTTCCGTAACGGAAGCCGAAGCCTTGGGCGAATCACCCGGCGCAAAATCGGCGTTAATGTTAACTTTTACGGAATCAATCTCCGTGTCACCGGCAAAAGCTGTAATCGGTAAAAGCGAAAGCACAAGGCAAAGCGCGGTAAGCATTGCCAAAAGCTTGGTTTTACGGTGGTGAGTGGTCTTTTTCATATAAATTCTCCTTTCGGTGTTGTTCGGCTGTGCCGTTAAATTCATTATAGCAAAAGGATTTGAAAATATGATTTTTTTATTTCCGCATTGGTTGTTGCCTAAACGGAAATTGTTTCCTTTTTTTCGGAAAAAAAGGTTGTATAATTATAATGAAAAAGATTTGTCTTTTGCGGTAATGCAGGGTGTGCGGCAAAAAGTGCCGCCGCACCGAGTATTTATAACGGAAAGGGGTTGCCGCGATGAGGTTTTATGATAAGCTAAACGAGCTTGCAGAGGATTGCAATTGCACGGCAAAGGAAATATGCAGGGCGGCAGGAATTTCAGAGGCGTCATTCAGCCGCTATCGTTCCGGCGAGCGTGTGCCCGATTCCGATTCGGAGGCGTTTTCCGGGCTTTGCTCAGGCATTGCGGAACTTTCAAGCAAAAACGGAAAGCCGAAAACGGCGGCAGATGTGGCGGCAGAGCTTTTGCAGTGCGATGATGTTTGCTTTTTAAATTGCGAGCAGCTGCGCAAAAACTTCAATGCCCTGGCAGAGGCTCTGAATATCAGCATTTCAAAGCTGTGTAAGTTTGCAAATTATGACAGCTCAACGGTTTATCGCATAAAAAGCGGCTCCCGCAGGCCTGCGGAGCCGAAAAAGTTTGCATCGGCCGTTGCGGATTTTACTGCTGTTGAAATGAGCGGCGATAGTGGCATTGCGGCAATGGCACTGCTTTTTGATTGCCCGGCAGAGGCGCTTGCGGAGGAAAAATCGCGCAAAGAGGCGGTGCTTAATTGGCTGCTTACAGAGCATGATCCCGAAAGCGGCAGGGTTTTTGATTTTCTTTCAAAGCTTAATGAGTTTGATTTAAATGAATATATAAAGGCGATAAAGTTTGATAAATTAAAGGTGATAACGGCGCCGTTTATCACAAGGGGATCAAAATTTTATTACGGGCTGAGCGAAATGATGGAAAGCGAGCTTGATTTTCTTAAAGCCACCGTGCTTTCAAAATCAACCGAGCCGGTCACAATGTTCAGCGATATGCCGATGGCGGAAATGGCAAAGGACCCCGATTTCCCGAAAAAAAGTGGATGTTCGGCATGGCAATGATGCTGAAAAAAAGGGCTGCATCTTAATCAAATTCATTATCTTGAGCGCTCTTTTTGAGGATATGATGCTTGGGCTTGAAAGCTGGATTCCAATGTATATGACAGGGCAAATATCACCCTATTATTTCAAAAACAATCAATCCGGAGCGTTTATGCATTTGATTAAGGTTTCCGGCGCGGCGGCGCTCGACGGGCAGGCAATTTCCGAATGCCACGAAAGCGGCAGATATTATTTAACAAAAAATAAAGCAGAGGTTGAATATTATAAGCGCCTTGCGCGGGATATGCTTAATGCGGCTTCGCCGCTTATGGAAATTTACCGTGCCGATTCCGCCGAAAAATTAAAGGCTTTTGTTATGGCAGACAGCCGCACTCCCGGCCAAAGGCGTTCCGTGCTTTCAACGCTGCCGCTTTATACAATGCAGCCCGAGCTGCTTGAAAAAATTCTTGCAAAAAACTCCGTTTCGCAAGGCGATTGCAAAAAAATCAAATCCTTCGCCGCCCTTCAAAGGCAGGCGGTTGATGCCGTGCTTGCGGCAAACAGGCTTGCGGACGAGGTGCCGCTTGTTTCAAAGCAAAAATTTTTGAAAGCGAAATCCGTAAGCTGCCGCTTTCGGGCGCGTTTTTATGAAAAAAAGATGTGCTTTATGATTATGAGGATTATGCCGAGCATTTGCGCCAAACACTTGATTTTGAAGCGGCGCATCCGAATTATTCCCTGCTTCAAACCGAAGAAAATGCTTTTTGCAATTTGCAAATAATTATGAATTTGGGCCATTGGGCAATGGTTTCAAAGGAAAAAAATCACCGGCAATTCATTTCGTTATCCGCCATCCCAAGCTGCGCGGCGCAATAGAAAAAAATTTTTCTCCGCCCATTGTTGAAAAAAATAAAGAAAAAAAGCCGCTCTGAGGGTCAAATGGCCCTGAGCGGCTTCGTTTTTTGTTAAAATTTAAATATCGGATTATTTTTTTGCTCCGGCTTAAAATCAAAAAAACGCAGGTTTCGCTGTTGCCGAAATATTTTTCCGCAAGCGGGGTGAGCTCGTCACCGTCGCCGTAATCGGGGGATTTCATTTCGTAAACCGCTTCGTTAAAGCCTGCCGAATAATCGTTGTTTTTTGCAAATGCAAAGCCGTATTCAATCCTGTCAAGCTCGCCGGGAATGATTTTAAACGCTGCATAATCCGGGTATGCATAAAGGCTGAAATCATCGATGATAACGGCATCGATGTCGCCGTTGTTCAAAGCGGCAAAGGCTTCGTTTGCCGAGGAATATGCCTCTGCCGAGGCAAGCGAATTTTTAACGGCAAAATTATCGTTAAGCGCGGCCGCCGCAGCCTCGGAAACCACACCTGCTTTTGCGCCTGCAAGGTCTTTGTAAGAGGCAATTCGGCTTGATTCGGAAACCGCTGCAACTATGCGGTTTTCAATAATGTTTGCGCTCCAATTGTAATCCTCGTTTGCGGTGCCCGTGTTCTTTTGCATTGCGCCTATGAAAAATCATTGCGGTATATGTTTTTTTCCGTTTTTCATCCGTGTAAGCGGCGTCCTCACCCAATTTGTAGCCCTCGGGCACCTGCACGAATTCATAGTTTTTTTGTAGTCGCCCTTAAAGGAATCAAAGGCGTTTTTTTGGAAAAGCTCAACATCAAAGCCGGCAAGCTCGCCGTTTTTCGTCCTTATAAAGAAACGGAGCCTTTTTCCGCCGTGTAAGCCACAAGCATTGTGCTTGATGTAATCTCATCTGCCTCTTCGTTTTTTTATTTGAATTGCTGCAGCCTGCAAAAAAAGCGAGCCTATAAGCAAAACGCAAAGCAGGGCGCAGGTGATTTTTCTTCATTGCTTTCAAATCAAAAATCCTCCTAACAAGCTTTTTGGAAAATTTATAATGTAATTTTTAAATCATTATGCGCCCAAAGTCAATAAAAACGATGTGCGTAATCAATGTTTAATAATGCACGGCGCTTTTAATTTGCGCTTGCGGCGATTGCTTTTTCTTATTCCTCGGCAAACAGTTCGCCGATTTCCACCTTCAGCACCTTGGCAATGGCACGAAGCTCAATATCCGTAACTGTTCGTGATTGATCCTCAATTCTGGAAACGGAACCTCTGCAAACATAAACGCCTTGCAGTTCCAGCAAATTTGAAAGCCGCTGTTGGCTCATTTTTTGCAATTTTCTGTGCTTTTTTATTTGTGCGCCGGTGCAATTTGTTTTGTCGCCGTCTATTATGCGTGCCATTGTTGTTCTCCTGTTCTTTGACAAATTGTCTTGACACAAGACAATTTATATTGTAAAATGACTTTGGATTATTATTGTCCTGTCATAAGACAATGTTGAAATTTAAGCGGCCGAAATTATGCACGGCACGCATGATTTGGCTTGCCGCAGGATTAAAGCAATCAAAATCGCGTTCGTCTGGAGGAATGATTATGTCGGAAGGCTTTTGGGGCGGTCAGTTTATAGATGTTATCGAATATGTTGATGAAAGCAATAAAATGCTTGTGAGCAAGTTTGAACGCCGAGGCGATGAAATTAAGCAGGGTGCAAAGCTTATCGTTCGCAACGGGCAGTGCGCCGTTTTTGTTTTTCAGGGCCGAATTGCGGATATCTTCGCGCCCGGTTCATATAAGCTGAATACGGGTAATCTGCCTGTTCTTTCAAGCTTGGCGGCACTGCCTTATAAATTCAATTCGCCTATTAAATCGGATGTGTATTTTGTTAATACCACTCAGTTTATAAATAACCGATGGGGCACGAAAAATCCAATCCTTATGCGCGATCCCGATTTTTAATGTTGTGCGCGTAACGGCGTTCGGCACCCATGCTTTTCAAATAACGGATGTTAATCGCTTTATGACTCAGGTGTTCGGCGCGCGAAAGCTGAATATGACCTATGATATTTTTGTCTTTTTTTAAACAGCTTCGTTTCCGAATCCGTTTCCGCCGCAATTGCCCAAAGCAAATTGCCCGTGCTGGATTTGGCAACTTCTTATCGTGAGTTTTTCAAAAAAACCGTTTTTGGATTATGCAAATCAAAAGGCGGCAAATCTGGGCTTTCGCTTCACAGATTTGGCAATAGAAAATATTTCTTTGCCGCAGGAAGTGGAAAAGCTGATAGACGAGCAATCCGGCGTGGGAATCGCCTCTAAAAAAATATGGATCGCTTTGTGCAATATCAAACGGCGCGCGCCATGCGCGAGGCATCTAATAAGGACGGCGGTTTGGCGGCTTTGGGCGCAAGCTTTGCATTCGGCAGGCAAATGGCGGATACCGTCGGCCAAGCCTCTGCAAAGGAAGAAAATAAAGTTGAAAAACTGCGCGAATATAAAAAAAGCTGCTTGATGAAGGCGTCATCAGCGAAGTGGAATTTACGGAAATAAAGAAAAAAATTACTCGATTTATAAAGGAGCGATAAATAATGAAATGTGATTCTTGCGGCGCACCGGTTGAAAACGGAAAATGCACCTATTGCGGCAAGGAATTTGCTCAGCCTCAAAGCAGTCTGAAAACACCTCCCGCGCAGCCGAACGGCGGGTCTTATTATCGGCAGACGCCGAATTTCGGGCAAGGCGGTTATGTGCCTCGGCCGCCCGTGCAGCAGGCACCGCCGAAGAAAAAGCAAAGCTTTTGGTCAAAAACAGGCACGGTCGTTTTTATGCTTATATTCTTCCCGCTTATCGGCATTTGCCTTATGTGGGGATATAAAAAATTTAATTTGGCGGCAAGAATCGTAGTCAGTGCCGTTATCGTGTTTGTGCACATCGGAATTTTTGCGAGCGGCAGTGCGGCGTCTTCCTCCGAAGCGGAAAATGCCGCTTCTTCCTCTGCGTCAAGCTCTGTTTCGGCGGAGGAGCAAGAAAAACCGCAGGGTCAAATAGGCAATTATATATGCACGGTTAAATCCGCCGAAAAGTGCAAAGATTGGAACGGTGAAAACGCCGTAAAAATCACCTATTCCTTTACGAATAATTCATCGGATGCCGAAAGCTTTGATTTGGCGCTTCAGGACGAAGCTTATCAAAACGGAGTGGAGCTTGAAAGCACCTTCACCGAAGACGATTTGGATGATATGGGGCTTGAAGCCAAGGTTAAGCCCGACTCAAGTAAAGAGGTTTCAAAGGTGTATGCCCTGCGCGATGATTCCGCAGATGTGGAAATCGAAATCAGTGAGTTTGCCTCCTTCGGCTCGGATAAGTTGAATTATACGGTTGAATTGGATTAAGCGGGAAAAATACGGCTTGAAATAAAAAAGGAACGGCTTAGCCGTTCCTTTTTTCGCCTCCCTTGTTAAACAAGGACGAGTTTATGCAGTGACGCTGTTAAAATATCAGCCTTCTCCCGCGTCGAAACAAACTCCGTGCCGATGCAATTTGCTTTGCAAATCACAAAAAGCACTGCGATTGTTTCTCCTTCTCACCAAAATGCTAAAGCATTTCGGTGGCCGCTATTCAGTCCCAATGGCGTTTCTGAAACGAAATTAGCCTTCTCCCGAGGGGGATGCCAAAGAAATATCGAAAAGGCATTCTTTGTGTTTTTACCGAGTGTGCCTCAATCCTCGAAAGCTTTTTCCTTTAACAATATCCTTTGTGCCGAGAATGTTCTTTGCGCCAAGTGCTTTTAACCCGATCGGCAAAATCGCAAATCCGGCTTGGCAAAGCCGTTTTTTGTGCGCTTTGCGATTGACAAAAGCTTTGTTTGGTATTAAAATGATTGAGTATATATAAAAAGGAAAAGGCAAGGTTAAAATATGATTACGCTTGACAGAGTTTATAAAGCATCGCGCGTGCTTAAAGAAATTATCAGAGAAACGGATATGATTTATGCCCCGAATATCAGAAAGGGCACAAATGTTTATCTTAAAACAGAAAATTTGCAGGTTACCGGCTCGTTTAAAATCAGAGGCTCTTATTTTAAAATCAGCCAGCTTACGGATGAGGAAAAGGCGCACGGCGTTATCGCCGCATCCGCGGGCAACCATGCCCAGGGTGTTGCGCTTGCCGCCACAAAAAGCGGCATAAAAAGCCTTATTTGCCTGCCGGCGGGCGCGCCTATCTCTAAGGTGGAGGCCACAAAGCGCTTCGGTGCGGAGGTTTGCATGGTTGATGGCGTGTTTGACGATGCGTATAATAAAGCGCTTGAGCTTCGCGACGAAAAAGGCTATTGCTTTATTCACCCGTTTAACGATCCCGATGTTATCGCGGGCCAGGGCACAATCGGCCTTGAAATTATGGAGCAGCTTCCGAATGCTGATGTTGTTATCGTTCCGATCGGCGGCGGCGGCCTTTGCGCAGGCGTTGCCTTTGCGATAAAGCAAATCAATCCCAAATGCCGCGTTTACGGCGTTCAGGCTCAGGGTGCGCCGTCCATGCTTCATTCTGTGGACGACGGTAAAATCGAAACGCTCGACAAGGTGCAAACGATTGCAGACGGCATTGCCGTTAAAACTCCCGGCGATCTCACCTTTGAAATGGTTAATAAATATGTGGACGGCATTGTAACCGTTTCGGACGATGAAATCGCTCTTGCCATTTTAACCCTGCTTGAGCAGCAAAAGCTTATCGCCGAGGGTGCGGGCGCCGTTCCCGTTGCGGCTGTGCTTGCGGGCAAGGTGCCGGATATTGAGGGCAAAAATATTTGCTGCCTTGTTTCCGGCGGTAATATCGATGTTACGATTCTTTCACGCGTCATCGAAAGAGGTCTTAAGATGAGCGGCAGAACGGCTCATATCACAATCGCTCTTTCCGATAAGCCCGGTCAGCTTTCCGGCGTTTCAAAAATCATTGCCGAAACAGGCGCAAATGTTACCAGCATAAATTATGACAGCACCGATCTTGATATGAATATCACGGATTGCTATCTTAAAATCGAAGTGGAAACAAGGGATTTTGCCCACATCGTTGCAATCAAAAAAGCGCTTAAGGACGCGGGCTTTGAGGTTTGCGACAGATAATCGCCCGAAGCCGACATTCAAAAACCGAAGCGGCGCGGCGGCTTTTCACATTTTCGCCGTTGCCTGCCTGAGATAAAAAACAATAAACCGAAAGGATATGTGAATTATGGAATATGTTTCAACAAATAACGCCCCCCGGCGCAATCGGTCCTTACAGCCAAGCGGTTAAGGCAAACGGCTTGCTTTTCACAAGCGGCCAAATCGCAATAAACCCCGCCACGGGCAATGTGGAGGCACAAACAATTGAGGAGCAAACGGAGCAGGTTTGCAAAAATTTGCAGGCAGTTTGCGAAGCCGCAGGCACAAGCCTTGATAAGGCGGTTAAAACGGTTTGCTTCCTTGCCGATATAAATGATTTTGCCGCTTTTTAACGAAGTTTACGGCAAATATTTCACCGCAAAGCCTGCCAGAAGCTGTGTTGCCGTTAAGGCGCTTCCCAAAAATGTGCTTTGCGAGGTTGAGGTTATTGCAGAGCTGTAAAATCCTTGTGGCTTGCGGATAAATCGAATAATTTGTTTCACGGCACATCGTATTATGCTTTTGCGTTATGCGGTGTGCTTTTTTGCGCACGCTTTTAATTATGCCGCATAAAATTAAAGCAAAAGGGGCGCACTCCGTAAAGAGAAATACGGAGTGTGCCCCAAGCGTTTCTTATGAAAGGCTGCGTGCTTTTTTTATGCTTGCGTTGTTTGCTGCCTTGCCTGCAAATATATGTGCAAAATATATTGATATTATTCGGAAAAAGAGCGGTAAACTTTTTTATAAAGCGTTTTGCGAATGTGCTCAAATTCGTCCTTTTCAATTGCGCCGCCTGTGGTCATTATCATCAGCGGCAGCGGGTCGCGATCCTCGCCGAGCGGCGGCTGCATATAGGGAAAAATGATTCAGGGTGAATCCGTTTCGCTCATAAAATGCAATTCGGCGCTTTGCGGTTTCCGTTTCGGGCAGCTCCACCTCAAGGCAAAATCTTTGGTGCTCGTTTTGCAAAATCTCTGCCAAAACTTTTGTTCCCGTTCCCTGCCCGCGAAGCTCTCGACGAACGGCAAAATGCTCGCCGTAGGTAAAATCCTCAAATCGCCAAAGGCTTATAAAGGCGTCCGTTTGCAATTCGTTTTCGGCGTTTTTTATGCCCCACACTTCATATTCCGGCAGTGAAAACAGCGCGCGCTGGCCGCTTTTTTGCCTGTATTCGTCGGTGGGAAAGCTTTTTTCGATAAGCTCGAAAATTCCGTCAAAATCATTTTTTGTCAATTTAGCAATCATTTTAATAATTCCTTTTTGTTATCGGCGAAGCGGTTGAGGTTGTTTTTCTGTATATTGGCACAATGTGCCTGCAATAAATTAAGCCTTCCCCGGCGTTGAAACAAACTCCGTGCCGATGTAAAATCAACATTTTAACGCGCCGAAAATGCGTTTCCGCCGCGCAACAAAGAGCGTTTTGCAACGCCTTTCGGCGCCGAAAACGCTCTTTTATTATTTCCTGTTATTGCTTGCTGATTCTGTAAACACGGCAGCCGTGCTTTTGAAGCGATGCGGAAATCATCTTTGTGTTAAATCTTTCGTCGCTCCAAAGCTCATGCACTTGGTATGAGCCGGCGGGGGAAAAGTTCAAATATTCATCCGCAGCGGTTTCGGTAATGTCTATCGAAACTCCGCGCACATGCGCCGTTTTATTGTAAAGGCAAAGGGCGATGTCGCCGTTTGAAAGCGGCCTTGCCAAAATGTCGATTCCGTGAATCGTTTTAAGCTTTTTGGCGGCCTTGCCGAGCGGGTCTTGGTCTATCAGGATAAGGCTCTTGTTTGTAACCGTTTTTCAAAATCGGATTTTCGGGGTTGGGTTCGCCGTCCGTGCCCAAAAGCAGCCTTAAATCATTGCCGAGCACCAGCGGCGCCGCCATCATGCACCAAAGGCTGAAATGAGTTCTGTTTTCCTCGTCCGTAAGTTTGCCGTTGCCCACCTCAAGCATATCCGGGTCGTTCCAAGCGCCGGGCGCGGAGTGAGCATAAAGGCCGATGTTGCGGCGGTAAATCATGTGAATGCTGAACCATTTCGGCATAATATCCGGCGTGGTGCGCCACATGTTGCCTGCTGCAAAGCCCCAATTCCACGGGTTTGCAAAGCCCCATTCGCAAATTGAAAAGGTGATGGGCTTTTCTCTGAGTCCCGTTTCAAACGCCACTTTTTTTGTGGCGGCTTTAAGGGCATTGCCCATTCTTTGATATTGAATAAAAAGAGCTGTCCGCTCTTGTTTTTAACAGGGTTTCTGAGCACAATTTCGTTTTTCGCCGGCGCGCAGGCGGATAATCAGCTGCGCTCTGCCCGTTGGGCTTGGTGCATTCGTTTTTCGGAAAGAAAACCTCGTGCACCTTGCCGTTTACAACCACCTGCAAATATTCTTCATTTCTTGTGAACTGCTTGTGGATAAGCAGGGTTAAAACATATGCGCCTGCCGTGTTGATAACGGGGCGAAAGATTGCCGTGCCCGCGCCGTGGTTCAAAAGGCCTATGCCCTTGCCCGTCGGCAGCTTTTTTTAACCTGCAGGGTTCTTGCTCTTCCGGTGAATTCGGCATTTTTCGGGATAAAGGGTAAATTCTGCCTTTTTGCCCGGCTCGCTGATTTCAAGCGCTTCTATAATCGGCGCCGCGCCGCTTATGATTTGGTGGTGGCAAAAATCGTATTTAAAAAATTCACAGCCCCATTCGGCAATCGTTTGCGCGTCAAGCGTTTCTCTGCCGAGGCTTGCCGGCAAATCCTCGCAGGTGAGGGTGCCGTTTGATGAATAAAGCCCCACCTTCATGCCCATTTGGTTATATTGTAAATCAGGCTCTTGATTCCGGAGGGGAATTTTTCCAAATCGCCCTGAAGCCTGCCGTTTTCATCACGCAGTGAGCTTTGCCAGCAATCGTCAAGGTTTATATAGCGGTAGCCGGCATCAAGCAGGCCTGTTTTTTTCATGGCCTCGGCCGTGTCTAAAATCAAATCCTCGCTTATGTTTTGGCGAAATGTGTTCCAGCTGCTCCAGCCCATCGGCGGGGTGGGTGAATTTTCGGCGGAATAAGGCTCTGCATTTTCAACATCCATGGTTATTTTTGTTGGCTTGGTAATTTTTTCAAGCGCGCAGAGCGGGCATTTGCCGCTTGCACGGTAGCTGATAAACCATGCGGCAAAGGCAATTGCCGCAATGATTAAAATAATCAATATCGCTGTTAAAAAAATCCCATAAATTTTACCTCCTGCCGCGTGAACGGCGTGTTTTTGTGCTTCGTGCGAAAATTTGTTTTCAGTGATTTTGCACGGTGAATTTTAAATTTGTGCCTGCCGAAATTTAAAGCAGGCCGATTTCTTTGTAATGTTCAAGTTCTTCCCGGGCGGCGGCCGTGTTTTCATTGCTGCCGATTTCTTTTGCAAGGCGCATCATATCTTTTCGCCTGCAAAAAAGATTTTTGAAAAATCTGATTGCCCATGCAAGCGGAGTGAGCCACCGCCTGCCTTTAAGAAAGCGTATGTATGAAAGCGCGCACATTTCCTCATAGCTCGGAAAAAGCAACGCAAGCTTTGCCGAAAATCCGCCTTTGGCACTGCCGCGGGCAAGCTTTGTGCGCTCCACCACCACGGCTTTATTTCTGCTCACATTGCCGAAAGCCCCGTGCGAGGCGATAAAATCCTCTGTTTTTTGGGTGGGGTATTCGCATTCTTTGCCGTAGCCAAACCATTTTTTGCAGATTGCAAGAATGATTTTTGCAAATTTGCCAAGCCCCATTTTTTCAAAATCCGCCTCTGCGGCTTCAATGCTTATTCCGCCCGCTTTCAGCATAACCGCCAAATCGAGCACCATTTTTATGCCCGCTCCGCAGTTGCCGAAATGGTGGGCTAAATGCGCAAGGATATATTCAAAATGATATTGCGGCAAAAGCCTGCCCTCACAGCCGTTGAATTCCGCCTTTTGAATTGCATTTTCAAAAAATTCATCTGCGCTGCTGCTGCCGATTTTGCCGTTTACAAGCGATGTGTGTATTTCCGCAATCACACCGCCTTTTGTGTAAACCCATTCTCCGCCGCCGCAAACCGTGCATTCAAAGCCGCTTTCGCAAAGCAGCTTTTTGACCTGCTTTTGCCTGCCTTTTTCGATAAGCAAATCAATGTCGCCCATTGTTCTGGCTTCGGGCTCCGGGTAAAGTTCTCGCAGCACGGCGCCTTTAAACGGCACAAATTTTATTCCCTCGGCGCAGAAAAGTTTTTTTATTTCGCCGAAAATCTGCATTTGCATATTATTTATGTAAACAGAATCAAGAAACGCTCCCTGATATTCCGCAAAAAGATTTTCATTTATCTCATTTGCGTTTTCGGCGCCGGAAATTGCGCAAAAAACAGGGCACGCAAGATTATGAATTTTTGCCGTGTTAAAAAGCAGCCTGTAATCAATATCGGATCGCAGGGTTGTTTTTCTGCCGCCGAGATATGCGCCGATAAGCGCTATAAGATATTCTTGCTCTTTCGTCATGCCGTGGGCAGTCCTTTCGGGCGGCTAAATATAATTGTGGCTGTTTAAAAATTCGTGCGCCGCCGTGATAATGCTTTTGTCGTTTTCAAATTTAAGAATGCTTAAAGCTCTGTCGTAGGTAAGCCAAATATAGTCCTCAATTTCCTCCGGCTGAATGGAGGTTGAACTGTCTGTTGTGGTGCCGACAAAAATGGAAACCTGCTTTTCAATCTTGTTTTGAATTTTGTATTTTGAAATGCTTTCAAAGCCGTCAATTATGCGCACATGAACTCCGGTTTCCTCCAGCACCTCTCTGATTGCGGTTTGCTTTTTCGTTTCTCCCGGCTCAATGTGGCCCTTTGGAAATCCCCAGTGCGCCGAGCGTTTGTTTTTAATAAGCAGATAGCGCACCTCGCCCTTGATATCTCTGTACACCACAGCGCCGCAGCTGCTTTCGTACAAACATTCAAGCTTGTAATTCGGGAAATCTTTTTTTCAACATCAATGTATTTTTTTGATGTCGTTCACTATAAATCTTGTGCTCTTGGGAGCTGTTATAAGAATCTGCCTGCCGCCGGCCTTGGGGTTGAGCGTGGCAATCACGCGCCCGTCAAAATTGCGAACGGGGTGGTCTATTCCCAAAACAAATGAATAAAGCTCATCGGCGTTGTAAACCGAGCCGTAGTTCAGCGGGAAAGTGAACCGAGTGCCGTCGCGAACGGAGCCGATAGGGTCTGTTATCTTGATTCGGACATATTTTTCCGAGCATTTTTTTCACCACCGTGTAAAATATAAAACTAAGTCCATTATACTAAAATATATAAAAATATACAAGTGCGAATATTAAATTATGCTTTCGGCGGTAAATCGGCGCTTGCTTTGCCTGTGTTTGTGAGTAACTTTGTCGTTTTGGGATTAAAAAAAGCGGCGCAGCTTTAAACTGCGTCGCTTAATTTTATATGATTGGCAGGCAAAAAACAAACTGCTGTTTAAAGCATTCAATTTTTTTGCGCGTGCCGTGTTAAAAAAAGCCGGCCGTTATTGTGCCGAGTCTTCTTCGCTGTTGCTTGGCTGCGGTGCAAAATCGTTTTCTGCATCCGGTTTTTGCGTCGGTGCTTGCAGCGTCTGTATCCGGCTTTGAGCCGTCGGCAGTTTCGGTGCCCGGCGTGTTAAATGTGCCGGTGCCGAAAACGCCTGCCTGCATAAACGGCATTGCCGCTTCCGGAATGTCCGCCGGTGCCGCTTGTGAGGAAATATCCTCCGGCTCGGTGGGTTCCATGGGCTCGGTAGGCTCAATAAATGCCTCCGTCGGCTCCTCCGGCTTTTGCATTTCACTGAAAAGCGGCGTTTGCGGCTCTTCAGGCTCCGTAATCGTGATTTGCGGTGCCTCCTGCTTCGGTTCCTCGGGCATATCCGTGGGATTTACCGTGTCGTTTGCAAGGGGCGCATAAATATCCTTCGGCTTCTCCGGATTCTGCGGCTGCGGGATATCCGGTGTAAAATAAGCCGGCTGAGGCTGCTGCATAATCTGCTGCGGCGGATTGAAATATGTTGGCGCATACGGATTTGCCGGTTGCTGCGGCGGGTAATATCCCTGTGCGTTCGGCGCATAATTCACCGTGTTTTGCGGTTGGTTTTGCGTGTATGCTCCGCTTTGCGGCTGCTGTTGCGCGCCGAAATCCTGCGGCGGCTGCGCATAGCCATAGCCGGCACCCGGTTGAGCCGGATTCTGCTGAGGCTGAGCCGGATTCTGCTGAGGCTGAGCCGGATTCTGCTGAGGTTGAGTCGGATTCTGCACGGGCTGAGCGTATTGCTGAGTGCCGTAAGGTGAGCCGTAATATTGGCCGCCCTGCGGATTGCCGTATTGGCCCGAATATTTGGCGGCTTTTTGTGCGTCCGAAAGGAAATCATCCTCGGTTACAACGCCGAGCTGAATAGCGCGGGCTTTGAAATTTTCGTAATAAAGCGCCTGCGTTGTGCTTACATAAGGCACAACATAAATGAGCGGGAAAACCGCGAAGCAAAGCAAGTACCACGGAATAAAGCTTAAATCAAGCGCGAAAAGCTCGCTGCGGTGGCCTTTTACTATTTTTTTGCTTAGCATGATTGCCTGCATGGGCGAAAGCTCGGGGTATTCGCAAATCAGCTGATATGTAAAAATATGAACTGTAATAGAATATGATTCCCGGAATTATAAACAGCACCGAGAGCAGATCCATAAGCAGGCCTTGCAAAAATGCCGCACCCAGCTTTTTGCCGTAATTTTCAAACGCCTCTTTATAGGTGATTTGAATGCCTGCGCCGAGCTCGTATTCCCTGCCGTTTACGAATTTAACATAATACCAACTCAGAGAAACCAAAAGCGGTAATAACAAAATCCGAGCGATCGCAAGCGGATAGGAAACCACGCTCAATTTGCTTGATGCGGCTTTTTGCGGCGCGGAAATAAGCGTTTTTTCGGGTGCGGAATTTGCCGCCGTGCCGAAATTTTCAAAATCGCTTGCGGAATTGCCGCTGCCGTCAAAATCGTTAAAATAATTTTTGTCGTTTGAATTGCCGTTGTCGGAAAAAGAATAATCGCTTCCGTTGAATATATCGTTTGAGGAGGTGGATGTAATCGAAAAAGATAATCCGCCAATTACCATGATGGCAATCGAAACCACAAATGATGTGATAAACAGCTTCATAACCTTATCTTTGATAAGCGCTCTTGCCTGCTGTTTAATTAAGCCTCTGTCAAGATTCATAAAATCACAAGCCTTTCCGCCCTTTTATATTAGGCGCACAGAGGCGGGCGGTGCTGTGCGCCGTGAAAATTCGGTTTGTTAAAATTCGATTTTTTTCGCGATGAAGTCCTCAAGCTCGGCAATCGGAATTCTGACCTGCTCCATAGTGTCACGGTCACGAACTGTTACGCAACCGTCCTCTGCGGAATCAAAGTCATATGTTATGCAAAACGGCGTGCCGATTTCATCCTGCCTGCGATAGCGCTTGCCGATTGAGCCTGCATCATCGTAATCAATGTTGAATTTCTTTGAAAGGTTATCGTAAACCTCGCCTGCCTGCTCGCTGAGCTTTTTTTGGAAAGCGGAAGCACTGCGGCTTTAAACGGAGCAAGTGCGGGGTGGAAGTGAAGCACGATTCTGGTGTCGTTTTTTTCTCGGGGTCGATAACCTCTTCATCGTAAGCCTCGGTAAGAAGCGCAAGGAAAAGCCTTTCAACGCCGAGCGACGGCTCAATAACATATGGCACATATTTTTCGCCCGTTGTTTGGTCGAAATATTCAAGGTTTTTGCCGCTTGTTTTAATGTGCTGCGAAAGGTCATAATCCGTTCTGTCTGCAACGCCCCAAAGCTCGCCCCAGCCAAACGGGAAAAGATATTCAAAGTCCGTTGTGGCTTTTGAATAGAAGCAAAGTTCCTCGGGCGAATGGTCACGAAGGCGAAGGTTTTCGGGCTTCATGTTAAGAGAATAGAGCCAATCGCGGCAGAAGCTGCGCCAGTAATCAAACCACTCAAGGTCTGTGCCCGGCTTGCAGAAGAATTCAAGCTCCATTTGCTCGAATTCACGCACGCGGAAAATAAATTTGCCCGGTGTGATTTCGTTTCTGAAGGATTTGCCGACCTGTGCAACGCCGAAGGGGATTTTCTTTCTTGTTGTTCTTTGCACATTCGCAAAGTTTACGAAAATGCCCTGTGCCGTTTCGGGGCGAAGATAAATTTCGTCCTTTGAATCCTCGGTAACACCTTGAAATGTTTTAAACATAAGGTTGAATTGGCGAATGTCCGTAAAATTATGCGCGCCGCAGTTGGGGCAGGGAATGTTGTGCTCTTTAATATATGCGCTCATTTCCTCGTTGCTCCAGCCGGCAACATTTGTGCCGTCAAAGCTTTCGATAAGATCGTCTGCTCTGTGGCGGGTTTTGCATTCGCAGCAATCCATAAGCGGGTCTGAAAATCCGCCGAGATGGCCCGATGCAACCCATGTTTGCGGGTTCATAAGAATTGCGGCGTCAAGGCCCACATTGTATTTGTTTTCCTGAATGAATTTTTTGCGCCAAGCGGCTTTGATGTTTGTTTTAAGCTCAACGCCGAGCGGGCCGTAGTCCCATGTGTTTGCAAGGCCGCCGTATATTTCCGAGCCGGGGTAAACAAAGCCTCTGCCCTTGCAAAGCGCCACAAGCGCTTCAAGTGATTTTTCTGTGTTTTTCATAGCTTTTTCCTCCATGGTAATTGCTGAAAGTTATACATATTTATAATACCATATAATGCAAAATTATACAATAAATATTTGCGCCTTATTTTTTTGAATTAGTGTTTGGAAAGCTCGGGAAGCACTGCTGCAAAAAAATCAGCGCTTTTCTTTATCAAAACAAAAAGCACCGAGGGAAAAAAACCTCGGTGCCCGGCGTAGAAAAAAAGTCAAATTATAAATTTCTACACGCTGGCAGATTTCGAGAAAGTGAGATAAATTTTTGTATTTTTGCGAGTGGGAGCTGTACGATGGTACTGCCCCCGAGCAAAAAGACAAAAAAGCGCCAAAAACGGCTTGGACTCGATGTCCAAGCCGTTTTTTCACAATCCATCCGAGTGCAACAAGTTGCACCCACCTCCCTTTGCAAGGGGAGGCAAAAAGGTTAATTTATTTTTATTCGGCGCGCTTTAGCCACTTTATCGACAGTCTGAGCACCGAGGGAAAAACCTCGGTGCCGTGTTAATTATCAGTTTTTCTTGGCCTGCTGTGCAAGCTTTTCCGGTGAGCCGCAGCATTTTTTGTATTTTTTGCCGCTGCCGCAGGGGCATGGGTCGTTGGGGCCCACCTTTTTGCCTTTTCTTACAGGCTCTTGCTTAACGGAATCATCGCCGCCCGAGGAGGTTGCCGTAACCTTTGCAACCGCCTTGCGCTCAACATCCTCTCTGCGCCTAACAACCGTTGTGAACATCATCTGCACGGTGTTTTCGCGGATGGTTGCCGTCATTTCGTCAAACATATCATAGGATTCCATTCTGAATGCCACAACGGGATCCTGCTGTGCATAGGAGCGAAGATGGATGCCCTCTTTAAGATCGTCCATCGCGTCAATGTGATCCATCCAAAGTGAGTCAACATTGTGAAGCAGAATTTTTCTTGAAAGATCTTTGTAAATTTCGTCGCCGAAAAGCTCTCTTCTTTCATCAAGCTTCTTTCTGCCGATTTCTTTAAGCATTTCAACGATTTCGTCAAAGCTTAAATCGTCAAGCTTTGCAAGCTCTTCCTCGTTGAGCAGCCAGCCCTTGTATTTTTTTCTTTAAGGCCGTTAAGGTTCCAATCCGCCTTGTGTGCGTCTTTTGCACAGTAAACGGGCACATTGGCTTCAATGCTGGTGTCGAGCATGTCGATAATCTTGTCGGAAAGATCCATTCCGTCAAGCACCATATCGCGCTGCTTGTAAATAAGCTCGCGCTGGCGGTTCATAACATCGTCGTATTGCAGGGTTTGCTTTCTGATTGCAAAGTTTCTGCCTTCAACCTTCTTTTGTGAGGATTCAACGGTGTTTGAAATCATTTTGCTTTCAATCGGCATATCCTCGTCAACCTTAAGCCTTGCCAAAACGGCTTTCATTCTGTCGCCGCCGAAAAGGCGCATAAGATCGTCTTCCGTGGAGAGGAAGAATTGCGATTTACCGGGATCGCCCTGCCTTCCGGCACGGCCGCGAAGCTGATTGTCTATACGGCGCGAATCGTGGCGCTCGGTGCCCAAAATAAACAGGCCGCCCGCCTCGCGAACCTTATCGGCTTCGTCTTTAATCTGCTCTTTGTATTTGTTTTCAAGCTCTTGGAATTTTGCCCTTGCCTCAAGGATTTCTTCATCCTCGGTTTCGGCAAAGCCCTTTGCCTCGGCAATAAGCTCCTCGGGGTATTGCAGCTTTTTCATTTCGGCAGTTGCCAAAAATTCTGCGTTACCGCCAAGCATAATGTCGGTTCCGCGCCCCGCCATGTTTGTGGCGATGGTTACGGCGCCGAGCTTGCCTGCCTGCGCAATTATTTCAGCCTCGCGCTCGTGATTCTTTGCGTTGAGCACATTGTGCTTAATGCCTTCCTTTTTAAGCATTTTTGAAAGAATTTCGCTCTTTTCGATGCTGATTGTGCCCACAAGGATAGGCTGGTTGTTTTCGTGTGTTTCCTTGATTTGCTGAATGATGTGCTTGTATTTCGCTCTTTCCGTTTGGAAAATAACATCGGGCAAATCCTTGCGGATAAGCGGCTTGTTTGTGGGGATTTCAACAACATCCAGCTTGTAGATTTCGCTGAATTCCTGCGATTCGGTGGATGCCGTACCCGTCATACCGGAAAGCTTTTTGTAAAGGCGGAAATAGTTTTGGAAGGTGATGGTGGCAAGCGTTTTGCTTTCGTGCTCAACCTTAACGCCCTCTTTTGCCTCGATGGCCTGGTGCAAGCCGTCGTTGTATCTTCTGCCGAGCATAATACGGCCGGTAAATTCGTCAACGATAAGCACTTGGCCGTCCTTAACAACATAATCTATATCCCTGCGCATAACGCCGATTGCCTTGATTGCCTGGTTGATATGGTGAAGCAACGTTGTGTTTTCCATATCCATCAGGTTTTCAACGCCGAAATATTCCTCGGCTTTTTTAACGCCTCTTTGAGTAAGCGTTGCCGTGCGGGCTTTTTCGTCAACCACGAAATCGCCGTCATATGTGTCTTCAGTGTCCTGCTTTTCGTCCATCTGGGCAACCTTGTCCATTTTGAGGGTGCGCGCAAAATCGTTTGCCCTGCGGTAAAGGTCGGTGGATTGATCGCCGCGGCCGCTGATGATAAGTGGGGTTCGCGCCTCATCGATAAGAATGGAGTCAACCTCGTCCACGATTGCGAAATTGTGGCCTCTTTGCACCTTTTGCTCTTTATAAAGCACCATGTTGTCTCTCAAATAATCGAAGCCCATTTCGTTGTTGGTGCCGTAGGTGATATCGCAGTTGTATGCCTCTTGGCGCTGCGCGTTTGTTTTTTCGTGAATGATAAGGCCTGCGCTGAGACCGAGGAAGCGGTAAAGCTTGCCCATCCATTCGCAGTCGCGCTTTGCAAGGTAATCGTTTACGGTAACGATATGCACGCCCTTGCCCTCAAGCGCGTTAAGGTAAGCCGGCAGAGTGGCCACAAGGGTTTTGCCTTCGCCGGTTTTCATTTCGGCAATTCTGCCCTGGTGCAGAATGATGCCGCCGATAATCTGCACATAAAAGTGCTTCATTCCGAGCACTCTCCACGCGCCCTCGCGGCAAACCGCGAAAGCATCGGGCAAAATATCGTCAAGCGTTTCGCCTGCGGCAAGCCTGTCTTTCAGAATTTGTGTTTGGGAAACAAGCTCTTTGTCGCTCATTTTGCCGTATTTATCTTCAAGCGCCATAACCTTGTCTGCGGTTTTCTTTACCCGCTTAACTTCTTTTGCGGAATAATCGCCGAAGATAGCCGTTAAAAATTTATTTGCCATTATTACACCTCTGTTGAGTTATAGTTATTTTTTTCAAACTTATTAAATAATTATTTTATCATACGCGGAGTATAAAGTCACGCTTTTTTTGCATTTATTTGGCAATAATTTCTTTTATTGCTTTAAGAGCGCCGCCCGAAACGGCATTTTCGGCGTCTTCATCAAAGCCCAGCACAAGGCATCCGTCGCCCTGCGAAACGCTCAGGGTTATCGTTTGTTCGTCGCTTTGCATTCCGGCGGCGGAAATTTTATCCGTCAGCGTTTTCAAATTGGTGTCAAGCCAGCTGTTGTTGCTCAGGTTGCCGAGCAGCTGCATTGTGCTGTAGGTTCCCAAAAGCTCTTTGGTAAACGAAGCGGCAGGCTCGTATAAATCCTTGTTTTTAACGGAAACCGTCACCGTTTTTGCGTCAACATCGATTGATTTTTATCTCGTATGTTAAATTCTCGAAAATCGCCTTGCCCAAATCGGAAAATTGTGAGTGCGATTTCGCATAATTTATAATAACATTAAGCGTGGAGGAATCAACGAATTTTTTTCAAGCTTATCCGTGTCGAAATCCACAAGGGCGGCAAAAGCCGTTTCCGTTGTTTTTTTGATATTGTCCTCGGTTAAATCGGAGCTTGTTTTTGAGCAGGAGCAAAGCGTTGCTCCCAAAAGAACTATGCAAAGAATTGCCGAAATCATTTTTTTCATTGTCGTTGCCGCCTTTCGCGAATTATTTAAATTTTTCTTAATATTTTTCTGAGCCGTTTTTTTATCGGCATAGAGTATTATATATAAACGCCGCCGTTTTTTCAACATTTGGGCGCAATTGTTAATAAAAAGATTTGAATTGTTGAAATAAAGAATTTGTTTTTTTCGCCGCCGGTTTTTTTGCCGCAAAGGCGTTTATTGCCGCCGGAGCGGAGCAAAATATATGTAAATTGCACGAAAAATGCGGCGAAACAATGCCGTTTTTCTATAAAAAGTATCAAAATTATTAAAAATCACGCGATATAAATTGCATATCAGGTGCACATATGGTATAATTGGGAAAAATTATGTGCATATATGGCATATTGCGGCTTTTTTGCCGCTTTTTCGGCGCGCTTTGCGCCTTTGTTAATTTGCAATTTAATATTCAAACAATAAAAATGATAATCAAGACTTATAAATGAATTTCCTGCAAAGGGGGAATATTAAAGGGCTGACTTCGCTTTGCGAAATGCCGTTGTTATGAAAGCTTTTTTTAAAAAATGGTTTGCGCCTATCAAGTTTAAGCGCCTTTTTGATATAGTGGTGTCGTTTCTTGCGCTGGTTATTCTTTCGCCGCTGTTTCTTGTTATCTGCGTTATAAATTTCTTCACGCCGGACACAAGTGTTTTCTTCAGCCACGAAAGAAGAGGTCGCAAGGGCAAGCCTTTCAAAATATATAAATTCCAAACAATGAAAAACAATACTCCCAACTGCGCAACGGGCGAGCTTGAAAACCCCGAGCAATATATCACGAAATTCGGCAGGTTTTTGCGCAAAACAAGCCTTGATGAATTGCCGCAGCTTTGGAATATTTTGAAAGGCGATATGAGCTTTGTGGGCCCGCGCCCGCTTATATCAAGCGAAATCAGGGCGCACAGAATGCGCCTAGAATACGGCGTTTACCGCTTTCGCCCCGGCCTTACCGGCCTTGCTCAAATTAAGGGAAGAGACAGTATTTCCCTTATGAAAAAAATGAAATACGATAAGCTTTATTGCGATAATTGGAGCCTTAAACTCGATTTAACGATTCTGCTGCAATCCGTTGGCGTTTGCATCAGGCAGGAGGGCTTCCACGAGGGCATTTATCACCGCAGATGATGCCTTGCCAATAATTCGGCACCTTGCCGAAACGGAGATGTGATAATGGAAAGAAATTTTGTTGACGGATATTTGGAATGGCAGTCAGATCCAGAAATAACTGGGGTAAACAAGCTGCCGCAGCATGCAAATTTAATGCCTTATTCGGATTTTGAAGAGGCAAAAAAATGCAATCGCCTTGAATCCTCCTGCTGCCGCCTTTTAAACGGCAAATGGAAATTCAAGCTCTATAAAAACTATGCTTACAGACCTACGGATTTTGCTCAGCCGCATTATGATGCGCATAATTGGGACAGTGTTATCGTTCCCGGTTCGTGGACAATGCAGGGCTACGACCAAAATCAGTATTGCAATGTTCGTTATCCATGGGAGGGGCACGAGGATATCTGCCCGCCGAATGCACCCACAAAGCACAATCCCGTGGGCTGCTATCTTAAAAAAATTTATATCAACAAATCCGTGCTTTCCAAAAGAGTTGTTATTTGCTTTGACGGCGTTGAAGCCGCGTTTTATCTTTATGTAAACGGCGAAAGGGTGGGCTATTCAGAATCCTCATTTAACTGCAGCGAATTTGATATTTCCCGCTATCTTGTTGAGGGCTCAAATGTTATCGGCGTTGAGGTTTACCGCTGGTGCACGGGCAGCTGGCTTGAATGCCAGGATATGTGGCGCATGGCGGGCATTTTCAGAGATGTTTATATTTACACCACCGAGCGCGAATATATTCGCGACTATATCATAAATGCCGTGCCGAGCGAAACGCTTGCGGACGGTTATTTTGATGTTATCGTTAAAACAAACGGCGCTTATGAAGGGCTTTCGATTGATTTAAGCATTCTTGATGAAAACGGCGAAACCGTTGCGATAGACAGCCGCTATGCAAATGAAGATAATGTTACCCCGCTTAAAGCAATCGTAACGGGCGCAAAGCTTTGGAGCGCAGAGGCTCCCAATCTTTACACACTTGTGATCACTCTTAAAAACAACGGAATTCCAACCGAATATTTAAGCACGAAATTCGGCTTCAGAAAGGTTGAAATTAAGGACGGCATTATTCGCATAAACGGCGAAAGGGTTGTGTTTAAGGGCACAAATCGCCACGAATTCGATTGCCGCCTCGGCCGCGTTATGACCGAGGAAACCATGCTTAAAGATATTTTGCTTATGAAGCAAAACAACATCAATGCCGTGCGCACCTCGCACTATCCCAACTGCGTGCGCTGGCTTGAACTTTGCGATGAATACGGTCTTTATGTTATTGATGAAAATAATATGGAAAGCCACGGCACAAACCGCTCGCGCATAATCGGCTGCCCGCAAATTCCGGGTTCGCGCCCCGAATGGGAAAAGGCGTGCATGGAGCGCATAAAGGCGCTTTATAACCGCGATAAAAACCGCACCTGCGTTGTGTGCTGGAGCCTCGGCAACGAAAGCCTCGGCGGCGAAATTCCGAAAAAAATGTATAAATGGATTAAAGAACAGGATCCCTCGCGCTTTGTTCATTTTGAATGTGCCGGCGATCCGAATGAAAAAAACCTTTCCGATGTACAGTCGCATATGTATGCAAAGCCATGGGATTGCGAGGAATATGCCGTAACGCAAAGAGACGGCAGGCCTTATATCCTTTGCGAATTCACTCACGCCATGGGCAATTCCTGCGGCTCAACCCAGGAATACACCTATCTTTGGGATAAATATCCCTGCTTGCAGGGCGGCTTCGTTTGGGATTGGGTTGATCAGGCGATTATGACAACGGATGAAAACGGCACAGAATATCTTGCCTACGGCGGTGATTTCGGCGATGAGCCTAACGACGGCCATTTCTGCGGAAACGGGCTTTTGTTTGCAGATCGTACCCCCACCCCGAAGCTTTACGAAATCAAAAAGCTTTATCAAAATGTTGATTTCAAAGCAATAGACGCCGAAAAAAAGGCGTTATCGAAATAAAAAAACAAATTTCTTTTTCGATGATTTAAGCGAATATGAGTTTTATTGGTGCCAGTGCTCGGATAAGGGCGTGCTGCGCGAGGGCACGGTTGATGTAAGAATCAAGCCGGGCACCAAAGCGGTTGTTGATTTGGAATTAAACAGAATAACAAACACGGAATGCTATCTTAACCTTGCGCTTCGCACCAAGGAGGATAATGCTTGGAGCAAGGCGGGGCACATCGTTGCCGATGAACAGTTTGTTATAAATGAATTTGAAAACACATATGATGAATTGGAGCCCGGCGAGGAGCTTGTGGTGGCCGATACATATGGCTCGCTTCGTATTTTTACGGAGGATATAAACATCCGCTTTGAAAGGCGCGAACGCAATCAGCTTTATTCCGTTAAGGTTGGCGGCGAGGAGCTGCTTGCCGCACCCGTTCGCCTTAATTTCTGGCGTGCGCTCACGGATAACGACAGAGGAAACAGAGCAGGCTCAAGACTCGGCTGCTGGCGCGACGCGGGCAATGCCCCCGGAATTTACAACAACACCAAATTCTCGATTGAGGGCTATAAAATTCTTGAAAACGGCAAAAAGGTTATCGTCACCTGCGGCGCAACCGTTTGCACTCAGCCGGAATCGAAGGCAATAATGATTTACACAATCACTTCAAACGGAATAGAGGTTGATATGCAGTTCAGAGCGGGCGAGGGCCTGCCGGAAATTCCGGAGGTTTCAATGCTGTTTGAGCTGCCCGGTGATTTTGAAAACATCACTTATCTCGGCGCCGGCCCGTTTGAAAATTATATAGACAGAAAATGCGCCGCTCAAATCGGGCTTTATAATGACACCGTAACGAATATGTACACGGATTATCTGAAGCCCCAGGAATGCGGAAACCGCACCGGTGTGCGCTATGCCACGCTGGTCGGCAACAAAAAGGCAATCACATTCATTGCCGAGCCGGTTATGGAATTTAACGCAAGCCATTATCTGCCGATGCAGCTTGAAAACGCTTGGCACAAAAAGGAATTGCCGCAAAGCGATAAAACAATAGTTCGCGTTATCGCGCGCCAGCAGGGCGTCGGCGGGTACGACAGTTGGGGAGCAACCTGCAACGAGCTTTATATGAATAAATCGGATAAGCTCTATCGCCTTAAATTCCAAATCAGATTTTGATTTTGCCGTCGCGCGGCTCAAAGGCAAAAGCGAAACTTCTCAACAAAGAATTAAGAATTTTTTTAATATTCTTGACTTTTTTTGCGTTCGGAGTATAATATTATTCGCTAAATACTGTTTATTTTTGTTATAAATATTAAAGTAAAAGAGGATGAAGAAATGAGTTCTTTTAAGGAAGCCGCTATGTCTTTTGCGGTAAAAAAAGCAGTTAAATACGCTCGCAAGGATTTCGATAAGAATGCGCCCAAAATCCTTTCATTGTTGGAAGCGGCGGATGTTAAAAAGGTAAACAGAACCACTTATGCCGGCCTGCACAAGGTGCTTGACGATCCCGAAAACAACTGGATGAAATTTGCCAAATCTCTTGTGTGCGACACTAATGAGCACACCCTTGAAAAAATGATTCCGCCCATGATGAATGTGGCAATCAACAGCTATTCCAAAAGAATGGAAAGCATTGAAAAGTATGGCTGCAATGTGCCTTGGGCAATTCTTATGGACCCCACGGCTGCCTGCAATCTTAAATGCATTGGCTGCTGGGCTGCGGAATACGGCC
Organism: Anaerotruncus sp.; assembly: GCA_022009795.1. GTDB lineage: Bacteria > Bacillota > Clostridia > Oscillospirales > Acutalibacteraceae > Eubacterium_R. The sequence goes on from CP091724.1 coordinate 1,685,446, forward strand.
ATTCAAGCCAGCTGTCTTATGATGATTTAACAAGAATTATCAATCAGGGCAAAGAGCTTGGCACTTATATGTATCTTTACACAGGCGGCGAGCCCACAATGCGCAGAAAGGATCTTATGCGCATATGCCGCGAAAATCCGGATTGCATTTTCATGAGCTTCACAAACGGCACTTTGATTGACGACAGTTTTGCAGACGAAATCGGCGATGTCGGCAACTTCTTCCCGGCGTTCTCAATTGAAGGCTATGAAGAGGAAAACGATTTCCGCCGCGGCCAGGGCACATTTAAAAAGTGCACCGCAGCTATGAAAAGGCTTAAAGACAGAGGTATTCCTTTCGGCGCTTCTCTTTGCTACACAAGCAAAAACACCGACTTGCTTTCCTCGGATGAATATATGGATTGGCTTATCGATCAGGGCGTTAAGTTTGCGTGGTTCTTCACATATATGCCCACGGGCAACGGCGCCGTAACGGATCTTATGGTTTCTGCCGATCAGCGTGCCACAATGTATAAAAAAATGCACGAATGGCGCGAAACAAAGGCAATCTTTGCCCTTGATTTCTGGAACGACGGCGAATATGTTCAGGGCTGCATCGCAGGCGGCAGGCATTATTTCCACATCAATTCAAACGGTGATTGCGAGCCTTGTGCGTTTGTTCACTATTCAAATGTTAATATTAAAGAGCATTCCGTGCTTGAGGCTCTTCAAAGCCCGCTCTTTATGGAATATAAAAAAAGAACCAGCCCTTCAGCAACAATATGCTTCGCCCTTGCCCCGTGCTTGATAACCCCGGCGCAATCAGCAAAATGGTGGCTGCTTCGGGCGCATATTCCACGGAAATGCAGCATCCCGAATCTGCAAACGAATTGTTTGATAAAACAATCGAGCATGCAAAGCTTTGGAAAATCAAGGCGGATGAATTGTTTGACCGCAATGAATATATCGCAAAGCATGTTAAGGATGAAAATATGTATAACTTTGAGAAAAGCGATGAAGAGCGCGATTTCTCCGAGTTTGTTAAAACAGAGGAATAATTTAATATTCGTTTTCAAGGGCGTATCACGGCGATACGCCCTTTTAAGCAGTTGAGAATAACACGCCGAAGCCGCGCTGAAAATGTGCTCGGCCTGCTTTCGGCTGCTAAAGCCGTGCGGGGAATGCTTAAAATCCGCCCTGCGGCAGATAATAAATCGGAAAGGCGATGAGATATTATGCTTTTCGGCAAAAAAAGCGGCGCATATGATTATATAATAGCGGGGCTGGGCAATCCCGGTGCAAAGTATGAAATGACCCGCCACAACGCCGGCTTTCTTGCAATCGATATGCTTGCAATGAAGCAAAATAAGGAAATAAAGCGCCTTAAATTCCATGCGCTCACCTGCGATGCGGAAATAGAGGGCAAAAAATGCCTTTTGATGAAGCCGCAAACCTTTATGAATAATTCGGGCGAGGCAATCGGCGAGGCGGCAAAGTTCTATAAAATCCCGCCGCAAAATATTATTGTGCTTTCCGATGATATTTCGCTTGATGTGGGTAAAATCCGAATCAGGCGCAAGGGCTCGGCAGGCGGGCACAACGGATTAAAAAGCATTATCGCCCATCTTGGCAGCGAGGATTTTCCGCGCGTTAAAATCGGAGTGGGCAAAAAGCCGAATGCTTATATGGATTTGGCGGATTGGGTGCTCGGCCGATTTCCGAAGGAGCTTGAGCCGCAGCTTAAAGAGGCTCTTGAAAATGCCGATGGCGCAATATCGCTTATCGTGCAGGATAAATTTGACCGTGCAATGAATCTTTATAACTGATTAAAGGCTCGGTAAGCGCCGCTTCGGAGTTTGCAGAGAAATATTATTTTAAAGGCGGTTTAAACTGCATTTTTAAATCATAAACTTGAAAAATATTTAAAGGAAAAAAACTATGTCTTGCTTTTCAAAAGTGTTTGAAAAGAGCGATGAATTCAACAGCCTCGCCGGCAGCATCAACATCAGTGGTGCGGCTGTCGGGGCAACGGGTGTTTCCGATGCCGTTAAGGCGCATATGATTCATTCTCTTATTCAGGAAAAAAAGGCGAAAAAGGCCGTAATAATTATGCCGGATGAGGCATCCGCCGTTCGCATGAGCGAAAAATTTGGGCGCCGTGCAGGCAGGCGTGCTTTTTTACCCCGCGCGCGAATTCACTTTTCAGCATGTGGCGGGAGTCAGCAGGGATTTTGAGCATATCCGCCTCGGCGTGCTCTCAAAAATCATAAATGAGGAATACACGGCAATCGTGTGCTCTGTTAATGCTGCCACACAGCTTACCATGCCGCCGCAGGAGCTTAAAAAGCGCACAATCGTCATAAAAAGCGGCGCGCAAATTGATTTTGATTCTCTTGTTTCACGCCTTGTTTTTGCGGGCTACAGCCGCTATGAGCAGGTGGACGGCACTTCGCAATTTGCCGTAAGGGGCGGAATTATAGATATTTTTCCGCCGGGTGCGTCCGAGCCGGTGCGTATTGAGCTTTGGGGCGATATGGTGGATTCGATTTCGTCTTTTGATATTTCAACTCAGCGCAGAACAGGCAATCTTTCGGAAATAGAGCTTATTCCGGCCACGGAAGTGCTGTTTGAATCAAACGAAAAATTCATAAAAAAGCTTCGTGCTCTTGCCGAATCGCTCAAAGGAAAGGCAATTAAGGCAAGAGAGGGAATCTATGCGGATATAGACAGCCTTGAAAGCGGCGTTTCGCTGCCGTGCTGCGATAAATATATGCCTCTTGCCTATGAAAGCAGCGGAATATTCGATTATCTTTCCGGCTTGCTTTTTTTGTTTGCGAAAGCGCAAAGGTTAAGGAGCGCAGCCAAAACTCCGAAAGGCTTATGCTGGAGCAGATAAAATGGTATCTTGAGGACGGCACTTTGTGCAAGGGCCTTGATAAATATCAGCTCGGATTTGAAGAGCTCAGGCAAATATATTCTTCACACGGCGCGGTGTATCTCGATTCGCTGCCGCGCGGCTCGTTTGACACTCCCGTTGCGCATCTTTCAAGCTTTGCCGTTCAAAGCTTTAATGCCTGGAACGGAAAAACAGAGGATTTGAAGGAGGATATCGCGCCGCTTATTAAAAACGGCTACACCGTTTGCGTTATGGCGGGAACGGCAAGAAGCGCAAAGGCGCTTGCCTATGATTTGAACGACGACGGTATAAATGCCGTGTTTTCAAACGGATATCCTCTTGAATTTCAAAAGGGAGCCGTAACCGTAACCACGGGCACAATCACCGCCGGCTTTGTGCTTCCCGCTGCCAAATTTGCGCTTATAACCCATATGAAAGCGCAAATGCAAAAAGTCAAAAAGCACAAGGCAAATGCAAAAAATGCCATTCATTCGCTTGATGAACTGAGCGTTGGCGATTATATTGTTCACAATGTTCACGGCATCGGCGTTTTTGAGGGCATCCATGCGCTTGAATTAAACAAAGTAAAAAAAGATTATATCAAGATTTCCTATGCAAAGGGCGATGTGCTTTATGTGCCGGTTACCCAGCTTGATCTTGTTTCAAAATATATCGGCCCCGGCGAAAGCAACAATGTTAAAATAAATCGCCTCGGCGGCAACGAATGGAAAAAGGCAAAGGCAAAGGTGCGTGCGTCCGTTAAGGATATGGCAAAGGAGCTGATTGCTCTTTATGCAAAGCGAATGAGCACAAAGGGCTATGCCTTTTCGGAGGATACGGATTTTCAGCGCGATTTCGAGCTTCGCTTTGCATATGACGAAACAGATGACCAGCTGCGTTGCTCGGAGGAAATCAAGCGTGATATGGAGCGTTCCGTGCCCATGGAGCGCCTTTTGTGCGGCGATGTCGGCTTCGGCAAAACGGAGGTTGCGCTTCGCGCCGCGTTTAAGTGCATAACCGAGGGCAAGCAGTGCGCGCTGCTGGTGCCGACAACGGTGCTTGCAATGCAGCATTTCAACACGGCAAAATCAAGAATGGAAGCATTCCCCGTTAAAATCGAAATGCTTTCGCGCTTTGTTTCGGCGGCAAAGCAAAAAGAGGTTATTAAAGGGCTTGAGAACGGCAGCGTGGATTTCCTTATCGGCACGCACCGCATTATCGGCAAGGATATTAAATTCCGCGATCTCGGCCTGCTTATTATAGATGAGGAGCAGCGCTTCGGCGTTGCGCAAAAAGAAAAGCTGAAGCAAAAATTCCCGCGCGTTGATGTGCTCACCCTTTCCGCCACGCCGATTCCGCGCACGCTTAATATGGCGCTCAGCGGCATTAGGGATATGAGCGTTATCGAGGAGGCACCGGGTGATCGCTACCCCGTGCAAACATATGTTACGGAATATGATTTCGGCATGCTTGTTGAGGCTATGGAAAAGGAACTTGCCCGCGGCGGCCAATGCTATTATCTGCATAATAATATCGAAACGATAGAGCACACGGCGGTTAAAATCAAAAAGGCAATTCCGGATGCAAATGTGGGTATTGCCCACGGCAGAATGACTCAGGAGCAGCTTTCCGATGTGTGGGCGGCACTGCTGAACGGCGAAATAGATATTTTGGTGTGCACCACCATCATAGAAACCGGCATTGATGTTTCAAATGTAAACACGCTCATCATCGAAAATGCCGATCGCATGGGCCTTGCCCAGCTGCACCAAATCAGGGGCAGAGTCGGCAGAAGCGCCCGCCGCGCCTACGCTTATCTCACCTTCACCCGCGGCAGAGAGCTCAGCGATGTTGCGCAAAAAAAGGCTTGAAGCTATCAGGGAATACACGGAATTCGGCAGCGGCTTCAAAAATTGCAATGCGTGATTTGGAAATAAGGGGCGCCGGCTCAATTCTCGGCGATCGCCAGCACGGGCACATGGAATCCGTTGGTTATGATATGTATTTAAAATTGCTCGGCGATGCCGTTGCCGAGGAAAAGGGCGAGCTTAAAGAGGGCGAGGAGCAGGCGGAATGCCTTATCGATTTGCCGATTGAGGCTCACATTCCGGATGATTATATCGAATCAACTCCTCAAAGGCTCTCAATGTATAAGCGCATTGCCGCAATTCGCACGGGCGCGGATGCAAACGATGTGCGAGATGAGCTTTGCGACCGCTTCGGCACGCCGCCGGAATCAATAAACGGGCTTATTGAAATTTCGCTTTTGCGCAATTCCGCCGCAAGTCTAGGCGTTTATGAAATCGCGCAGAGAAACGGCTCCGTGTTGCTGTATATGAACGAGCCGGATGTGCGCTATGCCGTTGAACTTAATAAGGTTATGAAGGGCAGGGTGCTGCTTTCCGCTTCCAAAAAAGCATATATCGCCGTTAAGCTTGGCACAGAATCATCGCTTGAAACGGTGCGCACGGCTTTGGAACTTATGCAGCAGGCAAAGCACAATTTTGATAAAAAAATTAAGCCGGTGCGAAAAATGCTGTTGTAACAAAAATTAAAATTTTGCATAAATAAAAACACCTCGGGCATAATGCTTTTGAGGTGTTTTTTTATGTCGTCAGAATCAAATTCAAAAAAGGCGGGCAAAAATCTGAAAGCGCTTTTTTCGGTTATATGCGTTTCGGTTATTGCCCTGGGCGTTATAGTTTATGTTTCCACAAAGCCGGCAAAGGATGTGAATGAGCCAACAACCGTGCAGGAAACAACGCAGGTGCAGCGCTCCGTTACCGTGGAGGACACAACTGCCCCCACAACCGCCGCAGAAACCACGGCGCAGCCCAAAACCGAGCCGGAAAGCACATCCATGCTTCAATCGGAAAACAACACACCCTATAAAGGCGTTTATCAATATCCGCTCGGCGAAACCGTGGTGCAGGGCTATTCGCAGGAATTAACGAAAAACGAAACCATGGGCGATTATCGCAGCCACACCGCGGTTGATTTTAAAGGCGGCGCGGGCGAAAGCGTTGTTGCCGTGAACAACGGCGTTGTGCTTGATGTTTATAACGACGCAATGCTCGGCATGGTTGTGGAAATAGACCACGGCGGCAAACTTGTGGCAAAATACTGTGGGCTTGATTCCGTAAGCGTTTCAAAGGGCGGCAGTGTTAAATCAGGGCAGGAAATCGGCAAGCTCGGCGCGGTGCCGTTTGAGGCAAGCCTTGAAAGCCATTTGCATTTTGAAACCAAGCTTGATGGGGAATATGTTGACCCGCTCACGGTTATGGGAAAAACGGAATAGTGCCGCAAGAAGCAAATCCGAAAAAGAACTATAAATCAAAGCAAATGCGGCAAAAATAAAATACGGCAAAAATAAAAAAGGAGTCCGACGGACTCCTTTAATTTTTATTAAATCAGATTAGTCTGCACTGTAAGGCATAAGAGCAATCTGGCGAGCACGCTTAATAGCGGTCGTAAGCTCCCTCTGATGCTTTGCGCAGGTACCCGTTACTCGGCGGGGAAGAATTTTAGCTCTTTCAGATGTGTATCTGTTAAGCTTTGCAATATCTTTATAATCAATGCATTCGCATTTGTCCACGCAAAACTGGCAAACTTTTCTGCGGCCTTTTCTTGCGCCGCCCTTATTATATGCCATGTCGGTTCCTCCTTAAATTAAAATGGTAAATCGTCATCGTCGTCAACAATCTCTTCAAAATCGCTGTTGTTTGCCGAGGCATAGCTCGGTGCCGGCTGGCTGTAAACGGGATTTGAATTAGAGCCGCCTTCTGCTTTTTGAGCCGCAGAAAGAAACGTTGTTTGCCACAACGGTAACAGATTTTCTCTTATTTCCGTTATTGTCTGTATAACTGTCTGTTTGAATAGAACCTTCAACGGCAATCATAGAGCCTTTGCGGAAATAGCGGGAAATGAATTCGGCAGTTTGGCGCCAGGCTGTAACATCAATAAAATCGGCTTTTCTTTCTTCGCCGGATTTTTGATAATTCCTGTCGCACGCAACCTGAAAGCGAACCACGGAAACACCGGTCGGTGTTGTGCGCAATTCGGGATCAAAGGTAAGCCTGCCCATGATCACAACAGAATTAACCATAGCCGTGCCTCCGATTATTCGCCTTTTGCAACGATAAGTGAACGAAGCACGCCGTCTGTAATGTTAATTACACGGTCAAGCTCTGCCGGGAAGTTCTCATCACATTCAAACTGAGCAACAACATAGAAACCCTCTGTTTCGTAGTTGATGGGATATGCGAGCTTGCGCTTGCCCCACTCCTCAACTTCGCCGAGAGTGCCGTGCTTGCCGATCATGTCAATGAATTTTTGCTTTGAGAGCCTCAACTGCTTCCTCGCCTTTAGAGAGAGAAAGAACCAATACGAGTTCATACTTTTTCAATGCCATTTTTAAGCACCTCCTTTTGGACTTTTGGCCCGAAGCCCCGCTTCGAGCAAGGATTGCCGCCCATTGAGCAGCTTATGTATTATAGCAGAGTTGTGCCGCCGTGTCAAGAGCAGAGTTTTAATTGCTTTTTTTCGGCGGAATTTTGCTTTTGTTTTGCATAAGCATACCCACCTTTTTTTGACGGGCAGCAGCTGTGCGGCGGCACTTTTTTGCAATAAAAATCCCCTTTCGCAAAAAGCAAAAGGGGAAAGATTTTTAAGATGATATGCGCATTAAAATAAGCGGTTTTCTTTTGCTTATGTGTGATAAAGAAGTAATAGAAGTGCAAAAAATTTTGCCGTTCCTATCCGGCACTTGGCCATTGTGTCGGATAGGTCGGGCGTTAGGCTTCGGGCAAGTCAATCTTGCCGACAAAGCTGTAATAAATCTCAATGTCCTGCCTGCGGATGCCGTTCTCGTCATAGCTGCACTCATGCACGACGATTTTCTCAATCATCTCCCGCAAGAGGGTGGGGGTCAATTCCTCAAAGGCAAGGTGCTTTCGGACGATACCCATAAACTTTTTCCGCATTGACGGTGGCGGCCTGCGACTTGGAAAGTTCCTCCTGCAAAGCGGCGGCGCGGTCTTTCAGTTCCCGCTGTTCCTGCTCATAGTCTGCCGACAGTTCCATGAAACGCTCGTCGCTGATTTTTGCCGTTCACATTGTCCTCATACAGCCGCTTGATAATGCGGCTCACTTCGAAATGCGCTCCTGCGCCTGTTCAAGCTGCTTGGTGGCTGCGGCGGTCTTTTCTCTTGCCGCCGATCTCGTTCTGCTGGATAAGCAGCTTCACAAAAGCGGCTCTCATGCTTGGCGGCATATTCCGTCACTTGCCGGAGATTGGAGAGGACACCGGCGGTCAACAGGTCGGTGCGGATAAAGTGCGCCGTACAGTCACGGGTGCGCTTCTTGTAGCTGCCGCAGATGTAACAGTCCTGCTTACGGGTCTTGTTCTGATACCGCTGCTGGTACATCACATGGCCGCAGTCGGCGCAGAACAGCATACCGGAGAACAGCCCCACTTCATCATAGCGGTTCGGGCGTTTGCGCTGCTTGCGTACCTCCTGAACGCGCTCCCATGTTTCCCGGTCTATGATAGGCTCATGGTGGTTCTCAAAAATGGCCTGCTTCTCGATGGGGTTCTCTACGCTGTGCTTGGTCTTGTAAGAGGGCTTCTCCGTCTTGAAGTTTACCAGACAGCCGGTGTACTCCCGGTTTTTCCAACAGGTGGACAACGGTATTTGTCGCCCATTTGCACTCATAGCCGGGGTGGTAGCGGCGGGTGCTGCCCGTCCTGCGGTATTCCAGCGTCCCCGGCGTGGGGATTTGCTGCTCCGTAAGCATACGGGCAATCTTGGTCGGGCCGTTCCCGGCAAGGCAAAGCTGGTATATCTGCCGGACTACCGGCGCGGTTTCCTCGTCAACGATATAATTCTCGTCCTCGTCCATGAGGTAGCCGTACACCGGCTTGCTGGTAACGGGCTTGCCGCTCATGCCTTTTGCTCTCTTAACTGCCTTGATTTTCTTGCTCGTATCTCTCACCAGCCATTCGTTGAACAGATTTCGCAGAGGGGTAAAATCGTTGTCCATGCCGCCGTTTGCGCTGTCCACATTGTCGTTGACAGCGATAAAACGCACTCCCTTTTGAGGGAACAGCATTTCCGTGTAAAACCCTACCTGCAAGTAGTTTCGCCCTAACCGGCTCATGTCCTTGACGATAACTGTACCCACTTTCCCAGCTTCAATGTCTGCAAGCATGGCTTGAAAACCGGGCCTTTGAAAGTTCGCGCCGGAATAGCCGTCGTCGGTGTACCAGCGCAGGTTGGTCAAGACATTCTGTTTTGCAAAGGCTTCGAGTATCCTTTTTTGATTCGATATGGAATTACTCTCACCTTGCAATTCGTCCTCATGGGACAATCTCGGATAAAGGGCGGTAATGAGGTTTTGGGTGGCTTGTCTTAACATAAAATCCTCCGTTTCCGACAGCCAGCCCCACTATTCCGTGGTTTCATTGTACCACGGAATAGGGCTGGTTGTATAGCGGCAAAAGTGTCAAATCTGCTTCTTTACAGCTTGTCAAATCGCCGGTTTTTGTGTAGCAGCGGCTTCCGCTTCCAGTACCCGCGCCATTTTGTCGGCGGCGGTGGTCGTGGTGTCTTTCTTGAAATAGCCGGACACGACAAGGACGGAATTGCCCATGCGGATTTCCGTCACACAGTCAGGGCGGCGGGTGGTGCGGGTGTCGTGCTGCTTGTTATCTGCCATAGGCAATACTCCTTTCAGTCGGTAATCAGTTTCTTCATGCTCTCCATTTTTCGCTGCGCGGTTTCCTGCCGGAAATTCTCGCCGGTAAAACGTACCGGGACGCACATGGAAAGCAGCCGGTCATAAATCCGGGAATGGGCGGTGTCCTCCGGGTTGTGCAGGCCGTCCAGCGTGAGGTTGGTCGTGACGATCAGCGGCTTGCCGCTGCGGTAACGGCTGTCAATCACATGGAAAACCTGCTCCAGCCCGTATTCCGTTCCGCTCTCCATGCCGAAATCGTCAAGGATAAGCAGCGGATAGCGGCAAAGGCGGGAAATGTACTCGTTGCGCCCCTCAAAGCTGGCGGCAAGGTCATTGAGGATAAGGGCAAAGTTCGTCATGTGGACGGGGATTTCTTTCTCCATGAGGGCGTTTGCGATACAGCCCGCAAGGTAGCTTTTCCCGGTTCCCACGCCGCCCCAGAACAGGCAGCCGATATTGTCTGTCCGCATATCTTCCCAATGCTCCACATACCGGCGGGCAATCCCGGTCTGCGGGTTCCTGCCGTTGTCGTTCTCAAAAGTCCAGTCCCGCATGGTGGGGTCGGTAAAGCCCCGGCGTTTCAGTTCCTCCACGGTGTCAAGGTGCCTGCGCCGCTTCTCGGCGGCCTCCCGTTCCTCGCGGGCGGCTCTCTGGCAGTCGCACTCTGCCGGGTGGCGGTCACGGCCAAAGACAGCGGCCTTATCCGGCGCAAAAATAGGCTTCTTTTCGGCTTGCGGCACTTGCCGCAGTACAGTAAACCGTCCTCGCCGGTGTAGTCCTCCGGCTCCGGGGTGGTGGTCGTCATATTCTCCAAAACAGCGTTGATTTCGTTCTTCATAAACTCTCGCCCTCCTTGCATGAGTAGTCTGGTATGCCCTTTTTCGGGGCTTTCCTGGCTGCGTCCTCCTGCGCCCATTTGTAGATTGTGGCGGCATGGCTGCGGTATCGCTTGCCGCTGGACGCGATATGGCAGGATAGCCGGTCAATGTAGTAGTTCCACTTGTCGGGCAGGTCTGCTTTCAGCCCGTCCAGTTCTGATTGCGAAAGAAAGACATTTTCATACCGGCCATAGGCGGCGCGGGCGGGTTGTCCCGTATCTAACTCTCGCTCTCTCTTTTTCTATCTCTATCTCTTTCTCTATCTCTATCTCTGGTGGACAAATGTCCGCTTGATATGGTGGACATTTGTCCGCCCCGGCCTTTGGCAAGGCTTTCTGCTCCTGCAAAGCCAGCCTTGCCCGCCGTTTCCGCTCCCCCTCGGTAGAGGATTGGCCGATAAGCAGTTCAATGTTGCTCATATACAGCGCGCCGTTCTGTAACGGCTCCACAAGCCCCAGCTTCATAAAAATCTGCAAGGCTCGCTCTACGGTGCCGACCTGCTGACGGGTAATGGTGGCAATCATCTGTGCGGTGTAGGGGATATTTTCATCAAGCTGCAACTTCCCGCCGTTTTTCAGCGATTTCAGGTACAGTTTCAAGAGAATGTTGGAATAGAGGATACCGTCCTGCATACTTTCCAGCAGCACGATAGCGTCCTCGTCAAAGTAATTCTCTTTCAGCTTGAGGTAGTAGTATTTTTCGGTTGTCTGACATGGTTCCTCCTTTGGGTGGATTTGGGGCGTTTGTACGCATTTAGAACGCTGTTTCCGGGGAAAAGGATAAATGTATCGCACACCCTTTGACACCCACGAAAAAAGCCTTGATTTATGCGGGTTTGAAAGGCTCTAAAGCGTGACATTTATGCCTTTGTTTCCGCTTTCGTTCGGCGGCCTTGAGTTTCTTCATGCGCCCGGCGCAGTCGGGGCAGTATTTCCCCCGGTTGGATTTGGGGACAAAGGCCGCGCCGCAGACGGCGCACCGTTTCCGGCTCCCCCGGTACAAGAGGGCTGCGGCCAGTTCCTCGTCAAGGGGCAGAACAGCCACACGGAACCAGCGGCACATGAGGGAAAAGGAAATGCTCTGGACGCACACGCAAGGCTCCCCCGTCGTCTAACAGCAGGCAGTTCCCCTCGTCGTAGTTACAGCACTCATGCACCAGCCGCCGCGCCCGCCGGTGCTGGCGGTAGTCCATGCGGGGCAGCTTATCGCTCATGGCTCTGCTCCTTTCTGCGGCGGGGTTCCTCCCGGCGCAAAATCTGGTCGATCTTCCGCTTGACGGTCTGCAACTCCGTGTACCGCTGTTTCTGTTCGTGGTAGGTGTTATACAGGCCGGATTTCTTGGAAACAAGCTGCTCGATCTCGTCCTGCAACGCTTTTCGGGCGGGCAGCTTGGTAATGCCATGCTCCCGGAAGTACCGGGCGGCTGCGTCGGCTATAATAAAGTCGCTCTCATGCGCCTGCCGGTATGCGGCGCGGGCTTTCTCGGATTTCTGCGCTTTCAGCCCGTCGCGGGCGGGCTTGGTCTTGGCGTAAGCAAGTACCTGTTGCTGCAACTCCTTTTTCCCTTGCAGCTTGGTTTCCAGTGCTTTCAGTTCGCTGCTGGTCTGGCGCATTTCCTGATAGGCGGTATCAACGGCGGCTTCTAACTGCTCCGGGGAAGTGAAGCCGTATTCCTGATACACATTCAGCGTCGCGGCCATTTGTTTGAGGTTGTGCATGGTCGCCCAGCGTTCATAGCCCCGGCCTTTGCCCTCGGCTTTCTTCTGCTCAATGTCCACAAGCCGCTGTACATTCGGAGCGGTTTGAGGGGCTTTTGTGGGCTGTATGTCGGTTTTCCCATGCCGGGGATATTCGGGTATAGCCGCGGCCTTTTCTGCGGCTCTGGCGGCGTTCCGCTCCAAAACGGCAAGGACAGCGGCGCGGTCAAAATCGTCGCCCAGCTTGCGGGCGGTAATGGGCTTTGTCCTGTCCGGCGTGAGATAGGATAGCCGCCCCCGGCTCTCCTTAACGGTCACACCCTCCCGCAGCAGCAGAGAAGAAAACTCGTCAAAGCCGGTGGCGGTGGCAAGGGCTTCCCGTATGGTCTGCCGCAGCTTCTCCTTGTTCGTTTCAAACTTGGTCTGCCGGGGCGTGATACTATCGGCAATCATGGGGGCGTTCTGCTTGTCCAGCGCGGCCTGTCCCTTTTTCTGCGCCCAATACTCCCGGTCGGTGACGCGGTTCTTGCTGCCGTTCAAGAGGTCGATTTGGTAAAGCCCCTCCCGGTGGCACATCTCCATGACTTCGGACTTGAAGTAGCGCAAGGCCGCGTCAGTACAGCGGTGCTTGCAACCGGCTTTCGTGTCGGCTGGCCTGTCCATGTAGGGCAGGAACGGCACTTCCTCTATCCGCAGGCTGTTAATGACGATATGCACATGAATGTTGCCGCTGTGGTTATGCCCGTCCGGGTGGGTGCATACAAGGGCTTGGTGGCCGGGGAAATGCTCGGCGCAAAACTTCTCGCCCAATGCCTGCGCCCGGTCTACGGTCAAGCCGTTGTCCGGGCCGTCCCGTGGGTCAAAGCTGATGATATAGTGGTGGCTTTTCACATCTTCCCGCCGCTGGTTCTTCCCGTAGCGGAGATTTGCCCGCATACACGCAACGGCAAAATCCTCCCCGCCGCAGTTCAGCGTGGACAGCCGGTAGTCCTCGCGGGGATAAGCCTGCCGGTTTCATCAAGGACGGGCTTCATGGTAAACTCGTCATGCTCAAAAAGCAGGTATTGTTCGGCGGCTCCGTAGTCGGCATTTTTAGAGTTGATATGCTTGAGTGTTGCCAACCGCATCACCTACTTTCTGTAAGACTTCATACTTGAGGGCGGCAAGGTCGGCTATGGCGGCGCGTACCTCGCCGGACAACGCATTGTAGGGTGCGCCGTACTCGTTCAGATACCGGGCAATCTGGTTGAGGTTGCCGCCGATCCTGCCGTACTCGGCGGCCAGCTTCCCGACAGCGGAGAGCAGTTCGTCATTGACCGCCGACACATGGATAACGGGGCGTATGGTGGTGCGCCGTATCGCCTGCCGGAGAAATTCGGACTGGCTGATACCATAGGGCGCAAGCCGCGCAGTGAAGTCGGCGTATTCATCTTCGGACAGCCGGGTTTTCACAACACGGCTGCGGTGGGGCGTGTTGTATCGCTTCGGCATAGGCTATAAACCTCCTTTCACTTATCACAAAAAATAGGCTGGTCTGTTAGGTATTTCCGGGACAGTTCCCGCAAAAAAACGGCCTGCCGGACGGAAATATTTTTGCGGCGCAAGCCGCCATAGCAGGGTTTGGGGAAGGCACTCCCCAACAAGTTTCCCGCGAGGGACAAAACCGCAGAATTGCGGATTTTGGCACCGTGGTAGAAACTTGCTCTCCGTGACTGCAAACTTTCTCTCACTTCCGCCCGCCACTTTTTTTGGGAAAACTGCAACCACAAAAAGTTTGTTTCTCTTTTTTTCTGCTACTACTAATCCTGTAAAGGGCATTCCTGCCCGCTTTCGCTAAAATGACACCGGACGCAGTGGTTTCTACCCGGTGTTGGAGAAATCCTTTCTCTTTGCCCTCTACTACGGGTAAATGCTCCAAATGCCAAACACCAGGGCAGAAAAATTCCCTCCTCGCTTACTACTACAACCGGCAGGGGGCAAAATGGCCGGGAGCGGAGCCGGACAACAAAAAAAGCAGTAAATCTTTTTCAAGACTTACTGCTTTCGCTGGCCGCGTCGGTGGCGGCTGGTATTCAGTTTTTATGACTTGTCCGGTGGTTCGTCAAGCCGGAACTTGAATTGACAGTCAATTAACCGCTGCTTTACATAGTCCTCCACCTCGGCGTTGACCTGCCCGTTCACTTTTGAGAAATAGCGGATATATCCGGCGTAGTGGAGCAGGACAGCGTTCACGGCTTCTGGGTCGCCCTCACGGGCTTTGAGGATTGTTTCATAGGGGAGAAGTCTACTCATACCGGCTCACCCCCATTTCTTCGCGTAGCCGCTGCAAGGCAAGCTGGATATGCCGCCCCGCTGTGCTGCGTGACCGGCCAATACACGCGCCGATCACGCGCTGCGGCTGGCGCAGAAAGTAATAGCGCAGGATTTCTTCCCGCGTCTGCTCCGGCAAAACAGAGATCGCGTCGGCAAGGGCGGCGTTGCAGAGCAGGACGGTCTGACCGCAGACGGTAAATGGGTATTCCTCGTCCGGCTCCGACGCGGCAAACTGGACAAACTTCTCGTTCATCAGATAGTCAAGGGAAACTTGCCGTTCCCATTGCCGTTTAAGCTTCAAAATCTTGTCCAAGGCGGCACAGCGGATAACAGTCTTGCAAAAGGCGTTGTACCTGCGCTGGATATATTCTTGATAGGCTATCTGGTCGGTCATGGAAATTCCCCTTTCTGAATAATAGTGCGGGGCGGTGGCACTTCTTGCTGTCGCCCCTTGATTGCCTACCAGCAAAGGCGGGCGGGGCTGTCAACGGCTGCGCATATGCGCCGTTCATCTTGACCGTTGACTGGCTCGGCTGGGTTTGCTATTTACCCGACAAACTTGAATTTATTTTTAAGCTATCACGTTTTTACCTTCTTAAGCCTTACTATCATTACCATAGGAATTTCTTTGTTGGTTTTGAAACATTCTTCATAAAATCCATCAATGACAAATCCAGCTCTAAAACAAAGGTTAAAAATATCTTGTATGGAACGATGATAATAAATCTGCTCTTTCGGTTGCCCTTCAATCGCTATATCATAGTAACTGTGCGGTGTCATATATTTTTCAGTCAACGTGATAAAACAAGGGTGTTGCGTTGCAAAGACAAAAATTCCGCTTTCCTCCAACAGTTCATAAACAGCCATAAGAAGTGGTTCAATATCCGTAATATCCATAATTGCCATATTAGAAACTGCTTTCGTAAAGGCTCGATTTCTTTTTTTAATTCTAATATACTTTTTTTCTATCGGTCGCATCCGCCACACAAAATTCAATTTGTTTTGCATATTGTGATTGCCGTCTTTTAGCCAATTCTATCATTTTTTTGCTGTAATCAAAAGCGACAACCGAAGCGCCTCTTTGTGCAAGATACGAAGAATAATTTCCATTGCCACACGCAATATCCAAAATGTAATCCGCAGGATTAGGAGATAGAAGTTCCGTTACTTTGGGACGCACTACCTCTCTGTGAAATTCATTAGATTCGTCACCCATTGCATTATCCCAAAAATTGTGAGTTCTCCTCCCAGATTTTTTTACTTTCCTCTGTTCCCATGTTATCTCCCACTCCCCAAATTTGCTTTTTTGCTTCCATTAAATCTTCCTTACTATATTCCATTGTTACCCTCCATAACTTCTGATTGTTGCCGTCTTGACGATTATGTATCTTTACATTACCTTCTGAAACATATGGCGCACCTTGTCCAGGCGGCTGTTTGGACGGCGGGGCTGGATGACCGGCTGACCGACAGCGGCCTGATATCCTTTCAGCTCTGTAAGGCATACGCTCCGCCCGTTGGTGTAAAAGGCCAGATCAGTACGGTATGCCTGTATACAGCGGGCGGGAATCTCGCCAGTAAAGACAACTTCATCCTTTTTTACCTGGGCCGTTTCGATGGTGGCACAGTATTTCGGTGCATCATGATAAGCCCTGGAAAGGTATTCCTGGGGCGCATAGAGGATGAAGGAGAGATAAGGTTCCAGCAGCTGCGTCCCCGATTCCTTCAATGCCTGTTCCAATACAATCGGGGCCAATGAGCGGAAGTCCGCCGGCGTGCTGACCGGACTGTAATAAAGCCCGTATTCAAAGCAAATCTTACAGTCCGTTACGTTCCAGCCGAACAAGCCCTGCTCCAGCCCGTAACGGATACCATCCCTGACAGCGTTTTGAAAACTCTGGTTCAAGTATCCCAGCGAAACCCGGCTCTCGTATTGTACACCGGAGCCAAGCGAGAGTGGTGTAACAGACAGTCCTATGGATGCCCAAAACGGGTTGGGCGGCACCTCGATATGGATGGTGTGGCTGGCTGCTTTGAGCGGCCGCTCCATATAAATGACGGAGGGTTCCTTTACCACTGTTTCAAGCTTGTATTTTTCCGACAGCAAAGCGGAAACAACCTCCAACTGCACCCGGCCCAAAAAAGAAAGAATGATCTCATGGGTGATGGAATCCACTTCGCAACGCAAAAGCGGGTCAGTATCCGCAAGTTGCGTAAGAGCGTCCAGCAGCCGTTCTCTTTGCGCTGCCGTTTTCGGCGCAATCGTCGTCCGCAGCATGGGGAGGGGGTCCTCGCGCCACCTTTTACGAGGGAGCCGGGTTTGGTCCCCTAATACATCGTTTAACCTCACGCTGTCGCTGGGAAGGATAACAATTTCACCCTGATAAGCGGTGTCTGTCCGAACAATTTCCCCTTTGGATGGAATACGCATCTCTGTGATTTTTCAGCTTTTTCTCCCGGCCAGGGCCACCGTATCCCGCAGGCGCAGCGTTCCGCTGTATAACCGTAGATAGACACGCCGCTGGCCGCAATCGGTGTACTCAACCTTGAAAACGCTGCCGCATAGGGCGGCGCCCCCCTGTTCCCCAATCGGTTGGAACAGCCCTGTCACCGCATCCATCAACGGTTGAATGCCAAGGCCATTTTTGGCGCTGCCATGATAGACTGGGAACAGGGAGGCGTCTTGAACCCGCTGCTGTTCCTCCCGCGCAAGTTTTTCCCGGCTGATTGGTTCTCCTGCGATATACTTTTTCCAATAATTCATCGTTATTTTTCGATGACCGCATCCCATGCTTCTATGTCGGTATTTTTCCTCCAGGACTATTTCCGGGGACAGCGACACCGTCTGCTTGATGATAATATCGGCGGAGAGCTTATCCCGAACAGACTGAACCACGCTCTGCAAATCAACGCCAGCCTGGTCGATCTTGTTGATAAAGATAACGGTGGGAATGTTCATTTTCCGCAGGGCATGGAACAGAATACGGGTCTGGGCCTGCACGCCATCTTTAGCGGAGATCACCAAGATGGCCCCATCTAAAAACAGCCAAAGAGCGGTACACCTCCGCCAAAAAAATCCATGTGGCCGGGCGTATCCACAATGTTAACTTTACATCTGTGCCACTGGAAGGAAGTGACTGCCGCTTGAATGGTAATCCCACGCTGCCGCTCCAAAAAAACATGGTGTCCGTCCTCGTTGTCCCTTTTTTTCGACGCTCCCCGGTTCTGAAATGGCTCCGCTGGCATATAGCAGGCTCTCCGTCAAGGTCGTCTTTCCAGCGTCTACATGGGCAAGAATTCCAATATTGATTATTTTTCATGTGATTGTCCTCCCTTTACAGCCCCAAAGGGCATAAAAATCCCCAGCAGTAAAAATACTTTTTACCACTGGGGATTATAAGTTGCGGACATACACATATACAGCATACACCTATTTGTGATTGCTGTTTTGAATATGTCAAAATTGATAAGGCAAAAGTATTCTTAAATTGGGTACAAAAAACTAAGCCCCTACAAAAGGAGCTATCATAATCCTTTGTTCCCACTATTTGATTATAGTTTTATTTAAGAATACCTTGCCGCATATTTTTTACTCCTTTTCTGGATTAAATCATTGTATCACATCAGTTTTAGGAAAGCAAGTACCTAAAAGAAATTTTTCTTCCCCTTATATGTAACAATCATACCGGCTTCCTAGCGTTCAGAATGTTTTCTGCTGTCTGCTGTGGTGTTTGGTTGGAATTGTCCAACCAAAAAGCCGATCCGTGGTGTTGTCTGCATTTTTACTAAATGCAAATTCAATGTATACAGAAAGATATAAGGAGTGGGAGGGATTCCGCCGTAGTTGGCATTGTAGGAAAATCCAAAAGTTTAGATTTTCCCACAATGCTTATCTTTTGGTCTTTGGTTCGGAATAGTGTAGTGCTGGCGGTCTATCTCTTGTTTTCGGTTGCTTGCTTCCTTACCGTACATGAGCATTTGCGGCGGGCTTAAAGCAGGCTCACAACAAGATCGCCCATTTGCGCCGTGTTCACGGGCTTAAAGCCATCCTCGTAAATATCCGGTGTGCGCGCTTTTGTAAGTGCAGCGTCAACCGCTTTTTCGATTGCGTCGGCCGCCGCTGCTTCGCCAAAGGTGTAGCGCAGCATCATTGCGCCGGAAAGAATCGTTGCAAGCGGATTTGCTTTGCCCTCGCCGGCAATGTCCGGTGCGGAGCCGTGGATAGGCTCATAAAGGCCGAAGGTGCCCTCTGCAAGAGATGCCGATGCAAGCATTCCGATTGAGCCGGAAATCATTGATGCCTCATCCGAAAGAATGTCTCCGAAAATGTTGGAGGTAACGATTGTGTCAAACTGAGCGGGATTGCGCACAAGCTGCATTGCGCAGTTGTCAACATACATATAAGAAACCTCAACCTCGGGATAATCCTCGGCGGTTTCCTCCATCACCTTTCTCCAAAGCCTTGAGGAATCAAGCACGTTTGCCTTGTCTACGCAGGTGAGCTTTTTGCCCCTCTTCATTGCGTATTCAAAGCCGGCTTTCACAATTCTTTTGATTTCCGGATAGGTGTATCTTTCCGTGTCGTATGCGCCGACAACGCCGTTTTCCTCGTAAGTGCCTCTGTCGCCGAAATAAATTCCGCCCGTAAGCTCGCGAACGATAAGAATGTCAAGCCCGTTGCCTATGATTTCCTCTTTAAGCGGAGATGCGGATTTAAGCGGCGCAAAAATTTTTGCGGGGCGCAGATTTGCAAATAATCCCAAATCCTCCCTTATTGAAAGCAGGCCCTTTTCCGGCCTGTTGCTGCCGGGCTGATTATCCCATTTCGGGCCGCCTACCGCGCCGAGCAAAACAGCGTCCGAAGCCTTGCAGGCCTCTGCCGTTTCTTTGGGATAGGGCACGCCGGTTGCATCAATTGCGCAGCCGCCGAGCAGCTGATAATTGTAATCAAATTCAAAACCGAATTTTTTGCCTGCCGCATCAAGCACCTTGATGCATTCATCAACTATTTCCGGGCCGATACCGTCGCCCTTTAACACTGTGATTTTTGTAATTTTTTTCATATTTTTGCCTTTTCTTTGTTCGGCAATCCGCCGAAAGAAATTGTTTAAGCTTTTTGCGTGCTTTTTTCAACGCCTCAGCATTTATCGAATATGCCGGGCATTGTGTCGTCGCGCATTGTGTCTTTTTTTGATCGCGGTTGATTGCGCAGATAATGCCCTTCATTGAAGCGTAGCCGATGTTGTGCGAAACGCCTATGCCGAAAATGTCTTTTCCTTGCGGATTTTTAATGTGAATATAGGAAATAGCCTTTGAATCGGAGCCGACCGAAATTGCATGCTCGCTGTAATCCACAAATTCATAGCATGCAAGCCCCGCCTTGTTCATGGCATCGCAAAATGCGCCGATTGGGCCGGAGCCGTAGCCCTCTGTTTTAACGGGTTCGTTGTCTTTGTATTTAAGCTCACCGGTGAAATGAACGCTTGTAAGCTCCTCGCTTTCGCTCTTTTCCTCCGTGATTTTGTAATTAAGCAATCTGTAAGGGCCGCAAACATTTCTGTATTCCTTTTGGAACAAATCAAAAATTTCATCGGGCTGCAGCTCCTTGCCGCTTTCGTCGCAAGCTTTTTGCACGATTGCGCTGAATTCGCCCTGCATTGCCTTCGGCATTTTAATTCCGTAATCGTTTGCAAGAATAAATGCCATTCCGCCCTTGCCGCTTTGCGAATTTATGCGCACGATAGGCTCGTATTCTCTGCCCACATCGGCAGGGTCAATCGGCAAATACGGAATTTCCCAATAATCGGAATTGCTTTGCTCCATATATATTTTGCCTTTATTGATAGCGTCTTGGTGAGAGCCTGAAAAAGCGGTAAACACAAGCTCACCCGCATAGGGCCAGCGCGGCGGCACCTTCATTTTGGTGGTGCGCTCATAAATATCTTTAATTTTGTTTATATCGTGGAAATCAAGCTCGGGGTCAACTCCCTGAGTCCACATGTTAAGCGCCAATGTAACCATGTCAACATTGCCGGTGCGCTCTCCGTTGCCGAAAAGCGTGCCCTCAACTCTGTCTGCTCCCGCCATAAGCGCAAGCTCCGTTGCGGCAACACCCTCGCCTCTGTCGTTGTGGGGGTGCAGCGAAATGATTGCGCAGTCGCGGTTTTTGATGTGGCGGCAGAAATATTCGATTTGGTCTGCATAGCCGTTCGGAGTGGAGCATTCCACCGTGGAGGGCAGGTTAAGAATAATCGGGTTTTCGGGCGTGGGCTGCATAACCTTCATAACCTCTTCGCAAATCCAAACGGAATTGTCAATCTCGGTGCCCGTGAAGCTTTCGGGCGAATATTCATATCTGATATTCATATCCGGATTGCGCTTTAATTCCTCGTCCGTAAGCTGCTTAATAAGCTTTGCGCCGTTTACGGCGATATCGATAACGCCCTGCATATCTGTTTTGAAAACAACCTTGCGCTGCAGCGTTGAAGTTGAATTGTAAAAATGCACGATAACGTTTTTTGCGCCCTTGATAGCCTCAAATGTTTTTTTGATAAGGTGTTCGCGCGCCTGCACCAGCACCTGAATTGTAACATCGTCGGGAATATAGTTTCCCTCAATCAGCGTGCGCAAAATTTCATATTCCGTTTCAGAGGCAGACGGAAATCCAACCTCAATCTCTTTAACGCCTATGTTCACAAGCGTTTGGAAAAGCTCTAATTTTTCCTGCAAGTTCATCGGGTCCACAAGTGATTGATTACCGTCTCTCATATCAACGGAGCACCAAATCGGCGCCTTGGTAATTACTTTGTCCGGCCAAGTTCTGTCCGGCAGGTTAATCGGCTTAAACGGAATGTATTTTTTGTATCCTTCAAGCATTTTCAAAACTCCTTTCTCGGTAAAAGGGCATAAAAAATACGCCCCATTTGATATAGGGGCGTAGAAATAACTACACGGTACCACCCTACTTCGGCAAACAGCGTTTGCCCTTTAGCATCATTTAATGCCTCAACCGATAACGCGGTTAAGCGTCCGCCCCTATTTGAAATTCAAAGCGGCGACTCCGCAGAGAGCTATGCATCATGATTTTCGTATCGGCTTTCACCTGCCGCCGACTCTCTGCCACGACTAATAATGATCTTTTTCTGCTTCACAGTCTTTTTTGGGTAATATTTATTTGTAAAGTAATTATAACACAGTATTCTCAAAAGTCAACCCCGCGTCTAAACAAACTTCGTGCTTTTTGCAATTTGCTTTGCAAATCGCAAAAAGCACTGCGATTGTTTCTCTTTTCCCCAAAATGCCAAAGCATTTCGTGGGGGCACGAATAAGAGATAAAGCGTGCGGAATTTATTTGCTTAATAAAAAAACAAAAGCGGCGCACGATGATGCACCGCCTGCTTGCGATATGCAATATATAATTGTATGAATTAAATTTTTGGAATAGCCGTAGCCGTTTGCAATCGCCTTAACGGGAATGCCCTGCTTGCAAAGCGGGCAATCATGGCTGTTGTAAACCTCATAGCTCGGCACATCCTCCTCGGTGAAAATCGTGTTCACCTCAAGGCCGCAAATTTCTTTCGTTGCGCTGAATGCTGCGGAAACGCCCACTGCCTCGCCGCCGTAGTAGCCTATGCTTTCAATTGCGCGTTCAACCGTTTTTCCGCTTGTGATGCAGGAAATCAGCACAAGCACCTTTTTGCCCTGAATCATTCTGATAAGGTTATCGCGGAAAATGATATTGCCTGTGGCGTCATATTCCGGGCCTAAAACGCAAATATCGGAATCGGGATTCGGCACAAGCATGCTCGGCCTTGCAAGCTCGTGAGCCAAATATGCGCCGAGTGCCTGTGTTTCGTAAAGGCACAAAACAGAGTCCACATGAATATCGCGCTCAATGTAATACTGCGCCAAAAGCATGGCGGCATCAACGGAAACCTTGTGATTGTGCTTAATATCCGATGTGCCCACATAGCAGTTTATGTGCGCGTTTGCGGTTATAAAATGCCCCATATTGGCATGGATGAAAACATCCTCATCCCTGTCGGAGGTGATTGTGATAATATTTTCCATAAAATCAATCCTTTTCGGTTTGTTTATTTTAGTTTACTATATAAATATTAACATTTCAACGGGTTTCATAATAAAAAAACAAGCCGCCTATTTGGTAATATTAAACAAATATATGAAAAATATGTGTTTTTTTGGCGCACCCCGGGGGCGCAGCGCCTTGCGCGGATTTGTTTTTCCGCTGTGTCTCACGCGGCCGAACACCGCGGCGGCAGGGCTTAATTTATGTAGTCACACCAAGCGGAATTAACCTTGTTTGCCGTTTTCAGGCAATATATCAGGCGGTTGTTTACCGCGCTTTTGGCGCTTTCTATGTGGCGGCTCACCGTGGGCTGTGAAAGGTGCAGCTTTTCGGCTATTTCCTTTTGGGTCAGCTTATCGCCGTATTTCATTTTAAGGCATTTTTGCTGCCGTGGGGTAAGCTCGTTTTTTATTATTTGCGGCAAAACGCTGCAAAGTGCCTGCCGCCCGGCTGCTTGGCCGTTCATCTCGCCGCCGAAATTATCGGCGGGGCTTTTGTAATATTTTTCAATTAAGTCCGGCTTCATTTTCGTCCTCCCTGTAATAATCGGCAAGCATAACGGCAATGATTTTGCACTGGCTTGCCATATCATAATATGTTTTTATTTTTCTGCGCAGCAAATAAAGGTCTTCGCCCTTGTAAACACAAAGAAGCGGCCGCAAGCCTTTGATTTTTGCACAGAGCAAATCGTATTGATGTTCGTATTCACCTGCAAGTTCGTTAATTGAAATCATATTTTTACCTCCTGTTTTTTTTGCTTAAAGCCGTAAAAATCGGGGCGGTTCGGCTTTTACTCTTTTTATGATAGAGGAACATATGTTCGATGTCAATAAAAATGCACTCATTCGACTTGTTCGGCGCAAAAAACTCGAAGAACAGTCCTATTATTTACCCTATGGTGAAATTTTTTTGAAAATAAAAAGGGATAAAAAAGCCTGATTTGTGCTTGCGTGAAAAACATCGGCGGCTCACTCCGTAAAGAAAAATGCGGTTTAAGCTTTCCGGGCTTTGCCGTTTGCCTCATTTGCCGAGCGGCTGTTCTTTGCAAACTGCGCCCCAACGAGTGAATAACCATTCATTGGCAATGTTGTGTAAAAATTTTTATTTCCGCGCTTGACAAATTGTGCAATCTGGAGTATACTTAGTTCACCTTGAATGCGGAGCCGCAACCGCATCAAGTATCTTGTCCTCCTATAGTTTGTTATAGACAGAGAGGGGAAAGGCAGTGTGTTATACACTGCCTTTCTTCGTTTTGCGGGCTTTTCGTTTATATAATCGGGCGATAAAGCCGCGGCTGTTTTAAAGGGCTTTGCCCACCTCGGCCAACTCCCGTTAAGCGCCGTCCCTATTTATTTTATGAATTTTTGCGTTTTGCGTTAATGCCGCAGAGATTTTTAGGCGGAAAAAGCACCGCGCATTTGCATTTTACGGCGTGCGCGGTGCTTTGCTTTTGTTGTATTAAATTGTGTTTGGAAACGGCGCTGCGCGATTTGGCTTTGCTGTGCCGCCTGCCGCCGTGTTTTCCGTATATTTGTTTCGGCTTTGCCGTCGAGGCGAGGCAAAAAAATGATTTTTCACAGCGCAAGCAGCATTATAAAGCTGATGATATACATTATCGCATAAAGCGCGGGCTGGTGCAAAAAGGTAAATCAAAGGCTGTTTTTTGCCCGCTTTTTGCAGGAATTTGCAGCGGCTTTTTGTAAAGCGCTTCCGGAAATGCCCCCGCCTCGGCATATCTGCCTATGAACGAGCCGGTTAAAAACATAAAAAGCCACGGAAGCAGCGGAAAATAATCCGCCGAAAAGAAATCGTTGCCGAAAAATCCGAGCGGGCAAAGCAAATTGCTTTTATAAAGCGAATCGGGCAGCTTGATAAGGCCGAAAAGCAGGCTGCGCGCGCTTACGGAATAGGTTAAAATAAAAAGCAAAACGCAAATGAGCATACCTATTCCCGCAGGGCATTTTTTCAGAGGACGCTGCAAAAGCCCGCCGATTATCATGCAGCAGCCGAGGCAGGAAAGTATTCCGAAATAAATTTCCGCCCCCTCAATTCCGATTGCCGGCATTATAACGGCGGTAACGATTGAAACCGCCGCGCCGCAGGCAAGCACGATGAAGCCGCGCTTAACCGTGTTGCGCGAAAGGTGCGAGCATATGCCGCTCGTAATTATGAAAATGCCCCAAAAAAGCGGCTGAAAATAACACAAAAAATCAAAAATTCTGTATCCCCAATCAAGCTTCAGCACAAAGCCGATATCGTAAAACATATGGTGAAACACCATGCAGATAATCGCAAAGCCCCTAAGCTCATCAAGAAAATAAATTCTGCGAATCCCGTTTTTCATTCCGCAGCCTCCGAAAAAACTCTTAAAAATTTACTGATTTGCAATATTGTAACACATAAATGCTCATAATGCCACATTCAGATTATTGTATTCAAATTTAAAATGTGTTATAATGGCTTTATATCTATAGTATTTATAATATTTAAATTATATGTTTACGGAGATTTTTTTAATTATGAAAGAAATTCAATTAAACGCCGAGGCCTCCGTTTCGCTTGAGGTAACGGATGATAACACTGCGGTTGCCGCCGGCAGCGGCTCGCTTCGCGTGCTCGGCACGCCGTTTATGATTGCGCTTATGGAAAAAGCCACCTGCAATGCGGTGCACGAATTCCTGGAATTCGGCGAAACCACCGTTGGCACCTGCATTTCCGTTTCCCACGATAAGGCAAGCGGAGTGGGCGAAATCGTAACGGCTTTTGCAAAAATCACCGCGGCAGAGGGCAGAAAAATCACCTTTTCCGTTTATGCCGAAAAACGAAAGCGGCGATGTTATCGGCAAAGGCGTTATAGAGCGCTTTGTTGTGAAAAAGTGAAAAGTTTTTTAAGCAAGGTTTACGGCGATTAACCCCTAACTGGAGATTTGATTATGAATTATAAAGCGGTTATATTTGATTTTGACGGCACTGTTTGCCAAACGGGTGAGGGAATCCGAAAAAGCGCGGCGTATGCGCTTGAATCCATGGGCTTTCCCGTGCCGGAGGATGAAAACGAACTGAATTTCTTTATCGGCCCGCCGCTTCTTGTTACCTTTCAGGAAAGATACGGCGCCGATCCGCAAACGGCGGAGGAGCTTGTTAAAAAATACAGGGAGCGCTACACTAATATAGGCGTTTACGAAAGCGAGCCTTACGACGGCATTGAGCAGCTTTTGCAGGCCCTTAAACAGGATGGCTTAAAAATAGGCATAGCATCGTCTAAGCCGAAAAAATATATCGAAACCCTGCTTGAAAGAGACGGCTTAATTAAATATTTTGACAGTGTTTGCGGCGTAAGCTTCACCGTGGATTGCGAATCAAAGGCCAATATAATCGGCCGCTGCATGAAAGAGCTTAATTCTCCGCCCGAGGAAACAATGATGGTGGGCGATAAAAGATACGATATAGAGGGCGCCAAGGCAAACGGAATGCTTTCCGTGGGCGTGCTTTGGGGCTATGGCTCAAAGTTTGAATTTATTGAGGCGGGCGCGGATTTCATTGCGGAAAAAATCGCGGATGTGGAATCGATTGCGCTCGGCTATTTTGAGCAAACAGAGGAATCAAACGGAATTTTCAACGGCCGAATTATCACCGTGCACGAAGATACTGTTAAGCTGGTGGACGGCACTCTTGCAAAGCGCGAAATCGTGGCGCACAACGGCGGCGTTGCGATAATCGGCTTAACTGAAAATAACGAAGTGCTTATGGTGCGCCAATTCCGCGCGCCTTACAAAGAAACCATTTATGAAATCCCCGCAGGCAAGCTTGAAAAGGGCGAGGATCCTTATGAAGCCGCCGTGCGCGAATTCGGCGAGGAATGCGGCTGCAAGGCCAAGGTGTTTAAATACATCGGCGAATTATATCCCACACCGGGATATTGCGGCGAAATCATCAGGCTTTATTATGCCGCCGATTTGGAATACGGCGAGCAGCATCTTGATGAGGACGAAAATTTGGATGTTTATAAAATCCCGCTTGAGGAGGCGTTTGAACGCTGTATGAGCGGCGAATTTAAGGATGCCAAAACGCAAATAGGAATAATGAAAATCAGGGAAATGATAAAAAATGGCAGCATATCTTGATAACAGTGCCACCACAAAGCCGTGCCCGCAGGCGGTTGAGGCAATCAATCGCATGCTCACGCAAAATTTTGCAAATCCCTCCAGCCTGCACGGCCCCGGAATAGAGGCCGCAAAGGAAATAATTGCCGCAAGGCAGGCGCTTGCAAATGCGCTTTCCTGCGAAAAGGAAGAAATCTTTTTTACCAGCGGCGCAACGGAGGCAAATAACCTTGCGCTTTTCGGCGCTGCAGAGGCTGGCAGGCGCAGGGGAAACAGAATAGTTATCTCGGCAATAGAGCATGAAAGCGTGCTTCAGGCGGCGGATGAGCTTGAAAAGCAGGGCTTTGAGGTTGTTCGCCTTATGCCGGATGAATTCGGCTGCATCAGTGCATCGGAAATCGCAAATGCGGTTAATGATAAAACCATTCTTGTTTCGATTATGTATATAAACAATGAAGTCGGCTCGATAATGCCGGTTGAAAAAATAAAAAAAATCGTGCAAATGAAAAATGCGCCTGCGCTTGTGCATATAGATTGCGTGCAGGCATTCGGAAAGGTGCCCGTTTGCCCCAAAAAGCTTGGGGCGGATCTGCTTTCCGTTACGGCGCACAAAATTCACGGCCCAAAGGGCTGCGGCGCGCTTTATATCAAAAAAAGGCGTTCGCATTGTGCCGCGCACCTTCGGCGGCGAGCAGGAAAAGAAAATCCGCCCCGGCACGGAGGCGGCTCCGCTTATCGCGGGCTTCGGCGCGGCGGTAAATGCCCTGCCTGATATTAAAAAGCAAAGTGCGGAAATTGCGGCTTTAAACGCCTATGCAAAAAGTAAGCTGCTGGAAATTCCGGGCATTAAATTCAACAGCGGCGAAAATGCGTCGCCTTATATTTTGAATGTGTATATTCCCACCTTTATGCGCAGTCAAACCGTTGTGCAGGAGCTTTCGGCGGAATACGGCGTTTATGTGAGCAACGGCTCGGCATGCGCCAAAGGGCAAAAAGCCATGTGCTTGCCGCAATGCACCTGCCCGATGAAACAGCCGATAAAAGCATTCGCATCAGCTTTTCAAGGGAAAGCACGGCGGCGGATTGCGATGAGCTTTGCGCGGCAATTAAAGATTTGGTAAATAAACACCCGAGGTAAATATGAAAGAAATTATACTTGTTATAAAAACGGAGAATTAGTGCTTAAAGGGCTTAACAGAAGCTCTTTTGAAGATGTGCTTATTAAAAATATGCGCCGCCATCTGGAGGATTTGGGCGAATTTAAATTCACCAAAAGCCAATCCACCGTTATGGTTGAGGCGCCGGATGAGGACACGGATTTGGACGACGCCGCCGAAAGGCTTGAAAAGGTTTTCGGTATTGCGGCGCTTTCAAGAGCCGCCGTGTGCGAAAAGAATATGCAAAGCATAATCAAAACCGCGCGCGAATATTTGGAGGATGAGCTTTTGCTTGCCAAAACCTTTAAGGTGGAGGCTAAAAGAAGCGATAAGAAATTCCCTCTTAAATCGCCCGAAATTTGCCGCGAGCTCGGCGGGGCGCTGCTTAAAAGCTTTAATCATTTAAAGGTGGATGTGCATAATCCCGATGTTGTCGTAACCGTTGAGGTGCGCGATAATCATGCGTTTGTGCGCGGAAACAACATTAAGGGCGCAGGCGGTATGCCCACGGGCACAAGCGGCCGCGGCGCAATTCTTATCAGCGGCGGAATTGATTCGCCCGTTGCGGCCTATATGATGGCAAAAAGGGGCATTCAGCTTGTGGCAATCCACTTTGCTTCCCCGCCTTACACAAGCGAGCTTGCCGAAATGAAGGTGCTTGATCTTTTGCGCAGGGTTGCGGCCTACAGCGGCACAATCACCACCTTTGTGGTGCCCTTCACCGAAATTCAGGAGGCTATCAGGGATTTCTGCCCGGAGGAATATTTCACCCTCGTTATGCGCCGCATAATGATGAAAATAAGCTGCGATATCGCAAAGCAGCAAAATTGCCTTGCACTTATCACGGGCGAAAGCCTCGGCCAGGTTGCAAGCCAAACAATTCACGCGCTCGGCTGCACGGATGCGGTTTCGGATTTGCCCGTGTTCCGCCCGTGTATCGGCATGGATAAGGATGAAATTATTGCAATTTCCAGAAAGATAGACACCTTTGACACTTCCATTCAGCCGTATGAGGATTGCTGCACGGTGTTTACTCCTAAGCATCCGCGCACCCGCCCGAAGCCGCAGGATGTTGAGTCCGCAGAGGCTAAAATAGACGGGCTTGAGGAAATGATAAAAAGAGCGGAGGTCGGCGCGCGTAAGCTGTTTATCAAATAATCCGCGCCGCTGTGGCTATGAGCGAAAACAATAACAATCAAAACGAAAAAAATAAAACCGATATTGATGAGCTTTTGCGCGATTTCGGAAGGCAAAAGGATGCTCACCGCGAAAGCTTCGGCGAAATAGAGCCGCCGAAGCGCAGTAAAAAGGCAGGGTGGCAATTCTGATTTTCAAAGCACCGAAGCATCGCCGGGCACGCAAAAAAAGCGCGATAAAGCAAAGCAAAAAAGCGCGCGAAAAAAATCGCCAAAGGATTTTAAAACCGCGGCAAGGGCTTTTTTTGCAGGGCTTGCGGCTCGGCTTAAATCACTCGGCAAAAAGGCCAAAATCGTAATCTGCGCCTGCATTGCCGCCGTGCTTGCCGTTGCAATCGCCGTCACGGCGGTTTCGGCTTCCAAAACGGCATATTTGCGCCAATATAAAAAGGAATATCCCGATGTGGATTTCCCCGCGGGTATTCGCGAATCGTTTTGCGAGCAGTATGCGGGGCAAAGCTCCACCGTGGGCAAAATCGCAATAGCGGGCTGCGAATATTCGGGCTGGATTTTAAGCACAAAAAGCATCGGTAATGCTGCGCTCGATAAAAATAACTCTGCCGAGGAGCCGGATTGGATAACAACGGTTTATCTGCCGCAGTCGGCAAATATCGAAAAGGCATTTTCAAGCTCGGAATCCTATATAAAAACCGACCAAGGCGTGGTGTATTCCACTCTTTTTAATGATTACAACTATAATATAATCGGCGCGTTTTATGTTAACACAAACGCTAAGGACGACGGCGGCTATGTTTTTCCCTATAACACCGCGAAAAAAATGACGGGTTCGTCTTTTTCTCAGTTTTCGGATGAACTTTCGCACCGCTTTCTTTACAATTCCGATTATAAACTCAAATATAATAAAGATAAGCTTATTATGCTTGTGGGCAGCTCAAGCGTTTATCCCGATTTCAAGTTTGTTGCCGTGGGGGTATTAAACGGCAAGGCTCAGGTAAACGCAAAGGCAAACGATCAAATCCAGTATCCGCAGGCGTGGTATGATAAAAACAATCAATCAAATCCTTACAGATTTTCAATCGGCTGGTATCCCACGGTTTATTCCGATTCTTCGGAAAAGGAAACCGCCGTGCTTTCTGCAAGGGACTATTGATAATTAACAGGGAGGAAAAATTTATGTATGACATTGCTGTTGTTGGGGGAGGCATAATCGGCGCTGCCTGTGCTTATACGCTCAGTAAGTATAAGCTTAAAATAGCCGTTCTTGAAAAGAAGAACGATGTGTGCTGCGGCACAACAAAGGCAAACAGCGCCATTATCCACGCGGGTTATGATCCGCATCCCGGCACAAAAATGGCGCGCTTAAACGTGCGCGGTTCCGAAATGGCAGAGGGCATTTGCAAAAAGCTGGATGTGCCTTATGAGCGAATCGGTTCGCTTGTTGTTGCTTTCTCGGAGGAGGAGGCAAAAACCGTTGAGCAGCTTTATGAAAGAGGCTGTGCAAACGGAGTTAAAGGCCTTGAAATTTGGAATAAGGAAACGCTTTCGGCAAATGAGCCTCAGCTTTCCGATAAGGCGGTTTGCGCTTTGTATGCGCCGAGCGCCGCAATAGTAAATCCTTGGGAATACGGCCTTGCCATGGCAGAGGTTGCCGTGCAAAACGGCGCAGAGGTTAAGCTTAATTTTGATGTTTGCGATATTCAAAAAAGCAGTGATTGCTGGAAAATCAAATCGGCATCCGGCGAGGAAATCGAAGCCGAGTATGTTATCAATGCAGCAGGTGTAAATTGCGATGAAATCCACAATATGGTTGCTCCTGCCGATTTTGAGGTTGAGCCGTCCGCAGGTGAATATTATTTGCTTGATAAGTGCGAGGGCGGCAGAGCAAGGCACGTTATATTCCAGTGCCCGAATAAGGACGGTAAGGGCGTTCTTGTTTCGCCAACGGTTCACGGAAATCTTATAGTAGGCCCCAATGCCGATCACAGGGATAAGGACGATACCTCCACCAAAACCGCGTGCCTTGATTTTGTGCGCGAAAAGGCGGTTAAATCCGTTCCCTCTATCTCTTTCAGAGAAAATATCAGGAATTTCACCGGCGTAAGAGCCGTAACGGATATTGATGATTTTATTATCCGCTTTGCGCAGGATAGGTTTATCGATCTTGCGGGAATTAAATCTCCCGGCCTTTCGGCCGCACCGGCAATTGCCGAGGAAGCGGAAAAAATGCTTCGTGAAAGCGGGCTGGAGCTTGATAAAAAGGAAAGCTTTGTTGATGAAAGGCATCATATCAGATTTAAGCACCTTTCGGATGAAGAAAAGAATGAGCTTATAAAAAAAGACCCCGCTTACGGCAGAGTTATTTGCCGCTGCGAAACAATTACGGAGGGCGAAATTATAGCTGCTCTTAAATCGCCCATTCCGCCCGTTTCGCTTGATGGCATTAAGCGCCGTGCAGGCACGGGAATGGGCAGGTGCCAAGGCGGCTTCTGCGGCCCCAAGGTGCTTGAAATCGTGGCTAAGTATAAAAACGAGCCTTTTGAGGATGTTTTGCAGGATGACACCGGCAGCTATATCCTTACGGGCGAAACAAAATGCGGAGGTGCAAAATAATGTATGATCTTATAGTTATCGGCGGCGGCCCGGCAGGACTTGCCGCAGCGCTTTCCGCTTATGAAAACGGGCTTAAAAATATACTTATCATTGAAAGAGACAAAGAACTCGGCGGCATACTTAATCAGTGCATTCACAACGGCTTTGGCTTGCATTATTTTAAAGAGGAGCTCACGGGCCCCGAATATGCAGGCAAATTCATTGAAATGCTCAGCGACACCGCAGTTGAGGTTATGACCGATACTATGGTGCTTGAAATCACGCAGGGCAAGGAAGTTCATTGCGTTAATTCTCAAAAAGGCTATCTTGTGCTTTCGGCAAAATCAATTGTTCTTGCAATGGGCTGCCGTGAGCGCACAAGGGGCGCAATCTCCATTCCCGGCACTCGCCCGGCAGGTATTCTTACCGCAGGTGCGGCTCAAAGATATGTTAATATCGAAGGCCATATGGTTGGCAAAAGGGTTCTTATTCTCGGCTCCGGCGACATCGGCCTTATTATGGCAAGGCGTATGACTCTTGAGGGCGCAAAGGTGCTTGCGTGCGTTGAGCTTATGCCTTATTCCGGCGGCTTGCAGCGAAATATTGTTCAGTGCCTCAACGATTTTGATATCCCGCTTTATCTTTCGCACACAATTGTTGATATTAAGGGCAAAAACAGAGTGGAAGAGGTTGTTGTTGCCGAGGTAGGAGCAGACAGAAAGCCTGTTCCCGGCACGGAAATTCATTTTGATTGCGACACCGTTTTGCTTTCCGTCGGTCTTATTCCCGAAAACGAGCTCACAAGAACGGCGGATATTAAAATGGATCCCCGCACAAACGGCGCCGTTGTTTATGAAAATATGGAAACCTCTTGCAGCGGCATTTTTGCCTGCGGCAATGTCGTGCATGTTCACGACCTTGTGGATTTTGTAACGGCAGAAAGCCAAAGAGCAGGTAAAGCAGCCGCAGAATATGTGCTTTCCGGCGAGAAAGACGGCGAAAATTGCATAGAGCTTGTTAACGGCGACGGCGTTGGCTACACCGTGCCTCAGAAAATCAGAAAAGATGCAGACGGCGCAGAAATATTCTTCCGTGTTCGCCGAATATTTAAAAAATCCGCCATTGTTGTGGCAGACGGCGAAAACCAAATCGCAAAGTTTAAGAGAGAGCATATGGCACCCGGCGAAATGGAAAAAATCAAGCTGCCCAAGGTTTTGCTTGATAAAATCACCTCGGGCACTGCCACGGTGTTTGCTCAGGAGGAGGAATAATTATGACAGAGTTAATTTGCATCACCTGCCCAAAGGGCTGCCATTTAAAGGTTGATGAGGAAAATGATTATGCCGTAACGGGAAATTCCTGCCCCCGCGGCGCGGAATACGGCAGAAACGAGCTTAAAAATCCAAAAAGGGTTGTAACCTCAACCGTCAGAACAAACAGCGCAGAGCATCCTCGCTGCCCCGTTAAAACAAACGGCGCAATTCCCAAGGGAAAAATGTTTGATGCCATGCAGCTTTTAAATGATGTTGTGCTTGCTGCTCCGGTTAAGGTCGGCGATGTTGTTATCAAGGATCTTTTCGGCACGGGCATTGATTTTGTTGCCTGCAAAAATATTGCAGAGTAATTTGCAAACGGTATAATACATAAATTCAGGGCTTGCTTCGGCAAGCCCTTTTTTTCTAAAAATCATCTTCGCAAAAAAAGCAAATTTATAAAATCACGCGGCTTTTTGATATTTGCCTTTACTAAATGGTTTTTTTCGGTATTATAATTATACAGGCGGTGAATATGAAAGCAAATCTGAAAAAAAGCTGCCAAAGTTGTTTCTTTCCGCATTTTTTTGATAAGTGCGGTAACATTCGGCGGCGGATATGTTATAGTAACCTTTTTTAAAAAAAGAAATATGTTGATGAATATAAGTGGATAGATGAAAAAGAAATGCTTGATTTAATTGCAATCGCTCAGGCATCTCCCGGTGCAATTGCCGTAAACGGCGCAATAATCACGGGCTATAAAATTTGCGGTGTGCTCGGTGCGGCTGTTGCCGTGCTTGCCACAATTTTGCCGCCGTTTATAATTATTGCAGCCGTTGCTGCCGCTTATAATGCGTTTAAAGACAATCGTGTGGTTGCCGCCATGCTTCAGGGAATGCAAGCCGGCGTTGCTGCCGTTATCGCAAGCGTTTCTTATGATATGGCTGTTGATGTGTTCAAGGAAAAAAGCCCGTCTTCAATTATAATTATGGCCGGTGCATTTGCGGCATCATGCTTTTTTAATGTTAATGCCGTTTATATTGTGATTGCCTGCATTGCAATCGGTGTGTGCCGTGCTCTGTGGCAAAGGAGGCGCAAGAAGAATGATCTATCTTAAGCTCTTCCTCAGCTTTTTGCAAATCGGGCTTTTCAGCTTCGGCGGCGGGTATGCGGCAATGCCGTTTATCCGTGATCAGGTGGTTGTGCAAAATTCGTGGCTCTCCATGCAGGAATTCACGGATTTAATCACTCTTTCGCAAATGACTCCCGGCCCGATTGCAGTTAATTCCGCCACCTTTGTGGGCATAAAAACGGCAGGCGCTCTCGGCGCTGTGTGTGCCACGGCGGGGTGCATATTGCCGTCTTGCATAATTGTTACCGTGCTTGCAAAAATATATTTTAAATATCGCAGCATGAATGCGTTTCAAACCGTGCTCGGCTCGCTTCGCCCCGCCGTTGCTGCCATGATTGCCGCCGCGGGCGTTTCAATTGCGGTTGCCGCTTTTTGGACGGATGGCTTTTCGCTTGCCTCCACCGAATGGGTGCTTGTGGCGGCGTTTGTGCTTTGCCTTTTTGCTTTTGCGCAAAACAAAGCTGAATCCCGTGCTTGTTATGCTGCTTGCAGGCGTTATAAACACGGTTTATCGCCTTGCGCTCGGATAATAAAAAGGCCTGCTGTGCAGGCTGAAATAAAAGCAAAAAAATAACTCCCGTTCGGTTGAACGGGAGCTTTTGCTTTGTTTCTTATGCTTTGTTAAGCTTTGAAGCGAGACTGCTCTTCTTTCTTGCAGCGGTATTCTTGTGCAGGATGTTTTTGGCAGCAGCCTTGTCAATTCTTTTTAACAGCGTCTTTAACAACAGCTTCTTTGTTATCGGCGTTTGTTTCAATAGCAACATTCGCTTTCTTTATAGCTGTTTTTAAGAGCGGTGTTTTTCAGCCTTGTTGGCAGCAGCCTTTTTAGCAGCAACTTTAACTCTTTTTTTAGCTGATTTGATCTGCGGCATTGATTTCACTCCTTTATACCGGAATTTTATAAATATGTCTTAAACTATTTAAATGCTAATGTATAGTAGCATAAGTTTAGCCAAAATGCAAGTATTTTTTTGTTTTTGGGCATACTTTTATTAAAAATATTTGATTTTGGGGCGATTTTTATATGCAAAGCCGCACGGATTTGGCAATCGAGTCTTTTGAAGGCACGGAAAAAACAAGCATAGATGGCGTTAGGGTGCGCCGCCGAGGCGATATAACCCATGTCAGCGTGCTCAATGAAAACGGTGCGCGCGAGCTTGGCAAGCCGCCGGGTGAATATGTAACCGTTCATGTGCCGTCCTTTGAAAACGACGGCGATATTTTTGACGGGCGCTTGCAAAAAACAGCCTCCGTGCTGAAGTCGCTTTTGCCTGCGCAATGCGATAATGTGCTTGTGGCGGGGCTTGGCAATCTTTCGATAACGGCGGATGCGCTCGGCCCGAAAACCGGCGATTATGTGCTTGCCACGCGCCACCTCGGCTCAAGCCTGAAAAAAGAAATCGGCCTTGAGGGGCTGAAAAGCGTTTCGTATATCGGCACCGGCGTTCTCGGAGAAACGGGAATAGAAAGCGCGGAAATCGTTAAGGGCGTGGCGCAAATCATCAAGCCCTCGTGCATTATTGCCGTGGATGCGCTTGCGGCGTCCTCTGCTTCCCGTCTCGGCACCACGGTGCAATTCTCCGGAGCCGGCATAGTTCCCGGTTCCGGTGTGGGCAATCATCGGTTTGAGCTGTCCTCCGCCACTCTCGGCGTGCCGGTCATTTCAGTAGGAATACCCACCGTTATCGGTGCTTCGCTGCTTTCCGGGCGAGAACAGGATAAAATGTTCGTCACTCCGCGCGAAATTGATGCCATAATCCGCCGTGGGGCAAAGCTTATCGGCATGTGCATAAATGTATGCCTCCAGCCGCGCCTTGATGAGCGCGATATTTATGCTCTTCTCGGTTGATTGCCGCCCGCTGTAATCGCGCGCCCTTCTTTTTCATATATATTAGGCAAGGCATAAAACGCAGCATACGCACAAATCGGTTGCTTTAAACCATGTTGCGTTCGATTCCCGCCTGCTTAAGCAGGCGAGAATAATCCAAGCACGCTTCAAACGGAGCCTTTTCGGTGTATTTTCACTTGATTAAGCAAACGAAAAACTTGTTCGGTTTACTCTCGCTTGCTTAAGGTGCGGGGCTCTTTTGCCGAATTTCGGCCGAGCCCGGCGAATATAATGTTTATATATAGTAATATATATTAAATATATATTAAAAAAACCATTATATATAGAAAACCGTTTTCAAACAGGGCGTTCAAAGGGGAATTTATGAAAAGGGATATTGTGATTTTTTTGTTTCAAATAT
Source organism: Anaerotruncus sp. (assembly GCA_022009795.1). GTDB lineage: Bacteria > Bacillota > Clostridia > Oscillospirales > Acutalibacteraceae > Eubacterium_R. Next base: position 1,721,675 of record CP091724.1, read on the forward strand.
TGTTATTTTTGTTTTTCGCCGTCGGCATCGTCATAAACTTCGTATCGCTTTATAACGGCAAGGCGGCTTCGGTTGCGGGCGATATTGTTTCGCTTTCGTCGGCTTATAGTAATTTTAATTCCGCGGCAAATCAAATTTCTGCGGTTTTTTCGCCGCAATCGGGAAAAGATAATAATGCCTCTCGGGAAGAGCCTGTGCCGGCTATGAACAGCATCGGCTCGAAGGACAGCTCAGGCGATGCGGATTTAACTCAAACCCCGCAGGACATAGCGGAACTTATGCGGCAGGAGGAGGCAGTTATAGATTCGCAAACGGTTAAGGGAAAAACAAGCGAGGAAAGTTACACGGGTGGCGGAACAGTAGTAACGCATAAAAAAATGTTCAGGTGCAAAGTAAAAATACCCGAGGATTTTTACAGCCTCGATATCGAACGGCTTTTGCAGGAAAAGGCCGATTTGAAAATCGGTGATCCGTCCGAGCCCACCGTTCTTATCTATCACAGCCACTCCACCGAAAGCTATACTCTTCTCGATGCAGGCTTTTACACGGAATCCGCCGATTTAAAAACAAAGGATACTTCGCGCAATATGATTCGCGTGGGCGATGATATTTGCTCCGTTTTGAAAGCGCGCGGCATCGGCGTTGTGCACGACCGCGAAATTCACGATGAATCGTACAATGCCGCTTATGATTCCTCGCGCAAAACCGTTTCCGAATACTTGGAAAAATATCCCACAATCGAAATCACCATAGATGTGCACCGCGACAGTATTACATATAAAAACCTAACTAAGGTTAAGCCCACTCAGGAGGTAAACGGAAAAAA
>CP091724.1:1727500-2036682 GCA_022009795.1 Anaerotruncus sp.
GGCGGCCGTAACTATAACGGTCCTAAGGTAGCGAAATTCCTTGTCGGGTAAGTTCCGACCCGCACGAATGGTGTAATGATCTGGACACTGTCTCAACAATCCACCCGGCGAAATTGTAGTACCGGTGAAGATGCCGGTTACCCGCGGCAAGACGGAAAGACCCCATGGAGCTTCACTGCAACTTGATATTGGGTTTCGGTATTCTATTTACAGGATAGGCGGGAGACTAGGAAGCAAGCACGCCAGTGTTTGTGGAGTCAACCTTGGGATACCGCTACTAGAGTATTGGAATTCTAACCTGCGGCCTTGAATCAGGTCGGGGGACATTGTCAGGTGGGCAGTTTGACTGGGGCGGTCGCCTCCAAAAGAGTAACGGAGGCGTTCAAAGGTTCACTCAGCATGGACGGAAACCATGCCTTAGAGTGCAAACGCATAAGTGAGCCTAACTGCGAGACTGACGGGTCGAGCAGTAACGAAAGTTGGAGTTAGTGATCCGGTGGTATGTGAGTGGAAATGCCATCGCTCAACGGATAAAAGCTACCCTGGGGATAACAGGCTGATCTCCCCCAAGAGTCCACATCGACGGGGAGGTTTGGCACCTCGATGTCGGCTCATCACATCCTGGGGCTGTATTCGGTCCCAAGGGTTCGGCTGTTCGCCGATTAAAGTGGCACGCGAGCTGGGTTCAGAACGTCGTGAGACAGTTCGGTCCCCTATCTGCCGTGGGCGTAGGATATTTGAGGGGCGCTGTTCCTAGTACGAGAGGACCGGAATGGACGCACCGCTGGCGCATCTGTTGTCATGCCAATGGCACGGCCGAGCAACTATGTGCGGCTTGGCTAAACGCTGAAAGCATCTAAGCGTGAAGCCATCCCCAAGATAAGATATCCCACTATTTATAGTTAAGACCCCTTGTAGACTACGAGGTTGATAGGCTGCGTGTGTAAGTACAGTGATGTATTTAGCTTGGCAGTACTAATAGGTCGAGGGCTTGACCTTAAAAAGTCAAAGTGTCCTAGGAAAACACAAATATCTGTATTCGGTTTTCAGGGTATATTAAAGCCTTGAAAATGAGCTATGCACCATTAGCTCAGTTGGTAGAGCACCTGACTCTTAATCAGGGTGTCCACGGTTCGAGCCCGTGATGGTGTACCATCTGTGGCCCGTTGGTCAAGCGGTTAAGACATCGCCCTCTCACGGCGAAAACAGGAGTTCGATTCTCCTACGGGTCACCACAGACCTTTAGGAACAGCCAACAGGTCAAAGTTAATATCTGCACGAAAAATGCAGTTCAGTCGGTGTTTATTACGAAGAGGGTCCACCCGTTCCCATTCCGAACACGGTAGTTAAGCTCTTCAGTGCCGAAAATACTTGGCGGGCAGCCGCCCGGGAAAATAGGTCGACGCTGACATCTAAAGCATCTTGCTTTCGCAAGGTGCTTTTTCTTTTGCTTGTTTATATTTATATTGTTTCGGCTTTGTCCTTATCATTAAATTATACAGCCGACTATTATACGATGATGATGCTTTTACTTATTCCATCTGTGCACATTGCAATGATTGTTTTTTTCGACTTGAAATTGAAGACACAAATTTCAATGGGTTAATTAAATTGATGCTAAATAAAAAAAGTAAAATAAATTCCTTTTTGGCTTGACTAAAATATGCTATTAGCTTATAATGATATGATTTAGCAAAAGCTGAATGGGCGGCTTGGGATGAAAGGAGACTGTTATTATGTATGAATATGTGGATGACAAACAATTTCTGAGTCGTATGCGTTCTCTTTGCGGAGATATAATGCAAGACCTTTGCCATACCTTAAAAGAAGAATATGACATAGGTTCTTCGTTTTCTCTTGTGGGTAGCGGAGCAAGAAACCTGATACTTCAAAACTCTAATCAACCTATTGACTTGGATTATAACCTTGAAATCACAAGAATTGATGACTGGGAAGATTGTCGAAACATCAAAGAATGTGTTAGAAAGACTTTTAATAAAGTTCTTAGGAAGTATGGTTGGAGAGACTGCCAAGATTCAACTTCGTCTTTAACTACCGGGAAACTCCATTTTTCAAATGGAAATGATACTGGATTTTCAATCGATGTTTGTATTGTTTGCGAGGATACAGACGGGAACTATCATCGTTTAATTCACGAGAAAACGGGCTTTACTTATTATGATAGGTATTTTTTTGGAATAAAGCTCCTCATTCGAGACGCCTTAAAGAAAAAAAGCTGATTATATCAAAAAGTAACGGAAAAATGGGCATTAGTCAGAGAGCAATACAAGAAAATTAAAAAAATAAGTATTTAACATCAAATGACTATAACCATTCTTCCTTTATCTGCTATATTGAAGCAGTAAACAATGTCTATAATTCAAGAGGATATTGGAAATAAAAATTTAACATTCTTTTTATATCGTCACTTAATTAAGTGGCGATTTTTTTATACTTAAAATGAGGTAATGAAACACAACGAGAATAACGTCTTAGGCATATCGTTCATCACACAAGAACTTAATCGTGCTGAATTGCCCGATAAAGCCAAAAAGATGCCTATTATGTAAAAAAATCCGAAGCACAATGCTTTGCAGATTATTTTTCAGCCGTTATATATTTAAGCCAATAAAAAAGCAGTGCAAGCCGATTGGCAAGCACCGCTTTAAATCTTTATTCAATTGAAAGGAAAGAAAATCAGTTATTGATGAGCTTATCTTCTTCGTTATTCCAGCTGTAAAGCTTACGAACTTCTTTGCCGACTGCTTCAGACGGATGCTCGGAAGCAAGCTTTCTGAGAGCCTTAAAGTGAACCTGGCGGCCTGCCGGGCTCATATCAAGCAAGAATTCTTTTTGCGAAAGTGCCGTCCTGAATATCGGAAAGAATCTTCTTCATTGCCTTCTTTGTATCTTCTGTAACAATCTTCGGGCCGGTGATGTAGTCGCCGTATTCTGCTGTGTTGGAGATTGAATATCTCATTCCTGCAAAGCCGGATTGATAGATAAGGTCTACGATGAGCTTCATCTCGTGGATGCATTCAAAATATGCATTTCTCGGATCATAGCCTGCTTCGCAAAGAGTTTCAAAGCCTGCCTGCATAAGAGCGCAAACACCGCCGCAAAGAACTGCTTGCTCACCAAAGAGGTCGGTTTCTGTTTCTGTTCTGAAGGTTGTTTCAAGAACGCCTGCGCGTGCGCCGCCGAGTGCAAGTGAATATGCAAGTGCAATATCAAGTGCATGGCCTGTTGCATCCTGCTCAACAGCTACAAGGCAAGGTGTGCCTTTGCCTGCCTGATATTCGCTGCGAACGGTGTGGCCGGGAGCCTTGGGAGCAATCATGGTAACATCAACGAATTTCGGGGGATTGATGCAGCCGAAATGAATGTTGAAGCCATGTGCAAACATAAGCATATTGCCTTCTTCAAGGTTTGGCTCGATTTCTGATTTGTAAACATCTGCCTGAAGCTCATCATTGATGAGGAACATGATGATATCTGCTCTTTTTGAAGCCTCTGCCGTTGTGAAAAACCTCAAGTCCCTGATCCTCTGCCTTTTTCCAGGACTTGCTGCCCTCGTAAAGACCAACGATAACATGAACTCCGGATTCTTTTAAGTTAAGTGCGTGCGCGTGGCCCTGTGAGCCGTAGCCGATGATAGCAACCGTTTTGCCTGCAAGGTAATCAAGATTGCAGTCGGACTCGTGGAAAAGTCTTGCTGTTGACATAATAGTGTCCTCCATTATATTTTTATATATTTTTGCAAGCCCCGTGGCACATTTAGTTGTATGACCACTTGGCTTGTACCTTTAACAATTCCCATTATAATTTGTCTGTTGTCTAATGTCAATAGGCAATTTCAAAAAAATTAAATATGTTCCATTGCGTGAATTATGTGCAGTCTCATTGCCGTGCGCGCGCCTTCGGCGTTTCTTTTTTTGATAAAGTTCATAATCAAGCGGTCGTCGTTCATATTATCGCTGCTTACGCTGTCATCCTTCATCAAAACGACAACGCCTTTTTTGATTGCATTGAATATGATCGGCATAAATTGCTGAACGAATGAGTTATGAGTTGCGTTTGCAATGCTTTCGTGAAATTTTTGCTCTTCAACGGTTCTGTCTTCTCCGCTGAGAATTTTCTTTTCAACCTCTTCGCCCCATTTGCAGATTGTGGCGATTTCTTCGTCCGTGGCGCGCTGAGCCGCATAATAAGCGCAATCCGGCTCAAACATAAGCCTCATTTCAAACAAATCTCCGAGCCCCGAGGTGATATCGCTCAGGCTGTCTGCGTCCACAACGGCGTTGGCGGTTACGAATGTGCCTTTGCCGCGCTGAATTTCGAGCGCGCCGTTTGTGGTGAGTATTCTTATCGCCTCTCTGAGCGTTGAGCGGCTGACGCCGAGCTCGGCGGAAAATTCGTTTTCGTTCGGCAATTTATCTCCGGGCTGAAATCTGCCCTCTTCATCTATCATTTTGGATATGCGCTGAGCAGTGCTGTCTGCCAGCATTTTGGATCTTGCCATAAAGACACCCCTTCCGTATGACTACATAATAACACAACAGACAACTCAAAGTCAAGAATTGTCAGACATCTTACAACATTAAGCCCGAACATCATGCTTTTTTTATTGTTTAAAAATACCGAAATTGCGTGATTTGCTTGTAAATAATGTTATAATGTTTTTATATTATAATAAACGGTGAAAGCCGATTGGCAAAAAATCGGCGCGCCGGATTTTATAAACAACACAAATGATGATTGGATGATGAAATATGAACAGAGCACAGGAGCTCAGATTTTATATAGAGGCGCTTTGCGTTTATGATTTGAAGAAGGACGATGTTATCGCTTCACTGCTCAAGCTGCTTCAAAGCGTGGGCAACGAATCGGTGCTTGAAAACCAAAGCGAGTTCTTCAGAAAGGTTACAAGAAAAAAATCGTTTAAAGAATACGTTTCAAAGCTTATACTTATAGATGACAATGCTTTTACCAAAGCCGCCGCAAGCGGCAAGATCGAAGAATTGCCGCAGGCGGTCATAAACGGCGTTAAAAAGCGATTTGCAAAAAGCTGGAGGCGATTTCAAACATAACCTCCGCCGATATTTACGAATCGGTTGAAAGCGAAAGCCTGCGCGGTGTGCTTAAAACACTGCCCCAATGGGAAACAGGTGCGCCGCTTTTGCCGCTCACCGTCGGCTGGGAAAATCAAATGCCTCAGCTTATTGAATATCATAAAAATCACGGCTACGGCATGTATTCTGAATTTAATGCATTCACCTGGCGCAATCACAGCCTTTACCCGCTTTCGGAAACAGATCCGATTTTGCTTTCGGATTTAAAGAATTATGAGCTTCAAAGGCAAAAGGTTGTGGATAACACGGAAAGCTTCGTAAACGGCTATCCCTCAAACAATGTGCTTCTTTACGGTGACAGGGGCACGGGCAAAAGCTCCACCGTGCACGCCGTTTTTAAACGAATATGCCGATAAGGGCTTGCGCATGATAGAAATAACAAAAAAAGCGATATCCCGGATTTAACGATCATCCGCGAGCAGCTTGCCTCGTGCCCGATGAAATTTATTATTTTTATAGATGATCTTTATTTCGATTCGCACGATGATTCATTTGGCGAGCTTAAGGCAGCGCTGGAGGGCAGCCTCGGCGGCAGAAAGCATAATACTATTATATATGCCACCTCAAACAGGCGCCATCTTATTAAAGAAAGCCTTTCGGACCGCGAAAACGATATAAACAGGAACGATATTATGCAGGAGCAGCTCAGTCTTTCGGACAGATTCGGTTTATCCGTCACCTTTGTTAATCCTGATAAAAAGGATTATCTTGATATCGTTGCCAAAATCGCGGCAGACAGAAATCTTGCCGTGGATGAGGATAGGCTTTTCCTTGTTGCGGAGCAATGGGCTTCACGCAAGGGCGGAAGATCGCCGCGATGCGCGCGCCAGTTTATAGATTTTGTTGAAAGCTGTGAAAAGCGCGGCAAGGCGTGGTAAAAAAAGTGAAAAAAATTTTTATTCAGAAATTATTAACAAACTTTACCGTTTGTTAATGCGCAAATCAAATTATGAACAAAAAAACGAATGTTAATATTTTTCTCAAAAAGGAAAGGAGAATCGACTATGAGCAATAAAATACTTGTTGTTGATGACGATCTTAATATCTGCGAGCTTTTAAAGCTTTATCTTGAAAACGAGGGCTACACGGCTTTTGTTGCGAACGACGGGCAGGCGGCCGTGGATACTTTTGCGGCAAAAAATCCCGATTTGGTGCTGCTTGATATTATGCTTCCCAAGATGGACGGCTGGCAGGTTTGCAGGGAAATCAGAAAAACCTCCTCGGTGCCGATTATAATGCTTACGGCAAAGGGCGAAACCTTTGATAAGGTGCTCGGTCTCGAGCTCGGAGCAGACGATTATGTTACCAAGCCGTTTGACGCAAAAGAGGTTATGGCAAGAATTAAAGCCGTTCTCAGGCGCTCAAAGGGCGAGAGCGGCACTGCGGCGCAGGAAAAGAAAACTGTTTCTTATGATAAGCTTGAAATAAATATCGAAAACTACGAAATGAAGGTAAACGGCGTTGTTGTTGACACTCCGCCGAAAGAACTTGAACTTATCTACCACTTCGCTTCAAATCCCAACAGAGTTTACACAAGAGATCAGCTGCTTGACGAGGTTTGGGGCTTCGATTATTACGGCGATTCCCGCACGGTTGATGTGCATGTTAAAAGGCTTCGTGAAAAGCTTGAGGGCGTTTCGGATAAATGGTCGCTCAAAACGGTTTGGGGCGTTGGCTATAAATTTGAAACCAAGGAATAACCGCGAATTATGCAGAAGGAATTAAAGGCACCCAAAAAAGCCGATCGCGCAATCGAAAAGCCGATCATTAAGCTTGCCGAATTTTTGCATATCAAGCCCAATATTTTCACAAAATATTTTTTAACCTTTGCGGCCATATTCTTAACGGTGCTTATCGTGCTGGGCACGGCGCTTATGCTTTTCGTCAATCATTATGAGGTTGATGAAAACACGGCGCTGCTTAAAAGCAATGTAAGCTCCATTGCCTCCACGGTTGAGGGCACGCTTATAACGCAGGATATGAACACAACCTATTCCGTTGAAAAGGAATTGCTGTGCGAAACCCTTGCCACCGTTTCAAAATCCATAAATGCGGATGTGTTTGTGTGCGACACGGAGGGAAACATAATCCTTTGCAGAGATAAGGCTGTGGGCACTCCGGGCTACGGCGTTTTTCCGGCATGCAATGTTCATGATAATATCATCATAAACAGCAATATTCTGTCTACCGTATATCAACAGGGCAGCATAGTTGAAAAAACAAAAATATCGGGCACAAAATGCTTTGTTGTGGGCACTCCGATTTATTCCGAGGGGCGCATAATAGGCACGGTTTTTGCCCTTGCAAACGCCGGCGTGCAGAATTTTTCGATTGCGGTTTTCAGAATATTTTTAATCTGCGCGTTTTTCTGCCTTATTTTTGCATTCATTTTCATATATTATTTAACAAAGAAAATGGTTACGCCGCTTCAGCAAATGAGCCGCGCGGCAAAGCAGTTCGCCGTAGGCGATTTTTCTTACAGAGTTAAGGTTGAGGGCGAGGATGAGCTTGCCGATCTCGGCACGGCGTTCAACGATATGGCGGATGCGCTTGATGTGCTTGAAGGCTCGCGGCGCAGCTTTGTTTCAAATGTGTCGCACGAGCTGAAAACGCCGATGACCTCCATTTCCGGATTTATAGACGGTATTTTGGACGGCACTATTCCCCGCGAAAAGCAGGATTATTATTTAAAAATCGTCAGCGGCGAGGTTAAAAGGCTTTCAAGGCTTGTGGTTTCAATGCTTAATATGAGCAAAATCGAAAGCGGCGACCTTGAAATGAAGCCGTCAAACTACGATATATCCGATCAGATAATTCACATATTGCTCACCTTTGAGCAAAAAATAGAAAATAAGAATATTGAGATTCGCGGACTTGACGAATTCAGGCCAACCTATATTGTGGCGGATCCCGATATGATATATCAATCGATTTATAATTTGGTTGATAACGCCGTTAAATTCACAAACGAGGGCGGCTATATCGATGTGCGCCTTATCGATTCGGCAAATCAAATCACCCTTGTTATCAAAAACAGCGGCACAGGCATTAAGGCAGAGGATCTTTCAAGAGTGTTTGAAAGATTTTATAAGGCGGATAAAAGCCGCAGTCTTGATGCAAAGGGCGCAGGGCTTGGGCTTTATCTTGTTAAGCTTATGGTGGAAATGCACGGCGGCAGAGTAAGCGCAAAAAAAGCGAAAGCGAGGACAGCGCCGAATTTTTCAATCACGCTTCCAAAGCAGTTCAGCCCGGTTTATATTAAAAAAAGAACATAAAAAACCGTAATTTGCGGCAGAAATATTACGGATTAACGCAGGCGATAATGCCGAAATACTTTGAATGCAGTTTTTGCGGCATTGCCGTTTGTGTAAGGAGACAGGAATTATGAATAACGATTTTGAAAATAACAACGGCACTGCGCCCGGTGAAAACAGCGCGGGCACAACCCCTCCAACCGAGGATAACACAACCTATCATTATGCCTATAAGCCGTCAGGCGGCACGGGGCAAAATCCGCAGCCGGGCAGCGGCTTTGATTCGGCGCAGGGCAATGGCGCAAGCGCGGCAAATCAGGGCGCAAATGCAGGCCCTTATGCCAATGCAAATGCGGGCGCTTCAAACCCGCAGGGCGGATATAATTATTCGCAGGGCGGCAGTTATTACACTCCGCCGCAGCAGCAGGCTTGGCAGCCGCAGGGTGAGCCTCCCAAAAAAGAGAAAAAGCACCGCCAAAAAAAGGCAAAGGCCGTTAAGCTTGATGAAAACGGCAATCCGATTCCGCAGAAAAAGAATAAAACCACAATGATAATCTGCATAGTTATTGCGATTTGCGCGGCAATTGCGGTTGTGGGTCTTGTTGCTTCGGCCACCTCAAAATCCGGCTCCGATTCAAAGGAAACCACCACGGCAAGCTCCTCAGCTCAGGTTAAAACCGAGGAGCAGGAGTCCGTGCCCACAAAGGATAATTCCGGCAACTACACCGTTGCGGGTGTGGCTCAAAACAATATGGATTCCTGCGTAGGCATCACGGTTTATTCGCAGGCAAGCTCTTACAGCAGCTTTTACGGCTACGGTTCGGACAGTAACAGCTCTTCGGACGGTAATCAAACAAAATCAAGCGAAGGCTCGGGCGTGCTTATGCTTGAGGATGGCGGCAAAACATATATTATGACCTGCGCTCATGTTATCAGCGGCGGCTCCTCCTTTACCGTAACGCTTAACGACGGCACCGAGTATGACGCCTCCATGGTGGCTTATGACAGCCAAACCGATATAGGAGTGCTTTCAATAAACGCAACCGGCCTTAAAATCGCAACCTTTGCAAATTCGGATTCGGTTGCGGTCGGCGAGCAGGTTGTTGCAATCGGCTGCCCCGGCGGCATTGAATTTATGAACAGCGTAACAAGCGGCTATGTTTCCGCAATCGATCGCCCCGTTTCTTCAAAAATCGGCTATGATAATAAATGTATCCAAACCGATGCGGCTATCAACCCCGGCAACAGCGGCGGCGCACTCTTTAATATGCAGGGTCAGGTTATCGGCATAAACTCATCAAAAATCGCCTCCACGGAATATGAGGGCATGGGCTTCGCCGTTCCCAGCAACACTGCGGTTTCCACGGCAAACAGCCTTATCAAATCCGGCTATGTTGAGGGCAGAGCAAAGCTCGGCATCACATATAACAATATCTCCAGTTATTCAAATGCATCGGCAATTTTAAGCGCTCTTTCCGAAAAAGGCTATAAGGATGCAAACGGCACCATGGTTATCGGCGAGGTAAGCTCGGATTCCGATTTGGCAAATAAGGATATTAAGCAATATGATATGATTGTTGCCGTAAACGGAACCACGATGACGGATACGGATGTTATGACCTCCGTTCTTTCGGACAGTAAACCCGGCGACACAATCAAGCTCACCATTGCCAGAATCGAAAACAACCAAATCAAAACCTTTGATGTTGAATGCAAGCTTGTGGAATCAAAGGGCAGCAGCAATTGATTTTCGGCGCATTTATATCGCTTAAATAATATATAATAATGTATAGAATAAAAGGCACACGAAATTTGCTTCGTGTGCCTTTGCTTATGCTCCCGTTTAAGCAGTCGGGAGCCGAGCGCAAAATGGTTTAAATCAACCGATTTCCGCGTGAGCTGTGTTAAAATACTCGTTAATCCGAAAGGATTAACTGCGTTTTATGCCTTGCCCACACAAAAATCGGTTTGCTTTAAACTGCTTGCACCTAAAACGGTGCCGTGAGCGAAAAGCTTATGTCGCATTGCCGCTTTATCAATCGCTCCAAATTTCCTTTGCCATTTTAAAAACCGCCCATGCTTTCGGCCAGCCGCAGTAAAATGCAGCGTGTGTAACGATTTCGGCAATTTCCTCTTTCGTTATGCCGTTTGATTTTGCCGTCATTAAATGGTATCTGAAAGAATCGTCAATCAGCCCCTGCGCCATAAGCGCGGTCACGGTAACGAGGGATCTGTCCCTAAGCGAAAGCTTATCCTCTCTGCTCCAAACCTCTCCGAACAAAATATCGTCGTTAAGCTCTGCGAATTTGGGCGCAAAATCACCCAGCTGATCTCTGCCCGCCGTTTGTTTAACTGCCATAATTATCTCTCCTTTATATCTTTATATTTTCCGCATTATAAGGCGCGAATATGCCGCCCCCTTTTTATTATAATTTATCGTATTCTTCGTTTGAAACCGGCTCGCACCATTCGTTTGGTGTGTTTTCGCCGGGCACTTCAATCGCAATGTGCGAAAACCAGCTGTCTTTTTTCGCGCCGTGCCAATGCTTAACCTCGGGCGGAATGGCAATAACCGTGCCCTCGCTGAGCGAAACGGCCTCCTTGCCCTCTTCCTGATACCAGCCTTCGCCCGCGGTGCAAATCAAAATCTGCCCGCCGCCCTTGCTTGCGTGGTGAATGTGTCAATTGTTGCGGCAGCCGGGTTCAAAAGTAACATTTGCCAAAAACAGATTTGCCTTTTGCGGCTCGGTAAGCGGGTTCAAAAAGCTGTTGCCGATAAAATACTGCGCAAAAAGCCGTGTTTGCATTGCCCTTGCCGAATTTGTTTGCGGCGTTAAAATCCGCTTCGTTTGAATATTTCATAAAAAAATTCCTTCCTTTCGATTTTTGTTTGATTTTTATGGTAACACTTAAAGTCGGGTTTAAGTCAAGCGTATTTTTTTAATTGTTAAAAAAATTATCATTTTCGGTGGGTAATTCACCGTTTTTTTATTGCAATTTTTGATATGGATTATATTATTTATAGAAATAATCAGGAGGCGTTTTGCCATGGAAAATATGCTTTATTATAAAAAAAGCGCAAAATATTTTGAGGAGGCTTTGCCGCTCGGAAACGGCAGAATGGGCGCAATGGTGTTCGGCGGCACCAAAACGGAAAGAATAGCGCTCAACGAGGATTCATTATGGTCGGGTTATCCGAAGGACAATAATAATAAATCCGCTCACGAATATCTTGAAAAGGTAAGAAACGCCGTTTTTTCAGGCGATATCGCGCAGGCTCAAAAGCTTTTAAACGAGGATATGCACGGCGATTGGAGCGACGCTTATTTGCCGTTCGGCGATCTGCTTATAAACTATGCTTCAAAAACCTCAAGAGCGGGCTATGAGCGCCGCCTTGATATTTCAAAGGGCGTTGCAACGGTTAAATTCGGCGATATTAAGGAAACCGTTTTCGTCAGCCATCCCGCGCAGCTTATTGTTGTGAATATAAAATCGGAAAATCCTTTTTCCTGCAACATTTCGTTTGCAAGCAAAATCAAGCACAGCCATGTTTCCTGCAAGGGCAGCAGCCTTGTTTTGGAAGGGCGTGCACCCGAAATTTGCTATCCCGTTTATTATAATACTCCAAATCCCGTGCAATACGGCAATAAGGGCATGAAGTTTACGGGAATTGCAAAGGTGCTCGGCGAGGCTAAATTCAGCGACGGCTGCATTTTCGTTAAAAATCAAAAGGAAATAACCGTTCTTGTGTCGCTTGCCACGGCGTTTGCGGATTATAAATCCGCGCCGGATGCAAACAGCTTTGAAAGAGCCGCCGCGCCGCTTGAAACGGATAAGGGCTTCGGCGCGCTTTATGATGAGCATGTGCGCGATTTTGAAAGCCTGTTTGGCAGGGTTGAATTTAAGCTTGAGGGCACCGGCGGTGACGCGCCGACGGATAAAAGGCTCAAGCTTTTCCGCAAGGGCAGCGGGGATAACGGCCTTATCGCCCTGCTTTATCAATACGGCAGATATTTAACGATTTCCGGTTCCCGCCCCGGCACGCAGGCCACAACCCTGCAGGGCATTTGGAACGATCAGATGCGCGCGCCGTGGAGCTCGAACTACACGGTTAATATAAACACCCAAATGAATTATTGGGGCACGGATGCGGCAAATCTTTCGGAATGCTTTGAGCCGCTTGTTGCTCTTGTTGAAAAATTGGTGGATAACGGCCAAAAAACCGCCCGCGATTATTATGATTGCCCCGGCAGCTGCGCTCATCACAACACGGATTTGTGGGGCTGCACTCAGCCCGCGTCAAATCCCACAGGCAAGGAAAATTGCACGGCTTATTCGTTTTGGCCGATGAGCCTGCCGTGGTTCCTCAATATGCTTTACGACCATTATCTTTATACGAATGATCTTGATTACAGGGCAAGGATCACGCCGCTGTTTGAAAAGGTTTGCGAGTTTTATAAGGCGTTTCTTACGGAAAAAGACGGCGAACTCGTAACCTGCCCGTCAATTTCTCCCGAAAATTCATATAAGCTCGGCGATAAGCGTTTCAGCGTAACGTATATGCCTTCAATGGATCGCGAAATGCTGCATGATTTCTTTAATAATTGCCGCGAGCTCGGCATTGAGGCGCCGCATATTGCGCAGGTTAAGCCTGCAAGCGACGGCAGAATCCCGGAATGGGCGGAGGAATTTGCCGAGGTTGAGCCGGAGCACAGGCATTTAAGCCATCTTTATTGCATTTATCCCTCGTCTTATCCCGCAAGTGAGCAGCTTAAAGCCGCCGCGGATAAATCCCTTGAAGTAAGGGGCACGGGCGGCACGGGTTGGAGCCTTGCTTGGAAGCTTTGCCTGCGCGGCAGAATGCAGCAGCCGGCGGATGCGGCTTTGCTTATCAAAAATCAGCTGCGCTATGTTAATCCACACTCCCGCTTTGCTTTTAAAAAAGGCGGCGGCACTTATCCAAATCTGTTCTGCGCTCATCCGCCTTTCCAGATAGACGGCAATTACGGCTTCACGGCGGGCATCGGCGAATTGATTGCGGGCGGCAAATTGCCCGAGGATTGGAACGGTGTTGTTAAGGGCGTTAAGCTGCGCGGCGGCAAAACCGTGAATGCAAAAATCCAAAACGGCAAATTGATTTCGCTTTAAACAAAGCATTCAAAAAAATTTATCGATTTAAAGTATTGACAAATGCTTTTTTTCGATGATATTATGAGTTTAATTTAATAACACCTAAACCGATGAGGCGGAAGTAAAAGCAGGATACGAACTCACAGAGAGCCGCAGTTGCTGGAAAGCGGCAGTAAACGGCTTGCTAAATGGACCGCTGAGGGTGCGCTCAAAGGCATTTGCCGAGTATAGCGCAACGCAGGGCCTGCGTCAGTGGCCGAAGGTATGTTGGTACCTTGCAGAGAGTGCGGATTTTATTTAGTTAGTTTCATATCCGCAAATCGGGGTGGCACCGCGAATGTAATTATTCGTCCCCGGCAGAAAGTCATTTTGTGATTTTCTGCCGGGGATTTTTTATTTTCCCCGTCTGCAAGCGCTCGGCAATCGCCGAAACGGAGGAAGCTATGAATATCACACCTAATATCGAAAAAGTTAAAAGCCTGGCGGCGGAATACAAAACCGTGCCGCTTTCGGCAAAAATCAAATGTGCCGCCTCTCCGCTTGAGGTGCTGCAAAAGCTGAAGGCAATCAGCTCGCACTGCTATATGCTTGAATCGTGTGAGGATAGGGAAAAATGGGGCCGCTTCACATTTTTGGGGTTTGATCCAAAGGCGGAAATCACCTGCAAGGACGGCCTTGTGCAAATCACGGATTCTTTCGGCGTGCGCCGCTTCAATTCAAATCCGCGCAAATATGTGCTGCAAATGCTGGCAGAGCATAAAAGTCCGCGGCTTGATGATTTGCCCGCCTTCACGGGCGGCCTTGTTGGCTATTTCGGCTATGATTATGCC
The DNA here is from genome assembly GCA_022009795.1 of Anaerotruncus sp. GTDB lineage: Bacteria > Bacillota > Clostridia > Oscillospirales > Acutalibacteraceae > Eubacterium_R. Next base: position 1,741,847 of record CP091724.1, read on the forward strand.
AAATATGCCGAGCCTAAGCTTAAGCTTGACGCCGCAGACGACGCGCATTTTAAAGATATGGATTTAATGCTGTTTGATAAGGTTATTGCGTTTGATAATTTAAACGATTGCGTTTTTTTCTGATTTGCAATATGCAAACGGCGGATGTTGAAAAACAATTATGCCGCCGCCGTTTCGGAAATTGAAATAATGGCGGAGGTTATCGAAAGCGGCAAAGCGGCAAAAGTCGAAAAGCCGCGCCTTAAATCGGATTTTAAGCCGCTTTTCAGCCCCGAGCAGTATTGCGAAATGGTTGAAAAAACAAAGCATTATATTAAAGAGGGCGATATTTTTTTCAGGCCGTTATTTCGAACAGGCTTGAAGCGAAAATGAGCGGCTCGCTTTTTGAAACCTATAAGGTGCTTCGCCGCCTTAATCCAAGCCCTTATATGTTTTATTTTTTTCTTCAAATGACATTGAAATTGCTGGTGCATCGCCGGAAACGCTTGTTAAGCTTGAAAACGGTACGCTTTACACCTATCCTCTTGCGGGCACAAGGCCGCGCGGCAAAACCGCCGAGGAGGACGCCCGCCTTGAAGCAGAGCTTTTGGCAGATGAAAAAGAGCTTGCAGAGCATAATATGCTTGTGGATCTCGGCAGAAACGATCTCGGCAAAATCAGCCGCTTCGGCAGCGTTGAGGTTGAAAAATATCATTCAATTTTAAAATTCAGCCATGTTATGCACATCGGCTCCACCGTGCGCGGAAAAATCAGAGCAGATAAAACGGCGCTTGATGCAATAGACGCCGTTCTTCCGGCAGGCACTCTTTCCGGCGCACCTAAAATAAGAGCAATGGAAATTATAAATGAGCTTGAAAATAATCGCCGCGGCATTTACGGCGGCGCAATAGGATATATTGATTTTACGGGTAATGCAGACACTTGCATTGCAATCCGCATAGCGTATAAAAAGGGCGGCAGGGTTTATGTTCGCTCGGGTGCGGGAATTGTTGCCGATTCCGTGGGTGAAAAGGAAAACAGAGAATGCATCAATAAAGCGGGCGCGGTTGTGAGTGCGCTTAAAAATCAGCGGAGGTGGCGGCGAATGATTCTTTTTAATAGATAATTATGATTCTTTTTTTCATATAATCTTTATCAGCTTATCGGCGGCATAAATCCCGATATTAAGGTTATCAGAAATGATGAAATGAGCGTTGCGCAAATAAAGGCGCTCGCTCCCGAATATATAGTTCTTTCGCCGGGGCCGAAATCCCCAAAGGATGCCGGCGTTTGCGTTGATGTTGCAAGGCAGCTCGGCGAATATTCAAAAATACTCGGCGTTTGCCTCGGCCATCAATCAATATGCCAAGCGTTCGGCGCAAAAATCACTTATGCAAAAAAGCTTATGCACGGCAAGCAAAGCCTGTGCAGGGTTGATAATAAATCGCTTTTGTTTAAAGGGCTTCCCGATGAAATCGAGGTGGCGCGCTATCATTCACTTGCGGCGGATGAAAGCACAATGCCCGATTGCCTTAGGGTAACGGCAAAAACGGGCGACGGCGAAATAATGGCCGTTCAGCATTGCAGCCTGCCGATTTACGGGCTTCAATTTCACCCGGAATCGATTTTAACGCCTTGCGGCGAAGCCATTATCAAAAATTTTTTAGGAGGGCAGGATAATGATTAAGGAATTACTTTCAAAGGTTGCGGCAAAGCAGGATTTAAGCTATGATGAAGCTAAATCCGCAATAGCGGAAATTATGGGCGGCGATTGCTCGCCCGTGCTCATCTCCGCCTTTTTAACGGCTCTTGCAATGAAGGGCGAAACGGATGATGAAATCGCAGGCTGTGCAGACGGCATGCGCGGCAAGGCACTCAAAATGGATTTGCCTTATGAAACGCTTGATATTGTGGGCACGGGCGGCGATAAATCGCTCAGCTTTAACATTTCCACAACGGCGGCATTTGTGATTGCGGCTGCCGGAGTTAAGGTTACAAAGCACGGCAACAGAGCTGCCTCTTCGGGCAGCGGTGCGGCGGATTGCCTTGAAGCACTCGGCGTAAATATCAATGCGGATATCGATGTTATGAAAAAATCAATCGAGCAGGATAATATCGGCTTTCTTTTTGCTCAAAAATATCACAGCGCAATGCGCTTTGTCGGCCCAGTTCGCAAGGAAATCGGAATCAGAACGGTGTTTAACATTCTCGGCCCGCTCACAAATCCGGCGGCGGCAAAGATGATGGTGCTCGGTGTTTTCAGCGAGGAATATGTTGAAAAGGTTGCAAAGGCTCTTGTTAAGCTCGGCGTTGAAAATGCGCTTGTTGTTTACGGCCGCGACACCCTGGATGAAATCAGTGCCTGCGGTGAAACCTCGGTTGCCGAGGTGCGCGGCGAAAATATAAAGTATTACACAATCACTCCCGAGCAGTTTGGCTTTAAGCGCTGTGAAAAATCCGATTTACTCGGCGGCACGCCTGCCGAAAATGCCCAAATCGCAAAGAATGTGCTTTCCGGCGGCGGCACGGATGCGCAAAAAAAGCGGCGGTGCTCCTTAATGCGGGCGCAGGCATTTTTGTGGCGGAAAAAGGCTAAAATCACCCCTTGATGAGGGTATTAAAAAGGCCGAGGAGGCAATCGCCTCCGGCAAGGCAATTAAGGCTCTTGATGAATTTGTTAGGATAACCAATGAGTGAAAATATATTAGATAAAATCGCCGCCGCCACACGCGCGCGGTATGAAAGCATAATAAAAAGCAAGCCTCTTGCTTCGGTTAAGGCGGGCGCGCTTGCAATGCCGCAGGGCGGCTTTGAATTTGAAAAGGCGCTCAAAAAGCCGGGCCTTTCCTATATTTGCGAGGTTAAAAAGGCAAGCCCCTCAAAGGGGTTGATATCGCCCGAATTTCCCTATCTTGAAATTGCGCGGCAATATGAAGCTGCGGGTGCGGATTGCATTTCATGCCTTACCGAGCCGCAGTGGTTTTTGGGTGCGGACGAATATTTGCAAAAAATCGCCGCCTCGGTTTCGATTCCCGTGCTGCGCAAGGATTTCACGGTTTGCGATTATCAGATTTTTGAGGCTAAATTGCTCGGCGCCTCGGCTGTGCTTTTGATTTGCGCATTGCTTTCAAAAGAGGAAATTGAGGAATATATCACCGTTTGCGACGCGCTCGGATTAAGTGCTCTTGTGGAGGCGCACGATGAGCGCGAGGTTGAAACGGCGCTTTCGGCGGGCGCAAGGATAATCGGAGTAAACAACAGAAATTTAAAGGATTTCAGCGTTGATGTTAATAATTCTGCGCGCTATCGCGGCATGATTCCGCAGGGCACAGCGTTTGTTTCCGAAAGCGGAATAAAAACGCGCGCCGATATCGCGGTGCTTGAGCAAAATAAAACAGATGCCGTTTTGATAGGCGAAACGCTGATGCGCGCGCCCGATATTGCGGCGGCTTTAAAGGAGCTTCGCGGTGACGAAAATTAAAATTTGCGGCCTTCAAAGAATTGAAGATGTTGAAGCGGTCAATAAATATTTGCCGGATTTTATCGGCTTCATACTCACTCCCGGATTTCGGCGCAGCATATCGCGCGAAACGGCGAAAAAGCTTAAAAGCGCGCTTTCGCCCAAAATCAAAGCGGTGGGTGTGTTTGTGAACGATGATGCGGAAAATATAAATTCCTTTGTGCAAAGCGGAATAATCGATATGGTGCAGCTTCACGGCTCCGAAAGCCCCGAATTTTGCGCTGCGATAAACGCCCCCGTAATCAAATATTTTAATTGCAGCGGCGGCGTGAGCGAAAATATCGGCAACTACAAAGCCGATTATCTGCTTTTTGATTCCGGCACGGGCACGGGAAAAGCCTTTGATTGGAAAAATATTCCGAAAACGGATTTGCCGTTCTTTTTGGCGGGCGGCATTTCTGCGGATAATTTAAGCGCGGCGGTTGCTGCCGTGCACCCCTTTGCCGTTGATCTTTCCTCGGCGGCGGAAACGGGCGGATATAAGGATGAGGAAAAAAAATTAAAAAAATTATGGAGATTGTAAGAAATGAGTAACGGCAGATTCGGAATTCACGGCGGGCAATATGTGCCCGAAACGCTGATGAATGAAATCATAAAGCTTGAAAAAAAGCTTATAACCATTATAAAAAAACGACCCCGATTTCGTGCGCGAGCTTGACACACTTTTTTTAAAGAATATGCAGGCAGGCCCTCGCTGCTTTATTATGCCGAGAATATGACTAAGGATCTCGGCGGCGCAAAAATTTATTTTAAAAGAGAAGATTTAAATCACACCGGCGCCCACAAAATCAATAATGTGCTCGGCCAATGCCTGCTTGCAAAAAGAATGGGCAAAACCAGAGTTATCGCCGAAACGGGCGCGGGGCAGCACGGCGTTGCCACTGCCACAGCGGCGGCTCTTATGGGGCTTGAATGCGAAATATTTATGGGCAGAACAGACACCGAAAGGCAGGCACTTAATTGCTATAGAATGGAACTGCTCGGCGCAAAGGTGCACCCCGTTGATTCCGGCACAAAAACTCTTAAAGACGCCGTAAACGAAGCCATGCGCGAATGGGTTTCCAGGGTGGACGACACTCTTTATGTTCTCGGCTCGGTTATGGGTCCGCACCCGTTTCCCACAATTGTGCGCGATTTCCAAAGCGTTATCAGCCGCGAGGCGAGGGAGCAAATCCTTGAAAAAGAGGGCAGGCTGCCGAATGAGGTTGTTGCCTGTGTGGGCGGCGGCTCAAATGCCATGGGTATGTTTTATAATTTTATAAACGATAAGGAGGTTAAGCTCACGGGTTGCGAGGCGGCAGGCAGGGGAGTGAACACCGGCGAAACCGCTGCCACAATGGCAACGGGCACACTCGGCGTTTTCCACGGAATGAAATCTTATTTCTGCCAAAACGAGTATGGCCAAATTGCCCCGGTTTACAGCATTTCCGCAGGGCTTGATTATCCGGGAGTAGGCCCGGAGCACGCCCATTTAAAGGATATCGGCAGAGCGCAGTATGTGCCGATAACGGATGATGAGGCGGTAAACGCTTTTGAATACATAGCAAAAACAGAAGGCATCATCTGCGCAATCGAAAGCGCGCACGCCGTTGCCTATGTTATGAAGCAGGCGCCGAAAATGAGTAAGAACGATATTATTATCTGCTGCCTTTCCGGCAGGGGCGATAAAGATGTGGCGGCAATCGCAAGATACAGGGGGAAAGAGATTTATGAGTAATATTTCAAAGGCTTTTGATCACGGAAAAGCGTTTATCGGCTTTGCAACGGCAGGTGATCCCGATCTTGAAACCTCAAGGCGCGTTATGCTTGAAATGGCGCGCGGCGGCTGCGATTTAATAGAAATCGGCATTCCTTTTTCAGATCCGGTTGCTGAGGGACCTGTTATTCAGGAGGCTGATTTGCGCGCTCTTAACGCAGGCACCACCACGGATAAGGTGTTTGAAATGACGGCAAAGCTCTCTGCCGAAACGGACGTGCCCCTTGTTTATATGACCTATTTAAACGTTCTTTTTTTAAATACGGCTATGAGAAATTCTTAAAAAATGCCAAGGAAAGCGGCGTTTCAGGTGTTATCGTTCCCGATTTGCCGTTTGAGGAAAAGGGCGAGTTGCAATCCGTGGCGGAAAAATTCGATATAGATGTTATTTCGCTGGTTGCCCCCACAAGCGAACAGCGTATTCAAATGATTGCAAAGGAAGCGCAGGGCTTTATTTATGAGGTTTCGTCACTCGGCGTAACCGGTGTGCGCAGCGAAATCAAAACGGATTTGCAATCCATCACCGCGGCGGTTAAGCAGGTCAGCAATATTCCCGTTGCAATCGGATTCGGCATAAGCACACCCGAGCAGGCGGCAAAATATTCTCATATTGCAGACGGTGTTATAGTCGGCTCCGCAATAGTTAAGCTTGTGGCTCAATACGGCGAAGCGGCACCCGAAAAGGTTTATGAATATGTTAAATCAATGAAGAATGCAATGATATAACAAATTTTTTTAAATTAAGCGGAAAAAAACAAGACGGAGTGTTTTTTTCCGCTTTTTGTTTTGCTTTTGGGGTTGTCTGCCGATTAAAGTTTCGTTATAATATTTTCGGCGGTTTGAATGCTTGCACGCAAACTGTACCTTAAAAAAATATTAAAATTGCATATAAAAAAATGTGCAGAATTATGTATAATTATTTAAAAGCAAGGAGAGTGCAACATGAAAAAATGCGCTGTTATAAATGATATTTCGGGCTTCGGCAACTGCTCCCTTACGGCTGCCGTTCCGATTATCACTTCAATGGGTATAAGGGTAAATCCCATTGTTACCGGTGTTTTTCACAAATCAAACAGGCTATGATGATTTTGCAAGCGCCGATTTAACCGATCTTATTCCTCAATTTACAGTGCAGTGGAAAAAGCTCGGCGCGCGTTTTGACGGCATTTTAACCGGCTTCCTTATGCACGAAAAGCAATATGAATATGTGATTGATTTCATAAATGAATTCAAAACCCCGCAAACGCTGTTGCTTGTTGACCCCGTTATGGCGGATGACGGCGACGTTTATGAAACTTACACCCCGCAAATGGTGGAGGGTGTTAAAAAACTTTGCACCATGGCGGATGTTATTACTCCGAATGTTACGGAGCTTGCCGTGCTCACCGGCGAAAAGGAAATTGAGCCGGCGGCAAAAATGCTGCTGTCGGGCGGCATCAAAGCCGTTATCGTAACGGGCGCAGTAGAGGGCGGCAAAGTTTGCAATTATGTTTTCACAAATGAAAAAAAGTGAAAAAAATCACATCCGAATTCATAGAAAAAAATCCGCCCAGGGCGGCAGCTTTTCCGGCACCGGTGATATTTTTTTGCATCTTTTTGTGCTCGGCAGATTGCTTTGCGGCACTGATGTTTTTGCGGCTGTTTCGCAGGCTGCCGATTTTATCGGCAATGCCATCAAAACAAGCGATATAAAAAACAGAAACGACGGTATTGACTTTGAGCCGTATTTGAATACAATATAAGGAGAACTTAATTATGAAAAAACAAAGCGTTAAAAAAATTACCTTTACGGCGCTTTTTGCCGCTCTTATTGCGGTTATGACGGCATTTATAAAAATGCCCACGGGTATTAACGAGGGCTATTTGCATTTCGGCGATTCAATGATTTATCTTGCAGGCTGCCTGCTCGGCCCCTGGGCTGCGCTTGCTGCGGCAATCGGCGGCGCGCTTGCGGATATTCTTGCCGGCGCAGCCGTTTGGGCACCCGCCACGGCAATCATAAAGGCACTCAACGCGGTGCCCTTCATCGTTGCAAGTCACTTTTATTTTAAAAATAAGGGCAAGCAAAAAATCGTCAATTGGTACACTGTGCCGATGGTAATCGTTTCGGGCCTTATCACGATTTTCGGCTATCTGCTTGCAGAGGGTCTTATGTATTCTTTCCCCTCGGCATGGACTTCGGTGCCCTTCAGTATCATTCAGGCAGTGGGCAGCGCAATCGTTTTCATAATTTTGGGCTGCGCTTTGGATGCGGTTAAAATCCAAAAACTTATGAAATAAACGGAGATGTTTAATTATGGCTGATATTATTTACACTTTTTGAAGGCAGCCCCTATTTTAATATTACGAATAAATGCCCTTGCAGCTGCGTTTTTCTGCGTTAGGGATAAAAAAAGGATGTTGTGGGCGAAGCAAAAAAAATGTGGCATGATAAGCAGCCCGAATTTGCGGATGTTAAGGCGGCAATAGATGCTTTTTGATTGGCAGGGTTATAACGAAGCCGTTTTCTGCGGCTACGGCGAACCCACAAATGCGCTTGATTTGCTGCTTGAAGCCGCCGAATATATGAAAAAAACACACCCCGCGGTTAAGCTCAGGCTCAACACAAACGGGCTTTCAGATTTGATAAACGGCAAGCCGACTGCACAGCTTATCTGCAAAAACATAGATTCCGTTTCCGTTTCTCTTAATGAGATGACCTCGGAAAAATACGATAAAATCACGCGTAATATTTTCCCCGGCAGGGCGTTTGACGCATTGCTTAAATTCACGGGCGATTGCGTTAAGTGCGGCGCCGATGTGCGCATGACGGTGGTGGATATCATTTCCGCCGAGGATATTGAAAAAGCACGCAAAATCTGCGAATCAACAGGCGCAAAATTCCGCGTGCGTGAATTTGTTAAGAATTGATTGATGGCGTTATTTGCCAGCCGATCGGGTGTTATGCCCGGTCGGTTTTTCTTTGTAAAAATTCAATGCGTGCAATAAAAAAGCTCCTCTCGATGCATTGTGCATAAAGCGGAGCTTTGCTTTTTATATAAAATTATTTGTTTGGCGCGCTTATTAAAAAATGCGCGTTAGGCTTTTTGCATATCTTTTTCCGCTTTTGCCGTTTTGCTTTTAACAAGCATAAAGGCGGCAATCAGCACTGCATAAATCGCAAACCAGCAGTAATAGGATTTGCTGATATGGTAGCCGTAAGACGCCAAAATGATAACGGAGCAAACCTTTCTTGCAAAATTAACGGCAAATGAAATGATTGCAAAATCGCAGATAAGCGCGGCGTTTTTGCCGCCGTAAATGTTGCAGATTATCATAAGCACAAATGCCGCGGCAATAAAAAATCCCGCGCCCAGCGCATAGGGCACCATCATGCTGCCCGTTTTGATATAGGCATATTTTGAAAGCGCTTGTGAAATCGAATTTGCAAACGGAATAACAAGGAAAAGTGAGGCAATCGGCAGGGCGCTCAGCTTTTCCTCATTTTTACTTTGTGATTTATAAAGCTTGTAAACCGAATAGAGAAACAGCACAAGCGCGGCTTTGCGCACAAGGTAGTAAACACAGGCGGCGTCAAGATTAACGCTTCGCAGCATCACTATATCGGGCGGCATTATTTTAAAGGCGAAAACGCCCGCCAAAATTCCCAAATAGGTGTTTTTTTGCTTTTGCTCAGCAGCAGAAAAAAACCGCCGCGGTTGCAAGCGTGAAAACAAATGCCTGAATAATTGCCGCGGTGTTGCCCCATTCCGTCAGTCGCTTAAATGCCTTTTTCGGCGGCATAGCATATAAAAACTATCGCCATTGCCGCAAGCGGCATGGCCTCGGCTTTTGTGATTTTTTTGGCTTTTTCATAGGCGTTACCTCGCTCTTTTTGCCGATTATCCGAACACGGCTTAATCGGCGCTTGAATTTATACTTAATTATATTATAAAAAAACGGCGTGCGTTAAGTCAATTCCAAAAACTGCACAAAATAGCCCGCTCTCGTGTGTGTAAGTTTCACAAGGCAGGCTTCGGCATAAAAAAATGAACCGTGCACTTTCTGCCTTTTTGCCTCGGCATAATAAAAAAAGAGAAACAAGGAGCTTATTACCGCCCCGTTGCTTCTCTTTTGCATTGCGTTTATTCGATTTTGTTTTCGCTTATTTTGCTATGCAGGCATCAAGCGCGGCGATGATTGCGGCCTTGTCCATCTTTCTGCCGATGAAAACGATTTTGTTGATCCTGTCGCCGTAAACCGGGTCCCAGGCCTCGGCAATATCGGGATTCATCTGCAAAATCTGCTTTCTTTTCCCTTTCGGGGAAGCAGGCAATCCATTTGCCGTCGTCCGTGGCGGTTTTTCTGCCTGCCGCTTTGCTCAAAAATATATGCCGTTTCGGGATCTTCCTTAATCCAGAAAAGCCCCTTTGCCCTGATAACCTCTTTGGGCCATTTCGCAAAAACAAATTCTTCGAATTTGCTTTTCTCAAAGGGCTTCACATTTTGGTAAACGAAGGTGCCGATGCCGTATTCCTCCGCCTCGCCCTCATCGTGGTGATGGTGGTGATGGTGACCGTGTTCGTGCTCATGCTCGTGCTCATGTTCATGCTCATGCTCGTGATGTTCGTGCTCATCGTGATCGTCGTCATCCTCGGAATTTTCGCCTTCATCATGCATTGCCTGAATCCAGCCTGCGCTTTCAAGGATTTTTTCATAATCAAATCTGCCCGTGTTCAAAATTTCGTCCACATCCACATTGCCGAAGGTGGTTTCAATAATCTTTGCCTGCGGTTGGAGTGCTTTTATAACGGCAAGCACATTTTCTTTAACCTCGGGTGAAACCTCGTCCACCTTATTAAGAATAATAGTGGTGCAATATTCGATTTGCTGCACAAGCAGATTTTCGATATCCTCTTCATCCATATCTTTTTTTAGCAGCGAATCGCCTGCGCCGAATTCATCTGCCATTCTTTTGGCGTCCACAACGGTGGTGATATTGTCAAGATAAGCCACTGCCGGCAGCTCAACCTGCGGGTCGGTGCCGTCAAGCATGCAAATGGAGCCTGCAATCGGGCCGGGCTCGCAAATGCCTGAGGCTTCGATTAAAATATAGTCGAATTTTCCGCTCGAAGCAAGGCTTATGATTTGCTTCATCAAATCCACTTTAAGCGTGCAGCAAATACAACCGTTTGAAAGCGGCACAAGGTTTTCGTCCTTTTGCGTAACTGCGCCGCCCTTTTGAATTAAGGAAGCGTCAATATTAACCTCGCCGATATCGTTTACGATAACGGCAACTCGGTAGCCCTTTTGGTTTGAAAGCACATGGTTAAGCAGTGTTGTTTTTCCGGCGCCGAGGTAGCCCGTAAGCAGGGAAACCGGCACAAGTCCTTTTTTATTCATTGTTTTTCACTCCTGTTTTGTTTTTCCGTATATATAATAACACCCGTGTCAAGCGCCCGTTTTTGCCTATCGGGTTCGGCACTTTTCGGCTTAATCCGCGGTGGCGTTTTTATCAAAGGCGCTGCTGTTCATCGCAAAGCGAAGCACATTTGCCGCGCTGCGCTGAAGCTCACCGAGCGTTATGCCGCCGTCTTTTCCGAGCGATTCAAGCAAAGTGCCGTCCGGCTTTCTGCGCCCGGCGCGCGAACCGCCCGGCATAAGCACATCCACTTGCGCGCGCACACGATAGGCTTGATTGCGAATTGTGCCGAAATCGGGCGATTTGCCTTTTTTCGTCCACCAATCCGTCATCACATTGCCCGCGTAGCCCCATTCGCCGCGCAAAATCGATGTGCAAAGGTCATAATTGAAATAGCTGTAAACACCGTTGATTTTGTTGTAAGAGGTCATTATGTTTTGCGGCTTTGCTTCTTTTATGCAAATTTCAAAGCCCTTTAAGTAAATTTGCCTCAGCGCGCGCTCGGAAACTCTTGAATCATTCACCGTGCGGGCAAATTCCTGGTTGTTGCAGGCGAAATGCTTTATGCAGGCGGAAACGCCGCGCGATTGAATGCCTCGCACTGCCGCCGCTGCGATTTTACCGCTCAAAAGCGGGTCTTCCGAGTAATATTCAAAATTTCTGCCGCAAAGCGGATTTCTGTGAATGTTCATTCCCGGCGCAAGCAGCACATCGCTGCCGCGGTCTTTCATTTCTGCGCCTATTGCCGAATATACCTTCTGCACAAGCTCTGTGTCGAAGCTGCAAGCCAAAAGCGTGCCTGCCGGAATAAGCGAGCAGGTTTTGCTCAGGCGGATTCCGGAGGGTCCGTCCGTTGTAATAACAGGCGGAATTCCTTTTTCGCGCAGAGAGGGGAGCACTCCCGCAAATGCGCCGGCGTTTCCCGCCGCGCCGAGCTTGCTGTTCATTGTGTAGTCGCCTCTTGTAAGCGCCTCAAGCTCTTTGTTGCTGAGCAGCGAAACAAAATGCTCCATCGGTATTTTGCCGCTTTTAACATCGCTCAGCTTTTCTCCTGCGTAGTATTGCGGCTCCGTCTCTTTCGGAAGCTCGCTTAAAATCCGCTCGCGCAAATTGCGCCTTGCCTCGGGGCAGGCTCTTTTTATCGGAAGCTTGCCCTTGATTCCGTCTGCCGGTGTAACAACTTGAATACTCTGCTGCGGAGCAAGGCATTCGCGCAATTGCTCAAAAAAACGGTTGTTTTTTTCGTGGCCGTATCTGAAAAACTTCTTTTGCGCTGCGCACATCGCCGCCAAGATAAAAATAATATTCGCCGTTTTCAATCACATATGCGGATTTGCTGCCGCAGGCACCGCTTGCATCATATGATGCAAGGCTGTATAAATCAACCGTAAGGCAGATTTCCTGCTCTTCGCCCGGTTGCAGTAATGCTGTTTTGCCGAATGCCGCAAGCTCCCTTGCAGGATTGCCGAGCACTGCGCATGGCTTTTGCAGATAGATCTGCACTGCCTCTTTGCCAGGTATGGTGCCTGTGTTTTTTATGGAAACAGTAAATTCAAAGCCGGTGGCAGTTGCTTCTGCTTTTTTCAGGCTTGTTTCAAATTCCGTGTAGCTCAGGCCGTAGCCGAACGGATAAAGCACGCCCGCTTTGTTGAAGGTTTCAAACCAGCGGTAGCCCACATAAATATCTTCCTCGTAATTGTTGAATTCTTTGTTGCCGAAGTTTGCCGCGCTCGGGCAATCCTCGTATTTTTTCATCGCCGTGTCGCTCAGCTTGCCGCAGGGGTTTGCGTTGCCGCAAAGTAAATCTGCGGCGGCGTTTCCGCTTTCCATTCCGCCCTGCCAAAGCAGTAAAACGGCGCCGATTTTATCGCCGTATTCCTCTATCCACGAAAGGTCTGCCATGCAGCCGATGTTTAAAACCACTGCCACTTTATCAAAGCAATCCGTCACATTGTCCAAAAGGCGGCGTTCGTCGTCCGTTAAAAACCAGCTGCCTTTTTCAAGCGCACAATCCCTGTCTTCTCCCGAAGATCTTCCTATCACCACAACTGCACAGTCTGATGCGTTTGAGGCGCGGAAAACATCTCTTATGTCCATAGGCATTTCCGGATAAAATCTTGGCCACATTCCCCAAACCGCATCCTCAATAGGGTGCTCGATGCACCAATTTTCATATTCCGTTGCAAGGCTTTCATTAAGGGTCAGTTTATCGCAGCCTCGAATGCCGTCCTGCAAATTCACGGAATATGGGCGGTTCACTTCGCCGCCGGAGCCGTAGCCCGTATAAAACCAATTGTATTGCACTCTGCCGAAAAGCGAAACGCAGCTGCCCTCCTTAAAGGGCAAAGTGCCATCATTTTTAAGCAGCACCGCGCCCTCGGCGGCGGCTTTTCTGAGCAGCTCCGGCACTCCGTGCGCGGTTAATGCCGTGCCTTTGAATTGCTCCGTTTTCTTTTGAGAAACTCCAAAAAGCCCCATCAGCGGGCCTGCGATTTTGTTTGCGATTTTTTCAAATGATTCGTTCATATTTAACTCCGTTGGGTGTGATGGTGTTGCCTTGCTCCTTTTAAGGAGCGTTTATTTACTTGTGTGTTTTTCTGCTCTGTGCCTGTGTGCCTTAACAAGCAGATATGTAATCGTGCCGAGCCTCAGCTTAATGCAGGCTCTGATTCCTTTGCAAAGAAGCCCCTGCGGCTGCTTTTTCGCAAAGTGTATCGTTTGAAATTCACGGCAAATTTTTCCGATTTGCCTTATTATTTGGTGCGCAGCGGCATTTTTCGTCTTTAAGCTCCTCGCCGGCGCAGGTTATAAAGCTTGCCGTGTAAAGATAATCCGTTGTTTGCAAAAGTTTTTTTCCCTTTTGATTATCGCTTAGGCCGCTGATTTTTATTGCTTTGGCGGCAATTGCAAAGGATTTTGGAAAAATTTCGGTAAGCCCCGTTTTGCGGCTGTGTATAATTGAATTTTTGTTTGTGCGGTTGTAAAAATAAAGAGCATCGTTATTTATTGCAATGCTTTTGCAGCAAAGTGCATATTGCAGGCAAAAATTCATATCCTCGCAAATCGGCAGCTCCTCGTGAAAGCATATTTCGTTTTGAGCTATTATGCTGCGCTTAAATCTTTTTTGTATAAAGCTCGTAAAGCAGTTTGCTTTTGTAAAGCGCGGCAAGTTTTTCAAAATCATCGCCGCATCTCAAAATTTTATGCGGAATTTCGCGAAAATCCATTGAATGCTCGTAAACCGCGGTGTAGCCGAAAACCACTAAATCCTCGTTTTTGAATTTTTTTCGATTTCATTGAAATAATCGGGGGCAACATAATCGTCCGCATCGCAAAAAAAGAATAAATTCTCCGCACGCAGGCTCAAGCCCCGCGTTTCGCGCGGACGCCGCACCGCCGTGGCTTTTGTTTATAAATTTAACGCAATCGTTCTCTTCGCTCAGCCTTTGGCAGATTTTTTTGCGCTTGAATCCGCAGAGCCGTCGTTCACCAAAAATGATTTCCGCATTGCCTGCGGGTGCGCTTTGCAAAAAGCGAGCAAACGCATTTTTCTATGTATTTTTCGGCGTTGTAAACCGGAATAATAACCGAATATTTAATATGCGTTTCTTCCCCTTTGCAGAAATGTTAATCGGCGAAATTTTTGCCGCCTCGTAAATCGGCTTGCCGTTTGAGTGCTTGCGGTGTTTTTTTAATTTATTAAATTGTTTAAAACACGATTTGGCTTATGTATAATTATAATATATTTACATTATATAAGTGCGGCAAAAATTCTGTCAACCGCATGTGATTTTTTTGCGCTCGCTTTTGGGCGAGCCGATTAAAAGATATTGTGTTCTGCTTGCATTTCTCAATTTTTAATGCTGTTGTATCTCTTTCTGAATGCGCTCGGCGATGCATTTTTGTGCCGCTTGAAAAGGCGGTTGAAATAGCTTAAATCGTTGAATCCGCAGGAAAGCGCAATTTCCGTTACGGAAAGATTAGTATAGCAAAGCTTTTCGGCGGCGCATTCGATGCGATAATAGTTTAAATAATCGATCGGCGTTTTGCCCGTAACCTGCCTGAATGCGCGGCAAAGATATTGGGGATTCAGGCGCGCCGTTTCCGCAAGCTCGCTCAGCGTAAGCGGCTGCGAATAATCGTTTTTGATTTTTGAAAGCACGCGCTTTATCTGCTCATTTTTTGCAGGCTGAATCGGCTCGGCGTTGGCAGTGCGTTTTTTCATAATCAACCCCGCCAGCTGCCATAAAAGCCCCGTGGTGGTGAAGGTGTAACCATAGCTTTCCTTTTCCATGCATTCAAAAATATTATCAATAATTTCGCCCTCTTTGTTTTCGCGCGTGTAGCACATTTCGCGAATAAGCCCGGCTTCAAGCGCATTTGCATAAGCCTCGCGGCATTGCACGGATTGGCTCAGGAAATCCTCCATTTGAAAAACCACGCATTCATAAATGCAATCGTGCGGCGAGCCGCCGTGAATGAAGCCGCCAGGCACAAAAATGCTTTCGCCCGCGTGCAGAGTGTGGGCATTTCCGTTAACGCTTAAATCAAAATGCCCTTTTAAAACCAATATAAGCTCGCATTCCAAATGCCAGTGCAGCGGCATTTCGTATTGTGGGTGTGTGTAATCAACATAATAAAGCTGAATGGGAAATCCGAAGGTGCCGCGCACGGATTTTTCCTGATAATCAATATATCTCATTCTTCATCCGCCTTTTTGAAATGTAAATTTTAATTAAAGGTGAATATCGTACCACTTTATCACATTATACACCTTGAAATGGTGAAAAAAATCAACAGTATAATACAAATTGAAAGAGGAGAATATTTTCAGAAAGGAAGTTATGCCGATGGATATTGAAACCGTAAAGGAGCAAATCTGCGATGTGTGCCATAAAATGTGGCAGCTCGGCTGGGTTGCGGCTAATGACGGCAATGTAAGTGTTAAGCTTGATGACGGCACTATTCTTGCAACGCCGACGGGTATGAGCAAATCGTTCATTACTCCGGAAAAGCTTATCAGAATTGATTCGCAGGGCAATGTGCTTGAAGCCGCCGAGGGACTTCGCCCCTCAAGCGAAATCAAAATGCACCTTCGCTGCTATGAAAAAAGAGACGATGTTAAAAGCGTTCTTCACGCTCATCCGCCCGGAGCCACAGGCTTTGCCGTTGCTCACAAGGCGATGGATATGTATAATATGATTGAGGATGTTGCCGCTATCGGCGCAGTTCCGCTCACTCCTTACGGAACTCCATCAACCACAGAAGTTCCCGATGCAATTGAGCCGTATCTCGAGGATCATGATGTTATGCTCCTTGAAAATCACGGTGCACTTTCCGTGGGCAGCGATGTTATCACCGCGTTCTACAGAATGGAAAGCCTTGAGCTTTGGGCAAAAATCACAATCAATGCCGTTATTCTCGGCGGCAGCCACGATATCGATGAAAAGAATATTCAAAAGCTTATCGATCTCAGAAGCTACTACAGAATAACAGGCCGCCATCCGGGCTATAAGGTTTATAACCCCGATGATGAAATGCTCCATAAAAAAGACTGATTAACCCAAACCGATTAGAATGATTTAAAATGACCGAATTTTAAAATTACTTTAATCGGTTTTTCGGCTTTATTAAATTATTTATTAAGGAGTTATTTCAATGAGCCAAGTGCTTTGCTTTTTGATTTCGGCGCTTCGGGCGGCAGGGCAATTCTTGCGAAATATGATGCCGCTTCCGGCAGCCTGAAATATGAAGAAATACACAGATTTGAAAACGGCCCCATGGATTGCGGCGGCAAATTGTGCTGGGATTTTCCGTATTTGCTTGCCGAAATAAAAAAAGGAATTGAAAAGGCTTGCGAAATTTGCGGTAAGCCGGATTCCCTGGCTTTTGATACCTGGGGTGTGGATTACGGCCTTATTGACGGCGCAGGCAAAATTATGGGCTTGCCTGCCAATTACCGCGATCCCCGCACAAAAAATATGCCCGATAAGGCATATGAAAAAATATCGCCCGAAAAGCTTTATGCAGCCACGGGAAATCAAATTATGCCCATAAACACGCTTTTTCAGCTTATGGCAGAGGATAATAACGATGCAAAGCTGATGTTGTTTATGCCTGATCTTTTCGCATATGCGCTTTGCGGCGCAAAAAATGCAGATCAAACAATCGCCTCCACCTCGCAAATGCTTGATATGAAAAGCAAAAGGCTGGTGCAGCGAGGTGTTTGCTCTCACGGAAAAAAATCCAAAAATTTTGCCGCAAATCGTTTCTCCCGCCACGGTTGCCGGCGAGTATGACGGTATAAAGGTTATTAAGGTTGCGGGGCACGATACTCAGTGTGCCGTTTGCGCAATGCCCGCTTCCGATTCGCAGTGCGCCGCATTTCTTTCCTGCGGCACATGGTCGCTCATCGGCTGTGAATGCGATGAGCCGATTTTAACGGAAAAAAGTATGCTGTGCGAGCTTTCAAACGAACTTGGGGCAAACGGCAAAATAAATTATCTTAAAAACATCAGCGGCTTGTGGCTCATTCAGGAAATACGCCGCAACTTCCGTGCGGCAGGCAGGGAATATTCATATAATGATATGGAGCAGCTTGCCCGCAAGGCAGAGCCGTTTAAGTGCTTTATTGATCCGGATTCTCCCGAATTTGCGCTTCCCGGTGAAATGCCGGAGAAAATAAGGGCGTTTTGCAGGGCATCAAATCAAGCCGTGCCTGAAAGCGACGGCGAATTGATTCGCTCAATTTATGAAAGCCTTGCAATGAAATATCGCTTTGCGATTGAGCAAATCAAAGGGAAAACACAGGCAAAAAAATTTTGATGTGCTTCATTTGCTCGGCGGCGGCACAAAGGATGGTTTCCTTTGCCAAATGGCGGCAAACAGCCTTCAAATTCCCGTTGCCGCAGGGCCAACAGAGGCAACTGCCCTCGGCAATATTATGCTGCAGCTTATTGCTCTCGGCGATATTAAAAAAATGTGGCAGAAGGCAGAAAAAAATGATAAAAAAACGCAGGAGCAGATTAAATATTATGCTCCGGCAGACGGCGCAGCTTGGGAAAAAAAGCTTATTCCCGCTATGCCGAAATTTTTAAATAAATAAAGAGGTAAAATTATGAATTATCCTAAAATCGGTATCCGCCCGGTTATAGACGGCCGTTGGGGCGGCGTTCGCGAAAGCCTTGAAAACCAAACAATGGGCATGGCTCAATCTGCGAAAAAGCTTATTGAAAGCAACATTCGCTATCCGGACGGCACTCCCGCACAGTGCGTAATTTCAAGCACAACAATCGGCGGCGGCGCAGAAGCTGCAAAATGTGCGGCAGAATTTGAAAGCGAAAATGTGGTTGCCACTCTTTCCGTAACTCCTTGCTGGTGCTACGGCTCCGAAACCTTTGATATGAGCCCGAACACCATTAAAGCCGTTTGGGGCTTTAACGGCACAGAGCGCCCCGGCGCGGTTTATCTTGCGGCGGTTATGGCTGCTTATGCTCAAAAGGGCATGCCCGCATTCTCAATTTACGGCAAAGATGTGCAGGATATGACAGACACAACAATCCCCGAGGATGTTGCGGAAAAAATCCTTCGCTTTGCAAAGGGCTCCGTTACGGTCGGCTGGATGAGAAATAAATCATATGTAAACCTCGGCGGCATCGCAATGGGCATTGCGGGCAGCTATTGCAATGCGGAAATGTTTCAAAAAAATATCTCGGCATCCGTGCAGAATGGGTTGATATGTCCGAAATCATCCGCCGCATAACTCTTGAAATTTATGATCATGATGAATATGAAAAAGGCTTTCAAGTGGGTTAAAGAAAATTGCAAAGAGGGCTTTGATAAAAACGCCGGCAAGGATTTCCCCGAAATTATCAAAAAATCAAAGGTTGTTCCTGCCGATAAAGATTGGGAGTTCATCACAAAGATGACTCTTATCGTTCGTGATATTCTCTTCGGCAATTCCAAGCTTGATGAAATGGGCTGGCATGAAGAAGCGCTCGGCAAAAACGCCGTTGCAGGCGGCTTCCAGGGTCAAAGAAACTGGACGGATTGGCTTCCCAACGCCGATTTCACCGAGGCTATTATGGCTTCTTCGTTTGACTGGAACGGCAAAAAGGCTCCCACTCCGTTTGCAACCGAAAACGATACTCTTAACGGTGTTGCAATGCTTCTCGGCTCGCTCACCTCAAATTCCGCTCCTTGCTTCCATGATGTGCGCACATATTGGAGCCCCGAGGCTTGTGAAAGAGTAACCGGTGTTAAGCCCACGGGCAAAGCCGCAAACGGCTTTATCCACCTCATCAATTCCGGTGCAACTGCGCTTGACGGCTCCGGCGCCTGCAAAAATGCAAACGGCGAAGGCTGCATGAAGCCCTTCTGGGAAATGACGGATGCTGATATTAAGGCTTGCCTTGATGCCACGGATTGGTGCAGAGCCGATTATGAGTATTTCCGCGGCGGCGGCTTCTCAAGCCATTTCCGTTGCAGCGCAGAAATGCCCGTAACAATGCTGCGCGTCAATATTGTGGACGGTATCGGCCCCGTGCTTCAGCTTGCAGAGGGCTACACGGTTGATCTTCCCGATCAAATCCACAACACAATCGATAAGAGAACCGATCCCACTTGGCCCACAACCTGGTTCGTTCCGAATCTCACCGGCGAGGGCGCATTCAAGGATGTTTACAGCGTTATGGCAAATTGGGGCGCAAATCACGGCGTAACGGTTTACGGCCATGTCGGCGCAGATCTCATCACCCTTGCCTCAATGCTTCGCATCCCGGTAAATATGCACAATGTTGATTCCTCGCGCATTTTCCGCCCCCATTCATGGAGCGGCTTCGGCACAGAGGATGCACAGTCCGCAGATTACCGCGCTTGCGCAGAATACGGCCCGCTTTATAAATAAGCCGCCGTCGGCACAAATATAAAAATCAAGAGCCTGCTTTCGGCAACTTGCCTCGGCAGGCTCTTTGTATATTCAAAATGGGCAATCGGCACTTTTTACTGCGAACGATTCGGTTGCGGTCTATGCGCAGATTAAAGCTTTTGCCCGTATTTATAAAAACACCCCTGCAAGCCTTATTGCAAGATTTGCAGGGGTGTAATTTTGCGTTTTGTTATATCAATGGTGGAAAAGGCGAATGCCCGTCATTGCCATTGCCATTCCAAAGGAATCGCAGCATTCAATAACAGCCTCGTCTCTTACCGAGCCGCCGGGCTGTGCAATGTATTTAACACCGCTTTTTGCAGCTCGCTCAATATTGTCCTCAAATGGGAAGAAAGCGTCGGAGCCAAGAGCAACATTCGTCATCTTTGCATGCCATTCTGCTTTTTCTTCTGCGGTAAGAAGCTCAGGCTTTTCGGTGAAATATCTTTTCCACAGGTCGTTTTTATAAAGCTCGTCTGCCTCGTTGCCGATATAAAGGTCTATCGCATTATCTGCCTCGCACTTGCGAATGCCCTCAATAAACGGAAGGTTAAGCACTTTTTCGTTTCTGCGAAGCCAGAAATTATCGGCCTTGTTGCCTGCAAGGCGTGTGCAGTGAATTCTTGATTGCTGGCCTGCGCCAACGCCGATTGTTTGGCCGCCCATTGCATAGCAAACCGAATTTGATTGTGTGTATTTAAGGGTGATCATAGAAATCAGCAAGTCAATTTTTGCAATTTCCGGAATTTCTTTGATTTTGGTTGGCATATCGTTGAAAAGATCCATTGTGATTTTTGAATCGTTTCTCTTTTGCTCAAACTTAATGCCGAAAACCTGCTTTGTTTCAATTGGCTCGGGGGTGTAGTTTGCGTCGATTTTAATTACAAGATAATTGCCGCGCCTTTTTTTCTTGAGAATTTCAAGTGCCTCATCGGTGTAGCCGGGAGCAATAATACCGTCCGAAACCTCTTTAACAAGGAATTGAGCCACGGAAGCGTCACATTCATCGGAAAGCGCCGCAAAGTCGCCGAAGGACGAAACTCTGTCGCAGCCTCTTGCTCTTACATATGCCTGCGCAATGGGTGAAAGCTCTAAGCCGTTCGGCACAAAGCAAACTTTTCTGTCTGTTTCCGAAAGGGGTTGTGCAACTGCCGCACCGGCGGGGGAAACATGCTTAAATGAAGCGGCGGAGGGAAGTCCGGTTGCCTCTTTCAGCTCTTTAACAAGCTGCCATGAATTGAAAGCATCAAGCAGGTTTATGTAGCCTGCGCTGCCGTTAAGAATTTCAAAGGGCAGTTCTTTGCCGTCCATATGAATTCTTGCCGGGTTTTGGTTGGGATTGCAACCGTATTTCAAAGTGTATTCCGTCATTAAAATAACCTCCGCTTTAAATAGTAAATATATTCTATATCACATGATTGAAAAAAGCAAGGAAAAATGATACAATTTGTTCAAATCAAACAAACGGCAGGGGAGGAAACGCACGGTGAACGGCATATTGCTTTGTTAATCATTTTTTTAACTCAAAATAAGTTTTCGCAGCTTCATTCGCATTTGGTAAAAAGTGCCGAAAAATGCGGCGTTGATTTGGTGATAAAAACCAATTTGCAGCTTGCTTGCGAAAACGCAGACGCGGATTTCGTGCTTTTTTGGGATAAGGATGTAAACCTTGCCCGCCGGCTTGAAAAAAGCGGCTTGCCGGTGTTTAACAGTGCTAAAAGCATTGCTCTGTGCGATAAAGCAAAAACATATACCGAGCTTTTGGGTGTTGTGCCTCAGCCGAAAACTATTGCGGCGCCGCTTTCGTATTTTAAAAGCGATTATGCGCCTTTTGTTGAAGCGGCGGTGAAGCAGCTGGGACTGCCGCTTGTTTTTAAAAATTGCTTCGGTTCGTTCGGCGAGCAGGTTTTTCTTTGCCGCAGCAAGGATGAAGTGCTTTCTCACATAGGAACGCAGCCGTTTATTTTGCAGGAATTTATTGCCGAATCGGCAGGCAGAGATGTTCGTATAGAGGTTGTCGGCGGCGAAATTGTTGCCGCAACGGAGCGAATAAATGAAAATGATTTCAGGGCAAATGTTACAAACGGCGGCACTATGCGGCAATATTCCCCAAATGCCGCAGAACGCAAAATTGCGCTTGATGCCTGCAAGGCGCTTGGGCTTACTTTTGGCGGAGTTGATATTTTGCAGGGCGGAATTTTGTGTGAGGTAAACAGCAATGCCCATATTATAAACATTATGAATTGCACCGGCGTTGATATTGCGCCGCTGATTTTTGAGGAGATAAAGAGCCGGCTGTGAGCGGAATAGTTGTTTATTCGGAATATGAGGCAAAGCGAAACGAATTTGCCGTTTCAAAATTCAAAAAATATTTGGGCGCAGAGCTTGTGACGGCGGAAAATTTGCAAATTTCGGCAAAGCACGATTTTGTGATAAACCGCACAAACAATGCAAAAATCGCACGCTGCTTTGAAAATCTCGGCGTGCGGGTATTTAATCCGTCGCCGCTCACCGCTCTTGCAAATGATAAGCAGGCTTGCTATGAATTTATGCAGAGCCGCGGCATTGAAATTATGCCGGTTAATCAAACGGCCGCACCCGTTGTTGAAAAGCCCGCAAACGGCAAGGGCGGTCAAGGCGTGCGCCTTATCAAAAGCGGAGAATTTAAAATCAAGCCCGGCTTTGTGTATCAAAAAGCCGGCATCCGATTTGGGCAGGGATTTGCGCGTGTGGCTCATCGGCGGCGAAATAATCTGCGCCGTGC
Organism: Anaerotruncus sp.; assembly: GCA_022009795.1. GTDB lineage: Bacteria > Bacillota > Clostridia > Oscillospirales > Acutalibacteraceae > Eubacterium_R. Next base: position 1,764,193 of record CP091724.1, read on the forward strand.
TCAGGCAAAGCGATTCGGATTTCAGATCCAATTTTTGCCTCGGCGGCAAGGCTTTGCCGTATGAACTGTCGGCGTCAGAGAAGGCACTTGTGCTTAAAATCGCCTCGCTGCTTAAATCTGATTATATCGGCATTGATTTTGTTTTTTTAACGGCGGCAAAATCGTGTTTAACGAAATTGAGGATTCGGTTGGCGCAAGAATGGTTTATGAAAAACTGATATTGATATTCTGCGCCTGTATTGCGATTATATAAAAAAAGAAATGAATTTAGGGTGATTTCATGGAAAAAATCGTTGTTTGCGGCAGCTGCCGCCATGAAGCCGTGCTGCAAAGGTACAAAGGCTGCGGTGCTCAAATAGATTTTTGATGTGCCTTGCGCAGCTTTGCAAATAAAATATGATTATTCCGCCGCATTTTTTTATGCCCGATTGCGGCGATGATGTGCTGCGTGCCTGGGTGGGAAACGAGCATTTGCGCCTTTGCGCGGATGAAAATGCGCTCTTTTGCCGAAATGGATTTCTTTTTTTCGGCATTCCTCAGCCGCTTGAAATAGAACGCAAATTTTTGATTGCACGCCCCGCCGAATCGGCGCTTTCGGCACTTGATTTTTGCGATTATGCAGATATTTCACAGGCATATATAAATGATGAAAGCGGGCGTTATCGCGTTCGCCGCCGCGGCAGAAACGGCGCTTTTGTTTATATTAAAACCCAAAAAATCAAGATTTCCGAGCAGCGGAGAATAGAAACGGAAAATCGCATTTCAAAATCGGAATACGAAGCTGCAATTCAGGGCCAAAAGCTGCTTTCAAAGCGGAGGTATTTGATTTTTGAGCGGCGGCAAGTATTTTGAGCTTGATGTGTTTCCTTTTTGGCAGGATGTTGCCTTGCTTGAAATCGAACTGAAGGATGAAAAAGAGCCGTTTGAATTACCGGCTTTTGTGAATGCGATAAAAGAGGTTTCGGCAGATAAAAGCTATCGGAATTCCGTAATTGCTCAAAAATACGGTGTTGCGGCAGAATAAAAAAATAAACGGAGGAAGCGCTTGCTTTCTCCGTTTTTCTTTGTTGTTTGCAACAAAGAGAACCACCTGCTATGCAGGTGGAAAAGGAAAAGCTTTAGCGAGGAGAGAAGTGACAAAATAAAAACACCTTGATATATTAGAAGTAGGTTTGCCGACCAAAACTAAAATATCAAGGAGGTCTTAATCGTGAAAGAGAAAGACATAAACAGTTTAGACCATACGAGGTGGAGATGTCAATACCATGTGGTGTTTGCACCAAAGTACAGAAGAATGGCAATCTACGGAGAAATCAAGGTAGATATAGGGAAAATATTGAGACAATTATGCAAGCAGAAAGGAATAGAGATAATAGAAGCAGAGTTGTGTCAAGACCATGTACATATGCTGATAAGCATACCACCAAAATATAGTGTGTCACAAATAATGGGATACCTAAAAGGAAAAAGTAGTCTGATGATTTTTCGACCGACATGCAAATTTAAAGTATAAGTACGGAAATCGACATTTTTGGGCAAGAGGATATTTCGTAGATACAGTGGGGCGCAACAAAAAGCAAATACAAGAGTACATACGAAATCAATTGACAGAAGATAAAATAGCAGACCAAATAGAATTGAAAGAGTTTGTGGACCCGTTTACGGGTAGCGTGAACAAGTAGGCAAAAAAATAACCCCTTTAGGGGAAGCCTGAAAAAACAATGCGGTCGACAAACTTTTCAGTGCCCCTTTAGGGGTTGTGTCCGTAAAAAGCCCTTCTAGGGCTTACTCAAGCCTCCGGCTTAGCCGGAGGTCTTGACTTAAATGTCGGCTAACGCTTCGCTTTACAAAGCTGCCGCAGGCTCGCAAAAATCGCTGAAAATCTTGCCGCCTTGATAATATTTCCAGCTGCGAATGCGAACATAGTATTCGCTCGCAGGTTTATCGGTTTTTGCCTCAAAGCTTGTTGTGAAGGTGCCGTTTACCCATTCGCCGTGCACATCGGATTTAAAGTTTTTTTATCCGTGCTCCACTGAATATAATATCCGTGGCAAACCGCATAATCCCAAGTTGCTTTAACGGTGTTTGCCCCCGTTACACTTGCTTTAAAGTTTTCCACGGGTGCCGTTGCGGCACAAATTCTGTATGTTGCCTCCGAGCTGTCTTCGCCGTTTTTGGCAACCACCTTGATATCATATTCCCACGCGGGATTTAAATCCACAAAGGTGAATTTGCTTGATTGCGTTATGCCTTTAAGCTCGTTTGCGCCGTTTGTAACATCGTAAATATAATAATTTTTGGCGTTTTTAACATCCGCCCAATCAAGCCACAGCGCGGTGCCTCCGTTGCCCCTGCCGGTAACGGCAAAAATCGCGCGGCTCGGTTAATCCGCTCGGCGAAACCCCCTCGCAGAAATCGCTGAAAATCTTGCCGCCTTGGTAATTTTTCCAGCTGCGAATGCGAATATAATATTCGCTCGCAGGCTTATCGGTGCTTATTTCAAAGCTTGTTGTGAAGGTGCTGTTGATCCAAGCACCGCTTGTTTGGCTTTTATCCGTAAAGGTGGGGTCTGTGCTCCACTGAATGTAATATCCGTGGCAAACCGCATAATCCCACTCGGCTTTAAGGGTGTTTTCGCCTGTAACCGTTGCCGTGAAGTTTTGCACAACGGGTGTTGCCGCGCAAATTCTGCAGGTGCTCTCGGCGCTGTCAAAAATGTTTTTGGCAACAATTTTTATGTCGTATTCCCATGCGGGATTAAGATCCGTAAAAGTGAAATCGCTTGTTTCGCTTGTGCCTTTAAGCTCGTTTGCGCCGTTTGTGATATCGTAAATCTCATAGCTTTCGGCGCTGTCAACATCCGCCCAATCAAGCCACAGAGCCTTGCCGCCGTCGCCCCTGCCGGTAACGGCAAATTCGCCTGGAGGCACAAGGCTTTCAATTTGCGCCGCCTCGCTGAAATCACTGTAAACATTTGCGCCGTTAAAGCTTTTCAGGCTGCGAACGCGAACGAAATATTTGTTTGCCGTGTCGGCGGTGGCGATGTTATATTCCGTGTTGTAAGTGCCGCTTATAAACGCGCCGTTTAAATCCGTTTTAAAATCTTTATCGGTGCTCCACTGAATGTAGTATCCGTGGCAAACCGCATAGTCCCATTCTGCATGGATCGTGTTGTGCGCCGTTGCCTTGATTTCAAGCTCTTGCGGCGCCGCGGGTGCCGCGCAAACTCTGTGCGGCAGGCTGCTGTATGTTTTTTTGCCGCAGTATGCGCGCACTACAATATCGTATTCCCATGCGGGATTAAGGTCCGTAAAGGTGAATTCGTTTGTTGTGCTTGTGCCTTTTAGTTCGTTTATGCCGTTTGTGGTGTCGTAAATCTCGTATTTATCCGCGCCGCTCATTGCGCCCCATGTGATTTTTTTAAAAGCGTGCCGCCGTTGCCGCGCGCCGCTTCGGTTATGCCCGAAACCTTGCGATTATCCGTAAGCGAAGCGCCCTGCGGCAGATATGCAAAATTGCAATCAACATTGCCGCTTATGCCGCGCACTCTGCCTTTGCTTGAATATTGCCACATGTAATAGCTGCCGGCGTATTGGGTGCTGTTGTTATAATGCGCAAGCCAAATGTGGTATTTCCTGCCGAGCGAAGCACCGTCTATTTGGTTTTCCAAAAAGTTTTTGCTTGCATAAATGCCTGCGTCATAGCCTGCCCTTTGAATTTCGTTGCAAAACGTCTCTGCGTTTGCCGTAAGCATTGCTTTGTTTACCGCGCCGCTGCTCCAAGCGTAATCAAGCCTGCCTTCATCGCCGACTCCGGCAAATTCGTAATCATGAAAAAACCGGCAAATCAATTGAGTAGCTTCTCAGCTTTGCGAGCAACTTTTGCGCCTCTTGCCTTGCCTCGCTTGTGTTTACAGCCTGAGAATACCAATAAACGCCAACGGGAAGCCCTGCGGCTCTTGCGCCGCTTATGTTTGCTTCAAAGGCGGTGTCGTATCTTGCGGAAAAGCGCTCGCGCGAATATCCCGTGTAGCCCAGGCGGATAATTGCATAATCCACTCCGCTTGCTTTTACGCTTTTCCAATCAATATTGCCGTTGTGGGTTGAAACGTCTATGCCGTTGTAGATTCTGTAGCCGTCAAATCTTGAGGCGTGGGTGTAAGCTTGCCCCGTGTAGGGAGAATTGCCTTTTGTTGCCGCCGCCGTTGAAAACGGAAGCGAAAATGCCGATATTGCCGCAAGTAAAATTGCAGCTGCAGATTTTAATAATTTTTTCAATGTATTCAATGCCTTTCCGTGTTTAAGCAAGCTTTTTGCGCAGTGCATTATTGCTTGATAAACCATCTGTTTTCGTCCACATGTTTGCTGTTTATGCCCTCGCAGCTGCCGTTTTTGGTGTATTGCCAAAGGTCGTAAGAGCCAAGATATGTAACCGATTTGTTGTAGTCCGCCACCCAAATATATGCGTCTTTGTTAAGCGCGGAGGTTTTAATGTTTTTGTTGAGCACCGATGAATTTGCGTAAAGGCCGCAAAATTTTCCGCGGCGCGAAATCCTGCCGCAAAAGGCGTTTATAATGCCTGCCGCGTCGGCGGATGATAAATCGGCGTCATAAAGGCGGCCTGCCAGTTCGCCGTCCGGCCCGTGGGCATATTCATAGTCTATAAACACCGGCAGGGAAACATCGTAGCCCGATATCGCTTTAAGCGTAAACTCCGCTTCTTCGCGCGCTTCCTCCTCGGTTGTGGCCTGCGAGTAAAAATAAACTCCCGTGCGAATTCCTGCGTCCGTTGCGCCTTTTATGTTTTGCTCAAATTTGCTGTCTGCCGTGATTTTACCCGTGCCGTAGCCGCGGTAGCCCACGCGAATAATAACAAAATCCGTGTTTTGCGCCACGGTTTCCCAATCAATATCGCCGTTGTGCGATGAAACATCGATTCCCTGCACATAATCTTCGTTCGTTTCAAAAAGCACGGGCTTTTTATTTGAACTGTGCGCGCCCACGATGATTGCGCAGATTATCCCGATTATCAAAAGCAGGCAGCAGGTGATTATTGCCGCAGGCTTTGCCCTGCCGCGAGCCGTGCTTTTTGCGCCGCTTTTTTCGATTTGCTTTTTGCTCATTGCTTTTCTTATGCTTATTTCGCCGCTGCGCAGGGTGACCCTTTCGCCGTTTTCCTTTTCAACGGTAAGTCCGCCGGTTTTGTCTATGGAAACGGCGGTTGCCGCGGTGGAAACTCCTTTTTCAATATAATTTATTTTGCAGCCGATTATCATGCTGCGGCTTATGTAATAATCGATAAAATCATCGTAATTGCCGAGTGAAAGCTCCAAAAGCTCATCCGCCACGGCGGCCGCAAGCTCGTTGCGGTTAACATCGGAATTAAGGCATCCTGCGTTTTCAATGTCGCTCGGAAAATCGCTTGTGCTTATGTTAATACCTATGCCGATTATAACGCTTGTAACCGTGCCGCTTTCAAAATCGGAAACGGCTTCGGTGAGTATGCCGCAGATTTTTTGCCCGTTAACATAAACATCGTTCACCCATTTGATTTTGGGCTTAATATCCGTCAGCCGCTCAATCGCCTTGCACACCGCCACGGAAGCCGCCGTGGTGGCGGTTACGGCGTTTTGCAAATCCGCGTTTGGGTGCAGCACAAGGCTCATATAAATCCCTGTGCCGGCAGGGGAATAAAAGCTTTTGCCCTGCCTGCCTCGGCCTGCCGTTTGGCGGTCTGCCGTAATCAGCATCGGCTCGTTTTTCATCCTTGCCGTTTGCAATCATTCTTTTTGCAAGTGAATTTGTGGAATCCACACTTTCAAGGCACTCGATTCTTATGCGGTGGCGCATTGCGGCGCCGATTGCCTCCGCGCTCAGCGCGGCGGGTGATTTTGCAAGCCTGTATCCTTTGTTTGTGGTGCTTTCTATTTCATAGCCCTCTTTTTGCAGCGCCTTCACGGCTTTCCAAACCGCCGCGCGGCTTTTGCCGAATTGCTCGGCAAGGCGTTCGCCGCTTATGTAGCCTTCGCTTTCGCTCAGGCGTTTTAAAACATCTTGCTTTAAGCTCATAAAAATCTCTTTTCACGGGGCTTTGCCCCAAGTAAATTACTGATTATTATACAAAAAAATCCCATGGCTGTAAAGCCATAGGAGCTTTTGTTAATATTTAACGTTATTTTTTTCATATAAAACAGTGCAAAGGTTTTCGGGCCGCAATGCGATGCTATTGTGCAGCCGGCCTCGGCATTTATGATTTCGTTGAATTTGCATTGGCCGCGCGCCATTCCGAGCGCAAATGCCGAAATTTCGCCGGGAATTCCGCCGGATTCGGCGATTATAAGGCGAGAAGGGTCTGCCTTTGAAATATCGTGCATGGTGTCGTTAATATATTGGCGGCAGACCGCTTCGGATTTGCCGCGGTATTTTTTTATAACATCCATTTTGCCGGTGGCGGGATCAACGCCGATAACGGGCTTTAAGCCAAGCACATTTGCGCCGAATTTCGCAACGGAGCTGCATCTGCCGCCCTTGTGAAGAAATTCAAGATTATCCAGCACAAAGCTTGAATGAACCTTTGGCACAAGTGCATTTATGCGTGCGGCAATTTTTTTTGCGTCAAAGCCTTTATCGCGCAAATCGCACGCTTTTTAAAAACAAGAAGCCCCATTCCAGCACAAAGGTTTTTTGAATCCACACAGTAAATATTTTTAAAATCGGCTGCCGCCAAAACCGCGTTTTGATAGCTTGAGGATATGGCAGAGGAAAGCCCAATATGCACCACACTGTGGCCCGCGTCTGCCGCCGCTCTGAAAATATCATAATATTCAGCCGGGGGAACAGCCGCCGTTTTCGGAAGTTCTCCGGTTTTTTTTACATGCTCGTAAACATCTTCGCGGGTGACTTCAATGCCGTCTTTAAACGATTTTTCACCAAGTAAAATAGAAAGCGGGATTATTGTGATTTCGCGCTCCGATATAATGCTTTTCGGTAAATCGCAGGTGGAATCCGCCGTGATTAAAACGCTCATTTTCCGCTTCCTTTCGTTGGTTCGTTTGCGCACCGCCTTGTGGCTTTTTGCAGTGCGTGTAAACCGCAAAGCCGCGCTTTTGCCTGATTTCGGTTGCTTAATTATATCACAGCAAATTTTTAAACTGCAATAAAAAGCGCATTATTATAATGCCCGATTTATAAAAAAATTAAGATTTGAAAAATACTGCTTGTGCTTTTTGCCGCGCGGCAATCGGCCGGCATGAATAAAATTAAAATTGACCGTAATTTCGGCGGAATTACCCACGGGGATCGTCCGCTTTAAATTCGCTGTTCGGCGAAAATCCCACACTGCGGGAGCCGATGGTGAGCTTACTGTCTGCCGAAAGTGTGATTTGCGTGTAAAGCCTGCCTATATATTGCTTTTGTTCGGTTTCGTTATAAACTGCGTAAATATCCGTGTAAACGCGGGGCATATGTGTGTCTTTATCAAGCTCAATAACACTCGGTGCACTTGTCATTTTATAAAAAGTGCAGTTCTCGCCGTTTTCACGGAGCACTTTTGAAAACCAAACCTTTTGATTGGGCGAGCTTTTTTGCTGCTTGTTTACATAGCCCGTTTGCGGGTCATATTCAAGCGGAATGTTTTTGTAGCTCATTGCAAACTGAAGCAAATCGGGCGAAGCTGCAGGCTGATTTAAATAGCAGGTTACATATTTGCCGAAATACTCGCTCCAATTTTGGCTGTTTGTGTAATAAACATCATAAGCTCTGCTGCCTGCTTCGCCGCTTACCGCCAGCACATAAAGCCCGTTGAGCGATTTATTGTAATTTTCATCTGTGTTTTCATATGCGGTGATTAAAATTTCTTTAATGCCGTCATTGTTTATATCCTCATAATAAAGAGTGGGGGCTTTGGTTGAAAAATAGCTTGCCCAGTCGGAATATTCTGTTTCCTGCCCGTCCTGAGAAAGGATAATGTAGTCGCCGTCCTTATAAAGCGCAAGGTTGCTTTCGTTAATCTGAGCCAGCAGCGTGCGCTCGCCCGTTTTTTGAGGTGTGCTGTCTTTTTGCGCCACAAGGGTTGATTCCTCAGTGGCCTGCTTTATTGCGGGTTTATATACCTTTATATAGTATGTGCCGCCCACAATGCAAAGCACCGCAAGCACGGCAATTAAAATCGGTATTATAATTCTTCCCGGGTTTTTCTTCTCCATTTATTTATCACCGTATTTATCCTTGTAGTTAAATTTTACTCTTTTCGCCGTTTTCGATATGGTAGCAGTTGCCCGTTGCAAGCGAAAATATGTATTTGTCGTGCTTGTATGAATCGGAATAAACATCAATGATTTTTACATCTGCTCCGAATTCGCCGAACAGGCGCTTAACCTTTTTCTTCGCCTCGGCAGTTTTCGCCGATTATCATGCCCGTTTTTCTGCTGTGCTCGGTGCATATAAGATAATCAAAGCCCGCGCGCTTTGAAATTTCTTCAAGCAAAAAATCAGGCGAGGCGCTTATAACTATTCCCTTGCGCTTTCTTTCAAAAAACCATTGGTAAAGCTGCTTTTCGTGCCTGTTCCAAAAGCCGCAAACAGCCTTTTGCAGCGGAATAAGCGGCAAAAAAATATAAAGCAAATTTTTTTGAATTGCGTAAAGCGGATTATTCCGAGCGCCATAAGCAGCGCCGCAATTATCATCAGCGGAAATGTTATGATGATCCAAGGGTAATGCAGCGTGCAATATGCAATGAAAAGCGATCCGCTGTCAAACGGCACAAGGGTTTTGTCAAAATCGTAAATGTCAAATTCCAAAATTAAACCTTCTCCGCATTAAAATCAATTTTAATTTCTTTGTCGCTTTCAAATTTGGTCAGCTTAACGCCGGCGGCCTCAAGCATTTTGCGGCTTGCGCGGTTGTTATCCGTGTCGGCATATTTATCGCTGATGAAAATAACCTCTTTGATGCCGGCCTGAATAATCGCTTTTGCACATTCGTTGCAGGGAAAAAGCGCCACATATATGCGCGCGCCTTTAATGCCGATGCCGTTGGAATTTAAAATTGCATTAAGCTCGGCGTGGCACACAAAGGGGTATTTTGTGTCGTTTGGGTTATCTCCCGTGCGCTCCCACGGAAAAGCTTCGTCCGAGCAGCCGCGGGGGAAGCCGTTGTAGCCAACGCTCACTATGCGGTTGTCGTCATTTACTATGCAGGCGCCGACTTGTGTGTTCGGATCCTTGCTGCGCATCGCCGAAAGTAATGCAACGCCCATAAAATATTCGTCCCAAGAAATATAATCTTCTCTTTTTGCCATATGTGCCTCCTGTGCGTTTATTTTTGTAAGAGCGCCTCCACAAAATCGGAAAGTGCGTCGGTGCAGACCTCTTCAATTTTGCCCTCGTCAACAAGGCGGTTGATTTTGGGGTCTATCGGCAGCTTTGCAAGCACGGGAAGCCCAAGCTCCTTTGCCGTTTCATCTATTTGCGATTCGCCGAAAACCGCATGCTTTTTGCCGCAGTCGGGGCAAACGAAATAGCTCATGTTTTCCACAAGGCCGAGCACGGGCACATTCATCATCTTTGCCATGTTTACGGCTTTGTTTACAATCATTTTAACAAGATCCTGTGGGGTGGAAACTATCACAATTCCGCTCACGGGCAGGCTCTGAAAAAAACAGTCAGTGCAACATCGCCTGTTCCGGGCGGCATGTCAACAAAAAGATAATCAAGCTCGCCCCAGCGAACATCCGTCCAAAACTGCTCAACAACGCCGCTTATAACGGGTCCGCGCCAAACAACCGGCGAGCTTTCATCCGCCAGCATCATGTTTATGCTCATGATTTTTATTCCGCTTTCGGTAATATAGGGCAGCAGGCATTCGTCGTCCTGCAAGGCTTTGCTGTGCACCCCAAAGGATTTAGGCACGGAAGGGCCGGTGATGTCTGCATCCAAAACGCCGACCTTAAGCCCCGCTTTTGCGCAGGCAGAGGCAAGCATGCATGCCACAAGGCTTTTTCCCACGCCGCCTTTGCCGCTTACAACTCCGATAACATTTTTTTATATTTGAATATTTGTTCATCGGCTTTTGCAGGCTTTGCGGTTTTCTGTCGCCGCAATTCTGCGAACAGCTCGAACAATCATGTGTGCATTCGCTCATAGTAATCACCATAGCCTTTCAGGCAATATAATTTGATAGTGTGATTTTTCACACTAATACCTCTGATATAATAACTTAATCTTAATTATAAACCAAAGCGGAATAAAAAAATAAACCGTTTTTTTCAATAATGAGTATAAAAAAAGGAGTTTTTTTGTGCCGCTTTAATAGTTGCGAATAAGCGAAACCACTTTGCCGAGCAGCACAAGCTCGTCAACGATAATCGGTTCGTAATCGTCGTTTTTCCGGCTGAAGGCGAAAAATGCCCTTTTTTTCTTTGTAGTATCTTTTTAACGGTTGCTTCGTCGCCTATAAGCGCCACAACAATGTCGCCGTTGTTTGCAACGGGTGTTTTTTGCACAATGATAATGTCGCCGCTTTCGATATGGGCGTTTATCATGGAATCGCCCTTAACATGCAGTGCAAAAAATTCGCCGCCCTTATTCAGCGCCACGGGAATGTATTCCTCAATCATTTCCTGCGCCAAAATCGGCATGCCTGCGGCAACCGTGCCCAAAAGGGGAACGGGAGTGGCTTTCAGATTGCTGCCGCTCAGCCTGATCGTGCGCTTTAAATTGGGGTCTCTTTCAATATAGCCCGCCTGCTCAAGCGCGTTTAAATTATATTGAACGGAGGAGGTGGAGCGCAGCCCCACGGCTTCACCGATTTCACGCACGGATGGCGCAACGCCGCGCTCGCCGATAGTGTCTTTAATATATTCAAGCACGGCTTTTTGGGTTTTGTTTATTTCTTTCACGGTTATCACGCCTTTATTTATAATAGTAACAATCATATAATAACATCGGTGTCGAAAATTGTCAAACATATGTGCTAATTTTTGGGACTTTAAAAAAAGTATTTTCATTTCACGAAAAAAAGTGTTGACAAATTGCGGTTTATATAATATAATCTACCTTGCTTGAAAAAGAGCTTTGGCAAATGGCTTTATAGCTCAGTTGGCTAGAGCATGCGGTTCATACCCGCAGTGTCACTGGTTCGAATCCAGTTAAAGCCACCAACGGCCCGGTGGTCAAGCGGTTAAGACACCGCCCTTTCACGGCGGTAACACGAGTTCGATTCTCGTCCGGGTCACCAAATAAACCGTACTGATTTTTCAGTGCGGTTTTTTCTTTGCTCTTTTGCCGCAGGCAAGCGAAAAAGCGGCAGGGGGAATGCGGCCGCTCAGGCTTCCTATTGCTTAAAGCGGCTTAAATCGGGCATAATTACAGTGCAAATTATTTAGGAGGGCGCAATGAAAATTCATGTTGTTTTCACGGGCGGCACAATAGGCAGCTCTGTTTCCGGCGGGGTTATTTCGCCTGCGGATTCTTCAAAATCCGTGCTTCTTGAAAATTATATTGCGCTTCACGGCAATGATGTTTCGTTTGAAACCGCCGCGCCTTACTTTGCTCTAAGCGAAAATTTGTGTGCCGAAAATCTCAATTCGCTTGTTCGCTGCGTGTGCGGTATTGCCGAAAACGGTGGCGAAAAAATCATTGTTTGCCATGGCACCGATACCTTGCAGTTTTTCCGCCGCTGCGCTTTCCTATGCCCTTGCGGGCACAAAAGCCTGTGCCGTGCTTGTGAGCGCAAATTATCCTCTTTCCGATTCACGGTCAAACGGCTTTGCCAATTTTGAGGCAGCCGTTGATTTTCTTAAAAATAATAATTCCCGCGGCGTGTTTGCCGCTTATAAAAACATCGGCGATGAATGCGCCGGAATTCTTGATGCGGCGCACCTTTTAACCTATCCCGAGGGGAGTGCGTTTCTTGCCGAAAAAGGCTATTTTGCATTAGATAATAATGAAAATTTCGGCAAAAACAAAGCGTCGGAAAAAAGTAAAAACGATGCTTTTGCATGCAAAGAATGCAGCGCAAAAGCAGCTTCGCTTGCGGATTTCGGAATAGACGGGGTTGAATTCCCGGAGCGGTCGGAAGTGCTTGCTCTGCAATGCGTTCCGGGGTGTGATTATAATTTTTAATGTAAGCGAAAAAAAGGCGGTTATTCTGCGCCCTTATCACAGCGGAACTTTAAACACCGCAAGCCTTGATTTTCAGAAATTCTGTGCCGCCTGCAAGGAAAAAAATATTCCCGTTTTTGCGGCTTCGGTTCCGGAGGGCGATATTTACGAAAGCTCCTGTGCTTTTGATTTTCTCGGAATAATCCCGCTTGATTTAACCTTTTCAAATGCATATATCAGGGCTTGGCTTGCGCCGCTTAAGGGCGAGTATCTTTCCCGTTTTATGCAGGCGAATATAGCGCTTTAATCGCTGCGCCTTAGGCTTTTTTGCCCAAGGCGCTTTGGTTTTGATTAAGATTGACAAAAATATAACAAATATATCGCTTATATCTGTTGAAAAAAATATGTATTGATTTTTAGTGATTAACTAATTTATAATAAATTCGTGGAAAAATAAGAACACTTTTTCTTATAATATTAAATGAGAGGTAATCATAATGAATGCTTTGAACAAAAAAACAATCGAAGATATCGATGTGGCAGGCAAAAAGGTTCTTGTTCGCTGCGATTTCAATGTTCCGCTTAAGGACGGCGAAATCACAAACGATAAAAGAATTGTTGCCGCTCTTCCGACAATTAAATATCTTATCGCACAGGGCGCAAAGGTTATTCTTTGCTCTCACCTCGGCAGACCGAAGGGTGAATATAAGCCCGAATTCAGCCTTGCTCCCGTAGCTAAAAGGCTCACCGAATATCTCGGTCAGGATGTTAAGCTTGCAGAGGATGAAACCGTTGTAGGCGAAAAATGCAAAGAAAATGGCTGCAGAGCTTAAAGACGGCGAAGTTATGCTTCTTGAAAATGTTCGTTTCAGAAAAGAAGAAACAAAGAATGAAGAGAATTTCTCCAAAGAGCTCGCTTCTCTTGCAGATGTTTTCGTGAACGATGCTTTCGGCACCGCACACAGAGCACATTGCTCCACCACGGGTGTTGCGGCTTATCTTCCCGCTGTTTGCGGCTATCTTATTCAAAAGGAAATCACCTTTATGGGCGGCGCGCTTTCCGATCCCAAGCGTCCCCTCGTTGCAATTCTCGGCGGCGCAAAGGTTTCCGATAAAATCGGCGTAATCACAAATCTTCTCGATAAGTGCGACACACTTATCGTAGGCGGCGGTATGGCTTACACCTTTATGAAAGCTCTCGGTCACCAAATCGGCACATCTCTTCTTGAAGAGGATCAGGTTGAAAATGCAGGCCAAATGATGAAGGATGCAGAGGCTAAGGGCGTTAAATTCCTTATTCCCGTTGATAACAAGGTCGGCAAGGAATATGATGAAAACACAGAGGCTATGGTTGTAAACAGCGATGAGATTCCCGATGGCTGGATGGGTCTTGATATCGGCCCCAGAACTCAGGCTCTTTTTGCAGATGCAATCAAGGGCGCAGGCACCGTTATTTGGAACGGCCCCATGGGCGTTTCCGAATGGGATAATTTTGCGGCAGGCACAATCGCGGTTGCAAAGGCAGTTGCCGATTCGGGCGCAATTTCAATCGTTGGCGGCGGCGATTCCGTTGCAGCGGTAACAAAGCTTGGCTTCAGCGATAAAATGAGCCACATCTCAACAGGTGGCGGTGCTTCCCTTGAGTTCCTTGAGGGCAAGGAGCTTCCCGGCATTGCCGCTCTTATGGATAAAGACTAAAATTCTTTTATAAAAAGAGGTAGTATATAATGAATAAAGCAGTCAGAAAAGCAGTTATCGCAGGTAACTGGAAAATGAATAACACTCCTGCGCAAACAACAGCTCTTATCAACGAAATGAAGCCGCTTGTTGCAGATGCGGATTGCGGCGTTGTTTAGTGCGTTCCCTTTGTTGATGTTCCGGCAGCGGTTGAGGCCGCAAAAAGGCTCAAACATCAAAATCGGTGCCGAAAAATGTTCATTTTAAGGACAGCGGCGCTTACACCGGCGAAGTCAGCGCAGATATGCTTAACGAGCTTGGTGTTGAATATGTTGTTATCGGCCACAGCGAAAGAAGAACTTACTTCGGCGAAACCGATCAAACGGTTAATCTCCGCACACTCAAGGCTCTTGAAAAGGGCTTAAAGCCGATCATTTGCGTTGGTGAAACTCTTGAGCAAAGAGAACTTGGCTACACGGAAACCCTTTTGAAGTTCCAAACCAAAATGGCGCTCACAAATGTTTCCGCTGATCAGCTTAAAGATGTTATCATCGCTTACGAACCCGTTTGGGCAATCGGCACGGGCGTAACAGCCACTGCGGATCAGGCAGATGAAGGCAATGGCTATGTTCGCGCAGCAATTGCCGAGGTATACGGCGAGGATGCCGCTCAGGCTGTAACAATTCAATACGGCGGCTCAATGAATGCCAAAAATGCGGATGAGCTTCTTGCAAAAGAGAATGTTGACGGCGGCCTTATCGGCGGCGCTTCACTCAAGGCTCAGGATTTTTTTCCGTTATTGTTAAAGCGGCAAGCAATTAAGTCTGAAAAAGCCTTCCCTGCGGTAGGCTTTTTTTAAATAAATTATTACAGGAGGATTTTCTTTATGAAAAAACCGGTTGTTTTATGTATAATGGACGGCTTCGGTAAAAACGATTCCGATTACGGCAATGCAATTGCAATGGCAAAAAAGCCGAATCTCGATAAGCTTATGGCAGAATGCCCGATGACTTATATCGGCGCTTCGGGCCTTGATGTGGGCTTGCCGGACGGCCAAATGGGCAACAGCGAGGTCGGCCACACGAATATCGGTGCGGGCCGCATTGTTTATCAGCCCCTCACCAGAATAACAAAAGCTTTTCAAGACGGCGAGGCTTATAATAACAAGGCTCTTTTAGATGCCGTTAATAATGCAAAGTCGGGCAAGGCTCTTCACCTTATCGGCCTTGTTTCTCCCGGCGGCGTTCACAGCCATACCGACCACCTTTACGGCTTGCTTGAAATGGCTAAAAAGCACGGTGTTGAAAATGTTTATGTTCATGCTGTTTTGGACGGCCGTGATGTTCCGCCGGCTTCCGCCGTTGAGGATCTTAAAGCGCTTCAGGCTAAAATGAGCGAAATCGGCGTTGGCAAAATCGCTTCCGTTATGGGCAGATTTTATGCTATGGACCGTGATAATATTTGGGACAGGGTTGAAAAAGCTTATGCCGCAATCGTTTATCGCGAGGGTATTCAGGCGGATGATGTTATCGCTGCGGTTGAGGCTTCTTATGAAACCATTGATGAGGACGGAAAACACCTTACCGATGAATTTGTGCTTCCCACCGTTATCGGCGGCGCAGAGGGTGCCGTTTCCGAGGGCGACAGCGTTATTTTCTTCAATTTCCGCCCCGACCGTGCAAGAGAAATCACACGCACCTTTGTTGATCCCGATTTCACAGGCTTTGAAAGGAAAAACGGCTATTTCAAGCTCCTTTATGTTTGCATGACTCAGTATGACGAATCCATGCCGAATGTTGAGGTTGCTTTCCCTCCCGAAACGCTTAAAAAAACACTTTCGGCGAGTATATTTCTTCGCTCGGCAAAACTCAGCTTCGCATTGCCGAAACTCAAAAATATGCCCATGTAACCTTTTTCTTTAACGGCGGCGAGGAAAAGCAATATCCGGGTGAGGACAGAATTCTTGTTGATTCTCCGAAAATTTCCACATTTGACCTTATGCCCGAAATGAGCGCTCCCGAGGTTTCCGAAAAGCTTAATGCGGCTGTAAGAAGCGGTAAATACGATGCAATTATCGTTAATTTTGCAAATTGCGATATGGTTGGCCACACGGGAATTATTCCTGCGGCAATCAAGGCTGTTGAAACGGTTGATGCATGCGTGGGTTCGCTTGCTCAGGCTGTTAAGGAAATGGACGGCGTTCTCTTCGTAACGGCAGACCACGGCAATGCCGATAAGATGCTTGATGAAAACGGCGAGCCCTTCACGGCGCACACCACAAATCCCGTTCCCTTTATCGTTGTTAATTATCCCTGCAAGGTTCGCGAGGGCGGCAGGCTCAGCGATATCGCGCCCACAATGCTTAAGGTTATGGGTCTTGAGCAGCCTGCGGAGATGACGGGTAAATCCATCATCCTTTAATCATTCGGCCGCTTCGGCACTTTTCGCAAATTTGTTGATGCGTATAAATGCGCTCCTTGTGTAATTAAATCCGCTTGGAAATGCCGCCGGGTTTTCAAAAACAAGCATATGCAATAGAAAATCCAATTTATATGTGTTCAGCTTTTTGTTGTTTTATGGTAATATTCGATTGGGGTGTTATTATGAGAAAAATTAACAAGCAGGCAATATTAGGCCTGCGCATTATGCAAAGAAGAAAACAGCTTGGTATCAACCAAAGCGAATTGGCAGAGCAAATCGGGCTCAGCGAACACCAGATTTCAAATATTGAAACCGGTCGCAGCTATCCCAGAATGAAAAGCTTTATCAAAATTTGCGAAGTGCTTGAAACCAATGCGGATTATTTCATCTCCGGTGCAATGAAGGATGAGGTTGATGAAAATATCATCGATATGGTAACTTCCTGCACTCCCGAAGAGCAAAAGGTGATTTGGAAATTGCTTGATGCTTATATTCACCGCGAGGATGACACACGCGTTTGATTCGCTGCTTCTTCAAAAGAATAAATTAAGCCCGAAATTCTTTTTCGGGCATTTTTTTATGCGCAAAATTATGCGCAGACGGTTAATTTGAGAAAATTTTTAAACTAAAGATAAGATTGCTTTTTTTAACGCATAACAATTTAAGCTTATGTTTCTTGTGCAAAAAAATAAATACTGTGATATACTGTTAGCCGAGGTATGAATATGAAAATTAAAGATATTGAATTTCCGGGCAGGGCGTTTCTTGCCCCTATGGCAGGCGTGGCGGATCGCGCTTTCCGCGAGGTGTGTGCCTCCTTTGGTGCGGCTTACACGGTAACGGAAATGGTCAGTGCAAAGGGTCTTTCCATGGGCGATAAAAAAAGCGCCGCTCTGCTTACCCTCGGCAAAGAAGAGGGCATTGCGGGCACGCAGATTTTCGGCGATGACCCTGCCGTTATGGCTTTGGCCGCGGCTAAATGTCTGGAATATAAACCCGATATAATCGATATAAATATGGGCTGCCCTGCGCCGAAGGTCGCAAATAACGGCGGCGGAGCAAGCCTTATGAAAAATCCTCGCCTTGCGGGCGAAATCGTGCGCGCCGTCAGCGATGCCGTTGATATTCCCGTCACGGTTAAAATCCGCAAGGGCTGGGATGATAATTCCGTAAACGCCGTTGAAATGGCGCAAATTGCAGAGCAAAACGGCGCAGCGGCAATTGCCGTTCACGGGCGCACCCGCGTGCAGATGTACAGCGGCACGGTGGATTATGATATTATCCGCCGCGTTAAGCAGGCGGTTTCGATTCCCGTTATCGGAAACGGCGATGTGGTTGATGAAGCGTCCGCCGCCAAAATGGCAGAGCTTACGGATTGCGACGCGATTATGATAGGCCGCGGCGCCATGGGAAATCCGTGGCTGTTTCGCCGCATAAACGCTTATTTTGACGAATGCAGAATAATTCCCGAGCCGTCGGTGGAGGAAAAAGTGCGCGTTATGCTTGCTCACATTCAAAAAATGATTGAATATAAGGGCGAGCACACTGCCATGCGCGAGGCACGCCGCCATGCGGCTTATTACACAAAGGGGCTTCGCGGCGGCGCAAAATTCCGCGCGGAAATGGGCTCGCTCGAAAGCTTTGAGCAGCTTTGCGAAATCACATTCAGGATAGTAAAGGAAAATCAGTGATGATATTAAAAAATGTTTGCTTTTATAATGAACTTTTTAAAAAGGAAGTTGCCGATATCGAAATAGAGGGCGGCAAAATCAAGGCAATCGGCGTTATAGAGGGCGAGGGCCGCGATATGAGCGGCATGGTTGCCCTGCCCGGGTTTGTGGATATTCACATTCACGGCGCGGCGGGCGGCGACGCTTCGGATGCCGATGAGGCCGGGCTTGAAAAAATCGGCAAATATCTTGCAAAGCACGGCGTAACCTCGTTTTGCCCCACTTCAATGACGCTCGGCAGGCAAACTCTTTGCGATATCGTAAGCACGGTTAAAAAAATTATAAGGGCAGGGAAAGCGGCGCCAAGGTTGCCGGCATAAATCTTGAGGGCCCGTTTATCGCCATGAGCAAAAAAAGGGCGCGCAAAATCCCGAATATGTCCGCCCCGGCACGGTGGAGGAATTTGACGGGCTGCTTGATAAAAGCGGCGGCTTGGTTAAGCTTATCACAATTGCTCCCGAGGCGTTTGACAGCGCCGAATTTATTAAGCACGCTTCAAAAAAATGCTCCGTTTCAATCGGCCATTCGGCTGCGAATGCGGCAGAGGCGCAGGCGGCATTTGATTTGGGCGCAAATCATGCCACGCATCTTTATAATGCCATGACCCCGATGCAGCATCGTGAGGCGGGAATTGCGGGCACGGCTCTTGATAATGAAAATGTTTATTGCGAATTGATTTGCGACGGCGGCCATATTTGCCCGGCGGTGCTCAGAAACACATTTAAAATGCTCGGCAAAAACAGGGCGTGCGTGATTTCGGATTCCATGCGCGCGGCAGGGCTCGGCGCAGGCGAATACGAGCTTGGCGGTCAGCCCGTTTTCGTGCACGAGGGCGGCAAATATGCCGTGCTTGAGGACGGCACCATCGCGGCATCAATCAGCAATGTTTTTGATGAATTTAAAAATCTGCTTTCATTCGGAATCGATTTTGAAACCGCGCTTCGCAGCTGCACAATAAATCCCGCAAAATCAATCGGCTTGGGTGATGAGATCGGCTCAATCGCCGTCGGCAAGGCGGCGGATTTGGTGTTTGTTGGCGATAATTTTTGAAATTAAGGAAGTTTATATAAATGGAACACTCGCTTAATGTGGCTTTGATAGAGCCGGAAATCCCGCAAAACACGGGCAATATTGCGCGAACCTGCGCCGCCACGGGCGCGAGGCTTCACCTTGTGGGGCCAATGGGCTTTCAAATCACCGAAAGGCGTGTTCGCCGCGCAGGGCTTGATTATTGGGATAAGCTTGATATAACATATTATGATGATATCAACGATTTTTTTGAAAAAAACAAGGGCGCAAATTTCTTTTATTTCACCACCAAGGCGGAGCAGGCACACACGGATGCCGAATATCCAAACGATTGCTTCCTCGTTTTCGGCAAGGAATCAAAGGGCTTGCCCGAGCCGCTGCTTAAAGCAAATCATGACAGCTGTGTGCGTATTCCGATGCGCGGAATAATTCGCAGCCTCAATTTAAGCAACAGCGTAGCCGTCGGCGTTTATGAGGTGCTGCGCCAATGGGATTATCCCTTGCTTTCTTCAAAAGGTCAGCTGCATGATTTAAAATGGTGAGGCGCAGGCGTGCGTTCCTGTAACCGATTCTGCCTTTTTCCACCCCTCCGTGGAGACGAAAAGGTGTTGTTGCAAAAATCAACACTTTTCGGTGAAACTGCATATAAAAATGGGCGTAACTCAATTAAGGGTTACGCCCATTTTGCCTTGCGGCTTTATTATTTTGTTTTCTTTTTGCGCGCTATTTTTGTGCACACTCCCGTGAGCACGGCAGCAAGAATAACGGCGCCGATTACGCATGGCACGGCAACTCTTGCGGCAGGCGGCAGATATCCGCTTTCCTGTTGAGGCAAATCTGCGGGCAGCTTGTAAAGCGCAGAGCCGTCGTTTGAGCCGTAGGCTATTCTGATAACATTCACGCTGTATTTGCCCGTGTTCACGGTCACGGTTTCGCCGTTTATCGCAAGCTGTTCGTCCTCGGGGGCAACATAATTCGGCTTGCCCGCTTCGTTGCAGGCGGATTTGTATTTTGCCGTAATGTGTTGATTTGATGCGTAATTTAAGCTTCCGAAACCGCTTAAATTCAAATTAACCGTTTGCTCCTTGCCGCTTGAATTAACAAGCTTAACATAAATTACCTGCTCCTGCCCGTTCACGGTCACGGATTGTGCCAAATCGCTCACGGGCGTTTCCTCGGCAAAGGCGGCATCAATATATTTTGTGCCTATGTTGTTTGCATAAAGCATTTGTGTGTAGTATGACGGGGTAAGCACGGTTTCCTGCGAATCAAACCAAATCATATTAACCGCCCAGTTTTGCGAATTGATTTTTGCAAAGGTGGGGGCATATGCCGTCATTGCCACCACATCGCTGTTGCGCTCAAAGCCTGTCATATAGGCGGCTTCTTCAATGGCCTCGGCCATGTTGCTTTTTGTTTGAATTGTGCCTATTCCGTTTGCCGTTGCGGCGTATTCGCCAACGAAAACCTTTGCGCCGTTTCTGTCGTAGCCGTCATATCTGTTGTTGATTTCATACATATAATCGCGGCTTGTGTAGTAATGCTCGTCAATGTAGCAATCGCTGTATTTGCTGTTTGCAGTGCTTTGCGCAATGTCGAAATCCTTGCCGCCAAGCCAGGTGCCCGCCGTGGTGATAACGGTTATATCGGGGTATTTTTCTTTAACGGCTTTATAAAGCGCATCAAAATTGCGCCAATAAACCTCGCCCCAGTTTTCGTTTCCGAGGCCGATGTATTTAAGGTTGTAAGGCTCGGTGCGGCCGTTTGCGGCTCTTACCGCGCCCCAATATGTTGTGTTGGCGTCGCCGTTTGCATATTCAATCAAATCCAGCACATCCTGCACATAATTTTGCCATTCGTGCGTGCCGGGTGTTAATGCAATCGTTTCAAGGTATTTGTTAAAATCGGCGTCGCTTGTGTAATTAAGCGCATCCACCTCTTTGATTCTGGCTTCAATGCCGTTTTCGTCTTTTTCGTCAAAATTCCGCTCGGAAATAAGATAATTGCGAAATTCCTCATCGCTCATATTAAGCTTTTTAAGCGCGTCAACATTTATATCGTATCCATTTCTGCCCTGGCAGGTTAAGCCCACATTCAGGCAGGGAACAGGCTCTGCGCCCAAATCCGCGCAAAGATTGAAATATTCGCCGTATCCCAGCGCGTTTGAATTTATGTAGTAATCGCCCGCGTCATCGTTTCGCCACACATTGTAGCTTTGTTTGCGCTCCTCAAGCGGGCCTATGGTCGATTTCCAGTCAAAAAGATTTTCAAGCGAATCGCCTTCGCAAAAGCAGCCGCCGGGGAATCTTATAAACGCGGGGTTCAGCTTTTTAAGCGCTTCCACCAAATCGGCGCGCAGGGTTGTGTATTTCCACTCGCTGTTGCCGTAGCCGTAAGAGTTTTTGCGGAATCAGCTGCACAAAATCAACGCAAAGGGTGCCTGTACCGTTAAATTCAATCGAAAGGCCGCCGTCCTCCGTGGCGGAGGATTCAAGCTCGGCTTCAAATTTGCGCCAGCTTTCGCTGTTTGAAATGTCTATTTCCGTTTGGTGCGATTTGTTGGCGGAGGAATCGAGATAAACTCTTACCGTGCCGCTGAAATCAATGTTTTTGATATACATTGAAAAATCGTATTTTTTTCACCTTTTTTAAAGCCCATGTCCGCCGTTGACTGAGCTTTTTTTGGTTTTGATCAAAGGTTTTTGTAGTCCCAATCCTCAACACAGCCGAGATTTGTTATAACTCCCTTGCCGGAAACGGTCAGCTTTTCGTAATTCGGGTTGTTTTTGTTCATTGCCCCGTCGCTTGCAAGGGTGTGGGTAATGTTTGAAAATTCCCAATAAGCCTCATTGAGCGCGGCGTTTTCTTCGGCGGTGTCGTTGTATTCAAAGCTGTTGTTGTAAACCAAATTTGAAACCAAGCCGCCGTCGCCCGCCTTGGAAATGTCCTCAATAAAAGCGCCGTAAAGCGTTGGCGAAACCTCGTGGCCGATTTTGTCTGCCGATATGTTAAGCTCGGCGCTGTCTGCGGAGAAGGCGGGCGAGGCACTTGCAAGCACCATTGCCGCCGATATTAAAGCGGATAATATTTTTTTCATAACAAAATTCCTCATGTTCTTTGCGCCGCGGCTTCCGAACATTTCGGCAAAAAACGGCACAAGTGCTATAATATAATGTTAGCATATCGAGGGGTATATGTCAAAAAAAGAAATATTACAATTTCTGAAAAACTATTGCAAATTCACCCAAAGTATGCGATAATAGCAAATGCAATATCGAGGTGTGGCTCAGTTTGGTAGAGCACCACGTTCGGGACGTGGGGGTCGCAAGTTCAAATCTTGTCACCTCGACCAAGAAAAATCCTGCCGTTTTTCGGCAGGATTTTTTTATGTAAAAATGCATCAATCGGGTCTTAGTTCCGATTGATGCATTGGCTATTCATAAATTTAATTTATGATTGTGTTAATCAATAATTTCCGATAGTGCAACTAACAGTTCATTATAAGTATTCGATGAGGGGGTTTCGTTAATTGATTTTTTAAACGTGTACCACTCGCTTAATGAATTAGCGCAATAATCGTGATTTGCTATTTTATATTCATCAAAGGATTCAAATAAATCTGCTCCCATTAAAAAGAAGTTGTAATCCAGATAATTGTTGTATTCATCTGTGAGATGCTCTTCGGGTAAATGACTATTAGCATCTTTATCAAAATAATCTTCAATATTGTTAAAGATATTATAATAATCCACGTCATTATTCTTGTCTTTATTATGTATCATTTGATGATAAGTTAAGCCTATTACTGCCGTGACTAATCGTTCACAAAGAATATAAACTGAGTGTGAGTAATTATTATCTATATTGCTATCTGATAAAATAGCTTTTGCTTCTTGTCTTGCTGCTTCGTAATTATTTAACTTACATAAGTCTACTTGTCTCATGTTTTCTTTTCTCCTATCGGCTTTTGCCATTTCTTCTATAATGTCAATTCCAAGAATTTTAAGTATATCCGTTGCCAAATCTATGGATGGCAAACCTTTGCCACACATCCATTTGGAAACGGCTTGGGGAGTAACATTTAGTTTTTGTGCTAACTCCTTTTGGCTCATATTGTGTCTCTTTAATGCTTGTTTTAATTTTTCGCTTAATTTTTCATACATTTCATTTCCTCCTTTGATTTTACAATATCACAGGAACGGTAAAACGTCAAACAACGTGTAGTTGATTATATGATTTTTATAAGAACTTTTTGCGAATAATTGATATTATTTATGGCTTATTTTGTCCGCATATAAAAAAACGGCCTCGGAAAGGTGATACTCTCCGAGGCCGAATCAACAGATTTTTGTTGCTTTATTGAGATAAAATTTCTATATCCGAAAAAAATGAACTGCATATGACGCTCCCGAAGGGAAATATACTTCGTGAGAAAAAGCGGTTATCATCAACAATATCAAATTCATCTATTCCGAAATCATTGTTTTTCGATATATTCAAAATGTTCGGGATTGAAATTTGATTTAAAAAGTGCTGACGGAATAATATATGATGGATTTTTTTATGTTTTTTTAAAATCATCAAACAGGCTTACAATCACCGTGTTGCTTCCGTTAAAAATCCGCCTTAATCGATATCAGCTTCCAATCGTGGAAGCCGTGATTGGAAAAAAATATTCTTTTATGAATTTTTTTCAGGCAACCTGCTTTTTTTATTTTTTTGTTGAAAAAAATATTCGTCATATTCTTTGATTTTTTCTTCAAATTCCGAGTCTTTAGCGGAGTCTTCGCCGAAATTTAAATAATCTTCGGGATTTAAAAATTTCATAAAATAAAATCGCTTCCTTTAAGCGGGTGAGAATAATTCGACTCTGATCTTCGTAAAACAGGGCGGCAAATCCTATTCCTTTATTAAATCCGCAAAGGCTATTCCGGGCACGGCTTTTTTTGAAATCCTCCGTCTTCATTATAACCTGCCTGCCCACTTTGCCGGCGGAAAACATTATCGTTTCGCCGTCGAGGGCAGAGGCTTGAGCCACGGTTTTGAACTGCTTTTTCATGCCGATGGGTGAGCAGCCGCCGTGCACATAGCCCGTAAGCGGCAAAAGCTCCTTTGCGGAATCATTTCAACGCTTTTTTTCGCCCACGGCTTTTGCGCATTTTTTTAAATCAAGTTCCCGCTCAACGGGAATCATAAAAACATAATGCTGCTTTGATTTGGAAACTGTTACAAGCGTTTTAAAAACAAATTCGGGCTTTTCACCCAGCATTGCCGCAATCTCGGCTCCGGAAAGCGTTGCATCCGGCTCGTATTCACGGTGCTCATATTTAATTTTGGCACGATCGAGCGTGCGCATAACATTTGTTTTGTCTTCTTTTTTGCCCATTTTAAAGCCCCTTCGGCTGAATTTATTTTTGACTTCGCCTTAAAGCGGCACATAGTCGGTTAATGAGTGTTATTCGTTTTCGTTCTCCGGTTCTGCCTCCGGCGGAGCTGCAGTTTGCTCTTTTTTTCGGCAGCTACCATAAATTCTTTAACGGCTGCTGCTTTTTGCCTGCCTTGTGCATAACCAAGCTGGTAAATACGCTCCAGCTTTGTTAAATTTCTTTCCATTGTGCCGCACCCCAAATCGGCTGCAGGCGCAATCACAAAGCAGTTGCCGGCTTTTTCTTCGGCAGCCACATATGCTTTTTGCGCGTTATACATTTTATCCCTCGCAAGCAGGGCGTCTGCAATTTTGGGATATTGCCTCAGCATTTTGTGCACGGCTTTTTCCTGGTCGATATGGTGCTTCACATAATCCCTGTCCTGCGTTAAAATCACAACGGCCTTTCGGCAGCCGTCGTCCAAAGCCTTTTTAAGCGGAATTGAATCGGCAATACCGCCGTCAAAATAAGTGTCTGCCCCTATTTGCACACCCTTTGTGGCAATCGGCAGCGCGCAGCTTGCTTTAAGCGGCAGGCATCCGCGAGTGCGCATGCTCTTTGGGTAAAGATATTCCGCTTTGCCGCTGTATGCGTTTGTTACGGCAACGCAAAGCGTTGTGCCGCTTGCCTCAAATTCGTCCTGATTCAGTGGCATAATATCGTATGAAAGCTCGTTGAAAAATCCAATCCAAATTAAGCATCGGCTTTCTTTTAAACAGATTGCCCAGGCTCATATATCTTTTATCATTGCAGTAATTTATTACTATATCGTGCTGGCGGCGTAAATATTTTCCCAAAAATGAAACGGCGTTGCACGAGCCTGCCGAAACTCCGATAACATAGGGGAATTCGATTCCGGCTTCAATAAAAGCGTCAAGCACTCCGCTTGTGTAAATTGCGCGGTTGCCTCCGCCCTCCAAAACAAGGCCGCAGGAATAATTGCCTTTCATATTGTTGCCTGCCTTTCCCGCCGCGTTGCGGCGCCGTGATTTTGCAAATAAAAAAAGCAGCACATCGTACTGCTTTTTCGGCGTTTAATTATTTGGATGCTTTTTTAGCAGCTTTTTTCTTTTTGGGAGCTGCCTCTTTTTTCGGCTCTTCTGCAGGAGCTTCTTCTTCTTTTGCAGCGTCCTTTTCAACTTCGATTATTTCAAGATCGTTGTCACACTCAAAGAAATCATCGTCATTAAAATATTCCGGCTCTTTTTTATCCGTAAGCTTTTGAATTGCAAGATAAATTGCTGCGATAACGCCTGCAACGGCAACGATGCCGCCGATAATCTTAAAAATTTTGCTTATTTTCATTGGAAATACCCCCTAATGTATTAACTGAATTACATTTATTATATATTTATTGCAGGGTAAAGTCAAGCAATAAAAAAATTGAATAAATAATTAAATCGCGGCGCGGAAAAAGTTCTTGGTCACATCTGTGATTTTGTTATATTTTGCTTTCGTTTTCAAGCACGGCATATATTTCGCCGAGCGATTTTTATTTCGTAATCGATTTTTAATATCGCCCTTAATCGCTTTGCCCTGCGGGTTGTAAAAAAACAGCATTTTTATGCCGGCGTCGTTGCCGCCCTTCATATCGCTCGTAAGCGAATCTCCGATTATCATAATTTCGCTTTTTTTCACGGTGAACCGCCTTTAAAACAGGCTCAAAAAAATTGAATGCTCGGTTTTTTTCAAATCCGATCTCGTCAGATATAAAAAAATCTGCTTAAAATATTTGTCAAGCCCGGAATTTTTTTAAGCCTTTTTGTCTGCGCGGTCAGGGAGCCGTTCGTAACGCAGTATAAATCGTAATCCTTTGCCAAATCATTGCAGATTTCGGGCGCGTTTTTCGATAAAGGCAACCTTGTCGGCGATAATGCTTTCGTAATAATCGTTCACTTCGTTCGGCGCTGCCGAATCGCAGTTTAAATATTTTAAAAAAATTCCGCAAATCGCAGAAGCAAAACTTCGTTTTTTTCGTAATTTCGCCGCGCTCAAGCATTTCCCAGTGGCGCAAATTGATTTCGGAATATTTCTGCGCTTTTTCGGGTGAAAAATTCGCCGAGCCCGAATTTTGAAAAAGGCTTTTTCGATGGCACAGCGCTCCGCCGCCGAAAAAAATCAAGCAGGGTGCCGTCTATGTCAAAAAAAGTATTGCTTTAATCATCTTATCTTATATTCCTTAATTTTGCTTTTTGTTTCTTTGCTCACGCGGTAAGAATCGCAAATTTTTTGAATGGTTTTGTTTTGCACATCGGCGTTCAGGGTGCGGCTTTCCAAAAATCGGCATCACCTTGCCTTTGTGTTTGATAAACGCCATGCTCAGCGCCCAAGCAAGCGCCATGTTTATGTAGTATTTATCGCTCTTGATTTCGCTGTAGATTTTTCAAAGCGCGGTCAATGTATTCGTCGTCAAGGTAATAATCCATCAGCGCCACAATCGCAAATCGCGTGGGATATTCGCCCCTGCCGATTAACGAGCAAATAAAATCAAAATATTCGCCCTTGCTCTCGCCGATGAATTTCATCGCGGCGGTGCAGGTGTTGCATGTGCCCCAATTGTCAATCATGGAAACGAATTTTTTTCAATGTCCCTTTTTGTGCTCCGCCGTGCCGCACTTCTTCATTGCCGCGCAAAAGCCGAAAGCCTCGATTTCCTCGTAATATTCGCATCGGTTTTGCGCGTTTGCCAAAAAGGCTTTCTTCGCGATTTTACGCACCGTCGGCACGCGCACGCCGATTATTTTGCCCTCGTCAATATTCGGCACCAGCTTTTTGTGAAAATCTCTGTATTTTAAATCCCTGTTTTTGAAAAGCTCTTCTCTTAAATCCATTTTGTCACCTGATTTACGCTGTTGATTTTGTTTGATTTCCCGTCCCGAATAAGCAAACTGTTGTGCCGCCGCAATTTGTGTTTTTAGAATAAATATATATTGTTCGTTTTTAGGTGCCGTTCTCTGCTTCAGAAACAGTAGTTGCATATTGATTCTAAGGGAGCATATTTTTTATATCTTTTTTCGCTTTCTTTTAATATTGCATATTCCTTTTTTTCTTTTTCGGTCATGTAACGGGGGTCTTTATACAGTAAATCCTCATTCATATATGCATCTGTTTCCATGTCAATAATTTCATTATACAGTTCATGGATTTGTTCGTGAGATATGTCTAAATGCAGAGAGCAGCGTATTTCGTCCGAAAAACCAAGCCGGTATAAATTGTAATCCTCCTCAACAATCTCAACATTCCAATTCGGCTTAAGCTCAGACAGTAATTTTTGATATAATTCGGCTGAAGATTTTTGGAATATTTTCTATTAACATCGATAATATCCTCTTTCCGCTTTTTGCTGTGTTCTGCTCTGTGTATGCGATGATCAATTTAAGTAAATTCAAGAACACACGGTTTTTTGAACGCTGTTGTGTGCAGCAAACCCGATTGCATTAAATCAAGTATAATTATGCCGCCGTAAATAAAAGTCCACCGCAACATTAAAGATTACGGTGGACTTATGGTGGAGCATAGGGGGTTCGAACCCCTGACCTCCACACTGCCAGTGTGGCGCGCTCCCAGCTGCGCTAATGCCCCGTTGTTTTATTGTGCAAAACTTATTTTACTATATTTCGGCTGCAAAAGCAACAAAAAATTTGCAGTCACAAATCGTTTTTTGCCGCAAAGGCAAAAATGTGTTAATTTTTTAAATAAGTTTATGTGTGTATTGTTTTTATTGCCGTGTTGTGTTACAATGCTTAATTGTAGTAATATACACATGTATATAAATTTAACTGCAAAATATGCACAGAGGTTCAAAATGAAATTATCACTTGTTGTTCCTTGTTATAACGAAGAGGGAAATGTTGAAAAGTTTTACGAGGAAGTAAAAAAAGCTTTCACCGGCAAGGTGGAGGATTATGAATTTGTGTTTGTGAACGACGGAAGCAAGGATAACACCTATCCGCTTCTCAAAAAGCTTTATGAGCAGCACAGGGAATCCCAAATCCAGGTGCTCTCCTTCAGCCGCAATTTCGGCAAGGAGGCAGCGATTTATGCGGGGCTTAATAATGTTAAGGGCGATGTTGTGTGCCTTATAGATGCCGATTTGCAGCAAAGGCCCGAGGTTGTGCTCGAAATGCTTGATGTTATGAATTCCGATGAAGATATCGATTGCGTAACGGCTTATCAGGAAGAGCGCAAAAGAAAGCAAAATAATGAGCGGCATGAAATCCGCATTTTATAAGCTGATAAATAAGGTGGCGGATGTGCCTTTTGTGAACGGCGCATCGGATTTTCGCCTTATGAAAAGAAAAATGGTGGATGCCGTTATTCAAATGAGCGAGTATCACAGATTTTCAAAGGGCATTTTCAGCTTTGTGGGCTTCAACACAAAATATATTCCCTACACCGTTTGCGAAAGGGAAAGCGGCGAATCGAAATGGGGCTTTAAAAAGCTGCTTAAATATGCCATGGAGGGCATTGTTTCGTTTACCACATTTCCGCTCACACTTTCGGCATATATAGGCTTTTTCGCCTCGCTTGCCTCAGTAATTTATCTTATTGTGGTTATTATTCAAAAGCTTGCGTTCGGCATAAATGTGCCCGGCTATGCCACAATCGTGGTGCTTGTGCTTTTGCTCGGCGGGCTTGAGCTTTTCTGCTTCGGCATTTTGGGCGAATATGTTTCAAAAATTTATGTTCAGGTTAAGGACAGGCCTATTTATATTTTGAAGGACCATCTTTGCGCAGAAGAAACCGAAACCGAAGAAAAAGGCTGAGTGATGTTGTATGAAAAAAAGTTTTGGAATAAATATAAGGAAATAATCACCTATATTATCTTCGGCGTGCTCACAACCCTTGTGAGCTGGGGCACATATAATGTGTTTGTTGGCGTTGTTAAAATGCCTGTTTGGCTCGGCAATGCGCTCAGCTGGATTTGCGCCGTAACCTTTGCTTATATCACAAATAAGCTGTGGGTGTTTGAATCAAAAAGCTGGAATATTAAGCTTGTGGTTAAGGAAATTATAAGCTTTTTCGGCTCCAGGGCGCTTACGGGTGTGCTGTTTGAAATTCTCGGCCCAACGCTGCTTGCAAAGGTTGGCTTTGACAATCTGTTTTACCCGCTGTTTGAAAAAATGCACCTCAATTGGGGCTTTCTTTACACAGAGGGCTTCTGCTCTAAGGTTGTGCTCAGCATAATCGTTGTTATCGTGAATTATTTCTTTGGCAAATTTCTTGTTTTCTCAAAGAAAAAGAAAAAAGGCAAGCCGCAGCCCGAAAGCGCAAATGCCGAAAGCGAAGGCTCGGCCGAATAATAATTTTAAAATTGCATATAATAAAATCGCCGCAGTGCTTTTTGCACCGCGGCTTTTTGCGCGCTGTTTTGTTTTTTTGCCGTAAAAAGCTTTGCTCGATTTTTTTATGCTTCGGTTTTTTTCGGCTTCTTTCTTTTTCGATTTTTTTCCGAAAGCGGAAAAAAATTCCTCTCACGGCAGGGCCGGCAAAGAATATTTGGAAAAAAACATTGCCATCGGGAAATTAAGCACCCATTTTTTTGCAGCCATACGGCAATTATCTCTTCGCCGGGGTGAGCAAAAAGGCAGGTCGCGATAAAGCTCATGGCGGGGCACATTATGCACACAATCATGGCGGATATCGTAAAGGTTATGATGGCGGGGGTTGTTTTCGGCGTCACGATTTTAAAGGCAAGCTTGATTGCAAGCCTTTCCGCGATAAGCATTTCAAGAATCACCGCAATCGGCCACATGATCGGGATTTCCTTAAAGGCAAGGGCAAATATTTCGTTGCTCATGCCGCCTTTGTCAATCGCAATGTTGTAGCACACCATGGCGTAAACCATCACAAAAGCCATAACGAGGGTGAAAACGAAGTTTTCGATTTTTGATCTTTTTTGCATAAAAAAATGCACTCCTTTGAATAAGAACAAATTTATAAATCGTGTTGTTCGTTATCAGCAAAGGCTGTGCGTTTCCAATAAAACCGTATTTATTTTTTACGAATTATATCACGCCGCGGCGTAAAAAGTCAAGCCCGAATTTTTAACGCGTATTTTGCGTGCTTCGCAAGGAAAACACTTTGTGCTTTTCTTTTGCCGCCGTGCAGAAAATCGCCGCAGTGCTTTTGCACCGCGGCTTTTTTGCAATGCTTGTTTTAAGCGGTCGAAAAAAATCAAATCCGATATGCCGAAAGCGGCTCGGCTTGGCGGATTCACGGCTCAATTATCCCAAGGCCAGGGGTCTTTGAGCCATTCGTCGCTGTTGCCGTCTCCGAGTGTGATGGGGCCGAAATCCTTTTCGTATTCGGCTTTCAGCGCCTCAAATTCCACGCGGTGTTTTTTATAAAGCCTTTGCGCTTCCTCATTGCCGGGGTGTGTGTCTAAATAAATTCTCATTTCCCACATCGCAAATTGCGCTGCGGAAAGCTTTAAAAGCATTTGCTCTTTCTTCATTTCAATTCTCCTTTCCCGGTAAACGGCTTATCAAGCTCCGGAAAAGCCGTGCCTTGCATAAGGGCTTCTTCCTCGGTGTCGTATAAAACAGGCTCCTGCTGAAACGGTATATATGCCATTGTAACCGCCGCGTCGCTCGGCAGGGGCTTCAAAATCCCTTTTTTGTTTAAAAACGATGGGTTAAACAAATCTTCGTATTTATCCATAATCATCACCATAACCTTTCAGGCAACAAATAGTTTATTAAAAATCACCTTTATATCCTGCGTTGCCTGAACAGGTGTAAATGGTGATTTTAGCCATTTCAAAAATTATGCCGCCGGCAAATTTTTGAAGGCAATATAATCCGATTAGTGTGATTTTTTTCACACTAATTTCCTTTTTCTTGCCGCCTTTGCGGCTTTTTATCAAGGTGTTTTATGTTTTACCTCAATCCATAATATGCCGCCGTGCGAAAAAAAGTGTTTTTATGCATATAATGGAATGGGATGTTTAAATCGCCTGAATTAAGGCAACAATATAAACGGATGAAAAAAATAAATTAAAAAGGTGATAATTATGACGGTTAAACGAGGCGATATTTATTATGCCGATTTAAGCCCCGTTGTCGGCTCGGAGCAGGGCGGCGTTAGGCCGGTGCTTATCGTTCAAAACGATATTGGAAATAAGTTTTCACCAACGGTTATTGCCGCAGCAATAAAAAGCCAAAAAGGATAAAACGAATTTGCCCACCCATATAGAGGTGGACGCGGGCCACTGCGGCCTTGCCAAGGACAGTATCGTGCTGCTTGAGCAGGTGCGAACGATCGATAAACGCCGCCTGCGCGAAAAAAATGGGCGCACTTGACGGCGGCGATATGGGCAAGGTGAATGAAGCGCTTTCCGTTTCGTTCGGGCTTTAGCCAAGAAAGCTTAAACCGGCGCAAGCCACAATAAATTTATGAATTATGCCCGGCTTTGCGCCGCGGCATTTTTTTATTGCTTTTTTTGTTGCAAGAAGGGCGGTTAAATGTTAAAATATATTCGTTATAATTTTTTTAGAAAACGGAGATATGTTTTTTTATGGAAAAGAATTGCAGCGTTTGAAAAGGTTAGCTTTTGAGCAGTTTGAAAAGGATTTTTTTCCAAAGAATTTTTCCGCAGGTGAATGATGTTAAATCGGTGTATGATTCAATAAAGCTTCCGCAAAGAGCCACGGCAGGCTCCGCGGGCTATGATTTTTATGCTCCCGTTGAATTGAATTTGAAAAAAGGCGAATCTCTGCTGATTCCAACCGGTATTCGCTCTAAAATAAATAACGGCTGGGTGCTCAAAATTTATCCCCGTTCGGGCCTCGGCTTTAAGCACAGAGTGCAGCTTGATAACACGGTGGGAATTATTGACGCGGATTATTACAATTCCTCAAACGAGGGGCACATTATGATTAAGCTTTCGTGCGATGCTCATGATGACGGCCACAGCGTTGCCGTTAATGCCGGCGACGGCTTTGCTCAAGGCATATTCGTGCAATTCGGAATCACTTTTTGACGATGATGCAAGCGGCGTGCGTGACGGAGGCTTCGGCTCAACCACAAAATAAGCCGTGATTTATGCGGCGGCAAGAATTTTTGCGTTTTTAAAGTGCTTTTTCGATAAAAAAACGGCATTATTCCGAATTCTTTTTATACATTATTTGATAAAATACTTGACAATTTGCCCTCGTTTGATTATAATTTTGCTCGGATATTTAAAAAGATATCAAATATAAGGCTACCTTTGACAGCAGGTCGGAGGGAGGGAATTCAGTGAGCCAGGTTAGAATTAAAGATAATGAGTCTCTTGACAGCGCAATTCGTCGCTTCAAGCGCCAAACATCTCGTGACGGTATCATTCAGGAAGTGCGCAAAAGAGAGCATTATGAAAAGCCTTCGGTTGCTCGTAAAAAGAAGAGCGAAGCCGCTCGTAAGAGAAAGTATAAGTAATATACATACGAACTGCGTAAAAAGGGAAACGATGCCGTTTCCCTTTATTTTCTTTGAAAGGCATTTTTTTATGAAAAAAATACTTGTTTTTAAACGGACCCAATCTTAATATGACGGGCATCAGAAAAAAAGATGTTTACGGCAGCGAAACCTTGGCGGATATAAATGCCGAGCTTGCCGCATATGCCGCCGAAAGGGGTTGCGAGCTTTCATTTTTTCAATCAAATCATGAGGGCGCAATCATAGATAAAATTCAGCAAAGCCGCAATGAGGCAGACGGCGTTGTTATAAACGCCGGTGCTTACACGCATTATTCATATGCAATTCGCGATGCAATTGAATCGGTTGCGGATTATTTGCCGTTTGTTGAAGTGCATATGAGCGATATTCATTCGCGCGAGGAATTTCGCAATAAATCCGTTATAACGGAGGTTTGCAAAAAGCAAATCTGCGGCCACGGCAAGGGCAGCTATAAAATGGGTATTGATTTATTATTGGAAATATTATAAAATAATAATGTATTAAATTATAACTATAACTTTGGAGGTACAAAATATGGTATCAGCAGGCGATTTCAGAAACGGCGTTACTTTTGAAATGGACGGTCAGGTTTATCAAATCGTTGAATTTCAGCATGTAAAGCCCGGTAAAGGCGCTGCTTTCGTTAGAGCTAAAATCAAGAATGTTATTCAAGGCTCTGTTGTTGAAAGAACCTTTTAACCCAACCGAAAAAAATTCCCCACGGCATTTATCGAAAGAAAAGATATGGTTTATTCATATAACGATTCCGGTCTTTATTACTTCATGGATCAGGAAACATTTGATATGATTCCCGTTGCAGAAGCGGATTTAAGCGATAACTTTAAGTTCGTTAAGGAAAACGATATTTGCCGCGTTCTTTCATATAAGGGCAATGTTTTCGGCGTTGAGCCCCCCACCTTCGTTACTCTTGAGGTAACAAAAACCGATCCCGGCTTTAAGGGCAACACTGCCACAAACACTCTTAAACCCGCCACTCTTGAAACAGGCGCGGAAATCCGCGTTCCGCTTTTCATTAACGAGGGCGATAAGATTCGCGTGGACACAAGAACCTGCGAATATATGGAAAGAGCATAAGCATAATATTTATTGTAAGATTATTTTAAGGCTGTGCCGCAAAAATTGCCGCAGGCGGCGCATTTGCCTTGTTGCTTTGCGGCGGAAAGGCTGTATTTTATGAATACTGTTGAAAAAAACTCGGTTATCTCAAGGGCTTGCTTGACGGCCTTGATTTTTGACGATAATAAAAAAAGAAACCAAAATGTTTAAAGCCGTTATCGATGTGCTCGACGGCATTATGCAGGATATGGACGGCCTCGGCGAGGATGTTGATCTTCTTGCAGAGCAGGTTGATGAGATCGATCAGGATCTTGCCGATGTGGAAGAATATCTTGAGGATGAAGATTATTGCGATTGCTGCGATGACGATGAGGAAGATGATGAATATTGCATCTCCTGCCCGAATTGCGGCGAGGAATTTGTTGTTGACGCCGACACGGTTGATGAGGGCGGCGTAGAGTGCCCCTCATGCGGCGAATATCTTGAGCTTGGCTTCGTTCCCGATGATGAGGAAGAGGATGCTCCCACAGAGGAATAATTCAAAATAATATGCAAAATAATGCCGTAAGTGCTTTGCGCCTGCGGCATTTTTTCGTGTTGCATTTTGTGTGCAAAAAAGGAATCTGCCGCACCTGCTTTCGGTGCGGCGGATTTCTGCCTTGTGTGTTGGAATTGCTATTTTAAGCCGTCTTTAACAGCTTCTCCCGCTTTTGAAACGGCGCCGCCCGCTCCGCTTGCGGCTTCGCCGACGGCCTCGCCTGCGTCGGATAAGGCTTCGCTTGCGTTTTCCGCGCCGTTTGTAAGCGCTTCTTCAACCTTGTTGGTGGTTGTGGTGGTGCTTTCGGTTGTTTCCGTGGTTAATGTGGTTGTGGTGGGCATATCGTTCTTTTTGCTTGAACAGCCGGCAAAAATCGCGGCCGCGCAAACTGCAATCAGCGAAATAATAATTATGCTCTTTTTCATATGAATTTCCTTTCTTTGCTCTTTATTTTTGCGCCGCGCACCTGCTTTATGCAGCTTTCGCACGGCGTTTTTGATTTGCAATAGTTCAGGCTCTGCGCTATTTTGTCAGCGTGCCGTTGTCAGAATAAAGCAACAGTAAAATATCCTCCTCCTTGCCCGTTTCGGCGTTGGTGTAAATCAGCACCTCCTGCCCTGTGCTTTTTGTGTTTTTGCAATGGTTTTCAATGCAAAAAACCTCTTTGCCGTCTTTTTTCGGAATAAGGCAGGCTTTGGTTGAAATCGGCTCGGCGGCGGGGCTCAGCGTTGCCGCCGCGGCGTTGCTTAAATCGGGAGCGGTGCGCTCGGTGTGGTTTGTGAGATAACCGCCCGCTTCAAGAGAATAAACGCTGCCGTCCGAAAGCGAAATGCCCACCTTTATTAAATCGGGGTAGTAGGTTATGCCGCTTTTTTCATAAGCAAAATTTATTGTGCAAACATTGTTGTAAACGGCGGAATAAGTGCTTTTCATATCCGGATAACCTATTTTATCCAAGAAATCCTGCGCAATGTTTATTGCGTTTTCCTCGGTGACGGCGGTGGTTTTTATGTTTCCCTCGTTTAAGATATAAACTATATATCCGCCGTTTTTGGAAACGGAAATCGTGCACAGCTTATAGGAAAAAACATATGCGGGAATCGTGCCGCTTTCCTCGTTTTTGTAAACAACGCCGCCGTCTTCAACCCCAAGGGCACGCGCGGCGATTTTGCGGCATTCGTCGCGGCTTCGGCGCGAGGCGTTTTTAATCATCTGTGATTCTTTATTTAAAACGGCGTCGGCAAACGGGCCGTCATAAAGCAGTGTGGGGTAGTTTTCAAATGTGTTTTCCGCCGTGGTAAAATCAAGTGAAAAGGAGGAAACCTTTGTATCGGCTCCGCCCTGCGGCAGCACCTCGTTTTCCGTTATTTTGCCGCCTGCCGCGCATTTTTGCACTATTTTTTCGGTGTAGTCTGCATATTTTTGGGCATAGGTAAGCAAAAGTGCAAGATTATCGTAATCCGATTGCGAAATTTCATCCTTGGTTGAAATATATTTTGCATAATCTGCCGCCTGGCTCAAAAATTTGTAGGCACCGTCAAGCTCAAGCTGGCTGACGGGCAGTGATGAAAGCGCGTTTTTGGCGGTGGTGCACTCGGCATAAAGGTCGCTCGAAAGTGTGCCCATCATTTCCTGCGATGCCGCATATTGGCTCTTCTCAAGGCTTGTTTCTATTGAATCGAGGCATTCGGAAAGCCGGTTCAAATCGCACTGATAAGCCGCTTCAAGCCTTAATTGATATTTGTTGCTTGCGGCGTTTTTGGCTCACAGCCGCGGTGGTGAGCACTGCGGCAAGGCAAATTGCAAAGGAACACAGCCGCACGATGTTTCGCCTTTTCATTAAATCATTTCCTTTCGCAAAAAATCTTGTTGCGTATATACGCATTGTGCCCTAAAAGGAAAATTTTATTCGCATTTATATTTTTTTGCAGCTTTAAGTGCCGTGAATGTTAAAAATGCGCTCATGGGGCGCACTCCGTAAAGAATAATTGCTCAATAAGTCGGAAGGCTTAAACCGCATTTTTCTTTGTGAAGTGTGCCCCAAAGCCTTGCTTTATTGCTTTTACTGTGTGTTATAATATTTTAATTAAAATGGAATAATAGGTATAAATTTTTATTATAAAAAAGCGAGTGTTTGTGATGGCGTTGAAAAACGGTAAAAAAAGAATAGTTGTTAAAGTGGGCACCTCCACCTTAACCCATGAAACAGGCAAGGCGAATATTGCGCTTATGGCAAAGCTTGCCTCGGTGCTTTCGGATCTTAAAAAAATGCCGGCAATCAAATAATTCTTGTTTCGTCCGGCGCAATTTCCGTGGGCACAAGCAGATTGCGCCTGCCGGAAAGGCCTAAATCAACCCGCGGTCTTCAGGCTGCTGCGGCGGTGGGCCAAAAGCGAAATGATGTTTCTTTACGATAAGCTTTTTTCGGAATACGGCGTTATAGTCAGCCAGCTGCTTATCACTTATGATGAATTGCAAAATCCGGAGAGCAAAAGGCATTTGGTAAACACAATCGATCAGCTGCTTGAATATGATTGCCTGCCGATAGTAAACGAAAACGATTCCGTTTCCGTTGAGGAGCTTTTAAACGGCGATAACGATTGCCTTTCGGCAAGCGTGGCGGTTTTCACAAGTGCTAATCTTTTGATTTTGCTTACGGACACGGACGGACTTTATGACGGCAATCCCGCGGAAAACCCCAACGCCAAGCTGATAAGGCGCGTTGATTTGATAGACGACGGTATTCGAGCCATCACAGGCTCTGCCGGCGCAAAGGGGCACGGGCGGATTTATTACAAAAATCAACGCTGCCGAAATCGCGGTAACGGAGGGCGTGCCTGTTGTTATCACAAACGGCAAAAAGCCAACGGATATTTATAAAATTTTTAAACGGCGAATCTGTCGGCACATATTTTTAAGGCGGTGGAAAAAAATGATAAAACTCGGCGAAAAATGCGCTTGCGGCAAAGGATTTTTCTTGCAACGGTAACAACAGAACAGAAAAAAATAAGGCTCTGCTTGCAATTGCCGCCGCCCTGCGCGAAAGCAGCGAAACGATAATTCTTGAAAATAAAAAAGACCTTGAAAACGGCAAAGCCGCAGGTCTTAACGACGGC
Organism: Anaerotruncus sp.; assembly: GCA_022009795.1. Lineage (GTDB taxonomy): Bacteria > Bacillota > Clostridia > Oscillospirales > Acutalibacteraceae > Eubacterium_R. Next base: position 1,801,747 of record CP091724.1, read on the forward strand.
TTGCTCGATAGGTTGATGCTCAACGAAGCCAGAATAAACGATATCGCCTCGGCGGCGGAAAATGTGGCGTCCCTGCCCGATCCCTGCGGCAGGTTGCTGGATGAAATCAAAAGGCCGAACGGCCTTGATATCAAAAAGATTTCCGTGCCTATCGGCGTTATCGGAATAATTTATGAGGCTCGCCCGAATGTTACCGTGGATGCGGCAGGGCTTTGCCTTAAAAGCTCAAACGCCGTTATTCTGCGCGGCGGCAAAGAGGCCATAAATTCAAATATGGCGCTTGCTTCCGTTATGCGCACCGCCATCGAGGATTGCGGCTTTGATAAAAACTGCATTCAGCTTGTAACGGATACCTCGCGCGAATCGGCAAATCAAATGATGACGATGAACGGCTATATAGATTGCCTGATTCCGCGCGGCGGCAAAGGGCTTATCAGAAGCGTTGTGCGCAATTCCACGGTGCCTGTTATTGAAACGGGTTCGGGAAATTGCCATATTTATGTTGACGAAAGCGCTGATATCGAAATGGCGGCGAATATTATATTCAATGCCAAAACGCAGCGCATAGGCGTTTGCAATGCGTGCGAAAGCCTTGTTATTCATTCGGGCATAATAAATAAGGCTTTGCCTGCTATTAAGGCAAGGCTTGATACAAAAAAAATGTTGAAATGCGCGGCGATGAGCGCGCAATGATTGCGGCAAACGGCGTTTTTGCCTGCAAGCGACGAGGATTTTGCGGAGGAATATCTTGATTATATCATCAGCGTTCAAAACCGTTGACAGCCTTGATGAGGCAATCAGGCACATAAATAAGTATTCCACCAAGCACAGCGAGGCAATAATCACTCAAAACAAAGCAAATGCCGATGAATTTTTGGCAAGAATCGATTCTTCATCGGTTTATGTGAATGCCTCCACCAGGTTTACGGACGGCGGCGAATTCGGCCTCGGCGCAGAAATCGGCATTTCAACCCAAAAGCTTCATGCAAGAGGCCCTATGGGTTTGCGAGAGCTTACCACCACCAAATATTTAATTTACGGCAACGGCCAAGTTCGTTAAGGCTAAAGGAATTTTAATGGATAAGTATAAGAAACTGGCTTCAAATACAATAGTTTTTGCAATAGGCACCTTTTCGTCAAAGCTGCTGACCTTGATACTCACTTTCTTTTACACCCGCGTTATGGCAACGGGGGATTTCGGCGGCGCCACTTTAATTCAAAATGCGGTTAATATTCTTGTGCCGATAGTTACCCTGGCGGTTAATTCCGCAGCGCTTCGCTTTGCGCTTGATAAGCAAAGCGATAAGAAGTGCGTTTTCAGCACGGGCATTGCCACCACTTTAATCGGCTTTGCCGTTTTTTGCCTGTTTTCTCCTTTGGTTGTAAAAATCACAATCAATGATTTTAATTTCGGGCAATACACGATTTTGCTTTATCTTATGCTGCTCGGCTCGTCGCTCAGGCAGCTTTGCCAGCAATTTGTGCGCGGCTCCGGCCATGTTAAGCTTTATGCTGTTGACGGTGTTATAGCCACGGCAACCTCGGCCGGCTTCACTTTCCTTTATCTCGGAGCCTTCAATTGGGGTATATACGGCTATATATTGGCAATATTCACAAGCGATATGCTTTCGGTTTTGTTTATGTTTGTTTGCGCAAAGCTGTGGCGCTTTGTGGGCATTCGCCAAGGCTTGAAAAAAGACACCGTTGTGCCGATGCTTAAATATTGCATTCCGCTTATTCCCACAATTATTTTGTGGTGGATAATAAATGTTTCGGATCAATATATGGTCACTTATTTTAACGGCGTTTCGCAAAGCGGCATTTACACCGCTGCTTATAAAATTCCGAATTTTGTTGTTATTTTTGCCTCAATATTTATTGATGCGTGGCAGCTTTCGGCTGTTGATGAATATGATAACGAGGGTAAATCCCGCTTTTTCTCGCAGGTTTTCAGGGTTTACAGCGGCGCTCTTATCGCCGTCGGCGCGATGCTTATCGCAGGCTCGCGCATAATCACCCAAATCTATCTCGGCAAGGATTATTACGATTCTTGGCATTATGTGCCGATTCTTGTTATTGCCACCACCTTTTCCTGCCTTGTCAATTTCTATGCCTCCGTTTATATGGCGGAAAAGAAAAGCATGCTTTCAATGATCACGGCGGGCACAGGCGCAATAGTCAATATAGTTCTTAATTTTATTCTTATTCCTAGGCTCGGTCCTTACGGTGCGGCAATCGCAACGGCGGCTTCGTTTGTGTGCGTGTTTATAATCCGTGTGTTCAACACAAAGCAGTTTGTGAATATCAAAAATAAATTCGGCGTCATTTTTCCCGTCTGTTGCTCTTATGCTCGCGGAATGTGTTATCATGATAATTTCACCCTTTGGTGAATGGCGCACCTTCGGAGTTTGCGCCGCAATAATGCTTGTTATCGTGCTTGTTAATTACAAGGCAGTAAAGGATATTATTGTGCTGCTGCTCGGAAAGTTCTTAAAAAAGAAAAAGCGCTGATTTCATTAGGTATTGAATAATAGGCTTTTTTAGTGTATAATTAACAATATAGCGCGGCAAATAGCCGCTCTTTTGTAAATGTTTTGGAGGTTTTGCATATGAAATCATCAATTTCGGTTGAAAACGCAAAGCAAATGATAAACGATAAGCTCAGCCATTTCTTCGGAGTAACTCCCGAGGATGCCACGGAGGAGCAGTATTATAAAGCTGTTGCAATGATCGTGCGCGATGATCTTGCCGCAAAAAACAGCGAGTTCCGCCATATTGCAAACGGCCAGGATTCCAAAAAGATTTATTATCTTTGCATGGAATTCCTTATGGGGCGTTCGCTTAAAAAAACAATCTTTATAACCTTAATCTTACCGATGTTTTCGATAAGGCTTTAAGCAGCTTCGGCGTAAGCCTTAACAGGATTTATGAGCTTGAACCGGACGCAGGCCTCGGCAACGGCGGCCTCGGCAGGCTTGCCGCTTGCTATCTTGACGGCCTTGCCACAGACGGCTATCAGTCAATGGGCTATTCAATCCGCTATGAGGCAGGCATATTTAAGCAAAAGCTTGTTGACGGCTGGCAAACCGAGCTGCCCGATTTCTGGCTTCCCGGCGGCGATGTTTGGCTTGTTCCCCGTGAAGAAAGAAGCGTTGAGGTTAAGTTTGAAGGCCATGTTGAGGAAAGCTGGGACGGCGATTACCACAGCGTTGAGCAAAAAGATTGCAACACGGTAACCGCAGTGCCTTATGATATGTATGTATCCGGCAAGGGTCGTGGTGTTTCAAGGCTTCGCCTTTGGGCTTCCGTTAAGCCGTCGCTTGATATGAGCCTCTTTAATCAGGGCGAATATATGCGCGCTATGGAGCAATCCGCAATGGCAGAGGCCATTTCCAAAATCCTCTATCCTGCCGATAATTCGCCGGAGGGTAAATCTTTGCGCCTGCGCCAGCAATATTTCCTTGTGTCGGCTTCGATTCAGGATATTATCCGCCGCCACCTCACGGAATACAGCACTCTTGATAATCTTCCCGAGAAAATCGCAATTCATATTAACGACACCCATCCCACAATGGCTATTCCGGAGCTTATGCGCATTATGCTTGATGAATGCGGCTACGGCTGGGACGACGCTTGGAATATCGTAACCAAAACGGTGGCTTACACAAACCACACCGTTATGAAAGAGGCGCTTGAATGCTGGAGCGAGGAGCTCTATAAGAGATTGCTTCCCCGCCTTTATGAAATCACAAAGGAAATCGATAATCGCTTCCGCGCATATGTTTGGTGCACCACTCATGATGCAGATAAGGTTGAAAGAATGGCAATCATTTCCGGCGGCGTTGTAAGAATGGCAAATCTTTGCGTTGCAGGCTCTCATTCCGTAAACGGCGTTTCCGCGCTTCATTCGGAAATTCTTAAGGAAACCGTTTTCAGCGATTTCTATTCAATCACTCCCGATAAATTTAAAAATGTTACAAACGGCATTGCATTCAGAAGATGGATATGCCAATCAAATCCGCTTCTCACGGATTATATCACCAAGCTTATCGGCAGCGATTTTATCACAAAAAGCGACGAGCTTTTGAAGCTTCGCGAATATAAAGACGATAAAAAGGTGCTTGCCGATATTATGGCAATCAAGCGCCAAAATAAAGAGCGCTTTGCAAAGATTGTTAAAAAGAGAAACGGAATTGATATTAACCCGGATTCGATTTTTGATGTGCAGGTTAAAAGGCTTCACGAATATAAAAAGGCAAAGCCTTAATATTCTTAATATTATTGCAGAATATCAAATGCTCAAGGCAAATCCCAATGCGGATTTTTGTGCCGAGAACTTATATATTTGCTTCAAAAGCAGCCCCCGGCTATTTTATGGCAAAGAAAACAATTCAGCTCATAGATGCAATTTCAAATGTTATCAATAATGATAAAGATGTTAATGATAAGCTCAAGGTTGTGTTTATGGAAGAATATAATGTCAGCCTTGCAGAGGTGCTTATGCCCGCCGCAGATTTTTCAGAGCAAATTTCACTTGCCGGCACAGAAGCTTCCGGCACCGGCAATATGAAGCTTATGCTTAACGGCGCGGTAACACTCGGCACGCTTGACGGCGCCAATGTTGAAATTGCAAATGCCGTAGGCGACGACAATATTATAATCTTCGGTCTTAAAACCCCGGAGGTTGAGCAGCTTAAACAGCGCGGCTATCATCCTATGGATTATATCAATAATAACCGAGTTCTTAAGGATGTTATTGATTTTATCAATGCGGGTATAGACGGCAAAACCTTTGGCGAATTCACTTCAAGCCTTATGAATGTTGATCCCTATATGGCTCTTGCCGATTTTGCGGATTATCAAAAGGCTCAGCAGCTTTCCGCAGAAATTTATAAAGATAAAGAGCGCTTTGCAAAAATGTCGCTCATGAATATCAGCGGTGCGGGAATTTTCAGCGCCGACAGGGCAATAAAAGAATATGCCGAAAATATTTGGCACACAAAGCCCGTTGCTTTCCCTCAGGAAAAAAGTGCTCCGGCTCCGAAAAAGGAAGCAGCTGCAAAAAAGCCTGCGGCAAAAAAGGCAAAGGCTGAAAAATCGGCAAAGGCCGCTAAATAAGATTAACGCTAAAATATGCAAGCAAGAGTTAAGGCTCTTGCTTGTTTTTTGAAGGGCTTTTATGGATACAACCTGTTTTAACGCAAGAAAAAAAGAATATAAATCCTTAATTTGCGCCATTGCAACCGATGAAAAGGTTAAGCTGCGCATAGTTGTGCCGCGCTCAATGGGCTGCAGCTGCGCAAAGCTTGCCGTTTGCAAGGATGGGGAAACAACCGTTTATTATAATATGTTTTGGGCAGGAATGTGCGGAAACGACCATGAGTATTGGCAGCTGCATTTTTTTATGCCACAACAAGCGGGTTGTATTTTTTTATCATTTTGAGCTTGAAACCCCTTGGGGAAAAACTTATATAAAAAACAGCGGAAACGGAATAGGCGATTTTAATGCTGCGTGCGGCGAATTTCAGCAAACCGTTTATGATAAAAGCTTTAAAACGCCCGATTTTTTGAAGGGCGGAATAATTTATCAGATTTTTCCGGATAGGTTTTTATTGCAGCGGCACCGAAAAGAAAGCTGTGCCGCAGGGCAGAGTTATGCGCAAATGGGGCGAAGAGCCTTATTGGAATCAGGAGCAGTTCGGCTCTGTTTGGAATAATGATTATTTCGGCGGCGATTTAAAGGGCATAGAGCAAAAATTGCCGTATATAAAGTCGCTTGGCGTAAGCTGCATTTATTTAAATCCTGTTTTTGCCGCCAATTCAAATCATAGGTATGATACTGCGGATTATGAAAAAATCGATTCGCTGCTCGGCACGGAGCAGGATTTTAAATCCCTTTGCTCAGCCGCAAAGCAGTGCGGCATAGCAATTGTGCTTGACGGTGTGTTCAGCCACACGGGCTGCGATTCCAAATATTTTAATCTTTTCGGTCACTATCCGCCAAACGGAGCTTGTGACGGCGTTAACAGTCCTTATTACAGCTGGTATAAATTCAAACATTATCCCGATGATTATGAAAGCTGGTGGGGAATAAAGCTTTTGCCTGAGGTGCACGAGGAAAACCCGTCTTACAGGGAATATATTTGCGGCGAAAACGGCATTTTGCGCAAGTGGCTTCGCTGCGGCGCAAGCGGCTGGAGGCTTGATGTTGCAGATGAGCTGCCGGATATTTTTCTTGATGATTTGCGCACGGCGGTGAAAGCCGAAAATCCCGATGCCGTTATTATCGGCGAGGTTTGGGAGGATGCCACAAATAAATTTGCATACGGCAAAAGGCGGCGCTATTTGCTCGGCGAGCAGCTTGATTCCGTTATGAATTACCCGTTTGCGGATGCGGTGCTCAATTTCGTTAAATACGGCTCTGCCGAGGCGTTTGAGAACTCTGTGATGTCTGTTGCGGAAAACTATCCGCCATGTGTTTTTGCATGAATTGATGAATCACATCGGCACCCACGATACGATGCGAGCAATCACATTCCTTGCCGGCGAAAATGCGGAGGGTAAGGACAGGGCTTGGCAGGAAAAAAATAATATTTTGCCTGCCGAAAAGTTTGAAAAAGGCATTGAAATGCTTAAAATGGCAAGCTTTTTGCAGTTTACTCTTCCCGGTGTTCCGAGTATTTATTACGGTGATGAGGTCGGTATGCAGGGAATGAAAGATCCGTTTAACCGCGCCTGCTATCCGTGGGGAAAAGAAAACAAAAGCCTATACTCTTGGTATAAAAGGCTCGGCGAAATCAGGCGGGGCTGCTCGGCTTTTGTTCAGGGCGAGCTTGTGCCCGTGTATGCCGCCGCGGGCACGGTTGCCTATGAAAGGCGGGGCAGCGAAAATGCCGTGCTGGCAGCAGTGAACAATTCGGAATCGGCTGTTGAAATTTTTGTCGGCACCGAGTGGGATAATTCCTATTCGTTTTTTGATAATGCTTCGGTTGGCGGCAAGCTTGTGCTTGAGCCTAAAGGCATGGCGCTTTTGAGCAGGCTTTATTAAATTGAATTTAAAATTTGTTTCGGGCTGCTGCAATGTTGCGGCAGCCTGCTTTTTTGCTTTTTTTCCCTTTTTAATAATTTTTATTATTGTATATTTTAATATTATATGATATACTATTACGGAATTACCGTGGGTAGGTGCGTTCGCACCTGCTTGCAGATTATTAAGAATCGGCAGCGCTGAAAACAGCCCTTGATATATCGGGCTGCAATTGCCGCAGCTGCGGCAAGGCTGCATTTTCCGTTATGCGTCTTATACGGCTACAGTAAGGCGATAGGAATTTTATAAATCAATGTGTAGTCGGAAAGGCTATGGCAGTTTTATGGCATACAGAACTCATAACTGTAATGAATTAACTTTTGATAATCTCAATGAAAAAAAGTAACTCTTGCCGGCTGGGTTGACACTATCAGAGATCACGGCGGCGTTGCTTTCATTGATTTGCGCGATGAGCACGGGGTAACTCAGGTTGTTGTGAATGATGACACTTTGATTTACCACCTTAAAAAAAGAAAGCGTTATCTCCGTTGAGGGCGTTGTTGTTAAGCGCGACCCCGAAACGGTTAATAAAAAGCTTGCAACGGGCGAGCTTGAGGTTAAGGTGGATAAGCTCACCGTTCTCGGCGCCTGCACGGAAAATCTGCCGTTTGAGGTTTCCGAATCAAAAGAAACAAGAGAGGATGTGCGCCTCACATACCGTTTTCTTGATTTGCGCAACAAGGCTGTGCATGACAACATTATTTTCAGAAGCAATGTTATCTCTTTCCTGCGCCAAAAAATGACCTCGCTCGGCTTCACGGAAATCACAACTCCGATTTTAACCTGCTCTTCTCCGGAGGGCGCAAGAGACTATATTATTCCCTCAAGAAAGCATGAGGGCAAGTTTATGCATTGCCTCAGGCTCCGCAGCAGTTTAAGCAGCTGCTTATGGTTTCCGGATTTGATAAGTATTTCCAAATTGCGCCGTGCTTCCGTGATGAGGATGCAAGAGCCGATCGCTCACCGGGCGAATTTTACCAGCTTGATTTTGAAATGGCTTTTGCCACTCAGGAGGATGTTTTTGCGGTTGCAGAGGATGTGCTTTATGACACATTCACAAAATTCGGCGGCGGCAAAAAGGTTTCTCCCGCTCCTTTCGTAAGAATCCCTTATGAAGAGGCAATGATAAAATACGGCACGGATAAGCCGGATCTTCGCAATCCACTTGAAATAGTTGATTTAACCGATTTCTTTGCCGATGTTGAATTTAAGGCATTTCAGGGCAGGCCCGTAAGGGGCATAAATGTTCCGGGCTGTGCAAAGCAGTCTAAGGGCTGGTTTGAAAAAATGCTTAAATTTGCCCTTGAAATCGGAATGAAGGGCCTCGGCTATATTGAAGTGCTTGAAGACGGCTCTTATAAAGGCCCCATTGATAAATTCCTGCCTCCCGAAAAGAAGGAAGAGCTTCGCAATATCTTTAATTTCAAAACAGATGATACTCTTTTCTTTATTTGCGACACACCTAAGCATGTAAACGATTTTGCTGGCCAAATCCGCACAGAGCTTGCAAACAGGCTTGATCTTATTGATAAAGACCGCTTTGAGCTTTGCTATATTACCGATTTCCCGATGTTTGAGCTTGATGACGACGGTAAATTGGCATTCACTCACAATCCGTTTTCAATGCCTCAGGGCGAAATGGATGCGCTCCTCAATCAAGATCCTCTCACCATCAAGGCATATCAGTATGATATTGTTTGCAACGGCGTTGAGCTTTCATCCGGTGCCGTAAGAAACCACAGACCCGATGTTATGGTTAAGGCGTTTGAAATGGCCGGCTACAGCGAAAGCACCGTTAAAGAAAAATTCGGCGCTCTTTACAATGCTTTTCATTACGGCGCTCCGCCGCACGCAGGTATGGCTCCCGGCGTAGACAGAATGATAATGCTTCTTAAAGATGAGGAAAATATCAGGGAAGTTATCGCATTCCCAATGAATTCAAATGCACAGGATATGCTGCTCGGTGCTCCGAACACCGTTACTGAAATGCAGCTTCGTGAAACTCATATTAAGCTTCGCCGCCCCGTGCCCGAAAAATAATCAAAAGCAGGGGGTGCATGGTTTTCCGTGCACCCGCTTGTGCTTTTATATAAACTGATTTTGGAGGATAAGCAATGCAAATCACACCGGATTTAATAAAATATCTGGAATCGCTTGCACGCATCACCTTAACCGAAAAGGAAGAGGAAAAGGTGGGCGCAGAGCTTCAGGATATTCTCACCTATATTGATATGCTCAACGAGCTTGACACCGATAATGTTGAGGCTATGAGCCATTCGTTTCCAATCACAAATGTGTTTAGGGAGGATGAGGTTAAGCCCTCACTTTCTCCCGCTGAAATCGTTGCAAATGCACCCGAAAGCAGCGACGGCGCTTTTGTTGTGCCGAAAACCGTTAATGAATAAGGAGGGCGTTTAAATGGAAATATTTGAAATGACCGCCCTTGAAACGGCGGAAAAAAATGAAAAGCGGCGAAATCTCTTGCCGCGATGCCGTTGAATCTGTTGCAAAAAGCATAAATGCAAGAGACGAAAAGTTTAATTGCTACACTCATTTTGATTTGGATTTGGCGCTTGCAAATGCCGATGCGGCACAAAAGCTTATTGATTCCGGCTCTGCCGTGTCTCCGCTTGCGGGTGTGCCCGTTGCAATTAAGGATAATATCTGCACAAAGGGCGATATAACCTCCTGCGCTTCTAAAATTCTTTATAATTTCAAGCCGCCTTATGATGCCACGGTTGTTAAAAAGCTTACCGCAGCGGGAATGATTCCGTGCGGCAAGGTTAATATGGATGAATTTGCCATGGGCTCAACAACAGAAACATCTTATTACGGCGCTACCAAAAACCCGTGGAATGTTTCAAGAGTTCCGGGCGGTTCTTCGGGCGGTGCGGCAGCATCTGTTGCCGCCGATGAAAGCATTATCGCTCTCGGCTCCGATACGGGCGGCTCAATCCGCCAGCCTTGTTCGTTCTGCGGCGTAACCGGCCTTAAGCCAACTTACGGCGCTGTTTCCAGATACGGCCTTATCGCTTATGCATCGTCGCTTGATCAAATCGGCCCCATTGCAAAAAATGCGCTTGACGCCGCAGCAATGTTTTCCGTTATAAGCGGAAGGGATGAAAAGGACGGCACTTCCTGCAATCCTAATCCCTTCACACTTGATGATATAAAAATGCCAAGGATCTTAAAGGCAAAAAAATAGGCATTCCCTCCGATTATTTCGGCGAGGGTATAGATCTTGATGTTGCCGCCAAGGTTAAAGAGGCGGCAGAGGTTATGAAATCCCTCGGCGCAGAGGTTGAGGAATTTTCAATGCCCATCGTTAAATATGCAATCCCAACCTATTATATAATCGCCTGCGCAGAGGCTTGCTCAAATCTCTCCAGGTTTGACGGTATTAAATACGGCTATAAATCCCCGGATGCTCATAATCTGCGCGATGTTTATTTCAAATCCCGCTCCGAGGGCTTCGGCATGGAGGTTAAAAAGCGCATAATGCTTGGCAACTTCGTGCTTTCAAGCGGATATTTTGACGCTTATTATAACAAGGCGCTCAAGGCCAAGGGGCTTATCGTTAAGGCGTTTAACGAGGCTTTTGAAAAATATGATTTTCTTCTCGGCCCCGTTGCTCCCACCACGGCGCTTGAAATCGGCAAGGGCCTCAGCGATCCTCTTGCAATGTATCTCGGCGATATTTACACCGTTATGATAAATATTGCAGGTTTGCCGTCGCTTGCTTTGCCTTGCGGATTTGACGGTGATAATATGCCCGTCGGAATGCAGCTTATCGGTAGGCCGTTTGATGAAAAAACAATTCTTGCCGCCGGCAATGCTTATCAGGGCGAAACGGCATATCATCTTCAAAAGCCGCAATTGGATTAAGGAGGAAATTTTATGCAATATTCAACAGTCTGCGGGCTTGAGGTGCACACCGAGCTCGCCACAAAAACAAAAATTTTCTGCTCTTGCTCCACTGAATTCGGCGGCGAGCCAAACACACATGTTTGCGAAATTTGCTCCGGCATGCCGGGCACGCTTCCCGTTTTAAATAAAAAAGTGCTTGAGTTTGCGGTAAGAACAGGCCTTGCCACAAATTGCGAAATCACCATGTATAATAAGTTTGACAGAAAAAATTATTTCTATCCCGATTTGCCTAAGGCTTATCAAATCAGCCAGCTTTATTTGCCGATTTGCAGAAACGGCTGGATAGAGATTAACGACAGTGTTAACGGCGGCAAAAAAAGGTTCGCATCCATGAAATCCATATGGAGGAGGATGCAGGCAAGCTTGTTCATGATGAATGGTCCGATTGCACTCTCGTAAACTATAACCGCTGCGGAGTTCCGCTGCTTGAAATCGTTTCAGAGCCGGATATCGCATCTGCCGATGAAGCGGTTGAATATGTTGAAAAAGCTGCGTGCAATATTGCAGTTTTGCGGTGTTTCGGATTGCAAAATGCAAGAGGGCTCACTTCGTGCCGATGTAAATGTGTCCGTTATGGAAAAAGGCTCAAAGGAATTCGGCACTCGCACGGAAATGAAAAATATAAATTCATTTAAAGCCATCCATAATGCCGTTGAGGCAGAAGCTCAGCGCCAAATCGAATTGATTGAGGACGGCGAAAGGGTTGTGCAGGAAACCCGCCGCTGGGATGATTCCAAGGGCGCTTCTTATTCAATGAGAAGCAAGGAAGATGCTCAGGATTATAAATATTTCCCCGATCCGGATTTGCCGCCCGTTAAGCTTTCGGATGAATATGTTGATTCAATCAGGGAAAACCTGCCGGAGCTTCCGGATGCCAAAAAGGCGCGCTATATGAACGAACTCGGCCTTTCGGAATACGATACGGCTATGATTTGCTCCGATATGGCATATGTTCGCCTTTTTGAGCGCACGGTTGAAATCACAAACAGCCCTAAGGACAGCGCAAACTGGATTATGGGCGAGCTTATGAAAATGCTTAATGATTCCCAAACTCTGCCGGAGAATATGAGCTTCAGGCAGGATTCGCTCGGCGAAATCATCAATCTGCTTGCGGCAAACAAAATCAGCCGTGATTCGGCTAAAAAGGTTTTCAAGGCCGTGTTTGAGCAGGATGTTGTGCCGGCCGATTATGTTAAGGCAAACAATATGGAATCCGTTTCGGACACGGGTGCAATCAAATCCGTGGTTGAAGAGGTTATCGCCGCAAACGAAAAGGCGGTTTCCGAATACAGAGAAGGCAAGGATAAGTCCTTTAATTTCCTTATAGGTCAATGTATGCGTGCGCTCAAGGGCAAGGCTCCGGCTGCCACGGTTACTCAGGTGCTTAAAGAAATTCTCGGTTGATTGCTGCGCGAATAGGCGGGCTTGATTGCCGATTGCTTAAAAATATAATACTATATAAATAAAGGCTTGAATCGTTTGAAAATCCAAACGGCTCAAGCCTTTATTGTGCGCTTATTTAAATACTGCTTTGTATGCCGCCACACCGTTGCGCTGCTCAAAATGTGGCATTATATTATTGTATATAGTATTTTGCCTGTGCGTTCCAAAGCTCGGCATATTTGCCGCCCGCGTTCAGCAAATCTTTGTGTGTGCCCGTTTCGGCAAGCTTTGCATTGTTGAAAACGGCAATTTTGTCGCAAAAAGCGCAGCTTGAAAGCCTGTGAGAAATGTAAATAGCCGTTTTGCCCTGCACAAAGGTGTTGAAGCGGGTGTAGATTTCATTTTCGGCAATCGGGTCAAGCGCGGCGGTGGGTTCGTCAAGCACCACAATCGGCGCATCTTTGTAAAGTGCCCTTGCCAGCGCAAGTTTTTTTGCGCTTCACCGCCGGAAATTTCAACGCCGTTTTTCGTCCAAATCCTTGTAAAGATATGTGCTTTCCTTTTGGGGCAGGCAATCAGCACGTTCCTTTATATCGGCGTTTTTCAAGGCAGGCATAAAATCTGCCTTCGTCAAAATCGCCGCTTGCGCAAACATTTTCTTTAAGTGTGGTTGAAAATATTTTGAAATCCTGAAAAACAACGGAATAAAGCTTTATGATGCTGTCCTTTGTGTAGTCCTTAATGTTTGCACCGTTAATCAAAAATTTCGCCGTCCGTCACATCATAAAGGCGGCACATCAGCTTGATAAATGTTGTTTTTGCCGCTTCCGTTTCTGCCCACCACGGCTAAATGCTCGCCGTTTTTTTGATTTTGAGATTAACATTTTTGTAGAGCGTAATTTTCCGCACCCGGATATTTAAACGAAACATTTTTAAATTCAATTTCAAAACCGCCCGACAAATCAAGCACCTTGTTGCCGTAAGTCATTTCATCCTTTTTATTTACTATCTCAAAATAATAATTAACCAAAGGCACCATTTCTGCGGTTTTGCCAAAGGTTACCGCCATTTTTCATTATGCCGCCGATTATTTGCATAAACGCACCGCAGTAAAGCACAAGCGAACCGATGCCGAATAATCCGTATAAACCCTTAACGCCGATGAAAAGATAGATTCCAAAGCCGACAAGTGCACCCAAAACAGCAACAAAGGAGCTTTGCTTTGCCGTGTTCATTGAAGCTTTTTTTCAAAATTCTTTCACCGTCGCTAAGGAGTCTGTCCGTTGCGGTGTGCTCAATCAAATTTTGCTCCTTATAGATGCGAATTTCCTTGCCCGTATTGTAATCTGAAAACATATTCAGAAAGTAGTAAAAAATCCTGTCAAGGCGTGAATATTCATCGCTTGCCTTAAACCATGCTTTGTTCATTCTCACGGCTACTATAAGAATAATAACCGCCATAACGGCGATTGCACCGAAAATTGTGAGCAAAAACGCCGGGCGTTCAAAGAAAGTGTCACCCGTTTTCTTAAATCCGATTTTAAACAGCGGAGTGACAATAACGACGGATATAATCAAAGTCAACGCACCGGAAATGAAATCACGCATCATCCATGTGAGCTGCACAAAAGAGGAAAAAACTCTGTCTTGCGCCTCGGAATGCTTGTGCACCAGTTCTTTAAATTCGCTGCATTCAAGCTTTTGATATTCAATTCCGAAGAGCTTTGATGAAATTCGTTGAAGCTCCTTGTTATACATAAGCGAACGGTAAACAAACTGCATGTCGCCGAGATAATAGTTGATAAAAAACAACATGGCATTTATGCCCACAGCTAAGCCTATATACAGCGCAAGGCTTTTCATATCTGCACCGCCCGCAAGCGAATCTATGATTTTTGATGTAAACCAAATATTTACAAACGGCATAACAGCCGTAACAATCGCAACGGTAACGGCGGTGGGAATAAGGCGCTTTTCAAGGCGGTGCATTTCGCGAAACGCCGCAAAAACCGTTTTTATATTTTTCATACAGCCTCGCCTCCGTTCTCTTTATAATAGTAGCTTTGAATTTGGTACATTCTGTAGTACAAGCCTTTGAGCGCCATAAGCTCCTCGTGGGTGCCGCTTTCGGCGATTTTGCCGTCCTTGATAAATAAAATTCTGTCACAAAAGCGAGTGGACGAAAGGCGGTGAGAAATAAAAAACGATATTTTGTTGCTTGTGATCTCATTATATTTAAGGTACAGCTCGTTCTCTGCTATAGGGTCAAGCGCCGCCGTAGGCTCGTCCAAAATCAAAACGGGCGCATTTTTGTAAATAGCCTTTGCAAGCAAAAGCTTTTGCTTTTCGCCGCCGGAAAAATCAACCGCATCCTTATATACATCCTTTATCATATATGATTTTTCTTTATTCGGCAGTCCGTTTATTTTGTTTGAGATGCCTGCCTTTTCAAATGCGGCAAAAAGTTTTTCTTTATCATAATTTGATGTTGCGCAAATATTTTCGGCAATAGTCATAGGCATAAAGTAATAATCCTGAAAAACTGCCGAAAAAAGATTAAAATAACTGTTGCCTGAAAAATCACGGTTGCTTTTTCCGTTAATCAAAATTTCGCCGGATGTGGGATAATAGAGGCCACAAAGGAGTTTAACAGCGGTGGTTTTGCCTGCTCCGTTTTCGCCTACTATGGCTATATTTTCGCCTTTGTTCACCTTAAAAAGTCATATTGTTAATTGTGCTTTTTTTCTGCCGACTGATATGTAAATGAAACATTTTTGAAACTCAATAGACTCAATACCTTTAAAAATCAATATCGGGTTTATTATCATTTTCGTCCGTGCTCTCCACAAATTCACGAAAAGCGGCGCAGTCGTTGCAGCAGCGCTCAAGGTTTGAATACTGATACACAGCGTTCATTATCCAATTGGAAAAGCCGGTTATTATACCAAAATAAAAAATAAAATCGGAAACGGAAAGCCTGCTGCTGCACACAAGATATGTAAGATAAACATATGCAACAAGTTCACGCAAGAGATTAAGGAGTGCCCTTGTGCCGCCCACCTTGATGTTTTGGCGTGCGAATTTTTGATTAACCGCCTCTAATTCATATATTATTTTTGCAACAGCAAGCATAAAATAATCGGTAAAGCCGTAGAGCCTAATATCCTTTGCGGCTGAAAAATCACGGCAAAGGTTATAGTAATAATCAAAGCGAACAAATATTTTGCTTCGTTCGTTTTTTGTTTTCTTTTCCTTTTTATTTAAGAATTTTAAAAGAAAAAACTCGCAAACACAGGTGGCAAGAATAATCAAAAATCATTATCATATTGATTTTTGTAAATCAGTGCAAGCGATGTAATAATGCCCACTATGCAAACGCAAAACTGATTGCAAGAATCAAGAAAATCCGAAGAACCGGAATAATAGCTGCGATAAAATTCCATGGCCCTTTTATTTTTTTCTCTGCCGTGTGGGCTTTCAATATTTTTGTAATCTGTATAGAGATTTTTCCGAAATGCAAGCACGGCATAACGCATGCGGATAATGCGTGCACTGCCGTTTAAAAGCTCCTGCATAAACGGCGCAAACCATGTGGTCAGCACAAGCAGCACGCTGAGCAGCCCCACAACAAGTGTGAGTCTGCCAACGGTTACACCCTCGGTTATGCAATCAATCATCGCTTTGGGTATGTATGCTGTTACAATCGGCTGAAAAACAAGTGCCGGCACACGAATAAAGAAATATATCAGGCTTTTTTTATCCCATGCAATCCAGTTTTTCAGCATGTATTTTATGTTTGCTTTCATATTTTTCTCCTTCTTAAAATCTGCTTTAAACAGTTTATATGGCGCCGCGGATGATTTTTAAGTATGATACCCTATGTTTGCATTATATAACGCAATAATCTATATGTCAAGAATGCCAATGCTTTATTATCTAACTATAACATTAGATAATGCAGGGGTGATATAGTGATTAGGCTTAATGCACTTGAATTGCTTAAAAAGCAGGGCAAAACAAAATATTGGCTTTATAAGCAGCTTGATATGAGCTATCAAAAATTTTAATAAAATGATAAATAATGAAACCAAATCAATTAAGTATGAAAAATATAGAGGCAATGTGCCAGCTGCTTTGTTGCACGCCGAATGATTTGCTTAAAATCACCGATGATTGATAAAAAAATCAGGTAAAAAGCATTTCTTTAATCAAGCAAAAAAATAAAATATGCTATTAAATCCGCAGTCGATCGGCTGCGGTTTTTTTATATTTAAAAATGCTTTGGGGCAAAAATATTTTAGAGGTGTTTTTTTGTGAAAATAAAAGGGAAAAAAACGGCTTTTTTTCGATAATCCGCCGGTTATAATCGGTTCTGCGGGCGTGTGCGGCAAAAAAGAGGGCGAGGGTCCGCTTGCGGGCGATTTTGACGCCGTGTTTGAAGATACAACCATGGGAATGGATTCGTTTGAGCTTGCCGAATCCGCAATGCTGCATGATGCCGCATCAAGAGCGCTTGCAAATTCGGGCACGGCGGCAAGTGATGTTAATTTTTATTCTTTGCGGCGATCTGCTCAATCAGTGCATAGGCAGCTCGTTCGCCGTTAAGGATTTGCAAATTCCCTGTGTCGGATTGTATGGCGCTTGCTCCACCATGGCGCTGTCGCTTGCCGCAGGCTCAATGCTTGCAGATGGCGGCGCATCGTGTGTGCTTGCTGGCACATCAAGCCATTTTTGCTCCAGCGAGCGGCAGTTTCGCTATCCGCTCGAATACGGCGGTCAGCGTCCGCCCACTGCGCAGTGGACCGTTACGGGCGCGGGCTGTGCCGTGATAAAAAGCGAGGGAAGCGGCGTAAAAATTCCGGCGGCTTCAATCGGCACGATTTGCGATCTCGGCATAACGGATGCCAATAATATGGGTGCGGCAATGGCGCCGGCGGCAGAAAAAACGATTTTTGATTTTTTGCGCGATTCGGGCACTTCGCCATCGGATTATGATTTGATTTTAACGGGCGATTTGGGCTTTACCGGCTCGAAGCTGCTTTATGAGCTGTTTGAAAAAGAGCACGGCATTGATTTGCGCCCGTTTCATAATGATTGCGGCCTTATGATTTATGATTTGAAAGGGCAGGATGTAAACAGCGGCGGATCCGGCTGCGGCTGCTCTGCCTCGGTGCTTTGCTCGCACGTTATGAAGGAAATGCGCCGCGGTGCGCTTAAAAGGGTGCTTTTTGTTGCCACGGGTGCGCTTATGTCTGCCACCTCAAGCAAGCAGGGTATGCCTATTCCCTCGATTGCGCACGCCGTGGTTTTGGAGGTGTGATTTATGGATTTGAAAAATGATATCAAGGTTATCGGCAGCTTTCAAAAAGCCGTGAATGCGCTTTATGCCGCAATCGCCGTTATCAGAATAGCGGCAGTTGCTTTTTTGATTTTGCAAACCGTGGTGCTCATTTGCTCAAACCGCCCCGCCGGAAAAATGTAATGCTGCTAAGCAGCGCTGAAATCAAAACAATTTTAAAAATACCGCTCCCGCACACAGCAATTGCAAAAAAGGCTGCAAATAAATAGCTGCTTTGCAAAGGCGGAAAAATTTATATTCCTTTTAGTCAAGACCTCCGGCTAAGCCGGAGGCTTTGAGTAAGCCCCTAGAAGGGCTTTTTTTACGGACACAACCCCTAAAGGGGCACTGAAAAGTTTGTCGACCGCATTGTTTTTTCAGGCTTCCCCTAAAGGGGTTATTTTTTTGCCTACTTGTTCACGCTACCCGTAAACGGGTCCACAAACTCTTTCAATTCTATTTGGTCTGCTATTTTATCTTCTGTCAATTGATTTCGTATGTACTCTTGTATTTGCTTTTTGTTGCGCCCCACTGTATCTACGAAATATCCTCTTGCCCAAAAATGTCGATTTCCGTACTTATACTTTAAATTTGCATGTCGGTCGAAAATCATCAGACTACTTTTTCCTTTTAGGTATCCCATTATTTGTGACACACTATATTTTGGTGGTATGCTTATCAGCATATGTACATGGTCTTGACACAACTCTGCTTCTATTATTTCTATTCCTTTCTGCTTGCATAATTGTCTCAATATTTTTCCCTATATCTACCTTTGATTTCTCCGTAGATTGCCATTCTTCTGTACTTTGGTGCAAAGACGACGTGGTATTGACATCTCCACGTCGTATGGTCTAAACTGTTTATGTCTTTCTCTTTCACGATTAAGACCTCCTTGATATTTTTAGTTTTGGTCGGCAAACCTACTTCTAATATATCAAGGTGTTTTTTTATTTTGTCACTTCTCTCCTCGCTAAAGCTTTTTTTCCCTTTTCCACCTGCATAGCAGGTGGTTCTCTTTGTTGCAAACAAATAAAACAAAAGAGTATCTCGGCAGAGATACTCTTTTGCTCAGTTATAATCCGTTAAATGCTGATTACTCCGAATGTGTTAAGAACGGAGCTTACAAGAATTGCAAAAATGAAAACGGGTGCAATCCATTTGATCATAACATTATAGAATTTCTTTTTCCTTGAATTTGCCGTTAAGCTCAATTTCATCGGTAATGGTTTTTGGGCTTGATTGCAAAGCCGACCATAATGCAGGTAAACAAGCCGACAACGGGAAGAAGAATGCTGTTTGAAACGAAGTCAAGGAAATCAAGAATTCCCATATTCATTATGGTGAAGTTTTGCCAAATGCTAAAGCCGAATGCACAGCACATGCCAAGCAGCAGTGTGTAAGCATAAACCAAAAGCGTGGCTTTTTTTCTTTCCATTTTATACTTGTCGGTAATGCCGGCAACAATTGCTTCCATAACGGAAACAGAGCTTGTGAGCGCTGCAAAAAGCACTAAAAGGAAGAAAGCCGCGCCGATAAAGTTGCCGATTTCCATGCCGGCGAAAACCTTGGGCAGGGTATCAAACATAAGGCTTGGACCTTGGCCGAGAGCTGCTTCGTCTCCGCCCGAATAAACAAAAACGGAAGGCACAATCATAAGGCCGGCAAGAAATGCCACTGCGGTGTCAAAAATTTCAATTTGGCGAGTGGATTTAACAATGCTTTCGTCCTTATTGAAATAAGAACCGTATGTTACCATAATGCCCATTGCAAGCGACATTGAATAAAACATTTGCCCAAGCGCGGCAATAAATGTCATTACGCTCAGCTTTGAAAAATCGGGCTTAAGGTAATATTCAACACCTGCTTTTGCTCCGGGGCGTGTTACAACAAATATCGAAAGCACAACTGTTAAAACAACAAGCGCAGGCATAAGGAATTTGCTCATTTTTTCTATTCCCTTATCAACGCCCAAAAGAATTATAACCGTTGTGGCGGTTGCAAAAATGAAAAACCAAATCAAAGGCTCAACAGGCTTTGAAACGAATTGACCGAAAAATCCCGCTGCAGCAGCTTCATCAACCTTGCCTGCAATCATCTGTGCGGCATATTTTGTTACCCAGCCGCCTATAAGGCAATAATATGGCAAAATAAGCACCGGCACAAGCGTTGCCAAGCCGCCGAGCCAATTCCATTTTTTGCTGAGTGCGCCGAATGCGCTCATCGGGCTGAGCTTGGTTTTGCGCCCGATTGCAATTTCCGTTACCATTAAAGTAAAACCGAATGTAACGGCAAAAAAACAATGTAAACAAGTAAAAACATACCGCCGCCGTATTTTGCTGCCAAATAAGGAAATCGCCAAATGTTTCCAAGGCCGACTGCGGAGCCTGCGGCAGCCAAAACAAATCCGAGTCTGCCGGAGAATGAGCTTCGCTTAGTGTCACTCATAAATAAAGTGTCCCCTCTCTGAAAAAAGAATATTTGCCCCATTATATCATTTATGCCTGCCTTTGGCAATATGGCAGGCAATATATCTTTTGTATATATGCCGATTTGTTATACTGTATGCATATATTGCGCAAAAAGTCGTCAAAATCCGCTATTTACAGCCGTGTATCGCCTCTGAGATTGACAAGAAACCCGCCATTTGGTAAGATTATATTGGATTTATTTTATCAAAAGGAGGGATTCGGCGCATGAGCAATCATATGAGCGGCCACAGGCAGCGGCTCAAGGACAGATATTCGGCCGGAAGCAGTAATTTAACATATGATTATGAAGCGCTTGAATTGCTGCTGACATATTCGATTCCGCGCATGGATGTTAAGCCTGCGGCGAAGGCGCTGATTGAAAAATTCGGCAGCCTTGATAATGTGTTTTCGGCGGATGTTGCTCAGCTTGAAACGGTGCCGGGAATCGGCAGAAACTCCGCAATTTTGATTTCACTTGTGCATGATTTGCAAAAGCGGTGCGCAAAATCCAAAAATTCAAAGGTAACCCGCCTCGGCAATGCCGACGACGCAGAGGAATATTTTTATGAATTTGCTCGGCAGTGAGGAGCTTGAAAAATTTGTGATGGTAACGCTTGATAATTCCAATCGCATTGTTGCAAGCAGAATCTTGGCTGCCGGCAGCACAAAGCATTTAAAGATTTATTCGCGCGATGTTGTGCAGTATGCGCTGTTTGATAAGGCAAGCAGAGTGCTGATTTCGCATAATCATCCGGGCGGAGGCACAATGCCCTCGGCTGCGGATATTGATTTCACTCTTGATTTAAGAAACACTTTAAATGCCGTTGACATCGAGCTTGCAGATCATATAATCGTCGGCGGCGACGGGGCAAAATCAATGCGCTCCTGCCCCACCTTCAGAAACTTTTTCACCAAATAATCAATAAAAGGAAAGTGATTTTGTGCCTTATTCGGGATTAAAATATAATAAGCTCAGCCTCGAAATCGAGCAAAAAATTTTAAGCGACAGGGAAAACGGAGTTCAAAATCCCTATCGCTGTGCCGATTCCGCCGTGCTGCGCAGAAACGAAAATGCCGATCGCGCAAGCATTTGGCGCCCCGCTTTTGTGCGCGATATCGAAAAAATAATTCATCTTCCTTATTATAACCGCTATGCGGATAAAACTCAGGTTTTTTCGTTTTATAATAACGACGATATTACCCGCCGCGCGCTGCATGTGCAGCTTGTTTCGCGCATTGCGCGCAATATAGGAAGCGTGCTTGGGCTTAACCTTGATTTGATAGAGGCAATTTCCCTCGGCCACGATATCGGTCATACGCCGTTCGGCCATGCGGGCGAAAGATTTTTAAATGAGCTTTTGCACGCCGAAACGGGCAGATATTTCAATCACAATGTGCAAAGCGTGCGCGTGCTTGATAATTTGTTTGAGCGCAATATAAGCCTGCAAACCCTGGACGGCGTTTTGTGCCACAACGGCGAATTTGAGCAGCAGGAATATCGCCCGGCTTACGGCAAAACCTTTGCCGAATTTGATAAAAGCATGCTTGATTGCTGCGAAAATGGCGGCGATGCAATATCAAAGCTTGTGCCCGCCACGCTGGAGGGGTGCGTGGTTCGCATTTGTGATATGATAGCCTATCTCGGAAAAGACAGGCAGGATGCGCGCGTTGCAAAAATCATTCCCCGTAATTATAAATTCCAAAGTGAATTTATCGGCGCTGAAAATGCCGCCATTATAAATAATTTAACCGTTGATATTATCGAAAACAGCTACGGCAAGGATTATATTTTTGCTCAGCCCCGGCGCATATGATGATTTAAAGCGCGCCAAGGAGGAGAATTATTCCGTTATTTATAAAAACGAGCAGATAAACAGGCAATATAACGAAATAATAGGGCCCATGTTTGCCGAGCTTTATTATAAGCTTTTGGACGAGGTTAAAAGCGGCAGCGAGGGCAGCATAATCTATCGCCACCATATCAAATTTATTGTGGATGCGCAAAAGTATTATAAACACGGGGATTATCTTGCCGAAAAACCCGAATTTGATTGTTGCCGATTTTATTGCCAGCATGACGGATGATTATTTCATTGCCCTGCACGAAAAGCTGTTCCCCGGCAGTAAATATAAAATCAAGTATAAATCTTATTTCAGCGAAGACAATGCTTGATTTGCCTTTTTGAAAAATATATTCGAGCACCGATTTGAAATGCCGAAATGGCAAATCAAATTGCGGCGCTCCTTTTGTTTTATGCGAAAATATTTGTTTTTTTCACAAAAATAAATTTGCGAAAATTGATAAAAAAATTATTGACAAACGATAATTTTTTTGCATATAATGAAGATGTAAAATCAATCCAAGCGGAGGAATTTTCTATGTGGAACAGCGATAAATCAATCGGCCTCACTCATTTTTTGGTGCGTGCGTTTTATGCGGTGCTTGCCGCTGTGGCAATCGCGGCGCCTTTTCTTATGGAAAACGAAGCGGTATACAGTGTTATCGATGTGGCGTGCTTTTTGCCCAAAAGCTA
This sequence comes from Anaerotruncus sp., assembly GCA_022009795.1. Lineage (GTDB taxonomy): Bacteria > Bacillota > Clostridia > Oscillospirales > Acutalibacteraceae > Eubacterium_R. The sequence goes on from CP091724.1 coordinate 1,824,487, forward strand.
TTTGATTCCGTTTTATATCACGGTGCCCGCGGGCTTTGCCGCGCTTGTGTGCCTTGATAAGCTGCTTTCAAATTTGAAAAAGGAAATTGTTTTTGAATCGGCAAATGTGCGCCTGCTTCGCATTTTAAGCTGGTGCTGTGTGTTTGCCGCCGGCGTAACCCTCATCACCGCAATCGTGCTCAGCGCAAAGCACAATCACGAAATATTTATTTATATTTCGGCCATTGCGGAATTTTTTTGTGGGCGTGATAGTGCGCGTGGTTAAAAAAACTGCTTTGAAAAAGGCGGTTCAAATTAAAGCCGAAAACGATTTAACGATATAGGAGGGCACCATGCAAATTATAGTTAATCTTGATGTTATGCTGGCTAAGCGAAAAAAATGTCCTCGGGTGAATTGGCGGCAAAAAAATCGGAATCACTCCGGCAAATCTTTCCATTTTAAAAACGGGCAAGGCAAAGGCAATTCGCTTTTTCAACTCTTGAAGCGATTTGTGATGTGCTTGATTGGCAGCCCGGCGATATACTTGAATTTAAAAAGGTGAAATATATGAATAATATGAATATGAATAACGGCACGCAAAAGTGCGCCTTCCGATATGCGTAATATGAATAATAATATAAATAAAATAAATAATATACAAAGCAATATAAATAATGCTCCGCCGATTTACAGAGCGCCTGTGGCGCCCTATGCAGATTTCGGCGCATATTATCCGCCGGCACCAACGGTTAAAAAAAGAAAAAAATCGCGGTTTCAAAGCGCGATTTCGTTTTTGCATTGCTCTTTTTCGGCACGGCAATCGTTATCACGGATTTTGTTTTGTGGCATGGGCTGTCGCTCGGCTTTTCTCTTGCTTTTTTATTGCTTTTTGCCGTTGTCACCGCCTATTATGCCGATAAAGGCAAAAAGGCCGCCCGCCTTTGCCGTTTCCTGCGGCGCGCTTTCGCTTGCGGGCGCAGGCTCGTTTGCCGTTTCAAACGATGAATTTTTAAAGCTGTTTATGCTTATTCCGACCGCTCTCCTTTTTGCCCTTTATGTGTGCGGAATTTCGGGCGGGCTTCGCCGCCGCTGCGGCAGCGTCAAAATACTCGGCGATGCCGCAAAGAGCGTTTTTAAAACACCCGCTGAAAATATCGGTGCCGTTGTGGGCGGGTATTGCGGCTTTTCATTAAAAAAACAAGGCCAATAAAAAAATGTTGTTATCGGCATTTTGATGGCGTTGCCTGTTCTGGCGGCGGTTATTCCGCTTCTCGCTTCAAGTGATGCCGCATTTGAAAATCTTGTTAAAACGGCGTTTAAGAATATCGGCACGGGAATAGGCAAAATAATCATTGCCGCCGTGATTGCGTTTTTGCTTATCGCGTATGCCGTTTCAAATAAATATTCGGCGCAAGCGGCAAAGGCACCGTCTGTTTCCCGCAGGCTGAACCCGGCCGTTTCGGTTTCGTTTTTTTAAGTGTTATTTCGTGTGTGTATCTTGTGTTTCTCTTTTCACAGCTGGCGTATTTTTTCAGTGCGTTTTCGGGTGTGCTCCCACAGGGATATACTTACAGCGCCAGTGAATTTGCAAGGCGCGGCTTTTATGAAATGGCCGCCGTGTGCATAATAAACACGGCTTTGCTTTCCGCCGTTGCCGTGCTCACGAAAAAAATCGCCGCAAAAAGGGTTTTCCGTACGGTTAAGGCGCTTTCACTTTTCATAATGCTTTTTCAGTGCGCTTTTTGCTTGCGATATCGGCGGCAAAAATGGGGCTTAATATAAGCATTTTCGGCCTCACGAAAAACAGACTTTTCGTTTGCCTGCTGATGGCGGCGTTCGGCGTGGTTTTAATCTTTTTTGCAATTCACCTCCTTGCACCGAAGGTGCCTTATATGCAGCCCGTAATCATAATTTGCAGTGCGATTTTTATTGCTTTTGCCTATTTCAATTCGGATAACGCAATCGTTAAATACAATATCGCAAAATACGAAAGCGGCGCAATTTCTTCGATAGACGGCTACTACCTTTCAAATTTAAAAGGTGCCTTAGTCTCGAATTTTGCCGAAATCGAAAAAAGCGGCGATAATTCGGCCGCAAACGGTGCACGCAGTGCGATAATCGGCAGAATATGTGAGTGCTGTCCCGAATTTTTTTCGACGGCGGCTTCGCTGTAAACAACGATATCGAATATAAAAAATCCGATTTTCGCGAATATAATTTGCTCGGCGATCAAGTAAAAAAAGGACGCTGCCGTCTATTATAATTCGCTTTCGGAAAAAGAACGCCGCACGCTTTATTCGCAGTATCTTCTGGAGGAACGCGGCGGCACTTACGACCCCGATTCAAACAGCTACACCGTTTGGGAAAACGACGGAAACGAAGCTGTTTATTCCTATGATTCCGCCACGGGTGAATATATTAAATCACAATCCGTTCACACCGCCGTTTACGAATCAAACGGTTATGACGATGATAATTACGGTAATGAACGCGAAAACGAAAGCGGTTCATATCTTTATGTTTCAAAAAAATAAAATAAAAAGCGCGGCAGCCATCAACATTCGGTTAATGATGCCGCGCTCTTTTGCGCTTGATTTAATTATTGCCTTTTCGGAAAAACAACCACAAGCATCCATTTAAAGGCTTCGTCGCCGCGAACGGAATGCGGTTTCCTTGCCGGCATCAGCAGCGATTGCCCTGCCGAAACGGTGTGCTCAACGCCGTCAACTGTGAAAAATGCCCGTGCCCTCAAGCACCGTCACAAATGCATCGCCCGTTGATTCGTGGGTGGATATTTCTTCGCCTGCATCAAAGGCAAAAAGGGTAACGCTCACTGCATCGTTTTGCGCCAGCGTTTTGCTCACAACCTCGCCCTGCCTGCAAGTGATTTGGTCCTTGAGCACAACCGCTTTCTCGGCGGGAAAGTTTTTTTAATGTATTTTTTTCCATAATGCGAATTTACTCCTTAATATTTATAATGTTTATAATATATTATATCCCGTTTTGAATAAAGGTCAATATCGGCGCCCCTGTTTTAAAAGCTTACCAAAAATAAAGCAAAACATGCTGCCAATATTATTAAATAAAGCAATTGTCTGCCGCCGCGCACGGTGTTATAATCTATTCAAATTCAGGCAAAAGGAGTAATGGCTTTGCAAAATCAGGCAATTGAAAATTCGGCGGGAAAGCCCATTTTTTCAAAAAAAGCTTTGGTGCGGCTGATTGTGCCGCTTATAATAGAGCAGTTTTTGCTTTTAAGCGTAGGTATGGCAGATACGCTTATGGTAACAACCGCGGGTGAAGCGGCGGTTTCGGGCGTTTCGCTTGTGGATAACATAAATATGCTTTTAATTCAAATATTCGCGGCGCTTTCAACCGGCGGTGCGGTTGTGGTTTCGCAGTATCTCGGCAGCGGCAAAAAAGATGCGGCGCAAAGATCGGCAAAGCAGCTTATGTACACCACCACGGTGTTTTCAACCGTGATAATGATTTTGGCTCTTGTTTTTCGCCGCCATGTGCTTTCACTTGTTTTCGGTAATATTGAGCCGGATGTTATGGAAAGCGCGCTTGTTTATTTTTTAACCACGGCGATTGCTTATCCTTTTTATGGCAATTTATAATGCCGGCGCGGCACTTTTTCGTTCTGTGGGAAACAGCAAGATTTCAATGCTCAATTCCCTCATCGTCAATATCGTTAATATCACGGTAAATGCCGTGCTGATTTACGGCTTTAATATGGGCGCGCTCGGCGCAGGTATAGGCACCTTAACCTCGCGCATTGTGGCGGCTGTGTTTATTCTTGTGCTTTGGCAAAGGCGCAGCAACGAATTGCGAATTATTAAGCTGTTTAAGCCCGAATTTCACGGCAGAATTGTTAAGCAGATCTTATCCGTGGGTATTCCGAACGGGCTTGAAAACGGAATGTTTCAAATCGGCAGACTGCTTGTGCTCAGCCTTATAACAACATTCGGCACAAATGTGGTGGCGGCAAATGCAATCGGCAACAGCATTGCGGGCGTTATCAATGTGCCGGGGCAGGCAATCGGGCTTGCAATGGTGGTTGTTATCGGCCAGTGCATGGGCGCGGGCAACACAAGGCAGGCCGTTGATTACACAAAAAAGCTTATGCTTGCCGTTTATGTGCTTATGGGTGCGCTGTGCGTGCTCCAGTTTGTGCTCACTGATTCGCTCGTCGGCATTTTCAATCTTACACCGCGTGCGGCGTCAATCGCTTCGCAGGTGCTCAGATACAGCGCCGTGTTCACGGCTCTTATTTGGCCGCTTTCGTTCGATTTGCCGAATTCGCTTCGCGCCTCGGGTGATGTTGTGTTTCCCATGGTGATTTCGCTTGTTTCCATGTTTGTGTGCCGCGTTGGCTTAAGCTATGTTTTGGCATGCGATTGGGGGCTTAATCTCGGCCTTCTCGGTGTTTGGCTTGCAATGTTTGCCGATTGGATTGTAAGAAGTGTTTTTCTTCATCGTTCGCTTTGCAAAAGGCAAATGGAAGCATAAAAAAAGGTTATCGGCTGATAAAATCAAATCATGCCGCATAATTTTTTTATAATCAAAATAAAATAACCTCCCGCTTGGGTCAATCTTCATAAGAAAGAATGACCTCTGCGGGAGGTGTTTTTTGCAAATATGCTGCTTGCGGGCAAGATGGGAAGCTTGTAAAGCCTGATAATATTTTTTTATGGAGTACGCCCCAACGGCGGTTTTTCTTTTCTGGGGCAGGGTGATGAATAATTCCGGCGGTGTCTGCCAAAACCAGCCTATCGGAATCGAAATCCAAATTCCCGTTTCGCCGAGCTGCGGAATTTTTGAAAGCAGGTAAGATAAAAGCACAACCGCGCTCAGCAAAATCGCAAATGCGCCGATAAGCATGAATGAAAAATTTGCCGTTTTTGATTTTTTCGTAATCATGCTGCCCGTGAGGCATGGGAAAAATACGCTTGCCTCAAGGCAAAGCCGAAATCATAATTGCACAAATAATAGCCTTTGTATCTGTGAATAAACACCATAGATTTTTTGCCTTTTAAATGATAAAATAATATTATAATTGCCGCCGTGCGGCTCAAAATATCGGAGGGATTATGAAAAAATTTATAAAAAAAGCGTTTTGCGTTCTTTTGAGCGCGGCTATGGTGCTGCCGCTTGCTTCGTGCAGTGAGGGTGGTTCAAAAGCTTCTTTAACGCAGGAAATCGAAAGCATTTTCACAGATCCGGCTAAAATCAGCTACAGCCGCGAATATACCGAGCTTAAAGCCGATAAAACAAACAAAACAAATTCCTGGCGGCAGGGAATGGTGTCCGGCAACGGGCTTTGCGGCTTTGTTACAAGCGGCGCACCGTATGAGGATACATATATTTTTCAAAATATGCACTTTATTTTGCCGAATGAAAACGCGCGCACCTGCCCGCAAACCTTTGATGAGCTGGAAACGGTTAAGCAAAGCATAGTAAGCGGCAAAGATATTGTTGACGATGCAAGCTACGATGAAGTTTACGGCTATCACCCCGGCGGCGAACTTCGCATATCCTCGCAAAAAAAGGCAAGGCTAAAGATTATTTAAGATATACGGATTATGAAACCGCCGAAACGGGCGTTAAATATTCGGATGAAAACGGCACCGTCACCCGCACAGCGTTTACATCATTTGCAGACGGCGTTTCGATTATAAAAATCGACGCGGGCGGTGCAAAGCTTGATTTAACCGTTTCGTTTGACGATATTTCCGCGCTTGCGAATTTCGGAAACGGAAACGAAACCGATTTAAAATATAAAAAGCTTGCGGGAAACGGCGGCGACTGGCTTGCCCTTGCGGCGCATTATCCCGATTACGAAAACAGCGAATTGAAGCGTGGCGGCTACACTACCGCGGTTTATATTGTTCCTGACGGCGGCACAAAAGAAGTGATAAATGCCGAAAAAGCATTTTCCGAATCGCAATTTAGCGGCGATAATTCCGCCGTTAAAATTACGGACGCTGGCAGTGTTTATTTGATTGCCGTCAGCGAGCGCACATATGATATGGGCGAATATTCCGATTTTGAAGCGCAAAATAATTTTGACGTTGTTGATTCCGCGGTTCAAAAGCTTGAAGCCGTGGCGGAAAAATACAAATCCGATGCGGGCTTCGATTATGACGCGGCTCTGCAAAATCATTTGAAAATATACAGCCCTCAGTTTGACGCCGTAACTCTTTTCCTCGGTGAAAACGATTATTCGGCAAACGAAGATTTGCTCGCCGCTCAAAAGGGCAAAAAAAGCCTTAATTCGGCACTTGCTCAAAGGGCTTATTATGCGGGCAGATATGCTTATCTTTGCTGCAGCGGCTATTCAACAAGCCGCCTTTACGGAATGTGGACGGGCGAATGGAACACCGGCTGGGGCAGCAAATACACAATGGATGCCAATGTGAATTTGCAAACCTCTTCTTTAAACACGGGCAATATTCAAAGCGCGCCGATAGGCTACACTTATTTCCTTTTGCGCCAAATGCCCGATTGGGAAGAAAATGCCTATGCAACCCACGGCTTTACGGATGCCATTCAGGCACCCGTTAATACGGACGGTGATAAGGCCGTTATAACCGAAACCTGCTATCCTTATCCGTTCAGATATTGGAATGCAGGTGCGTCGTGGATGCTTCAGCCGCTTTATGAAACTCTGCTTTGCTACGGCGATATCGATATTCCGCTGAGCGATGAAATCGATTTGAATAAGCTTCGCAGCGTGCTTTCGCCCACGGAGGCGGATTTAACCGATTCGCAAATATCCGCCCTTGAAGAGCGCGGGTATTTAAAGCTTGAGGAGGATGTGCTTTATCCTTTGCTTATAAAATCCGCAAATTATTGGCAGCAGCTTTTAACTGCCGAGTATTACACCGCGGCGGACGGCTCAATTCATTACGAAAAGGGTAAAACGGAGCTTGCGGCGGATGAAAGCTATTGCATTTTGCCGAGCTATTCGCCCGAAAATAACCCAAAAAATTACCCAAGCCCGTCTGATGCAAATTGCACAATAGATATTGCGGCGTGCAGGGATAATTTGAATATGCTTATTGCGGTTTCAAACGATGTTTCCCCGCAGGAAAGCACCGAAAAATGGCAAAATTTAAAAGATAAGTTACCGCCGTATATTTATGATGATACGGGCGCGTTAAAGGAATGGGCCACAACGGCGTTTAAAGAAAATAACGAGCACCGCCATTTAAGCCATCTTTATGTGGCGTGGCCGCTGTTTGAAACTCAAAATAATCCCGATTTGAAAAAGGCAAGCCTTCAGGCAATCGCAAACCGCACAAGCGAAAACGAAGCTTCGCATGCGTTGGTGCACCGCTCACTTATCGCGGCAAGGCTAAAGGATTCCGAAAGCCTCACTCAGGCTTTGCTCAAGCTTTCAAATCATAAAAATCCGCTATGATTCGCTTATGACAAATCATGATTACGACCGCGGCAGCTGCTATTGCACGGATTTTGCAATCGGCTATTTGGGCATAATCAACGAGGCACTTGTTTATTCGGACGAAGCTTCAATCGAATTCCTGCCCGCATTGCCGGAAAGCGGCTTTGAAAGCGGAAAAAAATAACGGGTGTTAAAGCGCGCTGTCGCGCAACGGTCACTTCACTCGAATGGAACGAAGGCTCGGTTTCTGCCGTTATAACTTCCGACAGGGAACAAACGCTTAAAAATCACCTGTGGCGGCGAAACGCAAGAAATTTATTTTGCCGCGGGCGAAAAGCAAAACGGTTGATTTTTTTCGCGGTAACGGCGATTAGAATACGGCTTACCGCCGATAAATCCAATTAAATATTTTTTTCAGAATAAAAAGCCGGAGGTGTTTAAAACATCTCCGGCTTTAAGTGTTTATAAAATTGTATATATCAGGCGATTTTATTTTGCCTTTTTGTGCTCTGCCGCTGCAGTAACGAAGCCACGGAAAAGCGGGTGCGGTTTGTTGGGTCTGCTCTTGAATTCGGGGTGGAATTGGCATGCCACATACCATGGGTGCTCGGGGATTTCCATCATTTCAACAATGTGGTTATCCGGTGAAGTGCCGGCAAAAAGCACACCGTGATTCAGCAGATCTTCGCGGTAATCATTGTTTACCTCATAGCGGTGGCGGTGGCGCTCATAAATCATGGACGCACCGTAAAGCCCGTATGATTTCGATTCGGGGTTAAGCACGCAGGGGTATTGGCCGAGGCGCATTGTGCCGCCCATTTCCTCCACATTCTTTTGCTCCGGCATAATGTCGATAACCGGGTGTGTGGTTTCGGGGTTGATTTCTGCGGAGTTGGCGTCTGCATAGCCAAGCACATTTCTTGCAAATTCAATAACGGCAATCTGCATGCCCAGGCAAATTCCGAGATAGGGCACATTGTGCGTTCTGGCATAGTTTGCCGCCTTGATTTTGCCCTCTATGCCTCTGCTGCCGAAGCCGCCGGGAACAAGAATACCGTCCATATCGCCTAAAACAGCGTCCAAATCAACATCGTCGCCCTCAAGGCTTTCGGAATCAATCCAATGAATATCAACCGCGGATCTTGTTTCGATTCCGCCGTGTTTCAGTGCTTCGTTTACGGAAATATAGCTGTCGTGCAGCTCCACATATTTGCCTACCATGCCGATTTTAACGGTTTGCACGGGGTTGCGAAGTGCGTCAAGCATTTCCTGCCAGCCCGAAAGATCCGGCTCGCCGCATTCAAGCCCAAGCTTTTTAACGGCAACCGTGTCAAGCCCTTCTTTGTGAAGCATCATGGGAACGGCGTAAAGAATATCGCAGTTGTTGTTTTCAATAACGCATTCCTTTTCCACATTGCAGAAAAGCGCGATTTTGTTTCTTATATCATCGGTAAGCGGGTGCTCCGTGCGGCACACGATAACATCCGGGTGAATACCCAGCGCAAGCATTTCTTTAACGCTGTGCTGAGTGGGCTTTGATTTAAGCTCGTCCGAAGCCGCAAGATAGGGAACAAGCGTAACATGAATGAAAAGGCAGTTCTCTCTGCCGTATTCAACCGAAAATTGGCGAATGGCCTCCAAAAACGGCTGGCTTTCGATATCGCCTATCGTGCCGCCGATTTCAACGAAGCACACATCGGCGCCCGTTTCCGCGTTTCTGTAAATCGATTTTTTGATTTCGTTTGTAACATGCGGAATTATCTGAATTGTTTGGCCGCCGTAAACGCCCTTTCTTTCATCTGTTATAACCTTCCAATAAACTCTGCCCGAGGTTAAGTTGGAATTTTGAGAAAGCGATTCGTCAATAAATCTTTCATAGTGGCCGAGGTCAAGGTCTGTTTCGGCGCCGTCGTCCGTAACAAAAAAACCTCGCCGTGCTGAACGGGATTCATCGTGCCGGGGTCAACATTAAGATACGGGTCAAGCTTTTTGCGCCGTAACCTTTAAAGCCGCGCGATTTCAAAAAGTCTGCCCAGCGATGCCGCGGTTATGCCCTTGCCGAGCCCGCTCACAACGCCGCCGGTAACGAATATGTACTTTGGCTTTTTCATTATATAGTCCTCCTTAAATATTTTTTTGTTTGTTATATGTTTTTTTGCAATCAAAAGCACTCTTTAAAATGCCGTTTGATTGTTTATTTTTTTGCCGGCTCGCTCGTCAGGCGAACACCGAGCTTTTTAAGCACATTTTCATCCACCTGCGCAAGTAAAACGGAGGAATGCATCTCGCAGTTTTTAAGCTCGCAAAGCTTGTGCATCGCTTTTGCCGCATTTTCGTCTGCTGTGGCGGAAATCGCAAGCGCAATCAGCACTTCGTCCGTGTGAAGCCTTGGATTTTTGTTGCCGAGGTGGTTGATTTTAAGCTCTTGAATCGGCTTGATAACATCGGGACCTATCAAAAGCACATCATCGTTAATTCCCGCAAGGTGCTTGAGCGCGTTTAAAAGAGTTGCCGATGCACAGCCCAGCAGAGCAGAGGTTTTGCCGGTAACGATTGTGCCGTCTTTAAGCTCTGCTGCCGCCGCAGGTTGGTCGGTTTCTGCCGCAAGCTCATGCGCCGCCGCGGCGCACGGCCTGCTTTCCGCGCTTATGTCTGCCTGATTCATTAAAAGCTCAAGCTTGTAAATTTCTTCTTTGTTTCCCGCGCCCTTTGCCGCGTTTTTAACCGCATTGTAGTATCTGCGCACGATTTCCTGAAGCGATGCCTGCGAAACCGCATCATTGTCGAAAATGCAGTTGCCCGCCATGTTTACACCCATATCCGTGGGCGATTTATACGGGCAGGTGCCGTACATCCTTTCAAAAGTGGCTTTAAGCACCGGGAAAATTTCAACATCGCGGTTGTAGTTCACGGTTGTTTTGCCGTATGCCTCCAAGTGCCACGGGTCTATCATATTTATGTCGTTAAGATCTGCCGTTGCGGCTTCATATGCAATGTTTACGGGGTGGCGAAGCGGCAGATTCCAAATCGGGAAAGTTTCAAATTTTGCATATCCGGCTTTAACTCCGCGCTTGTTTTCGTGATAAAGCTGCGAAAGGCAAACCGCCATTTTTCCGCTTCCGGGGCCGGGTGCCGTGATAACCACAAGCTGCCTTTCGGTGCGGATAAAATCATTTTTGCCGTAGCCGTTGTCGCTTACTATGTTTGAAATGTTTGAGGGATAACCGTCTATCAAATAATGGTGATAAACGGGAATGCCGGCGTCGGCAAGCCTTTCCTCAAATCTGAGCACCTTGGGATGGGCGGCATATTTTGTGAGCACCACGCTGCCCACCATAAGCCCCTTTTTTGTGAACGCTTTTGCAAGGCGCAAGGCATCCACATCGTAAGTTATGCCCAAATCGCTGCGAACCTTGCTCTTTTCAATATCCTCGGCGCTGACAACTATCACGATTTCTGCCTCATCCTTCAGCTGAAGCAGCATTTGAAGCTTGCTGTCCGGCTCAAAGCCGGGAAGCACCCTTGCAGCATGGTAATCGTCAAAAAGCTTGCCGCCGAATTCCAAATAAAGCTTGCCGCCGAATTCGCGAATGCGCTCGCGAATTCTTGTGGATTGCATTTTTTTAAATATTTGTCATTGTCAAATCCGATTTTATACATATTTCCTCTCCGTAATGCCGATAAAAAAACAATAAGACGGCTGCACGAGCGTACAACCGTCTGTACTTACACATTATAAAGCAAAGAAAGCATAAAATCAATATCCGCAATAAAAAAATACGCAAAAATTCATTCGGCTTTTAAACATTCGATTCGCGGCGATTGAATATCCGCCGCCGCTGTGCCGCACTGCCAAAAGCTTTGAACGGTGATTTAAGCTTGCCGTTTTTCTGCGGCTTTCTCTGCTTTTTGCGTTTTAACCCGATAGATATATCTTTCCGGCAATCAAAAAAACGCCGAAATCAAAAAAATAAACGGATACGGTTGCCTGCAAGGGTGGGTGCGCCGTATCAGCTTTTATGTGCCGCTTTTTGATGTGCCTGCCTGTTCGTTTATTATAAATTCGGGCGGAATGTGTTTAACCGCGTATTCATGGCGGGAAAACACCTTCATGATTTCGTATTCCGCCGCAAGGGCGTGTGCGTCAATTTTAATCGGCACAAATATCGTGTCTTTTTTTCCGCAAGCACCTTCCAATGCAGATAGCCTGATTTTGCGATAAATTCGGGGTCATCCGTTATATAAACATATTTTGAATTTCCCATGGGTAAAATCCCGTTCTTTGTTATGCCGGCGACGTTTTCAATTGCCGCCCAGTGATACATGCATGAATTTTCACGCGGGCAAAACGGCTTTTTCAAATTTGCTTTCCTCGCAAGCTTCGTCAAATAATAATTTGTTTGCAAGCGTGCTTGAGAAAAAAATATGAAACAGCGGCTCGCCAAAACGCACGGACGTTGCTTTTTTTGAACGCCTGCCTCCGAGCAGAGCCTTAAATGAAAAAAACCAGCTCATCGTGAACGGAACCGCCTTTAATGCGGCAGCGGATTTTTGCGAAGCAGCTTTTTTTGCTTTTGTCGCGGCGTTCGGCTTCGGCATATGTGATTTTTTTATTGCTTTTAAATCATTGCTCATCTTTGTGATCCACCGCTTTGAATGCGATTTTTTTAAAATGTGTTTTAATGGCGGATATATATAACGGTGTGTAGCCGTTAAAATATTTGTTGTTTGGGTGTGCGCTGTTCATCGCGATTATCAATTGCGTAAATAATGCTGGTGATTCCCGAAATCAGCGCAAGCAAAATTGCGCCGTCCATCGGCTCGGCAAGTGCAGAGCCTATAAGCGGCCTGCAACGGCAGCGAGGGCCGTAATCATAATCGAAGTTACCGTGCAACCTTTTTTAAGGACGCCCCCGCGTTTGCTTAATAAAAGTGTATCATATGCCGCACAAAGTGTCTACTTTAAAATTATAATCTGCCGCCTTCACTGCAATTTTAACGCAGTATTTTGCCGTTTGTTTGATTTATTGAGCAATCGGTCTTTACGGAGTACTCCGCTTGTGGCGCATTCTTCTTTACACAGCGTGCCGCTTCGCCTGAATTTTTTTGATTGGTTGCTTAAAAATTCCAAACAAATATAAAATTCTGTACAAATATATTGTGATTTTTATTATTTTTATATTGCTTGTTTGTCAAAAATGATAATATGGCTTTGAACACACAAGAAATCCAAATAAAGGAGTGTATTCATGAATAAAAAATTCAAAACCATGCAGGCGGTTATTGCAATAATTTTAGCCGTGTTAACGGTTGCAAGCCCGGTTTCGATAATGGCTTCACAGCAAAATATCGCCGCTGCGGCAGAATCGCAGGCACAGGAATCCGAAACAACGGAAGCTTCCTCCGCCGAAGATGCGTATGTTTTGTATGAAGATACGAGTATGCGCGATGAAAGCACAAAGTATTTCCGTATGAGCGATGGCACCGTGCAGGCCGCGCAATATTTAACACCCGTGCATTTTGAGCAAAACGGCAGATGGGTGGATTATGATAACACTCTTTCGGAAACGAGTGCAGATGATGATGAAAACGCGGGCAGAATTGTTAAAAATAAGGATTTGGTAAATCACACTGCCGATTACAGCGTAAGGCTTTCCAAAAAAACGAACGGCAAAAAGTTTGTTCGCCTTGAAAAAGACGGCTATGAAATTTCCTGGTATTATGTAGATGCCGAAAAAAGCACTGCGCAAATCGAGAAAAACGAGGCAAGCGGCGACCCGACGGTTTTGGAAAATCTCACCTCAACCGTTGATTATAAAAATGTTTATAAAGGCACGGATTTTCAATATATTCTCGGCCCTGCCGGAATTAAAGAAAATATTATTCTGAAAAGTGATAAATCGCCGAGCAATTTCACATCGGTTTATAAGGCAAACGGCCTCGTTCCCGTTCAGATTGATGATAAAACAATAGAAATGCGGGATTCCGATGGCAAGGTGATATACACTTTAACCGCGCCTTTTATGGAGGATGCGCAGGGTAATGCTTCGCAGGGCATAACGCTTGCGCTGATTGAAAGTAAAAACAACACCTTCACGGTTAAAACAACGCTTGATGAAGCTTGGCTGAATGAGCAAAGCAGGGAATATCCCGTTACGGTTGACCCTGTGCTTAAAACAGAGCAAAGCGCAAAAAATGTTCAATCGGCATTCGTATCGTCCCAAAATCCGAATAAATGCTATAAAGCCTCAGGCACGGACGATATGGGCAGCCTTTATGTGGGCAATATTTACGGCTACGGTCAAACCGAAAGCTATATGAAATTCACGGAATTGCCCGCGCTCGGCATTGCGGATAAGGTTGTGGACGCAAAATTGTATCTCGGCCTGCGCAAATGCGAGGTTGGGCTTCCCGTAAATGTTAAAAGGCTTGTTGAAGATTGGAACGAAAAAACGGTAACATGGAACAACGGCCCTCACAGCGCCTTCGATATTTCCGATTATTTAATGCTTACGGAAAAAACGGATTTGACCAAATTCCGCGAGGTTGAAATCACGGATATGGTGCGCAGTTGGTATGAGGATAAAAGCAGTAACTACGGCTTGTCCTTAACAACCACCAAAACGGCTGCGGCAAAGGCTTGGTTTTATTCAATAAACTACACCACTTATCCAAACAACAGGCCGGTAATGACAGTGTCTTATCGCAATATGTCGGGCTACGAGGATTACTGGTCGTTCACGGATACGGCGGCAGGCCGCGGCGGCACGGCAAGCGTTAATAATTATAACGGCAATCTTGTTTTTTCTCAGCCGGTAACGCAGGATGCCGGCGGCAGCTTAATGCCCGTTAACCTTTCGCTTGTTTATAATTCAAATAAAGAGGCTGCCAAATATGCCGATTTCGGCAATCGTATTCAAACCAATTATCAGATATACCTTGTTAAGCAGGGCGGCACCTTTTGGGATAACGGCTATAAATATTATCTTAATGATGCCGACGGCACAATTCATTGGTTTTATTTTGAAAACGGAAACACCTCATCCGGCAAGGATGAAGACGGCCTCGGATACACACTTGATGTTATATCCGTCGGCTCCGATTCAAGCGCGCCCGAAGCAAATTATGTTGTAACGGATAAAGACGATAATAAAATGTATTTCGACAATAAGGGGCGCCTCAGCAGAATCAAAAACCCGTCGGGTGTGTCTTCAACCGTTCAATACGACGCCAATTCCCGCATCACTTCAATAACGGACGGCGCAGGCAGAAAATACATTTTTGACTACACGCCGAACACCGCAAGGCAGGTTGCCGGAATAACCGACCCTGCCGGCAGAAAAACCGAGTTTAAATATCAAAACGGATATTTAACCGCCGTTTCTTTTGCAGACGGTAAAAATGTTCAAATAAGCTGGAACGGCTCGCACCTTATTAAATATATAGCCGGGATAGACGGCACAAAGGCGTGCGTTGATTATGACGGCTCCGAGCAAAAAAGGGTTAAAGAGCTGAAATGGTGCTCCGCGGATAATACCGCGCTTGAAAGCTATTCCTTTAAATACCTGCAAAATGAAACGGAAGTTACGGATTTGCAGGGCAGAAGCTACACATATCAGTTTAACGATTATGCCCAAACCACGGGAACGGTTTCAAATACGGACGGCTCTGCGCAGTTCTTTAAGCTTGCCGGCGGCAACAACACAAGCGGCAAGGCAAATAAGCTGATTTCCGAATCCCGCGTTTTAAAAAGCACCGTAAACTATATTATAAACCCGGGCTTCACAAGGGGCTATGCCGGGTATTGGACTTATACGAATAATTCCTCCGGCGCATCAGTTTCAATAGACGCCGCCAAGAAAAATATAACGGACGCTTCCCTTAAAGTCACAAAATCCGCCTCAAACGGCGGCCGTGTTAATGCGGTTCAAAATCATAATAATCTGCCGCAGGGCACATACACCTTTTCCGCCTATATTTATACGGACGGAAAAACCATTCCCGGCGGCGGTGCGCAAATGTTTGCCGAGGTTTATGATTCAAACGGCAAATATGTTTACAGCAAGCTGATTGAAAAAACAAATGCCACAAACGGCTGGGAACGCAGAAGCGTAACCTTTGATTTGCCCGCGGGCGCAACGCTTAAAGTGAATATGGGCTTTGGGCCTGACGCTTACGGCACCGTGTGGTTTGACGATGTGCAGCTTGAAAAAAGCGATAACGCAAGCACCTTTAATATTGTTGAAAATTCCTCGTTTGACAACGGCTTAACGGCTTGGGAAAATTTCGGCAGCGGCACAAGCTCCGTAACCTGGGCGGGGCTCAACGGCTTTGCAAAATGCGGCAAGCTCACAGGCTCGGTTGAGGGCGATTATAAAAGGCAAAGGCAATATTTAAATGTTTCCGGCAAAAAGGGCGATGTTTTTTCCTACGGTGCATGGGGCTATGCCTTTTCCGCTCCGCTGAACGGGGTTAAGGATTCCGAAAGCTATAAGCCGCACTTTGAAATTGCAATCGATTATTACGATAATAACGGCAAATGGCTCGGCTGCATAAATAAATATTTTAACCCGGATGTTAAAAATCAGTGGCAGTTTTTGGCGGATCAAATCGTTATGCCGCAGGATTACGGCAATATCTCCGTTGTGTTTACATACGACCATAATGTAAACAACGCTTATCAAACAGGCGCGTTTTGCTATAAAGAGCAATACGGCCAAACTTATGATTACGATTCAAACGGCAATGTTTCCTCCGTTGTGGATTTGGCAAAAAGCAATTCCACCTTTTCCTATTACGGAAATCAAATGGCAAAAATGCTTAATCCCTCGGGCAGTAAATATCTGTATAACTATAATAATAAAAAGCAGATGACTAATGCTTTGTCGTCTGACGGGCTTGAATACGGCTTCAGCTATGATAATAAGGGCAATTTGACTGAGGCAACAACCGTTTCCAGAAAGCCCGCCCAAAAAATCGAAAGCGGCAAGGAATATATATTGATAAATGCCTATTCGGGGCATGCGGTTGATTCGTGCGAGGTGCACCAAACGGTTAAAAACCACGCCGTATATCCGAGCAGAGGCAAACTATAATTCCTCGCGCAAGCTCACATGGACTCCCGAAGCGGTTTCCGGCAAAACGGATGTGTTCTATTTAAGAGCCTCGGCGTTCACAGCCGCATATATGGATGTTAAAAGCGCGTCTGCGGCCTCGGGCACTGAATTGCAGCTTCACGCAGGCAATCAGTCAAATGCGCAAAGATTTAAGCTTGTTAAGCAGGAAGACGGCAGCTTCGTTGCTTACACCGAAGCTTCAAATTTCAAAATGTGCCTCGACGGGCAGTTCGGCGATAAGGAAATTAAAGACAGGCGAGTGCTCAGGCAGTCCGCCTGCAATAATAACAGCCCCGCCGAATCGCAAAAATGGTATTTTTATCCTTATGAACAAACGGATGAATACACCGTATCCACTCAAACGGAATATACGCAAAGCCAAAACTTCGTTGCCAAAACAACGGATGAAAGGAATAACGAAACCGTATATTCCTATGATGAAAATAAAGGCACGCTCCAAAGCGTAACAAATGCAAACGGCGTTTCCACGCAGTATGCATATGACGAAAATAATAACTCCCTGCTCTCCGTTTCCTCTGCGGGAGTAACAAACAGCTATGAATATGAAAACGACCGCCTGCAAAGCATAAATGTAAACGGCGCGCTGCAATACAGCTTTTTGTATGATAAATTCGGCAGAACAACGGCAAACAGAGTCGGCAACGGCAATGCGTGGCGCACGCTCTCCGAGCTTGAATATAACGGCGCGGGTCTGCTTTCAAAGCAAACCTACGGAAACGGCGACACGGTTGAGTTTTCGTATGATAAGTTTGACCGCCAAACGGAAAAGCGATATAATGGAAGCGAAAATCAAAGGGTAACATATTCCTATGGCAGCAACGGCTCCGTTGCGCAGATAACAGACTTTTTCACGGGCACAAACACCAAATTTGTTTATGACCTTGCAGAGCGAGTGGTTTCTCAGCGCGAATATGCGGGCACGGGAAAAAGCGACCTTAATTTAATATCCAGCACGGATTTTAAATATGCTGATAAAACAAACTATTTAACGGGCATAACGCATTTTTCGCCGCTCGGCAAGCAGGAAATCTGCTATGCTTACGGCAGTTTGAAAAACGGCGAAATGCCGGATCAGGTGTATTCCGTGCAGTGGAACGGAAGCGAAAAGCTCGGCTTTGCTTATGATAATCTCGGCAGATTGGCGCAAAAAAGCTTTGGCGGCAATTCGTTCGGCATAAAATATGCTTACGAAAATTATGAAATCGCCAAAGAAAACGGCGCGGCGGAAAAGCGCACAACCACGCTTGTGAAATCCGTTGAAACCCCGGCGGGCACATATTCGTATGAATATGATAAGCTCGGCAATATAGTAAGCGTGGCAAACGGCTCGTATGTAACAAGCTATGAGTACGACAGCCTCAATCAATTAACGAGAGTTAATGATGAAAAAGCGGGCAAAACGATAACATATTCCTACACAAACGGAAATATAACCGAGCAAAAGGAATATGAATACACCACAGGCGAGCTTGGAGAGCCGACCGATACAAAAACCTGGAGTTACACGGATTCCGTATGGTCAGATTTGCTCACGGATTTTAACGGCACACCGATTGCATATGATGAAATCGGCAATCCGCTTTCAATCGGCAGCAAACAGCTCACTTGGCTCGGCAGGCAGCTGCAAAGCATTGCAGACGGCGAAAACACAATTGAATATGCCTATAACGGCGACGGAAACCGAATTTCCAAAACCGTAAACGGAGTTAAAACCGAGTTTGTCTACAACGGCGATATCCTTGCGGGGCAAAAATCAGGCAACGATACGCTTGTGTTTATGTATGATAACAATTCGGACATCTTCGGCTTCATCCTCAACGGCACAGAGTATTACTATATCAAAAATGCTCAAAACGATGTAACGGCAATTGCGGATAAGGACGGCAATGTGCTTGCGGAATACGCTTACGATTCTTGGGGCAAGGTTACGGAAATCACGGGCAACACTGCTCTTGCAGAGCAAAACCCAATCCGCTATCGCAGTTATTACTTCGATTTTGAAACGGAATGGTATTTCCTCAACACGCGCTATTATTCCCCCGATATGTGCCGCTTTATTAACGCAGACGGCTATGTTCAAACAGGGCAAAGCGTGCTTGATAAAAACATGTTTTCATATTGTGGAAACAATTCGATAAATCGAATTGACACAAATGGACAATTTTGGGGTGCTGTTGTTGCTGTGGGTTTACTTGTTGGAGCATTAGCACTAACATTATCCGGGTGTTCTGCTAACAAGTCGGCAAAACCATCACCACCCTCAAATTATGTTAATTCTAGATCAACAAATCAAAATTGTTACAGTTATGCATTTAATTTGCCATCGGCTGCAAACCCAGGGGATTATTCAGCTAAAAATAAATCAAAACGGATGTATTATAATAAGAAAGCGTATACTCCCAAAGAGATAACAGATTTTATCATTAGGGATATGAAGTCCTTAAACAAACCTGTTAGGATAGTTGATTCTCCGTTAGATAAAAACGAAAATGAATATATTGTAGCAATGAAGACTTCTAGTATTGTTCTGGAAGATATTGGAGTGGCTGATTATCATTTTGCAGTTCAATTAAGTGATGGAACTTGGGCAGATAAACCAGGTCAAACTCCATCGCGGTGGAATGCACTAGATGGGACTGCCCTTACATGGGACTTAGGTTATATCGAAAATTATTATAACACAGAGTCAGTTTATTTTGCAGTGGAGAAATAAATATGAAAAGAAATATTAAATCTCTACTATTAAGTGCTTTACTGATTTTTTTAGTCGCAGTATTGGCTGTCATAATACCTTTTTTTCAATAGGTGAAAAAAATGAAATATAACAACGATAAAACTATTGATATTTTGGTAACGGAAAGATATTCCGCTTCTGAAATACAAAAAATGAAAAGCAACATTGAAAATAATAAATTGACCTATTCACAGCTGAGGTCGGATTACAATATTCAATGCCTGCGAAAAACATATCAGGGTTATTACGCCGTGTTTTTGCAAGACGACGGAAGCCGTGTTTTTCGTTTTCATAAACGAAAATAAAGAGCCGTATAAAATACTTGTAATTGATGAAATAAAAAATAAATCGCAATATGATTTCATAGAAGTCGGTAAGACAACAAAGAACGAAATTCTAAATTACGATGAAAACACATTGTTTATGCCTGTTTCTTCGGTTATTACAACAGCACATATCACAAAGGAAGGAGTGCTGTTAGTTACATATGATAATTTTGATGAAGTTTCAGGAATGATTTTTAGATGATGCTGTGGTTAAGTCAATTACATTTTACAACAATTCCGATTTCCCATTGAAGAATAGTTTGATTGATTCAAATGTTCCTTATATTTTTGGAAGTTGATAAAAAAATAGCCGATATAGAATATGCCGAAGCAACAGGAATAAGGAAATGGGATTTGGAATGAAAAAAAGATAGCAAAAATTCGGGTGCGCTGAGATTTCTTATAACGGACAATATATTTGCACCGGAGGAAACAAAATCGGTGTTATAGACTCGAAAACCGATGAAATATGTGCAACATTAACCGGTATAAAAAACATATCATCGCTTTCTATGGATGAAAATTATGTTTATGCCAAATCAACAAGCGGTGTATATGGCATGTTTGATTTAAAAACATTCACTTTAACGCAAAAAGGCAGTTGCCGCGCCAGAGAAAGAACTGCTCATGACGGTGATTTCTTTTGCATTGATGAGGGTGTTGTTTTGGATGTGCTGACTTTCAAAGATGAAAATATGTATGCGGTTAAATATAATTTTTTAACGGATAAAAAGCGAGCATGTGCTTTTAACGGATAATATGTTTACTTGTTTTCATCGCGTGTATGATAAAAAAATGAAAGAAAGGCATATTTTTTTATGTGTTGAAAAAAACGTTTTTATTAACAAGCCACAAACTAATTGTTGCTTATTTATAATAGATGTTAATGATCTTACAATAGAAAAGCAACTTCATATCAGTTTTGAACATGGTGCGTACCCAAGGGCATTACTAAATTCACAATATGTTTTACTCAATAATATGGAAGTTGTTAACATAAGTAATGATGAAAGATTTTTATTAGATGTTAACAATTGCTTTGAAGAAAAAGAAAATGGATATTTTTTTAAAAAGCCAAACTCTTCAATAGCAGTTTAATTATTGTGCTTTCTAAAAAAAAGTATTAGTTTATGATTTTTAAAAAAAATGTTTGTTGGTAAAAAAATACACATGTGAATACGGCGCAAACGCAGTATTGATCAATAATAAATTATATATTTCAACTTGGAATGGATTCTTTTTTTAGCAGACGAATATTAAAACCACGCCGTATATCCGAGCAAAGGCAAACTCTTATTCCAAGACTGCGCGAATTGAAAGAAAAAGAGCCTAATGTTAACGAATTTTGCCCGCTTCTTTCAGATCAAAAATTCATTGAAATATATATTGGATTTTTAAACGGCGATTGGATGACTATAGCCTGTGAATCGCTTGAAGTGGATGATGATATGCTCAAATGGGGTGGCGATAATTCCTAAAACGGAAATTTATTTTTGCCGGCGCGGGTCTGCTTTCAAAGCAAGCCTAAGGCATGCCTTTTGCACGCCGAAAGCTAATATAATATTTGAATACAACAAAACGGGAAGAGCGATTATTGCTCCTCCCGTTTAAATATTTTACCTAAGCAAGCGAGAATAATCCGAACACGCCTCAAACAGAGCCTTTTCGGTGTATTTTCACTTGTCGGCTTTGCAAGGTGCCAGCCTTGCTGCATTCTCCGCATAAAAATCCACACGAAAATTCAACCGTTTGAGGTCAAGGATTTTTCGTGCAGATGATTTTTTTGCAGAGCAAGGCACAAAACGCAGTTAATCCTTTCGGATTAACGAGTATTTTTAACAAAAGCTATGCGAGAAATCAGCAAACGAAAAACTTGTTCGGTTTACTCTCGCTTGCTTAAGCATGCGGGAATCGAACGCAATATGGTTTAAAGCAACCGATTTCCGATTGTTTAAACAAACACGAAATGAATCAGCAGCATATAGCCGATTGTGCCCACGGCTATGCTGAGCAGGGTGTTTTTCTTCCAAAGGTGGATTCCCGCGGTCAGCGCCACGGCGATTATCTGCGGCAAAATGTAATTTATGCTGCCTTTTTCAAAATCGCGCAGGCAATAAACTATTAAAATGCCGAGGATTGCCACAGGCAAAAACATCGCCCAAATATTTTTATGAATTTGGGCACTTCCTTTTTGCCGCCGAAAAAGTGCAAAGGGGAAAAGCCTTGTGGCAAAGGTGCACGCGCCGGCAACGGCAATCATCAAAATAAGCTGTGTGTTGCTCATTTTTGCCCGCTCCTTTCCGCGCCGAAATATCCTTTAAACGAGGAAAGCAGCACCACCGTTAATATAAGCGAGGGCAGCAGGAATTTATCCGCCCCGAAAATGAGCAGGCAAAGTATGCCGCAGAAGATGCCGAGCGTGCCTATAATTCCCGCCTTGCCTTTTTGATTGCGAATCAAATCGATGAATATAACAACAAAAAGCGCCGTCATCGAAAAATCTATTCCCGTGAAATCAATCGGAATAAGCTGGCTCAGCAATGAGCCGAGCACCGAGCCGATTATCCAATAAGCATGGTCAAGCTCGCCGATTAAAAATCTTGCCTTGGCCTCGTCCACATTTTTGGGCACGGATAAAATAGAAGAATTAACGGAATAAGTTTCATCCGTTAAGGTGAAAATCATAAAAGGATATCGCCAGCCGCCGGCTTTAAACTTTTCTATGTAAGAAAGGCCGTAAAACATATGCCGCGTGTTTATAAAAAAAGTCATCAGCGCCGTGGTGGCAAGCCCTGCGCCCGATTCAATCAGCGAAACAAGCAAAAATTGCCCCGAGCCGGCGTAAACCACTATTGATATTATAACCGCCCAAACCCAATTGTAGCCGGCTTTATACAGCATTATGCCGAATGCCGAGCCTAAAAAAAGATAGCCGAATAAAACGGGCAGTGATTTTTTTAAAGGCAAATTTAATTGTTGCCGCGTTGCTTTTTCATATTTCCCTCTCAATAAATTTATTGCATATTGATTATAACACGCTTTTGCATTTAATCAATATGCAATCGTTAAGCAAACGAAAAACTTGTTCGGTTTACTCTCGCTTGCTTAAGCAAACGAAGCCAAACACGATATGCCGAAAGCATTTTTGTTTTAAACCATATTGTGTTTGATTTTCGACTGTCCAAGCGATGTTGAACTTCTTTCAGACGTAAAAAAGCCGAGCACGGTGCGCCGCCCTTTACGGAGCGCAACCGCCGCCCGGCTTTTGTTATTGCTTATTTAGATTTGATACCACTTGATTTCGTTTGCTTCAAGATGAAGGTCAAATCCGTTGCCGTCGCCCGTGTAAACGGTGGTGTCCTGCGGCTCGTAAGTGTTGTTTACAACGCAGTATTTGCCGTTTTTAACATAAGCATGCACTTCAACATTATAGTTTGTGGAGAACCATTTATTAAGCTCATCCTCCGAATTTGAGCTCCAAAGCACGGCTCTGTAAAGCACGCGGCTGTTTTCAAAGCTGTAAGGCAGGCCACTGATGTAAACGCCGCGGCCCTTGCCGAAGGATTTAACTGCCATTTGCACTTCCTCGGCATGCCTTACGGCAAACGGAAGCTCGCCTGCATTTTGAATAAGCACGGTTGTGCCCTCAAGCGCAACGATGTTTTTCTTGCCCTCGCCGAAATCAACTTCGCCGTTTGTGTCGGCAAGAATAAAGTGATCGCGGTGCTCCTCGGTGTTATATCTTCTGGTGTTAAGCGTAAAGCCGTTTTCTCTTTCAACGCCGAGAATATCGTCAAGCTGGAAGAATTTTCCCTGCCACTGATGAGCCGCCGGCTCGCCGACTCCGATAAAGCCGCCGCCGTTATAAACAAACTCTTTAACTGCCGTGATAATTTCCTCGTCGCACCAATATTCGCCGCCGCTTTGAGCAGTGTCTGCGTCGCCCACATTGATAACAACATCAAATTGCTTTAAGAAATCTTTGTTTTCCTTAATATCATCAAAGCTGATAAAAGGAAACATCAAACGGCGCGCCGCTGAGTGCTTCTATAACGCCGAAATATGAATAATTCTGCCTGTAATAAAGGCCGTGGTGCACCATATGGTTGCTCCAGGAGCGCATTTTGCCCCAGCAGTTGAGCACGGCAACCTTTTTAACGCAATAAGGCGTTGTGCCCTGAATATTATCATAAAGCGTGCGGAATTCATCACAAACGCCCTTGATATAATCAACAAATTCGGGGAATTTAAGTGCCAATTTAAGATAGCCGCCGTAGCCGATGCGCTGAATGGGGCTTCTGAGGATTGCACGCCTTGCCGTTACCCAGTTTACCTTTGCCTCGTAAATCGGGTCGCCGCCCTCGTGGAAAACATCCGGGAAGAAATACGGCAGGAATCTGCCCTCGGTGTATTTAACATTTTTGATATCGCTGAATAATCTGAGCGTTGCGCCGTTGCCGACGCTGCCAACCACCGCATCAAGACCGATGGATGCAAAATCCTCCATAAACGGCTCCATGCCGATCCAATGGTCGCCCATAAACATCATGGCTTCCTTGCCGTATTCATGAACAATATCCACCATTTCCTTGGCAAGCTTTGCAACCTCGCGCCTTTGGAAAGCCTGGAAATCCCTGAATTCCTTAGACGGAATTCTGTATGTATTGTTCATATAACCCTGATCAATAATAAATTCGGGGCGGAATTTATAGCCGACCTCTTCTTCAAACTGCTTTAAGATATACGGGCTTACGGAAGCCGAATAGCCAAACCAATCAACGAATTTTTCTCTTGCAAGCTCATCAAAAATAAGGGTGAATTGGTGGAAAAATGTGGTGAAGCGAACAACATCAACATAGTCGTGAGTATCAAGAAAGCGGCGCAATCTTTCAAGAGAATGTGCCCTTGTTTTCGGCTGGCGAACATCAAATGTTATTTGCGGCTCAACATCCCACTCATTTACAACCGCATTATACATATGCACCGGATCCCACATGATATAAGCTAAAAAGCTTACGGTGTATTCATGGAATTTTTTAACGGGGCTTATAACAACATTGCCGCTTTCTTCGTCGTAGCTCCAGTCGCTTACGGGCACGGGCTCGCCTGTGGTGCGATCCATAACCTCCCACCATCTTTTGATATCATCTCTTGTGTTTACGGCAAGCATATCCGGATAAAGATGATCCATAAGATGAATTTCAAGCTTTTCTTCAACTGCCGTGTGGAAAGATGTCATAATATACATCTGCTGAATTTCATCCGGATTTGCCTTTGCCCAGGCATTATCCTTTCTTGTGGTGTAATAGGTGGCATAGATTTTTGCGCCCGTGTCTTTAAGCTCATGCGGAAATTCCGTGCCGTCGCAATCACGAATTGCATCTGCGCCCCAAACATCCATAATTTCAATTGTTTCCTTAACCACATCCATATCGGTGGGTATTGTTACTCTTCCTCTTTTTTTATCCATCGGTTTACCTCACTGTGTGTTGATTTATTAAAATTTATATTTCAGTTATTGTGTTGTCTTTAAGAGTCCTTTTGCCGTGCATTCTTTTGCGAATAAGCGGCACTTCACGGCGTTTGTAAAAATGATTGTTTGCAATATAAGCGTCCGGGTTTTGAGCGGGGCTTAATGTGCCGCCCAAATCATCATAGCTAACATTGTTTGTGAAGGTGTTATTAACGGCCTCCTGCATGCAAAACATTACGCAGCCGCCCTCGTTGAGCCTGCTGTAATTTTGATCGTAAACAGTGCCGTCGCCGGAATCGGCATCATAAGCCATGCCGTCCTGATTAAGCTTTGTGTCCGTGCATTCATTAAATCTGAACATTGCATTTTTGCATTTCCACGGCCAAATTGCGGCAGCCACCTTGCCCATTCGCTTTCCTGCTTTGTTATAAATTCTGTCGTTCATCTCAAAGGCACAGGAATCTGCAATGTTGTTCTCAGTAAGCGGTTCAAGGGCATACATTGGAGTTAATGCGTCGCCGCCGGCGGCCTTTATATAATTGTTTCTGAGCAAAATATGCTCATTGCCGTATTTTTTAAATGCTTCTGCGGAAAGCTCTTTGCCTGAGAATTTTTCCCAATTATATGTGTAGCCTACCGCTATTCCCCAACGGCTTACATTTTTAACAAAGCAATTTTGAATTGTTACACCGTCGTATCTTGCAACGCCGGTTTCGGCTTCGTTTGCCGGCTTAAATGCCGTCATATAAATCCCGCCGTTATTCATATGCTTATCATAAACATTGCCGCTGACATCATGAATGTATAAATTATCAAGCGTTATTGAATGAATTGTGCCTCTGTTTTGCGCCACTGCGGCAAGGCCGGTGCGCTCAAGCTTATCGGGGCTTGAATATGCCTCTGCCGTTGTGTAGGGCTCAAAGTTTGTGATTTCAATATTTTTCAATCAATATATTTTTCTGCATCATAAAGCAAAACTGCAGATGAAACATCGCCTTTATAAACATGGCCGGCATAATCAAGCTTGGTGCCGTAATCCTGGTGCCAAATTCCGCTGCCGTTTGCGTTTATGCAAGGAAGCGCATCTCCCTCGCCGTATGCCGAAACTTCAATTCTGCCGCCGTTTATATCGCCGCAGTTTTTAATGTGCAAATATTCATTTTCAAAAACAGAGCCTTTTTCAAGCAAAACCCTGTCTCCCGGCATAAGCTTAATATTGTTTATTGCATCAAGTGTTTTAAAGGCTTCTGTTTGTGCCGTGCCGCTGTTTGAATCGCTGCCGTTAAGAGAGCTTACATAATATGTTGTTGATTTCATTATCATATTCAGCCTCCCTTAATTTCTTTTTGATAATAAGCTTAACTTCCCTGTATCTGAATTTATCGCCGTTATACCTTGTGAAAAGATCTTTATTGGCTTTATAGTAAGCTTTCATTTCTTTTTCGGTTATTTCGGCAAATTTATAAGCCTTTTTAACCTGCTCTGTTTCCGCAGCAAAATCAAGCCTGAATCTTGTCAGCTCATATTGCAGATAAGCCGGTGCGGAAAAATGCCGCAAGCCATAAAAAACCTCGCCCTTTTCGGCTGCTGCGGCTCTCTTTTCATTTTCCGCATTTCGCCTTTTTTCAAGGTCCTCAAAGCTGCTGCTTGCAATCAACCCAAGCTGTTGCGCAAAAGCAAGGCAAGTCTCTGCACGCTTCAGCTCGGCTTCGCCGATGCAGTAATTCATATTCATATTCTCACTCCTGTGTTGCAAAAAGCAAAGCAGAAAATCACAAAGCAAAATTCCGCCCATGCTTAACGCACATTTCTTTATTATATAATATATTGTTTGGGGCTTTATTTCAAGGTTTATTTACAGGCAGGGGCAATAAAAAATGCCGCCGTCTTTTTTGTTTTAGCGCGTTATCGCTTTGAAGCACTGCATTGAAAAAGCGAAATTTATATGATAGAATAGAGCGACAATAAACTTGCGGTGCGTTTTGCACTGCCGATTAGAGGTTTTTTTATGGCAGAGAGAAAAATTCGGCTCACGCCTTGGATTCATTTTGGTTTCCGCAGGCTGTGCGGTAGGAATCGGAAATGTTTGGAAATTTCCCTATATTTGCGGAATGTACGGCGGTGCGGCATTCATTTTGATGTATCTTGTGTTTCTTGTGGTGCTTGGGCTTCCGATTATGGTGTGCGAATTCACCGTCGGCAGAGGCAGCCGCAGAGGAATGGGCAAGGCCTTTGAGCAGCTTGAGCCGAAAGGCAGCCGCTGGCATTCGCTTAAATGGATAAGTATTTTGGGCAGCTATCTTTTAATGATGTTTTACACCATGGTGGGCGGCTGGATGCTTTATTATGCCTATCTTGAGGCATTCGGCAAGCTTTCAGGGCTTGATTCCGGCGGAATTGCACAGTTTTTCACAAATATGCTCTCGCAACCCGGCACGCTGACAATATGGACTGTTGCGGCAATCGTTATTTCATTTGCCGTTTGCGCACTGGGCCTTAAAAACGGCGTTGAAAAAATCACAAAAATCATGATGTCGCTTTTAGTGGTTTTAATGCTTGCGCTTGCCTGCAATTCGCTGTTTCTTTCAAATGCGGGTGAGGGCGTTAAGTTTTATCTTGTGCCCGATTTTAAATCCGTTGCGGAAAACGGAATAGGCAATGTTGTGTTTGCCGCAATGTCGCAGGCGTTCTTTACTCTGAGCCTCGGCATCGGTGCAATGGAAATATTCGGCAGCTATCTTGACAGAAAAAAGCGACTTACGGGCGAGGCCGTAAGCATTGTGCTGCTTGACACCTTTGTTGCTCTTATGGCAGGATTTATCATTATTCCCGCTTGCTTTTTCTTTCGGCGTTCAGCCGGATTCCGGCCCGTCGCTTCTTTTCATAACTCTGCCGAATTTGTTTAACAATATGCCCGGCGGCAGAATTTGGGGCACGCTGTTTTTTGTGTTTATGTCTTTTGCGGCGCTTTCCACCATCATTGCTGTTTTTGAAAACATTATCGCAACCTATATGGATATGAGCGGATGGAGCAGAAAAAAGGCCGTTGGAGTTAATTTTGTGCTTATCACGGCACTTTCTGTTCCTGCAATTCTTGGATTTAATTTGCTTTCGGGCTTTCAGCCGCTCGGCGAAGGCTCAACGATTATGGATTTGGAGGATTTTCTTGTTTCATCAAATCTTTTACCGCTCGGCAGCCTTGTGTTTGTTATGTTTTGCGTGCGCAAAAACGGCTGGGGCTTTGAAAATTTCATTAAAGAGGCCAACACGGGCAACGGAATAAAATTCCCCAAAGGCACGTTTATCAGAATTTATATGCAATATATTTTGCCGATTATCGTTACCGTTATTTATCTTAAAGGATATTACGACACATTTTCCTCTCGCTCAAAGCCGCTTCTTGCTTTTTGGATGTGCTTTGCGGCGCTGCTGCTGATTATTGTTTTCGGCATTTCAATTTTTGCCGGAAAAGGAAAAGCGAAAAAAGCAAAATAAGCCTAAAAGCAGACTTTGCCATTTTCAAACAAAAGCCACATATATCGTGATAAAGAGATTGGCAAAATAAATACACTTGATTGCAACCTAAAATCAAAGAAAAATGCCGCCGAAAGGCGCAGGAGTTGTTGCTATGATTAAAACTAAGATTAAAAAAAGTAATAAGCGGCGCAGTTGCCGTTGCGGCAGCGGCTGCAATAATAGGCGGAAGTATTGCGGCGGTGAACGCGAGAAAGCCGGTTTCCGTTGCCGAAAGGCCTGCCGCAGTGAAAACAAGCGATCAGCCGTTTGTAACCGAGGTGACGGGAGAAAGCAAAAATTTCAGGATTCCCGCAATGATCACCCTGGAAAGCGGAAGAATTGTGGCGTCTGCAGATGCGAGATACGACACCACGCTTGACGGCGGAGGGCTTGACACCGTTGTTGCTTACAGCGATGACAGCGGCGCAACTTGGAACTCCTACACTGCCAACCATCTTGGCGATAACGGAAACAAGTTTTCAAAAAAATCATCCGCCTTTATTGATTCGGAGCTGATTGCAAACGGAAATAACGTGTGGATGATGACAACATTTTATCCCGGCGGTCGCAACCTTGCAAGCTGGACGGGAATTAAAGCGGCTGTTGCAGAGCCTGCTTTTAACGAAGACGGCAGCCTTAAAATTTCGGATGATCACGGCAAAAGCTATGATTATAAGGCAGATATTAACCATTTTGAAAAACGGCTATTCGCAAATAACCGATGCCAACGGAGAAAAACAGCGGCTATAAAATAGACGAATATTACTATCTTTATGATGCAAGTAATAATTTGCTCGGCAATATTTTTTACATTAAATCAAAGATGAAATTTTCCGTTGTGCCAACCACATATTTATATATGACCAAATCGGAAAACGGCGGTGAAAGCTTTGGCGCGCCTAAGCTTATAAACCTTAAAAAGGCAGATGAAGCATTTTACGGAGTCGGCCCCGGCAGAGGAATCTGCACTTCAAACGGCACGCTGATTTTTTCCGCATATGTATGCGATGTTAAGGTGGGCACGCAGCAGGCCTCGTTTATTTATTCAACGGACGGCGGCAGCACTTGGCAAAGAAGCCGCGATATTGAATCAAACGACACTTTTGAATATTCAAGCGAAAGCCAAATAGTTGAGCTTTCAAACGGCGATTTGCGCTGCTTTTTCAGAAACAACAGCAACAGAATCTGCTATGCGGATGCAAAGCTTACGGGCACGGAATATATTTGGTGCGATCCCGTTGTTACGGAAACGGAGATTTCTTCCGCCTGCATGCTCAGCGCAATTCAGTGCACAAAAGGCGGCAAGGATTATATTTTGATTTCCTGCCCCACGGGCACAAGCAAAAAGAAGGGCAAAACCGTTCATGAGCGCAGCTGCGGCAAGATTTTTGCTTTTGAGGTTGACGGCGCCGGGAATATGACGCTTACAAAAAAACAACGGATATTAACGATTCCGCATTTATGTATTCCTGCATGACTTGCCTTAACAACGGCAGAATAGCACTGCTTTACGAAAGCGCAGAGGGTGAAATAACATATACCGTTTATGCTCCATGTGATCTTATTTAGTTTAGTTTGTAAATTAAATATTCTGAATCGTAATAGACGATTCGGCATATTCTTTTGCACTGCTTTTCGCAGGCTTCGGCAGGCTTTTTAATGCAAATTGCGAAGCTGTTTTACGGCGGCAATCCACCGCAAAGCAGCAAAATCTGCCGCTTATTTTTGATGTTATATCAAGGGGAATTTATGATATGAATAAAGTTATTGAATGGTTTTACAATTTTCTTTGGGGCGATCTTTTTACTCTGCATTTCGGAGATGTTTCCATAGGAATTCCGCTTTTGGTTCTTTTGCTTATTCCGGCGGGAATTTTCTTTACAATAAGAACAAAATTTATGCCCGTGCGAAAATTTCCGCAGATGATAAGGGCTCTCAGCGATAAAAAAACGACGATAAAACAAGCCTTTCAACCTTTCAAACGCTGATTGTTTCCACAGCCACAAGAGTCGGCATGGGAAATCTTGTCGGCGTTGTTGCCGCCATTTCAATCGGCGGCGCAGGCGCTGTTTTTTGGATGTGGGCCTCTGCTTTGCTCGGTGCCTCCACCGCTTATGTTGAGGGCGCACTCGCTCAGCTTCACAAGAAAAAGGATCCGCTTTACGGCGGCTATCACGGCGGCCCTGCTTATTACATACACGATTTTGTGGAGCAAAAAAAGAAAAAAAGGAAAATCAAAAAAATCATTTTTTTGCAATTTTGTTTGCGTTTTTCGGCCTTATCTGCTGGTGCGGAATCAGCCAGGTTATCAGTATCTCCGTTACCTCCGCATTCAAAAAAATGCCTTTTTCGATTCCGCCGATTTACACAACCGTGGTGCTTGTTGCTCTTGCAGCGGTTATTGTGCTCAGAAAGAATGCAACGGTTAAGTTCCTTGATATTATCGTGCCCGTAATGGCGGTGCTTTATTTTGCCGTTACTGTTTTCATTATTCTTAAAAATATTAAGCTGATGCCGGAAGTTTTTTCAAGAATTTTTCAGGAGGCGTTCGGCTTTAAGCAAATTGCGGGCGGCGGCTTCGGCGCAGTGCTTATGAACGGAGTTAAAAGAGGCCTGTTTTCAAATGAGGCAGGCTCCGGATCTGCTCCGTGTGCGGCAGCGGCGGCAGAGGGCAAAAAACCCGAAACGGTCGGAATGGTGCAATCCCTTGGAGTTTTGATAGACACAATTGTTATTTGCACCTGCACGGCAATGATTATGCTGCTTGCTCCCCGTGAAATCACAGACGGCTTGCAGGGCATGGATTTGCTTCAGGCTGCAATGAATTACCACCTCGGCAGCGGCGGCACAATATTTGTGGCCATAGTGCTTTTCCTGTTTAGCTTTTCCACATTTATCGGAATTCTGTTTTATGCCCGCTCCAATGTTGCTTATCTTTGCGGCAATAATTGGCTCAGCCAAACGGCATATAAGGTGTTGGCGCTTGTTATGCTTTTTGTGGGCGGCTTGCAGGCATACACAATTGTGTGGGATCTCGGCGATGTGGGCATAGGCCTTATGACGATTATAAATCTTATTATTCTTGTGCCGATGTCAAAAGAGGCAATTGCAATCCTTGATAAAAAGGAAGATAAAGCGGAAAAAAATTAAAAGAAAAAGGCAAAAAAAGAATAAGCTTAAATAATCGAAAATAATTTTTTTGGGGCGTGCTTTTTTTCACAAGGCATGCCCTTTTTGATTGCCGAATATAATAAAGGCACTTCCGATTTTTGTGCGAAAGTGCCTTGCTTTTTTTGTGCTGTATTTTTTTGTGTTTTTGCGCAGGTGTTTAAATGTGCAAAAATCGCGGTTGCCAAGCCGAAATAAATCAAAAAGCGAAAGTGCGTCTATAATCGTTGTTATGAACGGAGAAGACATTACCGCAGGGTCAAATTTAAGCTTTTTTTGGCAAATATCGGCAGCGTGCAGCCCACTATTTTTTTGCAAAAAAATTATTTCAACAAACAATGTAAGGTTTATAACCAAATCAACCGTAACGGTTATTCCGCTTGTGCCGAGCAGTAATTTATCAACAAGCCAAATCTTCGCAAAGTTTATAACGGCAAGCGACGCGCCGCACAAAAATGCCTACTCTGATTTCTTTCCAAAGCACCTTGAAAATATCTTTTAAATCAACCTCGCCCAGGGAAAGAGCACGAATAATCGTAACGCTGGCCTGGCTGCCGGAGTTTCCGCCCGTGTCCATCAGCATAGGGATAAATGCCGTAAGCACAATCATGGCGGAGAGCTTGTCCTCAAACCCGGTGATGATCATTCCTGTAAATGTGGCGCTTATCATAAGCAGCATAAGCCACGGAATTCTTGATTTCCATGTGTCGAAAACGCCGATTTTAAGATAGGGCTTTTCCGATGTGCGCACAATGGCGTTCATCTTGTGGATGTCCTCGGTGTTTTCCTCCTGCAAAACATCAAGAGCATCGTCGATCGTGATAATGCCCACAAGCCTGTTTTCCATGTCAACAACGGGCAGGGCAAGGAAATCGTATTTTTGAAGTAAGCCGGAGGCTTTTTCCTGGTCGTCCAGCGTGTTTACGGAAATAACATTCGTTTCCATAAATTCTTCAATTAAATCGTCGTAATCGTGAAGCAGCAGTTCTTTAACCGTTGTAACGCCCAGCAGGTGCCTTGATGCGTCGGTGATATAGCAGGTGTAAATCGTTTCTTTGTCAACACCCGTTCGCCTGATTCGCTTAAAAGCGTCCTCAACCGTCATATCCCTTTTAAGGTCAACAAATTCCGTTGTCATAATCGAGCCGGCGGAATCATCGGGATATTTCAGCAGAGTGTTGATTGTTTTTCTTGTTTCAAGGTCGGTGTTTTTAAGAATTCTTTTAACAACGGACGCAGGCATTTCCTCAACAATATCTGCGGCGTCGTCGGCATAAAGTTCGTCGAGCACTTCTTTAAGCTCGGCGTCCGAAAATGCAGAAATCAGGTTTTTCCTGTGTGTCGCTGTCAAATTCAACAAAGGTTTCGGCAGCGTTTTCTTTTGTGAGCAGTCTGAAAAAGAATATCCGTTTTCGTTCATCTTCAATCTCCTCCAGCAATTGCGCAATATCGGCGGGGTTCAATTCATTTTAAATAATTTTTTTAAGCGCCTTGATATCTCGCTTGGCATGAAGTTCATCAATGTGTTGTGTCATGTCGTTCAATTCCATGTGCTCACATCCTTTCTTTTTGTTTATTCAATAGGGGAGTAAAACGGCTTTTCTTCACTGTCGTAAGGATTAACGGCAACCTTCCTGATGATAAGTAAAATTATAATAACGGCTAAAATTCCGCCGGCAACGGCGCAAACCGTAACCGTGAAAACGGGCTTTTGGTAAAAAAGCTCGCCCGCCACAAACGATGTGAAATCGGGGTCCGCCATTTCGGCTTTAACCTCTTCAAGGGCTTTGTTTACTCTTTTTGATTTTTAAAGGTGTATTTTTTGTTGTGCCGTCCGAAGCGGTAACGGTGGTTGAAAAAAATCCGTTTCCTGCCCTGCGCGCAGGGTCAGGTTTATCGGCGCGGCAAAGGCGTTAACATCATCCGTAACCGGGGTTATGTTAAGCTCGGTTAAATCGCGTGGGATATAAACCTTGTAAACGGTGTCGCTTTTGTTTATTTCGGGCTGCACTTCGGCATATTCGCAGTTAAGCCCCTTCAGGTTTGCGTTTGATGAAATCGCATAGCTTTGCACATTTGAATAATTAAATGTGTAAATAACGCTGCCGTTTGCAAAATTAAGGGTAACGGTTATGCCGATTTGGTGGTTTGAATTATCGTATGAATAAGTGGCAAACACATCCGCCGTGCCGTTTACCTTGTAGCTTGCAAGCACCGCGCTTTGGCTTGGGTCTTTAAGCGTAAGTGAATAAAAGGTTTTATCCTGCTTGAAGCCGCCGTCGATATCGGCGTTTGAAAATTCAATGCTTTCAAGAAACGGCGCGTTTTTAATCGGCGCCTCGGCTGCAAACGCGCAGGTGCAAAGGCTCAGCGCGGTAAGCAGCGTTATAATAAATGCAATCGCTTTTTTCATATTGCTAATCTGCAAGAATATATGATGATATTCCGCAATCCTCCAACACAGATTTTGTTTCGGCTTTGTCTGCCGCGGCGGTTATGAAATAAACTTCCCTGCTCGTGTCTATCTGCGGCAGTAATTTGTTTATTTTTGTTTTGCGTTGTTGATTCCGTTGTTTCTTCGTCGGCGCTTTCTTCACCGTCGCCTTCCTCGGCTTTGCGGCTTGCGCGTTCTTCTTCGTTGCTTTCTTGATTTTCGCTCTTGCCGATATCGCTTGCGGAAAGGGAAACATCGATTCCTTTAACGAATTTAATGTCTGTGCCCAAATCGTTGTAAAGCTTTTGCGGCAAGCTTATCAAAGCCGCCGGAATATTCATCGGCAATCGCCTCGGGCAAGTCTGTGCCGTCAAGCACAAAAACGGTGATTCCCGCGTCTGCCGCCTCGGCAATGATGTCTTTAATATATTTATATGCGGTTTGCGAATCGGGATTTAAATAAG
The DNA here is from genome assembly GCA_022009795.1 of Anaerotruncus sp. Taxonomy (GTDB): domain Bacteria; phylum Bacillota; class Clostridia; order Oscillospirales; family Acutalibacteraceae; genus Eubacterium_R. Next base: position 1,859,127 of record CP091724.1, read on the forward strand.
TGTTTCCTTTGCTGTCCGTGTAAGGGATTCCGTTTGAATCAAGTATTGCGGCGGATCTGTCCTTTTGCGGCACAAGATTATCCATATAGCAGTAAACTCTGCCCACGGCAAGCAAATCCTGCTCTTTCAGCTTGGAAACGGAGCCTTTTAAATCCGTTGCCGGAAATGCAACGGAGCCGTAGGTGTCAACCGTTGCAAGTGCGTTTTTGAAGCCCACGGAGCCGTCGTCGCGCTTAATGTCTATCATAACGGCATTATAGCCGCTGTCCGTCAATTTGGAAATAACGGAATCCAGCATAACGGAGCCGTCCATCGAAATGCTTTCTTCATAGGAGGCTTTCAGGCTCAGCTGCATTTCGTTTATGCTGCCCTCGGCAGGCTGATTTTGCAAATCCGAATACCTCACCGGCATGCCGTGGCGCTGCATGTAAATATCCATTCCGGTATAGCCGATTCCGATTATAAGCAGGCAAAGCAGGGCTATTCCGAATTTTTTTGAAAGCCCCTTAGCCTTTTCTTTTGTGCGCCTTTCCTTTTTTGTTTTCGGGCGCATGTAATCGAATTTGTCGGTGTAAATGCCCTCGTTGGAAATATATTTATCCGCAAAATCAACCGGATATCCTTTTTTTCCTCTTCGGTCCATTTTTTTCGCCGCGCTTTATATTTTTTTGTAAAAGCGCTTTTTTTCTTCATTTGTTATCCCACATTTCCTGCGTTTTCTTTAAGAAGCTTTATTGTGGCCTCCGGGTTTTCGCTTTTGAAAACGGCACTGCCCGCCACAAACACATTCGCCCCCGCCTTTGCGCAGGTTTTGATTGTTTCGGCATTTACGCCGCCGTCAACCTGAATGTCTATATCGGGGCATTTTGCGCGCAGCTTTTCGATTTTCGGCATCATATCCGCCATAAAGCTTTGGCCGCCGAAGCCGGGTTCAACCGTCATCACAAGCACCATTGAAAGTTTGTTTAAATAGGGGTAAACGGCCTCGATTTCGGTGCCGGGCTTAACCGCCAGCGCCGCCTTGCAGCCGCATTCGATTATTTTATCAATCGTTTTTTGCACATCGCTTTCACTTTCTATGTGGAAAGTGATGATGTCCGCACCGGCATCTGCAAAATCGGCAATGTATTTAAGCGGCTCGGAAATCATAAGGTGCACATCAAAAGGCACATCGCAAACGGCTTTCATCGCCTTTATAACCGGCGCGCCTATTGTGATATTGGGCACGAAATGCCCGTCCATAACATCAAGGTGAATAAGCTCGGCGCTTTCGCATTTTTTTAATTCGCTTTCAAGATTTGCAAAAATCGCTTGCAAGCATGCTGGGTGAAATTTTTATGCTCATAACGAACCTCCGCCGGCGCAGCAGCGCCTTTTTCCTTCTAAAGTATTATACATTTGCACGCTGTTAAAATCAACCTCTAAATATAAACAAATAATACTTGTAATTAAATAATAAGTGTAGTAAAATATACCAAGCTGTTAAGAGAAATTTTAAATTATTATTTTTAGAAAGGCAGTGCGATGTATGATTCAGGCAAAGTAATGTTACTGTGCAATTCGGCGGCAGGGCTCTGTTTGAAAGAGTTAATGCGGTTTTCTCGGCAGGAAATTGCTACGGTATTATCGGCGCAAACGGCGCGGGCAAATCCACTTTCTTAAAGGTTTTAAGCGGCGATCTTGAGCCGCAAAAGGGCGAGGTTATCATCACTCCGGGCGAAAGGCTTTCCGTTTTGGAGCAGGATCACTTTAAATATGATGAATATGAAGTTGTGCGCACGGTGCTTATGGGCAATCCCCGCCTTATAGAAATTATGGAGGAAAAGGATGCGCTTTACGCAAAGCCCGATTTCTCCGAGGAGGACGGTATCCGCGCAGGCGAGCTTGAGGCGGAATTTGCCGATTTGAATGGCTGGAATGCCGAAAGCGACGCCGAATTTATGCTTAATAAGCTTGGCGTAACAGACGAATATCATTATATGAAAATGGCTGAATTGCCCTCCGATTTAAAGGTTAAGGTGCTGCTTGCAAAGGCACTTTTCGGCAATCCGGATATTCTGCTGCTTGACGAGCCCACAAACCACCTTGATTTGGCTGCTATCCGCTGGCTCGAAAATTTTCTTTTGGATTTTGAAAACACCGTTATCGTTGTTTCGCACGACAGATATTTCCTCAATAAGGTCTGCACCCATATCTGCGATGTTGATTTCGGCAAAATTCAAATGTATGCAGGCAACTACGATTTTTGGTATGAATACACTCAAATGAGGCAGCGCCAAATGCGCGATCAAAATAAAAAGAATGAGCAAAAGATTAAAGAGCTTCAGGAATTTATTCAGCGATTCTCTGCAAACGCTTCAAAATCCAAGCAGGCCACAAGCCGTAAAAAGCAGCTTGATGCGCTTGAAATGATTGATATGCCCGTTTCCTCACGCCGCTTCCCTTATGTTGATTTTAAGCCGGACCGTGAATGCGGAAACGACCTTTTAAGGGTTGACCATCTCACCAAAACCATAGGCGACAGAAAAGTGCTCGATGATGTTTCTTTCGTTATCCATCCGCGTGAAAAGGTTGCGTTTGTCGGCTCGGACGCCGTTGCAAAAACCACTCTTTTCAAAATCATTATGGGCGAGGTTGAGCCGGATGAGGGCGAATTTAAGTGGGGCGTAACCACTTCTCAAAGCTATTTTCCGAGCGACAACAGCAAGTATTTTGACGGCGTTGACCTTTCCCTTGTTGATTGGCTCAGGCAATATACCACGCAAACCCTTGAGGCGGATATCCGCGGCTGGCTCGGCAGAATGCTCTTCAGCGGCGAGGAAGCGCTTAAAAAGGCAACCGTGCTTTCCGGCGGCGAGCGCGTAAGATGCATGCTTTGCAAAATGATGCTCAGCGGCGCCAATGTGCTTGTGCTTGATGAGCCCACAAACCACCTCGATTTGGAATCCATCACGGCGCTCAACAACGGCCTTATCCGCTATCCCGAAACCGTGCTTTTCACATCGCACGACCATCAGTTTATTCAAACGATCGCAGACAGAATTATTGATATTTCGGACGGTAAAATCACCGATTATAAGGGCAATTACGATGATTTCCTTGAGAATTTCGATGATGATAAGCTTAAAAAATATTGATAAATCAAAAATCGCATAAATGCAAAAAAACAAGGGGCTGTGTTCAAACACAACCCCTTATTGCATATGCAAATTTATTGCTTTTCAAGCACGAAAATTTCGCTGTCAAGCGGCTTGGTATATTCAATGTCTATGCCGTGCTCTGCAAGATATGCGCCGCTTTTTGTGAAGCTTCTGTATTCCGATTTTGCCTTGTAAATCGCATTTTCGTCAAGCCCCGTGAATTTTAAATTCACATATTTATCGCCGAAAATCGAATTCGCGCCCGCGCAGGCAAAGTAAACCGCCTGCGATTTATCGGCGTTTACATAGCCGTTGAAATAAATTTTGTCTTTTTCAAAATTCATAATCCTGTAAAGGCTGCCGAATTGCACGGTGTGCCTTATTTTTTTGTAAAGCGCAATCTGCTTTTTGCATTCAAGCAATTCGCTTCGCTTGAGCAGCGAAAGATTTGCTCCTACAGAAAGCGAGCCTTGCATAGAAACGGCAAATCTGTATTTCATCGGCACGGGGCGCTTGCACTTATTTGTGTCCGTAACCCAGGCACGCATGCATTTGCGCGGGTAAATCAGGCTGTAGCCGTCTTGAATTTCAAGGCGGTCAAGTGGGTCTGTGTTGTCGGAAGGCCAAACGGAATCAAAGTGCGCCAATGCGCCGAAATCGGTGCGCCCGCCGCCGCTTGCGCATGCCTCAAAATGCACATCGGGATATTCTTCTTTTAATGTGTCAACAATTTCGAAAACGGCATTTGTGTGCCTGAACCAAAGCTCTTTTTGATTTTGGAGATTGGGCGCGCCCGCTTCGGAAAACGGCCTGTTCATATCCCATTTTATATAGCTTATGTTGCAGGAGGAAAGCAGCTTTCGCATAAAGCCCAAAATATATTCGCGCACCTCGGGCATGGTTAAATTGAGCACCAGCTGATGGCGCAGTAAATTCGGCTTTCTGGTATCGTAAAAATAAGTCCATTCCGGGTGGCTTTTGTAAAGCTTTGAAGCGGGATTTACCATTTCAGGTTCCACCCAAATACCGAAATCCATGCCGAGCTTATTTACGGCATCGGCAAGCGTTTTAAGCCCGGTGGGAAATTTTATGCGGTTCACTTCCCAATCACCGAGACCGGAACGATCCGAAATTCGGCTTGAAAACCAGCCGTCGTCCATAACGAAAAGCTCACAGCCGATCTTTGCCGCCGATTTTGCAAGTATAAGCTGCTGAGCCAAATTCACGGTAAAGCCCGTTGCTTCCCAGCTGTTGTAAAGCACGGGCAAATCCTGCTTTGCAAATTTTTTCGGCAAAATGCAATCAATCGCAAAATCGTTTATCGTGTTGCTCATGCCGCGCAAGCCGTTTGCAATTCCGCAGTAAACGGGCGGCAGGGCAAAGCTTTCGCCGGGCTTCAGTGTTTTTGAAAAATCAAAATCGTTAAGCCCCAAAACAGCTCTTGTGGTGCCCAAAAAATCACGCGTGGCTTCTATTTTGTAGTTTCCGCTTCCGCCGAAAACGGCAAAATAAACCTCTCCGCAATCCTCTTTCGGGTTTTCCGCGGCAATCAGGGCGGGCATATGTTCGTGCCCCGTGTTGCCTTTTCTGCTTTCAAAAATTATACTGCCGCTTTCAAGGCGTTGCTTTGTTTCTCTGAATTCGCCGCCCCAGCTGCCGTTTGTATTTATAATCGTGTAAGGCCTTTGCCCGGGCAGATTTATCTCTGCGCTTGCGGCTTTTTCTAAAATAATATCGCTTTCGGAATTGTTTTTCAGCACGCAGGTGCGCTCTATTATGTTGTGCTTTTCGTGGGAGGTGTAAATCAGCTCGGCCTCAAGCGAATAAGCCGAATCAAGCATCATGATTTTAAGCGTGTTGCCCTCAATTTTAAAGCCGGAATAATCAAGCTTTGTTTCGCGGCATCCATCCGCAAAAAGTGCATTTCAGTGCACATTCACGATACATTATGCCGCCGAAGGGCGCGTATTCCGTTTTTATAAAATCAAGAGCCGAGTGGTTTGAATTTTGCTCGTTTATTTTAACTGCTTCAAAATCCTCGATTTTGCATTTCCTGCCGAAATGCAGGTGCTGCAGCTCGCCGCCTTTGCCTGCGGCAACGGCATATTGCAAATCCTCTGTTTCTATTAAAAACACGCGCTCATTTTGCTTAATCATAAATGATATCATGCCTTTCACAAAAATTTATAGCCAACATAATAATAGCAAATCTTTTAGGAATTGACAAGAATTTATTATCTTGTTATACTATATTGTGTATTATATAAGATATAAATTTATGCAACGGAAGTGCTGATATGGCTAAAAATAAAGTTCAAATAAAAAAATTTACGGTGCCACTTATTCTATCTTAACGGATGACGACAGCGAATATGTTGAGGGCCTCGGCGAATTTATTGATGAGGAAATGAGAAATATCGCTGCGGCAAATCCGAGCCTTTCTTCAATTCAATGCGCCGTGCTTGTTGCGCTCGATCAGGCAGATGCCTGCAAAAAATCCACTGCCGCCGCGGATAATCTCCGTGCGCAGATTAAGGATTATTTGGAGGACAGTGCCCGTGCCCGCATGGAAGTGGATGTTGCCCGCCGAGAAATCGAAAGGCTAAACCGCGAAATATCCAATCTCCGCGAAAAGCTTAACGGCTGATTGGGCTTCTTCGTTGCGCCTTTTCGGCAAAAAATCAGTTTAGCGAAAGCGAAATTTATTTTATGAAATTTGAAATTTTGGCTCCTGCCGGTTCGCAGGAGGCACTTGTTGCCGGCGTAAGATGCGGCGCAAATGCGGTTTACCTCGGCGGTAAATCGTTTAATGCGCGCAGAAATGCCGGCAATTTTGATGATGCGGCTTTTGGCAGCAGCCGTTAAATACTGCCATGAAAGAAATGTTAAGGTCTATTTAACGCTTAATACTCTGTGCGCGGATGATGAAATGTCCGCCGCGTATGAGCTGGCGGAAAGCGCGCTTTTGTGCGGCGTGGATGCTTTTATTATTCAGGATATAGGCGTTGCGAAAATGGTGCGTGAATGCTTTCCGCAGGCAAGGCTGCATGCCTCAACGCAAATGAGTGTTATGAATCCCGCAGGGCTCAGAAAATTAAAAGAAATGGGATTTTGCCGCGCTGTTTTGCCAAGGGAAATGAGCGAAAAAAAGAAATTCTTGAAATGCGAAAAAAAGCACGGATATGCAGCTTGAAATGTTTGTTCACGGCGCGCTTTGCATGAGCGTTTCGGGGCAGTGCTATCTTTCTTCAATGATAGGCGCCAGAAGCGGAAACAGGGGACTTTGCGCTCAGCCGTGCCGTTTGCCGTTTTCAGCGGATAAAAGCGGCAGCTGCGATTTGAGTTTAAAGGATTTAAGCCTTGTGCGCAGGCTTGCGGCAATTGAAAGCGCAGGTGTTTTCAGCCTTAAAATAGAGGGCAGAATGAAGCGCCCGGAATATGTGGCGGCGGCCGTAAATGCCGTTAAAAGCGCAATAAACGGCAATCTTGATGAAAAAGATGAATTCGATTTGCGAAGCGTTTTCAGCCGCAGCGGCTTCACAAGCGGCTATTTTGACGGCGAATTGGGCAAATCCATGTTCGGCACCAGGCAAAAGGAGGATGTGGTTTCCGCAGCAGGCGTGTTGAAGCGGCTTTCGCATCTTTACGATAATGAGAATCCGCTTGTGCCCATTGATTTTAAATTTGAATTTAAGGCGGGAAAGCCCGCCGTGCTCAGTGCGTCCGCGCTCGGAAAAACGGCAAGGGCAGAGGGCGCCGTGCCGGAAAAAGCGCTCAACAAGCCGCTGAATGCAGAAATGCTGAAAAGCAAGCTTTCAAAGCTCGGAGGCACCCCGTTTTATGCCGAGAAAATCGAAATTGATTGCGATGAAGGCTTGATTTTGCCGGCTGCGCAAATAAATGAACTTCGCCGCAGAGCCATAGATAAACTTTCCGAAGCGGATGAAATAAGCGTTTGCGAAAATCCTCTTGTAATGCCGCCTCATGTAAGCAAAAGCGGAGTAAAATATATGACCGCTCGCTTTGCAGACGCTAAAAGCGTGCCGCAAAACCATCCGTTTAAAAGAGTGTTCATTCCGATTTGGTCGGCGGACGAGGATTTTGTAAATCTTCATGCCGGAGTTGAAATTCCGCGCGCTCTTTTCGGTATGGAAGAAAAAACACGGCAGCGCCTTTTACACCTTCGCGAAATAGGCGTAAATCAGGCGCTTTGCGGAAATCTCGGCTCATATCGCCTTGCTTCGGAGCTTGGATTTGAGCCTTTCGGCGATTTCGGTCTTAATGTTTTTAACAGCATTTCCGCAAATCAGATAAATTCGCCGATTCTTTCGTTTGAGCTTGCGCTTGATAAGGCAAATGCCGTAAATGCTGCGGAAACGGGCATTATCGTTTACGGCAGGCTTCCGCTTATGCTCACAAGAAACTGCCCGGTAAAAAGCAATATCGGCTGTGTAAAATGCGGCAAAAAGGGCAGGCTTACGGATAGAAAGGGCGTTGAATTTCCTGTGCGCTGTTCGCCGTATCCCTGTGTGGAGGTGCTTAATTCCGTGCCGCTTTATATGGCAGACAGAATGAAGGAAGTTAAATCCGATTTTGCGCATTTCTATTTTACCGATGAATCGTTGCAGCAGGTCGAAAAAATTATCGCTCTTTATCAAAGCGGCTCCAAAGCACCGTTTGATTACACAAGAGGGCTTTATTACAGAGGTGTTTTGTGATGCTTGAAAATGAAATATTGCTCGCTTCGAAATCACCGCGCCGCAGAGAGCTTTTAAAGCTTATTTGCGCGGATTTTGAGGTTGATTCCGCAGATGTGGACGAAGCTTTGCCGCATAATGTTTCGCCGAGCGACGCCGTGCTTTATCTTTCAAAAATCAAGGCGCAGCCGTTTTGCGGCAGCGAAAAAACCGTTATCGGGGCAGACACCGTTGTGGCGGTTGATAATGAAATCCTCGGCAAGCCCGAAAATGCGGAGCATGCGTTTGAAATGCTTTCGCTTCTTTCGGGCAGGCAGCACTCCGTGTTCACAGGGGTAACTCTTCTGCACGGCGGAAAAAGCAAATCCTTTTTCTGCGAAACGAAGGTGAATTTTTATGAGCTTTCAAAGCAGGAAATAAATGATTATATAGCTTGCGGCGAATGCTTTGATAAAGCGGGTGCTTACGGGATTCAGGGAAAGGGCTCGCTTTTTTTGTGAGCGGAATTTGCGGCGATTATTTTTAATCGTTGTCGGGCTGCCTGTTTCAAGGCTAGCCCGTGAGTTAAAAATGCTTGTGATATTGCCGAAAAAAAATTGGCAAAAACTTGTGTAATTTGCCAAAAAAAGAAATTATTAAGTCTTGAAACAAACATCTATAAATGTTATAATATTTTATGTAGGGGCTTTTGCTTGTTTTTTTGTTACAGGCATGTGCGAAATGCTCCAATTTTATTTAAGGAGTGATGTTATGGCGGCTGATTTGCATTGCCACACAAAGCTGAGCGATGGCTCGGTGGGCATTGAAGATCTCATCGTTATAGCACAAAAAAGCGGGATAGACACAATTGCCATAACGGATCACGATTGCATAGCCGGCACCGTAAGAGGCCAGGTTATAGGCAAGCGTTACGGCGTTAATGTTATTTCCGGCGTTGAAATATCCGCGTTTGATTTTGAGGCGGGGAAAAAGGTGCACATCCTTTCATATCTTGCCGATTCGCCAAACAGGCTTGAGGGCATTTGTAAGCGCACCTCCGTTGCACGCAAGCGCGCAGGGCAGATTATGATGCTTAAAGTTGCAAGCCGTTTCCCGATCACATCGGATTTTATTATCGGCCACGCTTCCGGCTCAACAAATCTTTTTAAGCAGCATATTATGCATGCGCTTATGGACGCGGGATATACGGATAGCATTTTCGGCGATTTGTATAAAGCACTTTTTGATGAAAAAAGCGAAACGAATGTTTTGGCGCCGACGAAGTATCCGAGTGTTGAGGATGCTATTAACGAAATTCACGGAGCAGGCGGAATTGCCGTGCTTGCGCATCCGTCAAAATTCAATAATTTTGATGAAATTGATAAATATGTTGAGCTTGGGCTGGATGGCATTGAGGTTTGGCACCCGCTTGCAGATGAGGAAACCGTTGAAAAGCTTACTGCGATTTGCAAAAGCAAAAAGCTTTTGATGACGGGCGGCTCCGATTTCCACGGTATTTACGGCGATAAAACCGTAACTCTCGGTGCTTGCTCAACTCCGCAGGAGCATCTTGATAAGCTGCTTGGCTATAAAGCGAAAAAGAAAAGAGCTCAGCGCAAAGCAGAAAAGGCGGCCGCAGAGGCTGCGGAAAATGAATAACACCGCTTTTATCCACGGTTTATCCGTGGATATTTTTTTGCCTAAATATGATTGCCGTGCATTTTTTTCGGCCGATTTGCAATGTTTTTGTTGCGGCAAGAAGCTTTTTATTGTATTATTGCCTTGTTAGATATTTGTTCGGAAAGGTGTGGTCTTGTGTATAAAAAGCCCGCAAAAACAGCCCCCATGGGGTGGAACAGCTGGGATTGCTTCGGCGCTGCGGTCAATGAACGGCAGCTTCTTGAAAATGCCGATTACATGGCAAAGTATTTAAAGCCGTTTGGCTGGGAATATATCATTTGCGATATTCAGTGGTATGAGCCGCTGGCAAAAAACAACGATTATAACAATTTTTATCCTCTTAATATTGATGAATACGGCAGATTGCTGCCGGCGGAAAACCGCTTTCCGAGTGCCGCAGGCGGAAAGGGATTCAAGCCGATAGCGGATTATTGCCATTCCCTCGGCCTGAAATTCGGAATTCATATTATGCGCGGCGTTCCCCGCAGCGCAGTTCATCAAAATTTGCCTGTAAAGGGCAGTGAACTCAGCTGCCGTGATATTGCCCATCATTTTTCCGTTTGCTCGTGGAACACGGATATGTACGGCTGCAGGAATTGCGAGGCTTCGCAGCAGTATTATAATTCGATTTTTTTCAGCTTTATGCATCCTGGGGCGTTGATTTCGTTAAGTGCGATGATATTTGCGTAACGGAATTTCGAAAGTGGGATAATCCGTACTCGGCCGATTATGAAATAGAAATGATAAGAAACGCAATAACCAACTGCGGCAGGGAAATGGTGCTTTCGCTTTCTCCCGGCCCCGCACAGGTTGAAAATGCCGCACATTTAAAACAAAATGCCGATATGTGGCGAATGACCGGCGATTTTTTTGGGATTTGTGGCCTAAGCTTCACGATATGTTTGATAAATGCCTTGCATGGCAGGATTATGTCGGCGGCGGCTCTTGGCCGGATTGCGATATGCTGCCGCTCGGCAGGCTCACCAAAAAAATGCGCCTTATCACGGCCCTCAAAACAGATATACTCAGTTCACCAAGCCCGAGCAGCTCACCATGATGAGCCTTTGGGGCATTTTTCCGCAGTCCGCTTATGTTCGGCGGCAATATGCCCGAAAATGATGAATGGACTCTTTCGCTGCTCACAAATCGCGAATATCTTAAGATGCATCGCGATTCAAAAAAGGCACACCAATTTTATCGCAGCGAGAAAAACGGACGCGGCACGGTGATTTGGCTTGCAAACGGCAATGCGTGCAAATACCTTGCAATATTCAACACCGCCGATAAACCGTCAAACATCAAATTCGACCTCGGCGATATTCTTATGCCCGGCGCGGCGTATGATCTGCTTGATATTTGGAACGGCGATGTTCAAAAGAGCGTTAAAAAAACAAATTCAACTCTGCCGTTGATCCCCACGGCGTTAAGCTTTATAAAATCACTTCTGCGCACTGATTGTTGATCTTTTTGAATATAATAAAAAGCGCGGCGGCTCGGTTTAATTCCGAGCCGCCGCTTTTTTTGTGGGCAAGGCATAAAAACGCAGTTAATCCGAAAGGATTAACGAGTATTTTAACGCAGCATACACGGAAATCGGTTGCTTTTAAACCATATTGCGTTTTTATGCGCAATGTTATTTTTCGCTCTTGTTATTTTTTTCTTCGCCTTCGCCTTTAATAAAGGCATATCTCGCTTTGAGCACATCCGTTTTTTTGTTGCGTGATAATTTTTCAAGATAGTCTATCAGGGAATCCGCATCCTTAAATTCCGCAACCAAATCCAGCGATTCCTGCTGCATAAAGCTTTCGTTCACGGTGTGGCGCAGCATATTCATCATATCATCGTAATATCCGAAGGGGTTGAAAATCACAATCGCCTTGCTGTGCCTGCCGAGCTGCTTTAAGGTGTAAACCTCAAAAAATTCTTCGTATGTGCCGATTCCGCCGGGCGCGATGATAAAGGCGTCGGCATGTGTCTCCATATATGTTTTGCGCTCCGCCATTGTTTTTGGTGATTTTTAAAATCCGTGCAATTATCGGAAAAAAAGGTTAAATTCGCTCATAAATTCGGGGGCAACGCCCAAAATGTAGCCGCCGTTATCGTGAAAGCCGCGCGCGCTTGCTCCCATAACGCCGCATGCGCCGCCGCCGAAAACAAGTCCGTGCCCTTTTTTTGCAAGCTTTGCACCCAAATCATAAGCACCGTTTATGTATTTTTTATCTATAAGCTCGCTTGATGCACCGAAAATGCAAACGTTCATAATTCATCAGCCTTTCAATCTTGTAATAAACAGAAGCAAATATCTAAAAAAATATAATTTTATATTATATCAAAAATTTATATGCATATTCAACCGAATTATTTGTGCTTTTTATTTGCGCTTTTTTTGTGCTTCGACGCTTGCATAAAGCAGGCGGTGAGTATATAATATAACCGAATTTATCTTTAATACGGAGATGGTTTTTTTGAAAGAATTTATGGATAAGGATTTTTCTGCTTGACACGGATTGCGCAAAGAAGCTTTATCACGAATATTGCGAAAATATGCCTGTGTGCGATTATCATTGCCATTTAAGCCCAAAGGAAATTTATGAAAATAAGCAGCCCGAGGATATTTCTCAGCTTTGGCTTGCGGGCGATCACTATAAATGGCGCGCAATGCGCTCCTGCGGGGTGGATGAGGCCTATTGCACGGGCGATAAAAGCGGCAGGGAAAAATTTGAAAAATTTGCCTACACCCTGCAATATGCAATCGGAAATCCGCTTTATCATTGGGCGCATATCGAGCTTAAAAAATATTTCGGAATCGATACTCCGCTTTCGGCAAAAACCGCAGATGATATTTATGACCGCGCAAACGCCGCCATTGCATCGGGCGATTTCAGGCCGCAAACGCTTATTAAAAATTCAAATGTTAAAATAGTTTGCACCACAGATGATCCTGCTGATGATTTAAAAATATCATGCGCTTTTTGGCAAAAAGAAAAGGATTTTTGATTGCAGGGTGCTTCCTGGCTTCAGGCCGGATAAAGCGCTCGGAATTGAGCTCCCCGGCTTCGCGGAATATATCAAAAAAAGCTCGGCGAAAGCGCAGGCGTTGAAATTAAAAAGCTATAAGGATGTTATTTCCGCTTTGCTTGCAAGAATAGATTTCTTTAATGCTGCGGGCTGCCGCGTTTCGGACCACGCTTTCAGCTATATGCCTTTTGTGCAGGACAGTGAAGAGCAAATTGAGGCTTCTTTTGAGCGTGCAATGCGCGGTGAAAAAATATCGCAGCGTGATACAGATGCATATAAAACCGCCGTTATGCAGGCTCTCGGAGAAAAATACCATTCGCTCGGCTGGGCTATGGAAATTCATATCGGCGCAATGCGAAATAACAACAGCAAAATGTTTGCCGCTCTCGGCCCGGACACGGGATTTGATTCTGTGGGAGACGATAAAACCGCTTATATGCTCAGCAGATTTCTGGATTCGCTTTGCAGCCGCGATAAGCTGCCCAAAACCGTGCTTTTCAATCTGAACAGCAAGGATAATATCGTGCTTGCCACTATGCTCGGCAATTTTCAAAGCAGCGAGATTGAATCAAAAATTCAGTTCGGACCCGCTTGGTGGTTCCTTGATACTATGGACGGTATGACTCAGCAACTCAAATGCCTTGCAAATCTGGGAATACTCGGCAAGTTTATCGGCATGGAAACGGATTCGCGCTCGTTCACCTCTTACGGCAGGCACGATTATTTCAGAAGAATTCTTTGCCGCCTTATCGGCAGATGGGTGGAGGACGGTTGGTATGCAAACGACCTCGAAATCCTTAAGGAAATAGTTTGCGGCATATCTTATGATAACGCGATTAAATATTTTAATTTTGATTAACGGAGGCTGATTTTTTATGGATCTTAAACTCAGACCTAAAGAAGAATGTATGTTTGATGAAATCTCGCTCGGCGAAATTATGCTTCGCCTTGATCCCGGCGAGGGCAGAATCAAAACCGCCCGCTCGTTCAGAGCGTGGGAGGGCGGCGGCGAATATAATGTTGCAAGAGGCCTGCGCCGCTGCTTTGGTATGAAAACGGGCGTTGTAACCGCCTTTGCGGAAAATGAGGTCGGTTATTTGCTTGAGGATTTAATTTTGCAGGGCGGCGTTGACACCTCGCTCATCAAATGGGTTAAATATGACGGTATCGGCAGAACAACAAGAAACGGAATAAACTTTACGGAGCGCGGCTTTGGCATTCGAGGCGCTGTGGGCACCTCGGACAGGGGGCACACCGCAATCAGCCAGCTCAAGCCCGGCGATATTGATTGGGATTATATTTTCGGCACTCTCGGAGTTCGTTGGCTCCACACGGGCGGCATTTATGCGGCTCTTTCTGAAAATTCCGCTCAGGTTGTTATTGAAGCAGTTAAGGCCGCAAAGAAGTACGGCACGGTTGTTTCCTATGATTTAAACTATCGCCCGTCTCTTTGGAATGATATCGGCGGTCAGGCAAAGGCACAGGAAGTTAATAAAGAGCTTGCAAAATATGTTGATGTTATGATCGGCAATGAGGAGGATTTCACAGCCTGCCTCGGCTTTAAGATTGAGGGCAACGATGCCGATCTTAAAGAGCTTAATATGGAAGGCTATGAAAAAATGCTTGGCGAGGTTTGCAAGGCTTATCCCAATTTTAAGGTTATTGCCACAACGCTGCGCACGGTTATCACGGCCACGGTTAATTCGTGGAAAGCAATCTGCTATGCAGACGGTAAAATCTACCACTCCATTGAATTTCCGCAGCTTGAAATTCTTGACCGCGTAGGCGGCGGCGACAGCTTCGCTTCGGGTCTTATTTACGGGCTTATGACATATCAGGATGCTCAAAAGGCTGTTAATTACGGTGCTGTTCACGGCGCGCTTGCAATGACCACCCCCGGCGACACCTCCATGGCTTCGCTCAAAGAGGTTGAGGCAAAGGTAAACGGCGGCACGGCAAGAGTGCAAAGGTAATTCATATAATCGGAGGATAATATAATGGCTAATAAGATTGAAACTTTATCTAAAATTCACGAAGTGGGCATAGTTGCGGTTGTTCGCGCCACTTCAATCGAGCAGGCGGAAAAAATCACCGATGCCTGCATTAAGGGCGGCGTTGCCGCTATTGAGCTCACCTTCACCGTGCCTCATGCGGATAAGCTTATAGAGGCAATGAAGGCTAAGTATAATAACGGCGAAATTATAATCGGCGCAGGCACCGTTTTGGATGCAGCCACCGCCAGAATCGCAATTTTGGCAGGTGCCGAATATATCGTTTCCCCGTATTTTGACCCGGAAACGGTTAAATGCTGCAATCGCTACGGAATCCCCTCTATGCCCGGTATTTATACACCCACAGAGGCTGTTGCCGCAATGGAATGCGGTGCGGATGTGCTTAAAGTTTTCCCCGGCGATATTGCCACTCCCGCGTTTATTAAGGATATTCACGGCCCGATTCCGAATGCGGTTATGATGCCCTCGGGCGGCGTTTCCGTTGATAATGTTAAGGATTGGATCAAAGCCGGCGCATTTGCCTGCGGTGCGGGTTCATCACTCATCGCAGGGGCAAAAACAGGCGATTATGACAAAATCACCGAAACCGGCAAGCTTTTCGTTCAGCGTATTAAAGAGGCAAGGGCAGAGCTTGCAAAGTAATTTGCCGCAATAAATTTTATAAAGCAGAAAGAGCAGTAAGGAGTGTGTTCCTTGCTGCTCTTTTTGTGGTTTATTCTTGCTTGCTTCAGTCTATTTTAAAAACTCTGCCGGGTTTTCTTTCGGCGGCGGGCTTCGGTTCTCCGTCCGCATAGCCGAGTATGCAGTGGCCTATTCCCACATATTCGCCCTCTATGCCGAGTGATTTAAGAATTTCTTTGCCCTCTTCGCTTTCAAATTCCTCTTTTGCGCGGTGAATCCAGCAGCTGCCTATTTCGAGCGCATGCGCCGCCAGCATAAGATTGCCCATAACAAGGCTGCCGTCATAAACGGCGGTGGGGCGGTTTTTATCTGCCAAAACCACAAGCACGGCAGGCGCGCCGTAAAACGGGTCTGTGTTTGCGCCCATAACATCTGCGTTCATTTTTGAAAGCTTATCGCGCATTTCTTTGTTAGTTACCTGAATGATAATCGGCGATTGCGCTCCCATTCCGTTTGCGGCATAAAGCCCCGCGTTGATTATTTTGTCTATAATCTCCTGCGGCACAGGTGCGCTTTTATATTTTTTTACGCTTCTTCTGGTTAAAATATCGTTAATTGTGCTTTCCATAATCAATGCTTCCTTTCCTTTTCGGTACAATATATATGTTATAAAAATTATATATTATAAATAGCCTTTAATATTATTTTATCACCTAATCGCAAAAAGTAAAGCGGCATGGCATAAATTGTGCCTTGCCGCTTTGTGATTTTTATTGCTGCTTTGTGTGTTCGTCAAGCGTTAAATAATATGCAGGCAAAAATTCCTTTTTGAAATATTGCACTTCGGGCATATCAATATCATCAATCAGCTTTTCCTGTGCTTCAAGTGCTTTTTCAAATTCTCGGTTGCCCATTCGGGTTTCGTTGATGCATTTTATTAGCGCGTCTATTCGGTCTGCCGCTTTCACAATTGCCCACAGTTCGGCGTCCTCTTCCGCTTTGTTAAAAAGAGGGGAGTAGTCGTCTCTGAACTCCTCAGGCAATAAATTTAAAAGCCTGTTTCCGGCAAGCGTTTCAATATTTTTATAAGCGTCTTTAATATCGCTGTTAAAATATTTAACGGGAGTGGGCATATCGCCGGTTATAACCTCGGTGGTGTCGTGATAAACGGCAAGCAGTGCGCATCTTTCGGCATTGTAGCTTTTGCCGAATTTTTTGTTGCCTATAATGCAAAGCGCATGCGCAATAACCGCCACGCTTTGGCTGTGCTCGGCAATGTTTTTCCTTTGCTGTGTTTTGCATCAGTGCCCAGCGGTCTATCAGCCTCATTCGGCTCACCATTGCAAAAAAGTTACTCATCCTTTTCCGCCTTTGCAATCTCTATTCCAAGTTCGCCGAGTTGAATATCATCAATATCAGCGGGCGCGCCGCTCATAAGCTCGCTTGCGTTTTGAACCTTGGGGAATGCCGTAACATCTCTCAGGCTGTCTGCACCGCAAATCAGCATTGCAAGTCTGTCAAGTCCGATTCCCATTCCGCCGTGCGGAGGCGCGGCATATTTGTATGCGTCAACAAGGAAACCGAATTTTGCGTTAATTTCCTCTTGCTCCATTCCGAGCAGCTCAAACATTTTGTTTTGCAGTTCACAATCCGTGATTCTCATTGAGCCGGAGGAAAGCTCCGTGCCGTTGAGCACCAGGTCAAATGCCTGTGCACGCACCTTAGCTTTGTCCGTGTCAAGATAGGGAATGCATTCCTCCATAGGCATGGTGAAGGGATGGTGCATTGCCAGCCATTCGCCGCTTTCTTCGTCATATTCAAAGAATGGCATTTCTGTGATCCAAAGGAAATTCCATTTGCCCTCGGGAATTATATCAAGCTCTTTGGCAATGATAAGGCGCAGTGCTCCCAAAACGGAAAGCGTAAGCGCTTTTTTATCGCTCACGATGAATACGCAGTCGCCTTTTTCCGCACCGAGCGCCGAGAGAAGCTCTTCAAGCTGACCCGCTGCAAGGAATTTGCCGAAAGAGCAGTTCGGCACTTCGTCTGCCCAGCGAACATATGCAAGCCCCTTTGCGCCGATTCCCTTGGCGGCGTCGGTAAGCTTGTCTATCTTTTTGCGCGAATATGTGCCCGCGGCATTTTTGGCAACAATTGCCTTAACAACTCCGCCTGCTTCGATTGCATTTTTGAAAACGGCAAAGTCTGTTTTGCGCGCCCAATCGGTGATGTCCTCAATAAGCATATCAAAGCGGGTGTCGGGCTTGTCGGAGCCGTATCTGTTCATCGCCTCTTCAAAGGTCATCCTTTTGAGCGGAGTTTCAATATCGATTCCTATTGTTTCTTTCATAAGCTTTTGAATAAAGCCCTCGGCCATCTGCATAATGTCCTCGGTGTCAACAAAGCTCATTTCAAGATCGATTTGCGTAAATTCGGGCTGGCGGTCCGCTCTTAAATCCTCATCTCTGAAGCATCTTGCAAGCTGAATATATCTGTCAAATCCCGAAATCATCAAAAGCTGTTTGTAAATCTGCGGGCTTTGCGGCAAAGCGTAAAATTTGCCGTTGTGAATTCTGCTGGGCACAACATAATCGCGTGCGCCCTCGGGGGTTGATTTAATCATCATCGGTGATTTCATTTCGATAAAATCGTTGGCATAAAAAAATATTCCCTTGCGATTTTTTCGCGATTTTGTGGCGCCTTAAGATGTTTTTTTGTAAGCTCCTCGTTGCGCAGTGCAAGGTATCTGTATTTAAGCGTTGTTTCGTCGCCCACCTCGCTTGCCTTTGAAATTTCAAACGGCGGTGTTTGCGCTTTTGAAACTATGCGCAGTTCGGAAACGGCAACCTCGATTTCGCCCGTCGGCAAATCGGGATTTTTGCTTTCACGCTCACAAACCGTGCCTTTAACCGCAAGCACATATTCGCTGCGCACGCTCTGCGCCTTTGCAAATATATCTCTGTCTGTTTTATCGCTGAAAGAAAGTTGCACAATGCCTGTTCTGTCTCTCAAATCAATAAAAATCAGGTTTCCCAAGTCTCTCTGCCTTTGCGCCCAGCCGAAGAGGATAACCTCTTTGCCCTCGTCCTTCAGCGTAAGCGTGCCGCAGTAATTCGTTCTTTTAAGTCCTTTTATGCTTTCCATTTTTTTGCCTCCGCAAATTATTCGGGTTTGTTTAAACCGAAAAGAGAATTAAAGTCAAATTCTTCGCCGTTAATTTTAAGATCGTCAAGCTCGCTCGCAAGAGTTGTGCTGTAATATCCGCTCACAAATGTTTGCAGCGCAAGCTCCGTTTCCTCGCCGGTTTGCATATTTTTCATAACGGCAAGTCCGTTTTCAACTTCGTCGTCGCCAAGCACCATGGTGTATTTGGCGTTAAGCTTGTCTGCATATTTCATTTGTGCTCGCAGGCTTCTGCCGTTTAAATCATAAAGGCAGGTGAAGCCCTCTTCGCGCATATCCTTAGCCAGCTCAACAGCTTTGAGAGTTGCCTTGTTGCCGAGCGCGGCAATAAACAAATCCGGCTGAGCCTCTTTGGGGTATTCGCAGCCCTGCGCTTCCATAAGAAGCATAAGCCTTTCAATTCCCATTGCAAAGCCAAGCGAAGGAGTGCTTTGGCCGCCGAGTTCCTCAATAAGGCCGTCATATCTGCCGCCGCCGCAAACGGTGCCTTGGGCGCCGATTGAATTTGAAACAAATTCAAAAACGGTTTTTGTGTAGTAATCAAGCCCGCGAACGATTCTCGGGTCAATTGTGTATTCTATGTTCATCGCGCTGAGGTATTTTTTAACGCTTTCAAAATGCTCTTTGCAATCGTTGCAAAGGTAATCGAGCATAACGGGCGCGTCTTTTGCGATTTCTCCGCAAACGGGGGATTTGCAGTCTAAAATCCTCATGGGGTTTCTTTCAAGCCTGTCTTTGCAGGTGTCGCAAAGCTCATTCTTGCGTGCCGAAAAATATTCTTTAAGCGCAGCGTGATATTTTGCGCGGCATTCCGGGCAGCCTATGGAATTTATGCGCAGGCTTAAATCCTTTATGCCGAGTTCTTTAAACATTGTGTCGGCCACGGAAATGATTTCCGCGTCTGCAAGCGGGGAAGCCGTGCCGAAGCATTCGATGCCGAATTGATGAAATTCACGCAATCTGCCTGCTTGCGGCTTTTCGTAGCGATAGCAGGAGGTGAGGTAGTAAACCTTTTGCGGCAACGCTTCGTTTGAAAGTCCGTTTTCGAGGAAGGATCTCGCCGCACCGGCAGTGCCCTCAGGGCGCAGTGTTATGCTTCTGCCGCTTTTGTCATCGAAAGTGTACATCTCTTTTTGAACAACATCAGTGGTGTCGCCAACACCTCTTTGAAAAAGCTCAGTGTGCTCAAAAACGGGTGTGCGTATCTCTTTGTAGCCAAAGCGGGATGCCACATCCTTTGCAGTCAGCTCTATATATTGGTTTTTATATGCCTCTTTGGGCAGCACATCTTTTGTGCCTTTGATTGCTTTTGTTATAAGTGCCATTTTAAGCAGCCTTTCGTTATAAGTTGCGGCAAGGTGCCGTAATCACAAAAACAGGGCGGGTTTGCACCTGCCCGTTTTTAATTATTTGTTTGATTGGTTGTAGCGCGGATTAACTATTTCGCGCCATTCAAAGTCGCCGCGCTCAACGCCTCTTATAAGCGTTTCCGCGGTTGCAATATTTGTTGCAAACGGAATGTTGTGCACATCGCAAAGCCTGAGCAAATCATTGTCGTTAGGCTCGTGCGGCTTGGGATTAAGCGGATCTCTGAAGAAAATCAGCAAATCTATCTCGTTGCAGGCAACGCGGCTTGCAACTTGCTGGCCGCCGCCGGAGCTGCCCGCCAAAAAGCAGTTTATGTTAAGGCCGGTTGCTTCGTGCACAAGCTTACCCGTCGTGCCCGTGGCACACAGGTGATGGCGGCTCATAATTCCGCAGTATGCAATGCAAAATTGAACAAGCAGCTCTTTTTTTGCATCGTGTGCTATAAGTGCGATATTCATAAAAAACCTCTCTTTGAAAGTTAAAATACAAAATATATTACATATTATTAAACTGTCAGCAATAAAAATAATATCACATAAAACGCCGTGTTTCAATAATTTTTGCCGAAATTTATACCGCTTCGGTAGGCATTTTTTTCGCTTTTTTTGGCAAAATTCGTCAGTTAAGCAGAGTTCCCGTGTCCTGCGCGGGGGCTTCGTCTGTGTTATTTGAATAATAGTAATCTATTATTGAAGCCGTGATATCCGCCGTTGATGTGCCCGAGCCCGCAAGCTCGATAACGGATGCTATTGAAATTTCGGGATTGTTGTAAGGTGCAAAGGTGATAAGAAAAACCGTTGTTTACTTTTTTTGGCCGTTTTTTTATAGACCTGCGATGTACCTGTTTTTGCAGGCAACCGGGGTGCTGATTTTGTTGAAAACATGGCGCGGTGCACCGTCAGTGGCAACCATGCGCATACCCTCTCTTACTATTCTGAAGGTGTTGTCGGAAATCGGCAAATCTTCGGCAACCGTTGCGCCTGTTTCGTTTATGGAGCCGGTGGCCGTGTTGATTATCGATTTCACAAAATGAAGCTCATATCGTTTGCCGCCGTTTGCCACCGTTGCACAGTAATTGCTCAGCTGCAGCGGTGTGAAAAGGTTATCCGATTGGCCGATACCGCTTTGAATGGTGTCGCCCATTTGCCATGTTTTGTTGTATTTTTCCGCGCTTGCCGGGCCTGCCAAAACGCCTGCCGCCTCGCTGATTTCAACACCTGTTTTTTCGCCCAGGCCAAACATGGAGGCGTATTCGTTCATCTTTGAAATGCCGAGCCTGTCGGCGCAGTTGTAGAAGAAAATATTGCAGGAATCGCGCAGCGCGCGCTTAACATTTTCATTTCCGTGCGCGCGGTTTTTCAAGACAGTGGAAAGTAATATCGAAATATTGGAAAACGCCGGAGCAGCGGAAAGTTGTATCCTCGCCGATAACACCCTCTTCAAGCGCTGCACACGCCATCATCGGCTTGAAGGTGGAGCCGGGGGCGTATGTGCCGAGTGCAAATCTGTTGAAAAGAGGCCGCCTTGAATTTTTTTGCAAGCGATGAGTAATCGTTGTAATAATCCATCAAATCATAGGAGGGGTAGGTTGCCGCGGCAAGAATTTCGCCGTTCGTAACATTTTTCAACCACAACGGCACCTGCGCTGTCTCTTATGCTTACTTCGTTGCAGGTTTCCTCAAGCTTTTGCTGTGCAAGCCTTTGCAAATCCTTGTCTATAGTAAGAACTATTGTGTTGCCCTGAATCGGGTTTTTCGTAACTTCTTCGGATATATTGCCATCTGCGTCAATCGTTATGGTAAGCTCACCCGGAGTGCCGCGAAGCTCGCTTTCCATCGCGGATTCGATTCCGCTTTCACCTATGGAATCGGTGATGCTGTAGCCGCTGTCTTTAAGCTCGGCGTACTCCTCGGCGTTTATCTTTCTTATTGTGCCCAAAATGTGAGGCGCAAGTGTGGAATCGGCGTATTCGCGGTAGGAAACGGCTTTCACATCCGCGCCTGCGTAATCGACTTTGTCCTCTTTAATGGCCGCCACGGTGGCGTCGCTCACATCATCGGCTATAGTTACGGGGTTTTCGATTGAAAACAGCAGCCTTGTAAGCTCATACCTTATGCCGCCTATTTTAAGTGCCTCTGCTTTGTCGTATTTTTCAAGGCCGTATTCCTCAACCATGGCGTCAAAGCAGTTTTGCGCGGTGGCATAGCTTTGCAGGTTAAACATATCCTTGTTTTTTTCATTGTTTTAACGGCTTTTTTCATCGTCCGTAAATTCAATGCTGTCGCCGTTTAACTGCAAGGGAAGGTTGTTTACATATTCCTCGCCGTTTTTATCGAAAAGATTTATAAGATTTGTGATAATTTTTGTTTCTTGCGTCGTTATCGCTTCTGGCAGGAAAAGTAAGCCGCGTCAAGTACAATGGAATTGCCCTGCCTGTTTGAAACAAGGGAATTGCCGTTTCTGTCCACAATTTCGCCTCTGGCCGCTTCAATCGGCACGGTGTATGTTTTAACGGCGTTGTTTTGCGCTTTGTAATATTCGGCGTTCACTATTTGAATGTCGTAAAGCGTGTAGCCGAAGCCGAGCACAAGCGCAATAACAAGAATTATTGCAATTGCCGAACGGGCGGAAAAAAATCTGCTTTTGTGTTTCACGGGCATTCCCTCCTTTCAAAAAAATATCAAATGCTTTGTTATCGTTTATTTGCGCAGGATTTAAATAATTATTGCTTTGCAAATAATTTGTTTTGCGGGGTGTAAAGCTTTTTTTCTTAATGCTCTTTATTGCCGCGTAAATAATCGGCGAAATCGCGATTGTGTAAATCGCACTGGGAATGTAAAAGGTGAAAAGCGAAAGCTCCGCGCCCTTCACATTTTTGATTATTATAAACATCAGCCAATAAAGGAAGCAATAAAGCAATATAAACAGCGTGCTGAATATAAAATTTGTTATAAAGGTGTTGCGCAGAATATATGTGATAAATGCAGCGCCGAAAAAGCACATTATGCACATAAATATTGCATTAAAACCAAGATGCACCGCCGAGGAAAGATCCCACAGCATGCCGCCGAAAAGGGCAATCAGCGCCGCGGTTCGTTCGTCCTCCCCAATGCCTATCATCATGCAAACGGGTAGCAGCAAAAAGCACCTTGCGCCGCCTATTTCGATTGAAAGCCCGCTTGTGTTTTGAATCAAAGCCGCCAAGCATACCAAAATCACATAGCAAATTATTTTGCCGGTGCGCTGCCTGTAAGTTTGATCCATCACTGCCCCTCGCTTTCGTAATTCGTAAGCACAAGGCAGTTTGAAATGTTGTTTACATCCACACCGGGATTGATGAGCGCATAGGAAGCGATTGAAGCATCGTCGCTGTTTATCTCCTCAACCGTGCCTATAATCAGACCCTCCGGGATTTTACCGCTGATTCCCGCTGTGGCTATTATCGAGCCGTATGTAACGGACGTGCCGGAATCAAGGTTTGCCATTTTGCATTTGCCGTTTTTGGCAAGTGAGGCGTCGCCCGTAACATATGAAATTTCACCCGAAACGATTTCGT
The DNA here is from genome assembly GCA_022009795.1 of Anaerotruncus sp. Taxonomy (GTDB): domain Bacteria; phylum Bacillota; class Clostridia; order Oscillospirales; family Acutalibacteraceae; genus Eubacterium_R. The sequence continues at coordinate 1,882,381 of CP091724.1, forward strand.
ATGCCGAAACGGAAAAATCGGGGTCAAGTATAGTTTTAACAACGCTGTAAGTCGGGTAAGCTTTGTCGATTATTCCGACGATGTAGTTGCCGTAAAGCACCGCGTCGCCCTCTGCTATGCCGCTCGCGGTGCCCTTGTTTATCGTGTAGGAGCAGAAAATGTCTGCGGCGTCGCGGCTCACGGCCTTTGCCTCAACAAATTTATAATCCGGGTTTTCCTCTTTAAGCTCAAGCGCGTCTTTATAAAAGCTTATTTTTGTGTTTTTGCAGGTTTTTCGTGGTCTGCAAGCTGGTCTTGCAGTGAGCCCACTTCGTTTTCAAGCTCGTTTATTCTGTTTAAATATTCGGAATTGCCCGTAGCCTCGCCGAAAACATAGGAAATGCCGTCCGATATTTTGGTGGCCACCCAGTTTGCCGGTGTGAAAACGGTGCCTATAATTCCGGATTGCGCGGTTTCGCCTCTGCCGTTTGCGGCGCAAATCAGTGCGCCTATAAGCAGCAGCGCGATAATTGCGGCAATCATTTTCAGCCGCTTGCTTTTTAAAAGCTCTTTCATTTTTTATCTTGCCCTTCTCAGTTTAGCCGATGTGCCTATTGCCACAACATCCATCGGGTTTTCGGGAATATGAACCGCAATTTTAGTTTCTTTTGAAATAAGCTCCGGCAGCCCTCTTAAAAGCGCCGTGCCGCCCGTTATGTAAATTCCGCGGTCAATAATATCCGCCGCAAGCTCAGGCAGCGTAACCTCAAGCGTTTCCCTGATGGCTTCCACTATTTCGCCCACGGGCTCGGTGAGCACATTTCTGATTTCTTCGCTTGTGATTTCGATTTTGTTCGGCAGGCCGTCCGTTAAATTGCGGCCTCTTACCTCCATTGCGCCCTCGCCGTCATATTCGGAAACAGAGCCGATTTTGATTTTTGATATCCTCTGCCGTAACATCGCCGATCAGCAGATTGTGCGCCCTTTTTCATATGGTTGATTATAGCTTCGTTGAGTGCGTTGCCTGCGATTTTAACGCTTTTTCTTGCCGCAATTCCGCCGAGTGACATAACGGCAACATCGCATGTGCCGCCGCCGATATCAACCACCATGGAGCCTGCCGCTTCAAACACGGGAAGCCCTGCGCCGAGCGCGGCGGCCATTGGCTCTTCTATAAGCTCAACCTCCTGAGCGCCTGCGGCGCGTGCCGCGTCCTCAACCGCTCTGCGTTCAACCTCGGTTACGCCGCTCGGAACGGTGATAACCACTCTTGTTTTTGTGAACATAGAGGTTTTTGAAGATCTGTAAATAAAATTATGCAGCATATCCGCCGTCATATCGAAATCTGCTATAACGCCGTCCTGCAAGGGTTTAACGGCGATTATCGAGCCGGGCGTGCGGCCGATCATTGCCTTTGCTTCGTTGCCCGTTGCAAGCACGCGGCGCGATTTAACATCCACCGCCACAACGGAGGGCTCTCTTAAAAGTATTCTGCCTTTTCTGTCGCAAATCAGCGTGTTTTCGGTGCCGAGGTCAATGCCGATGTCTTTGGTAAGTATCATTTATAATTCTCTCACTTTTCAAAACGAATGCGGCCGCATTCGGTGCGGTAAATTTTAATTACAAATATTATATATTAAATAAGATTATATCACAATACCAAAATTTAAAATTCACAAATTTTTTTCAACAAATAATTTGCGTTTTTTTCAGCGGCTCAAAAGGTTATGAAAAATTGATATGAAAAATATGAATAAAAGAATAAAGCCGCCGCGTTTTTCGGCGGCGGCGCGGTTGATATTTGATTTCGGAAATGTGAGCTTTTTGCTTTTAAAGTTCAATCGTGAATGTGTAGCCCTCTTTTTCGATATCGTCAATCACCCTGCCCAAAATATCCGCATTTGATTTTGAAACGGCGTGCAGCAGCATGATTTCACCGTCGTGCACTGATGAAGTTATGCGGTTGTAGGCCTCGGCTTCGTCGGGCTGGTTATCCCTGTCCCAATCCGCGTAAGCAAAGCTCCAAAACACACTGCGGTAGCCCAAATCCGCGGCAAGTGCAATTGTTTGCTCGCTGAAAGCGCCCTCGGGAAATCGAAAATATTTCATTTCGTATTGAAACATCTGCGCCACATAATCGTGCATCATCGTGATTTCGTCCGACGCCGTTTCAAGGTCGATTTGCGTCATGTTGTAATGATTGTAGCTGTGATTCCCCACGATGTGCCCCTCATTTATCATTCGGCGCACAAGGGTTGGGTTGTCCTTAACATAATCATATGTGCAAAAGAAAATCGCCTTGATGTTTTTTTCGGCAAGCGTGTCCAAAATCTGCGCAGTGTAGCCGTTTTCGTAGCCTTCGTCAAAGGTCAGGCAAATGCTTTTGCCCTCCGGCAAAAGCCATTGCGCGTTAAGCTCGCCGTATTTGTTTTGCAGGTTTTCGGGGTCGGTCGGGCGTTTGTGGTCCTTTATGTTTCCCGGTCCCCATGTTACAGAGTCGCTGCGGTAATCCTTTATATCCATTCTGACTCCGGAGGCCTCCAGCGTGGTTTCCGCCACATTTGTGGAATTCTCCTCTGCCTTGTTTGTAGCTTCTTGCGGCGTTTCCCCGTTTTGCATCGAGCAACCTGAAAAAAACAAGGCACGCGGCGGCTGCGCAGGCGATTGCGCGTGTTAAAAATTTTTTTCTTTTTTTCATAAAAACTCCTCCCGCAATTATTTTTTTGCGGAAGGAGAAATAATAAATGTGGAATTTTTTTGAAATTTAATTTTTGAAGCACGGTTTTTTTGCCGCAAGCTCGCCGCTTTTCGGCAGGAGCTTTGCAAAAAATATCAGTTTTTCTCGGCTTCCTGCACGCTTTTTTGCTTTAAATATGCGTTGATAAAGCCGTCTATATCTCCGTCCATAACGGCGGTGATGTTGCCCATTTCATAGCCTGTTCTGTGGTCTTTAGCCATAGTGTAGGGCATGAAAACATAGGAACGGATTTGGCTGCCCCAGGCGATTTCTTTTTGGTCGCCCTTAATATCCTCGATTTTTTCAAGGTTTTCGCGCTCTTTGATTTCCACAAGCTTTGATTTAAGCATTCTCATGGCAACCTCGCGGTTTTGGTGCTGTGATCTTTCAATTTGGCAGGAAACCACAATGCCCGTGGGAATGTGAGTAAGGCGAACTGCGGAGGAGGTTTTGTTTACCTTTTGTCCGCCCGCGCCGGAGGCTCTGTAAACATCCATTTTAATATCTTCGTCGCGGATGTCAACATTAACATCATCGTCGATTTCCGGCATAACTTCAACGGAGGCAAAGGATGTGTGCCTTCTGCCCGAGGAGTCAAACGGAGAAACGCGCACGAGGCGGTGAATGCCCATTTCGCCCTTTAAATAGCCGTATGCGTTTTCGCCCTCAATCAAAATCGTGGCGCTTTTTAAGCCTGCCACATCGCCGTCGAGGTAATCAAGGGTGGAAACCTTGTAACCGTGGCGTTCGCCCCAGCGGTTGTACATTCTGAAAAGCATTTCCGCCCAGTCCAGAGCCTCCGTGCCGCCGGCGCCGGCATGAAAGGTGAGCAGGGCATTTTTGCCGTCGTACTCGCCGCTGAGCAGGGTGGAAAGAGTAAGCGTTTCTATCTTGCTTTCAATTGAATCCACCGATTTTGTGCAGTCCTCAAGCATGCTTTCGTCGTTTTCCTCGTCTGCAAGCTCAATCATCATAAGTGCATCGTCATAATCGTTTTTTTAAGTGAATTGTAGCTCTCAAGCTTTGCTTTCAGGGCACCCGCTTTTTTTCAGCACCTTTTGGCTGTTTTTCGGTGTCGTCCCAAAAATCCGGGAGCCGCGGCTTGCTCGTCAAGTTCTGCGATTTCTTTTTTCAACATGGTCTATTGCAAGAGCCTCTTTTAAATTTGCAATCGGCTTTTTCGGATTCAAGCAGCCTAAGCCTTAAATCTTCAAATTCTATCATATTTTTTTGCTGCCTTTCTGCCCGCGGGGCAATGAAATATAATAATGTTACTGATATCTCTTAAAATTGTATATGCTATTATATACAAATTCGCACCTCTTTTCAAGGTGTTATCGTTAAAAAAATATTTACTTATTTTTTTAACTAATATGTTGATTTTTGTATGTTAGATTAAGTTATAATTAAATGACAAATTATAAGCATAAATCGAAATTATGCCGCTTTCGGCTGAATTTCAATTTGATAAACAGGAGCAAATTATATGTCTTTATATGATAACCAAAAGTGCCCCGTTTGCGGCGAGCTTTTTAAAGAGGGCGATGATGTCGTAACCTGCCCGATTTGCGGCACTCCTCATCACAGAAACTGCTATAAAAAGCTCGGCACTTGCGCAAACGAAAGCCTTCATTTGAAAGGATTTGTTTATAACAGGCATGAAAAAGAGGAAAAAAATCCGAGCCTGCACAGCAGGAAAACAGGCCGCCGATAAATCCGTTTGACCCGCTGAATGAAAATCGGCAGGCAGGCGCGGACGGGCAAAGCACAGGAAACCGCGCGCCGCAAGATTCGCCGTTTATTGCTTTTTCAGGCTCCCGGTGCTGCAAGCAATATTCCAAACGGATATGTTGTTAATAAAAAAACGAAAAGATAGACGGCGTTTCCGTTGCCGACGAGGTTTCGGCAATCGGCCCGAATTTTTGCTAAGTTTATAGAGAAATTCCGCCGCGGCAAAAAGGTTAATTGGAATTGGTCGGCGTTTGTTTTCGGCCCTTATTATCTCTTTTTTTCCGCAAAATGTATAAGCCCGGAATTCTGTTTATCGCAATCGAATTTATCGTAAGGCTTGTTGTTAGCGTTGTTTATCAAAATCAGCTCACCGCGTTTTTAAACGGCACGGCAAAGATTTTGGGCAATTCCTCCGTAGTAACTGCGGAGCAATCTCAGCAAATCGCGGAGCTTACGCAGTCAACGGGCATAACCGTGCCCACCTTAATTGTGTTTTTTGCGATTGTTGCCGTTCATATAATTATTGCCCTTGTTGCAGATAATCTTTATCGCAAAAAGATTGCCGAGCTTGTTAAGGGCGTGGATGAAAAGCTGGAATCGGGTGCGGATATCACAATGAATCCGCTTATGGGTTCAAACGGCGATATGCCGCAGTCCGAAATGAGGCGCCTTTTCATTGCAAGCAGGGGCGGAGTAAGCTTTTTTGCACCGTGCATTGCTTATTTTGCAATCGGCATTTTTGGGAAAGCCTTATGAATTTCTTTTTAAACATTAAACGAATATTTTGCCGAATTTCGGCATGTAAAAATTAAAAATCTGATATTATCAAGGAGGATAATGTTTTTGAAAGTAAGAAAAGCCATAATTCCCGCAGCGGGCCTCGGCACAAGAGTGCTTCCCGCGTCAAAAGCCGTTCCGAAGGAAATGCTCAACATCGTTGATAAGCCCGCAATTCAATATATTGTTGAAGAGGCTTTTGATTCCGGCATTGAGGAAATCCTTATTATCACAAACAGAAATAAGGGTGCCATTGAGGATCATTTTGACCATAATTTCGAGCTTGAAGCAAAGCTTGCCGCAAATGAAAGCAAAAAGGATATCTATGAAGATGTGCTTGCCTGCTCGAATTTCGGCAATATCTATTTCCTGCGCCAAAAGGAAACAAAGGGCCTCGGCCACGCGGTGCTTTGCGCAAAGAACTTTGTCGGCAACGAGCCTTTTGCGGTGCTTTACGGCGATGATGTTATCCTCTCAAAAACAGAGCCGTGCACAAAGCAGCTTTGCAACGCTTATGAAAAATACGGTAAAGGCGTAGTGGGCGTTAAGGAAGTGCCCGGTATGGCAATCACAAGATACTGCTCGCTTAAAACAGAGCATCTTGAGGGCAATTGCTACACCTGCACGGATATGATAGAAAAGCCTAAGCCGGAGCAGATTATGGGCAATTTTTCCATTCTCGGCAGAGTTGTACTTCCGCCGGAAATTTTCGGAATTCTTGAAAAAACTCCGCTCGGCACGGGCAATGAGCTTCAGCTTACGGACGCTATGAAAAACCCTTGCTCAAACACAGGGCGTTGTTGCGGTTGAATATGAGGGCGTTCGTTACGATATGGGCAATAAATTCGGAATTTTGGAAGCCAATATCGAAGTCGGTCTTCACCATCCCGACACCAAGGATGAACTTAAAGCCTATATTAAAAAAATCGCGGCGCAGCTTGATTAAGCGGGCAGAGTCAAGCCGTATTTCGGCCGCCTTAAGCTGCTTGCGATGCTTTAAGATAAGAGGGAAAATTTTGAACAATTTTAATAATCCAAACAATTTTAACGGTTATAACAATAATTATAACAACAGTAATAATTTTTAATAATTACAATAAATTTAACTACTATAATCCGAATAACGGCGGCGGATATTATCCTAATAACGGCTTCACGCCGAACGGCGGGCCGGATTATCGGCAGGAGCTTTATTATAAGCAGCAGGCAAAGGCCCAACGAAAGGAAATTCGCTCGCTGGGCAATATTATCGGCTGCTGTTTGTTTCTGTTTTTGGCCGTTCAGCTTGCCGCAAGCCTTGTGCTCAGCTCAAATTCCGCGCTTTATCAAAAATATCAAAGTTCGTCTGTTTTTCAGGATTGCTTCGGCACGATATTTGTTGAATTTCTTGCTCTTGCCGTTCCTTTCGGATTGATGGCATTGATAAATAAAAAACGCTATATAGGCTCGCTTGTGCCCGCAAAGCAAATGCCCGCCGCGGACTTTTGCCTTTGGGTGGGTGCCGGAATGGCATGCTGTATCGGTGCGGATTATGTTGTGGGTGTGCTTTCGGCACTTTCACAAACAACGGGATATGAGCTGACTCAGCCCGATTCGCCGGATATTACAAGCGTTTTCGGCTGCTTGGTTGCAGTTGTTGCCACTGCGATTGTGCCTGCAATTTGCGAGGAGTTTGCTTTGCGCTGCTGTGCACTCGGCATTGTTAAAAAATACGGCAAAGCCTTTGGCGTTGTCGCCGTTTCGATTGTGTTCGGCCTTATTCACGGCAATATAATTCAGTTTATTTTCGCCACTCTCGTCGGTCTTATTTTGGGCTATGTTACCGTTCGCACGAATTCCGTTGTGCCGGCAATGTTTATTCACGGCTTAAATAACGGAATGAGCGTTGTTTGCAGCATTGTGCAATATGCAATCGGCGAAAATGCGGTTGATGTTGCAAATTATGCGCTTTTTCGGCTTTTTGGCTTGTTGCAGGCGGCATTTGCATTGTGATTCTTGCCGTTAAAAAGCAAATCGTTTTTTTAAGCTTGATGCGCAGGATAACACACCTTATGCAAACACCACCGCCCAAAAGCTTGGCGCGTTTTTCTCTTCACCCGTGCTCATTCTTTCGGCACTTTATTTTGTTGTGTCCGTTATCACGAGCATAAAAAAGGCGTGATATGCAGGGTTTTATGCAGCGTGCCGCAGAGCTTGCGGCAATCAGCGCGGCAGAGGGCGAAGTACCCGTCGGCGCTGTTGTGGTTAAAAACGGAATAATAGTCGGCGAGGGGCGCAATCGGCGCGAACTGAGCAAAAATGCACTCAGCCATGCGGAAATAGAGGCAATAAACAATGCCTGCCGCACTCTAGGCGGTTGGCGGCTTTGGCAGTGCGAATTGTTCGTCACTCTTGAGCCGTGCCCCATGTGTGCCGGCGCAATAATAAATTCGCGTATTAAAAAGGTTACTTTCGGCGCATATGATAATAAGGCGGGCTCCTTCGGCTCCGTTATAAATTTCAACGATCTGCCCTATAATCACAAGCCCGAAATAATCGGCGGGGAATATGAAAATGAGTGCGCGCAGTTGCTGTCAAACTTCTTTGCCGATTTGCGCGAAAAAAACGCAAGAATGCGGTTAAAAAAATTCACTTTAAAGGTAAATAATATGGCAAAAAAAGCAGAATTGTTTATTTGGATAAAATTAAGGGAATTTCAATATTGCTTGTGGTGTTTTTGCCATTCTGTTATGCTTTCGGCGGGCGGCGTTCTCGGCAATATTGTTATGTGCGTTGCGTGGGGCGCGGTGCCATGCTTTTTTATGGTTACCGGTGCCCTTTTGAACAATGCGCAAAAATTTGATTGGAAAAAATATTTTGCCCGCTTTTTCAAGGCTTATGCCGTGCTTGCGGTGTGGAAAATAATCTATTTGCTCGTAACCTGCACTTATGCCAAGGTTGATATTTCGCTTTCAAAGCTTTTTGAATATGTTTTTCTTTTCGGCAATTTGGACGGCGTTAAAACCGGCGCCATGTGGTTTATGACGGCATATTTGCTGGTGCTTTTGTTTTATCCGCTTACTTGGCATTTAATGCACGGCGGCAAAGGTGCCGAGGCGGCATTGCTGATTGCGGCCGCAATCGCACTTTTCGGCGGAATTTTGCTCAATTCGCTGAATTTGTGCTCGGAATTGCTCACGGATTTGTTTGGCAGAAAAATTCCCCGATTTTTTTCAAATGCCGAAAGCATTTTGCCGCTCGGCAATTATAAAAAAATATGCTCTTTTATTTCATTGCAGGCGGATTTGTGATGAATAAAAAAAGATAAAATCGAAGCTTTTTTTGCCGAAAAAGACTTCAGGCGCATCTATCCTGCGGCAGCGTTTTTTTATCGGCACGCTTGGGTTAATGCTTATCAAAAAAATACTATGCAGGCACATTTGAATGGGCGGGCGTTTATGTTAAAAACGGCTACGGCCGGCTTTCAACCGTGTTTGTGGCGTTCGGTATTTATTTCGGCTCGGCGCTTTATCTCAAAAAACTTAAAATGCCGGTCGTTTCGCTTCTCGGTCGCTCCACACTCGGTATATATTATCTGCACTATATGCTGCTTTCGGTGATCTCGTATTTTGAAATCGTGCCCGTGCAGTATTATTCGTTGCTTGCAAATGTCGTTAAAACAATAGTCGTAACGGCGGTTTGCCTTTGCATTTCGCTTCTTTTGAAAAAAATACCCGTTTTGAAAAATCTTGTTGAATAATATAAGGCGGTGCTTTTATGGAATATAAAAGATTTGAAAACACAATTATAGCTCGGCTTGATAAGGGCGAGGAAATCCTTTGCGGGCTTGAAAAAATCTGCAAAGCGGAAAAGATAAAGCTTGCAAGCATCGCTGCGCTCGGCGCGGTTAATGATTTCACAGTCGGTGTGTTTAACACGGATGAGAAAAAGTATTATTCAAACAGCTTTTCGGGCGCCTTTGAAATCGTTTCTCTCACCGGCACGGTCAGCACCATGAACGGCGAATATTATGCCCATCTGCATATGAGTGCCGGCAATGATAAGGGCGAGGTTTTCGGCGGCCATTTAAATAAGGCAGTAATCAGTGCCACCTGCGAAATGGTTATCACCGTTATAAATGGCAGTGTGGATCGCAGCTTCAGCGATTCTGTCGGGCTTAATCTTTTTGATTTTAATAAATAATGAAAGCGGAAAGCAAGGTTGTCTTTTATGGAATTTAAGTATGATACGCAGCTGCTCATTGAGGGGCATGATCTTGATGAGGACGCAATTAACGATTATTTTGAGGAAAATTTTAAGGGCGATTGCCTGCTTGCCGTTGGTGACGAGGATTTGATTAAAATTCATTTTCACACAAATGAGCCATGGAAGGTGCTTGAATACTGCGCAGGCCTCGGCGAAATATTCGATATCGTTGTTGAGGATATGGATAGGCAGTCACGCGGCCTGAAAGGTTGATTTTTCTGCCTGCGGTTCACATTAAAATTAAATCCATAATTATGTAAATAGCATAAATATTATTTGTTGTTCATCTGTTTATCGCCTTGTGTAAATATTAAAACGTATTTGTGCGTTTAAGCGATAAAAAAGTAACTGCACCGGCTGTTGTCGGCGCAGTTTTTTTGTGCCCGCTTCGCGGCGGGCATCGGGATTGCCGTTTAGCAATCATCAGTTAATCTTATTTCATTGATTCTTCATAAGCCTTGATCATTTTTCTTAACCATCTGGCCGCCGACAGAACCGGCTTGCTTTGAAGTAAGGTCACCGTTGTAGCCCTGCTTAAGGTTAACACCAACCTCTGAAGCGGCTTCCATCTTAAATCTGTTAAGAGCTTCTTTTGCTTCGGGAACTGTGTTCTTTGCCATTGTGATACACCTCGCTTATAATATTTTTGCAACGGCAAAATAACATTTTGCGTGTTATGCGCAAAGTATTAAATCGCCCTTGCAAGAATAGTTTGTGAAGCATATCCGCTTTTACAATTGAAAAATTTTAACAATTATTTTGTTGTTTGCAGAATGGCTTGGTTTGATTGTTGAAATTATTTTTATGATTAAATCTTATTGTTTATCCGGCATTTTTCGCTTGATTTAGAATCAATGAACCTTTTCGGAAAGCGGCATATTGTTAAGCACGGTTTGAGTATTCCAAATTTCATCATTATGCTTATATGAATATGTGCCGTTATATTTTTGCCGCAATTTCTTTTTATGATGCCGATTCCGTTTCCGTGATCTCCGTTTTTTTCTGATGATTTGTTTTATTGTCAAATTTATTTTTCACTGCATATTTTTCAGATTTTTTTCGTTTATTTTAATGCTGATTGAAATAGGGCTTTTATCCTTGGCATTCCGGGTTGCGTTAATTGAATTATCTACGATATTGCTCACCAATCTGCAGAGGTCGTAATCATTTATCATGATTGCGTATTCGTCTTTGATTTGGATGTTTAATTTTGTGCCTTCGTTTTCCGCTTCTCGATTTTTAATGTAATATTGATTTTTCGGCGTTTGAAGATAATCGATTCAATAAGGCGTATATCTCGGAGTGCCCGCTTGATAAGCAGCTTTCGGTAAAAGATTCAATCGGCGAATACAGGGTTGAATTTGTTTCCGAACAGGAGGCAAATGAACTCCCGGCGCAGCTTGCAAACTGAAGCGGCGGCAATTCCGGCATTACAAAGCATGCATTTTGTAAAATCAAAAAAATTAAATGTTAATAAAATAAAGGGGCAAAGGTGTTGCGGTTTTGACTTCGCGGCTATATATTGCTGTGTGAAGCTAAGAGGAGTGATAAACCGTGGAAAAAATTAAGTTTAACGTTTTTCAATATGTGTGGATATTTATTGCCAGCTGCTATACAGGCTATTTGGTGGAAACCCTTTGGTGCCTTATTAAGCACGGGTTTATAGAAAGCCGCAAATCGCTTGTACTTGGGCATTTAAGCGTTGCTTACGGTATGGGCGCGGTGCTTTTAACCCTGCTTTTGGTGCATTTTGAAAATGCGCAGGTTTGGAAAATCTTTTTGGTTGCCTTTGCCAGCGGCACGGCGGTTGAATATATTTGCTCGCTCGGGCAGGAAATTTTGTTCGGCTCCGTTGCGTGGGATTACAGCAATGTGCCGCTCAATATTAACGGCAGAGTGTGCCTGCTTTATTCGCTTTTTTGGGGCGTGCTCGGAGTTTTCTGGGTTAAAATCATGATTCCGTTTATGGGCAAAATTTTTGCTGCGGTGCATTTGCCGCATGAGCGAATTATTGTGTGGGCATTTATTGCATTTTTCGTTTTCGACTGCGCGCTTTCGGGCTCTGCGGCATTCCGAATGAATCAAAGAGATGCGGGCATGGCGCCGTCAAATAAAATCGAGCAGTTTTTGGATGTTCATTATCCGGATGAAAAAATGCATCAGATATACGCCAATTCAAAATCGGTTGATAAATAATTTAAGCGGGAAGCTTGAGCCTTTTAACGATGGGGTTTAGGCTTCCCGCTTTGATTTATGTGATTTGTTTGGAATGTTAAATACTCGGCAGAAAAATTTGTGCCGCCGTTAATCTTTGCGCTGAGGAATTATTGATTTTTTCGCGAAAATATATTAAACTGGCAGTGGATTGAACGGAAAAATCGGGAAACGGAGGGAAAACTGTGGAAATCAGTGATAATTACGGCACTGCCGATAGAAAAATCAGCCGACAAAGCTTCTGGAAAGCCGCAAAATTCGGCGGAAATTCTTGAGCTTTGCGAAAGTGAAAAAGGCACTTTTTGATTTTTATAGAAGAGGCTTATGAGGGCGCAAATTTTTCAACGGCTGAGCTTGAGTTGGATTATGAATACACATCGCAGGATGAAATTGCGGCACTTTTGAAAAAAAGCTTCGTGCGGCGGGGCGGCTTAAATGCACGCGGTTTGCCGATGTTGTGTGGTACAGGGTTACCCGCGGCAGATAAGCGGAAAATAAAATAGGAACGGCGAAAGCTTAAACCGCATTTTTACGGAGTGTGAGCATTTCGCCGTTCCTTTTGTTTTATTGTTGTTTGGCAATTGTGTTTAATAGGGATTTATGCCGCTCTGCTCTCCGCTTTGCCGAGCGCTTTCGGCAGCATTTTAAATGCCGATTACGGCGCGCAATTTATTTAACGGAAAAGCGAAATTCCGTTACGGTTTTAAATTCCCTGTTAGGTTCAACATAGGAAAACGGAAATTCGGCGGGGTGATTAACACTGTCCGGGTAAAACTGCGTTTCAAGCGCCACGCCTCTTCTGAAGGTTACATTGCCGTTTGATTTTTTGCCGGGATTGCCGTCTTTTTTCAGCCAGCCGCCGCAGTAAAGCTGCACTCCGGGCAAATCGGTGTAAACCTCCATTTGCCTGCCGCTTTCTTCATCATAAAGCACGACGGCTTCGGTGAAATCACGCGGGCTTTTTGGCAAGGCAATAATTGTTGTCGTAGCCGATGCCGTCAATAATCGCTCTGAAAGGTTCGTCGATTTTATCGCTGATTTTATGCATTTCGGCAAAATCCATCATTGTGCCGGTAAGCTCGCCGAGCTCGCCCGTTGGCAATTGGTCGTCGTCCGTTTCGGTGAATTTTGCGGCGTTAATTTTAAGATAATGATTTTCAATCGTGCCTTTTGTTTTGCCCGAAAGGTTGAAATATGCATGGTTGGTGGGCGCGGCAACGGTTTTTTCGTCACTCAAAATGCCGTATTCAAGGCGCAGGGTGCTATCTTCGGTAAAGGTGTATTTCACCGTCATTGTAAAATTGCCGGGAAAGCCGTCCTCGCCGCTTGGCGAAAATCTTTTAAGCGTTATGCTGTTTTCGGCTTCGTTTTTGCTTTCGATTTCCCACGGGGTAAAGCTGAATCTGCCGCCGCTGTGGAGAGTCCAATTTCCCTGATTGTTCGGTGTTTTGTATTCTTTGCCGTCTATTTTGAATTTGGCGTCTCTTATTCTGTTTGCAACTCTGCCCACAACAAGCCCCTGGTAGCCCAGATCGGGGTCAGTGTAATATTTCGGGTCGTCAAACCCAAGCACCACATCACCGAGGGCGCCGCTTTTATCGGGCACGAAAATCGACTGAATTCCGGCACCGAGTGTTTGAATCGAAACATGCGCGCCGTTTTTGTTTGTGATTGTGTAAAGAAAAAAATTTCTTCGCCGCTCGGAAGCTTTCCGAATGATTTTTTTCAGTAATGCTCATAATTTTTACCTCTTGTAAATAATAATTAAATGCCGAATGTATAAATTGAGTATAAACCGAATTGTAAAATAATTCAACCGAAACTTGACTTTTTTATATTATTAAATATATCCTTATAATGAACACATGTATTTTTGCCGCGGTTTTATGCGGCTCGCAAAATCCGATATTAAATTTTAATCCTATTTTATTATATGAAAGGCATGTGAGTTTTTTTGGATAATTTGCTTTCCGTTTTAACGGCTGTTATGCGCTATGCGCTGCCCGCGTCAGCGGTTATAGTGCTTTTCACCTGCGTGATTTCGCTTTTCAGAAACAGACCGAGAGTGCATAAAATGGCTCAGCTTACGGATGAAAACAACGGCGCAGTGATTGAGATAAATCACTGGGAAACCTCCGTGGGCAAATCAAAGGCAAACGATATTGTGCTGCCGCTTCCCACCGTTTCGCGCTTTCACGCCGTGATTGCAAAAAAGAAAAGGGACTGGGTTGTTACGGACACTTTTTCAAGAACGGGTATTTTGGTGAACGGCGAAAAGATAAACGGCAAGGCCGTTATTGAGGACGGCGATCTTATTTCTATCGGCACCGTTCCGCTTCGCTTTCAGTGTGCAGACGCGATTTCAAGCAAAAACAAAGCGCCAAATCCGCAGCAGTGCAGGTGAAAATACAGCTTATGCCGTTTTGGTGGATGTTAAAAGTCGCAAGCCCGTTTATTTGAAGCGAAACGATGTGCTTATCGGCAGGGGCGAGCAATGCGATATCAGAATCCTTTCGGACACCGTATCCTCCGAACATGCAAGAATTTATAAAACCACAAAGGGCTGGGCTCTGTGCGATCTTGATTCGCACAACGGCACAAAGCTGAATGGCAGATATATAAACCAAGCTCAGCTGATTTTTGATGAAGACACTGTTACTTTCGGCGACAGAGTGTTTGTTTTCTATGAAAAGTGAGGTGCGGCAAATGGCAAAAAGCAAGCAAAAACGGCTTCCTAAAATAAAGCCGATAAATAATTTTTTAATGACGGCGTTTTTAACCCTGTTTCAGCTTGTTGTTTCGTTTTGCGCGGCAAACGCGGGCGAAGCTTTTTGAGGTTAAGGCAATGCTTGCAATGGGCATTTTGATTGCCGTTGAATGGGTTTATCTTATATTTTTTTCTACACCGCCATGCACAGGCGAAATTTTGAGCTTGAAATAATTGCATTTTTTTCTGTGCTCCGTGGGCGTTGCAACAATCGGCTCCATGAACGCCGATTCGGCAATAAAGCAAAGCCTTATGATTGTTGCGGGTGTAATTGTTTATATAATAATGGTGTTTTTGATGGGCAATGTGGATCTTTGTATGAAGCTGAGGCTGCCCGTTGCGATCGGGGCGATTTTGCTTCTTATCGTAAACCTTGCCATTGCGGAATATACTCACGGCGCAAGAAACTGGATAAAAATTGCAGGAATAACCTTTCAGCCATCGGAATTCGTTAAAATAGCGTTTATTTTCGTGGGCGCGGCAACTCTTGAAAAAATCCAAACCAGCAAAAATATTTTTGCCTACATCGCATTTTCCGTTGCCTGTGTTGGCTCGCTTATTCTTATTAAGGATTTCGGCACGGCGCTTGTGTTTTTCATCACCTTTTTGATTATTGCGTTTATGACCTCGGGTGATATTAAAACAATTATCGCCGCCGTGGCATCCGCCGTTCTCGGCGCCGGAATCGTTATTAAATATAAGGCGTATGTTACAAAGCGCTTTGCGGTTTACCGCCATGTGTGGGAAAAGGAATATTACAACGCAAGCGGCTATCAGCAAACAAGAACCTTGGTTGGCATAGCATCGGGCGGGCTTTTCGGGCTCGGCATCGGAAACGGCTACACCCGCCGCGTTTTCGCCGCCTCAACGGATCTTATTTTCGGAGTTATATGCGAGGAATGGGGATTCATTTTCGGCGTGCTGTTGGTGCTTTCATTTGTGGCAATCGCGGTTTCGGCGCTTGTTAATTCTATAGCTGCGCGCTCCACCTTTTATTCCATTGCCGCCGTTGCGGGCGCAGCCATGCTGCTGTTTCAAACGGCACTTAATATTTTCGGCATAACGGATGTGCTTCCGCTCACCGGCGTAACTCTGCCGTTTGTGAGCCAGGGCGGCTCTTCAATGATTTGCTGCTGGGCAGTGCTTGCTTATGTTAAGGCGTCCGATGTGCGCACCTATAATTATCTCGGGGGTGCAAAAAAGAAATGAAAATGATAACCAAAAGAGGGATATTCCTTTGGGTGCTTTGCGCGCTTTTTGTTTGCGGTATTGCATTTTTAACCTTCAGCATTGTTACGGACGGCTCAACATGGGTTATGAAAAATTATAACCGCCATGTTTACAGCGACGGGCAATTGATTGCCGCAGGTAAAATTAAGGATAAAAACGGCGTTGTGCTTTCCGAATCGAAGGACGGCGAAAGAGTTTACAGCGATGACAAGGATACCCGCCTTTCAACCCTTCATCTGGTGGGCGACACCCGCGGCTTTATTTCCACGGGCGTGCAAACGGTTTTTGAAAAGCAGCTGGTGGGTTATAATGTTGTAAACGGCGTTTACAATATAGATAAATACGGCGCGGGAAACGACCTGATTTTAACGGTAGACAGCGAAATAAATAAAATCGCATATGATGCGCTCGGCGATAAAAAAGGCACGATAGCCGTTGTGAATTATAAAACGGGCGATATTGTGTGCATGGTTTCAAAGCCGAGCTATGATGTAAACAATGTGCCTTATAATATTGATTCTTCGGAGGAATATGAGGGCGTTTATATAAACAGATTTTTAACCGGCCTTTATACACCAGGTTCAACATTCAAAATCGTTACCTCAATCAGTGCGCTTCAAAATATCGGCAGCGATGTATACAGCCGCAAATGGCAGTGTGATAAGGTTTATGATGTGGACGGAATCGAAGAGGATAATATCATTTGTAATGCGCGCCACGGCAAAGTGGATTTTGAAACCGCGCTTGCAAAAAGCTGCAATATCACCTTCAGCCAAATCGCAATCGAAATCGGCCCCGAAAAGCTGGCAAACACGGTTGAAAGCCTCGGCTTAACTTCATCCGTAACCGTAAGCGGGCAAATCAATTCCGCAAAGGGCAAATTTTATCTTAAAGCCGGTGATCCGGATGCCACAACGGGGTGGACCGGTATCGGCCAGGGTCAAACCCTTGTTTGCCCCGCAGCCATGCTTCGCTTGATGTGTGCCATTGCAAACGACGGCAAAGCAGTTCCTTTTAATGTTGTTGACCGTTTTGAAAATCAAGCGGGCAAAACAATTAAATTCACGCGCGATACCAAAGAAACGCAGTTCCTCAGCAGCGATATAGCCTCGCAGATGAAGGATTTGATGCGCAATAATGTTAAAACCCAATACGGCGATAATAAATATAAGGGCCTTAACCTTTGCGCAAAATCGGGCACGGCTCAAATTGATAATGTTGACGCGCACAACACCGCTTGGTTTGTGGGCTTTATGGATGACGACGAAAATCCCTATGCCTTTGTTGTTGTTGCCGAAAAGGGCAATTCCGGTTCGCAAACCGCAGGTCCCATGGCAAAAAAAGTGCTTCAGGCAATCGTGAACGGCACCGATTAAATTTAAAGAGGTAAAAAATTGGCTTCAAAGCTTACTCAAATCAAAGAAGAAAAATGAATATGAGCGCGCACTTATAATATCGGTGGATACGGGCGATTTTGACGCCGAAATATCCGCAAACGAACTTACGGAGCTTGCAAAAAAACCGCAGGTGCCGAGGTGGTGGGCATTATGATTCAAAAGCGCGAGGCACCCTCTGCCGCCTCGTATGTGGGCAGCGGCAGGCTTGCGGAAATCCGCGATTTTTGCGCGGCAAACGAAATCGAACTTGTGATTGCGGACGGCGAATTGACTCCCGTGCAGGCAAGAAATATCGAGAATGCGGCAGACGCACGCGTTGTGGACCGCACAATGCTGATTCTTGATATATTCGCACAGCGTGCACGCTCCGCAGAGGGTAAAATTCAGGTTGAGCTGGCTCAGCTTAAATATTCGCTTCCGCGGCTAACGGGCAAAGGGAACTTCGCTTTCAAGGCTCGGCGGCGGAATCGGCACAAAGGGGTCCCGGCGAAACAAAGCTTGAAACGGATAAGCGCCATATCAGGCGCAGAATTCAATATTTAAACGAAAGCTTGCAAAAGCTTGAAAAGCGCCGCCTTGCAATGCACGATCGCAGGCAGAAAAACGGTGCACAAGCCGTTGCCATAGTCGGCTACACCAATGTGGGCAAATCAACTCTTATGAATTGCCTCACAAAAGCGGGCGTTCTGGAGGAAAACAAGCTTTTTGCCACGCTTGATCCCACGGCAAGGAAATTGACCTTGCCAAACGGCGAGGATATTATGCTGGTTGACACCGTCGGCCTTGTTCGCCGCCTGCCGCACAAGCTTGTGGATGCATTTCACTCAACGCTTGAAGAGGCACTGTGGGCGGATTTTGTGCTTAATGTGTGTGATGCATCAAGCCCGGAATGTAACGAGCAGATTATGGTTACTAATGATTTGCTCGCTTCGCTCGGCTGCGGCGATAAGCCGGTTATAAATGTTATGAATAAATGCGATCTTGTGCCGCATGTAGCGGAATTTCCCATTATCGGAAAATGTGTTTGCATAAGCGCAAAAAACGGCAGCGGCACGGATAAACTGCTTGAGGAAATCTCTGCCGCTTTGCCGCAAAAAGCGCAGGCGCGTTTCTTTGCTTTTTGCCGTTTTCGGCGGGCAAAATCGCGGGCGAGCTTGAGAAAAAAACGGCGTTGTTTTTTTCGCGTGAATACACGGAAAGCGGCATTAAAATGGATGTGCTTGCCGAAATATCATATCTTGATAAAATTAAAGATTATATTTTTGCCCGAATAAATCATAAAATCATATTAGGTGATTTTATGAAGATGTTAACATTAAGATTAAAGCCCAAAACGATTTTTCGGTCTTATTTTGATTGCCGCCGGAATTATTGTTATATGCATAACCTTTTACTCAAATCATGTAAACAGCGCTTCAAATACAGTTATGCTTGAAACGGATTCGGCGCGCGAGCAGTATTTAACCTCGCTCGGCTGGGAATTTAAAACCCCGTGCGAGGAAAAAGAAGTGCAAATTCCGCAGCAGTTTAACGATACATATCTTAAATATAACGAAATTCAAAAAGCAGCAGGGCTTTGATCTTGAAAAAAATATAAGGGGCAAACCGCCACGGTCTATACCTATAATATAACTAATTATAAAGGCTATGAAAACAGGGATTGCGTTTATGCCGATCTTTTGGTTTGCTCGGGTGAGCTTATCGGCTGTGATGTTTATTCCACCTCGGTTTCAAACGGCTTTATGCAGCCGCTTTCGGGCAACTGATTTGAAAAAAAGCGGAATTTACACCGTGAAAACCCGCAAAAGCCCCAATTAAGGAATTATAAATGGAAAGAATAGATAAATTGCTTTCGCACGCGCTTAATATAACCCGAAGTGAGGCGCGCGGCCTTTTGAAAAAGGGCGCGGTGCGCGTAAACGGCGCCGCGGTTGCATCGCCCGCACAAAAAGGCGGATGAGCAAAGGGATGTAATAGAAGTAAACGGCGAAAAGCTTTGCTTTCAAAAATTTGTTTATATTATGATGAATAAGCCGCAGGGTGTTATTTCTTCAACGGACGGGCGCAAAACCGCCGAAAAAACGGTTATTGATATTTTGCCTGCCGAAATGAAACGAAAGGGATTGTTCCCGGCAGGCAGGCTTGATAAAAAAACACCACCGGTTTTATGCTTATCACGGATGACGGCGCTTTTGCCCACGATATTTTAAGCCCGAAAAAGCACATTTCAAAAACATATATCGCAGAACTGGACAAGCCTTTTTCCCGAATCCGCGGTTGAAAAAAATTCGCACGGGGAATCGAAATCGGCGGCGAAATTTGCATGCCGGCCGCGCTTTCTGCGGAAAATGAAAGCCGCACGCTTGCCCGCGTTGTTATCAGGCAGGGAAAATATCATCAGGTTAAGCGAATGTTTGCCGCGCTCGGCTGTGAGGTGGTTTCGCTTAAAAAGAATTTGCATGGGCGATTTGCCGCTTGATGAAAAAGTTGGCTCCCGGCGAATGCAAATATCTTTCGGATGAGGAAATTTCAAAAATCAAGAATATGCAAAAATTGTAAAAATCGGCCGCCTTGGCACAAGATATTGTGGTTTTTTTGGCGGCTTTTTTTGTTTGCCTTGTGCAATCTAAACAAAAAAATATGATAAACTTTATATAAAAATGCTTGCAAATTGTTTAAGCGCATTGTATAATATCAACAAGAGAAATCACTTGCTTTTGTGCAACATTTCGGCATTCTATCAATAGGGGGAATACGCGTGCCAAACAGACTGTTTCAGGGCATTGTAAATCAGATGAGGGATACGCTCGATCGTAATATCGGCGTTGTAGACGAGGGAGGCACGGTTATCGCCTGTTCGGAGCTCGGTCAAATCGGCGAGGTAAGAAAGGGCGTTGTTTCCGCCGGCGTTTTTGCAGGGCTCCAAACCTGCGTGGACGGCTGCACTTATAAAGCCTTCGGCAATTCGGTTCACCCGGAATATGCCGTTTTTCTTGAGGGCACGGATGATATGAGCAAGCATTTTGCCGATGTTATCGCAATTGCGCTCAATCAAATCAAGCAAACAAATGATGAAAAGTTTGATAGATCTAACTTTGTTAAAAATGTTATTCTTGATAATATTCTTCCCGGTGATATTTATATTAAGAGCCGCGAGCTTCATTTTAATAACGATGCCACAAGAGTTGTTTTCATAATTCGCGTGCCGCAAAAAACAGATGTTTCCGTGTTTGATGTTATTCAGAATTTCTTCCCCGATAAGGCAAAGGATTTTGTTATCAATGTAAACGAAACGGATATCGCTCTCGTTAAAGAGGTTCGCCCCAATGTTGAAATGAAGGATCTTGAAAAGCTTGCCCGCTCTATTTGCGACACGCTTTCAACCGAATTTTATTGCAATGCCGTTGTGGGCATAGGTACCTGCGTAACGGGCGTTAAGGAGCTTGCCCGCTCATTTAAAGAGGCTCAGGTTTCGCTTGAAGTCGGCAAGGTGTTTGACACGGAACAGCCCATCGCCAGCTATGAAAATCTGGGCATTGCCCGCCTGATTTATCAGCTTCCCACCACCCTTTGCGAAATGTATCTTAAAGAGGTGTTCAAGGCAGGCTCAATTGAATCGCTCGATCTGGAAACCCTGTTCACAATCCAAAAAAATCCTTTGAAAATAATCTTAATGTTTCGGAAACAAGCCGCAAGCTTTTTCGTCCACAGAAACACTCTTGTTTACAGGCTTGAAAAAATTAAAAAAATCACCGGCCTTGATCTTAGGGAATTTGATGACGCAATCGTATTTAAGGTTGCGCTTATGGATAATAAATATCTAGAATCAAGTCCTGTTAAATATTGATTTTTCGGCAGAATCCGCTTTGGGTTCTGCCGATTTTTTTATGTTTTTCATTTGCGGCAAAGCCGCCGAAATCCGCAAATTCGCGCCTTACTTTATGCGATTTTACTGCCGTTTTTCAAGCTTTTTTTCGGCGGAAAACAAGCGCGGCTTAAGGCACGGCAAATTTACTTTTCGGTTACTTAATCGTGATTACAAAATTATTACATAATTTACAAAAAAAGCAACATTTGCATCTGGATTTATGCTCCGGTTTGCTATATTATATAAGAGGCGAACGTTAAAGTGCGCTTATTTGCGTTTTTGCTGAGCAGATGCTTGATTTCGGATTGCAAAACAGAGCACAATATGCTTTAGGCATATCGGGTTCGACTTCCGACTGCTTAAGCAAAACCGTCAATAAAAGAGGTAGTTTTAAAGTGATTGAATTTCGTGATGTCACCAAGGTGTACGGCAGCAACGGCACCAAGGCACTCAACAATGTTAATATTAAAATCGAGGACGGAGAATTTGTTTTCGTTGTCGGCGCGTCGGGCGCGGGCAAAAGCACATTCTTAAAGCTTATTATGCACGAGGAAAAGCCCACAAGCGGCACGGTTATCGTGGGCGATTATTCTTCGGACACTATTAAGAAAAAACAGGTTCCTTATTACAGAAGAACAATGGGCATCGTTTTCCAGGATTTCCGCCTTATCCCGAAAATGAGCGTTTATGATAATGTTGCGTTTGCAATGCGCGTTATCGGCGCAAAGGAAAAGGATATCAGAAAGCGCGTTCCCTATATTTTGCAGCTTGTTGGCCTTTCCCACAAGGCACGCTCAATGCCGAATGAACTTTCGGGCGGCGAGCAGCAGCGTGTGTCGCTTGCAAGGGCGCTTGTAAATAACCCCAAGCTTATCATTGCGGACGAGCCTACGGGTAATGTCGATCCGGAAATGAGCCAGGAAATCGTTGAAATGCTCACAAAAATAAATAACGGCGGCACAACGGTTATTATGGTTACACACGAGCACAGCCTTGTGCGTGCTTTTCCGCGCCGCGTTATCGTTATTAAAAACGGCGAGGTTGTGTCGGATACTCCCGATCCCTCCCATGCTCAATTTGAGTCGGACGAGCCTCAAAAATCCACCGATATGTATTTCTTTAACGAGGATGTTAAGCTCGGCAGCGATATAGAGGATATTTTCGATTCTATCGAAAGCGACAATAAATCAAATCCGGAAAATTCCGAAACTCCGGCAACACAGGCACAGGAAACTATTGACGGGGGTGAAGAATAATGAACGGTTCAAGTCTCAGATATCTCTTTAAAGAGGGCTTCAGAAACACATGGTCAAACAGAATGATGAGTATTGCGTCAATCTGCGTTTTGATGAGCTGCCTTGTTCTTATCGGCTGCGCGTCAATGATCTTTCTTAATATAGAATCGCTCCTCGGCAGAATTGAGGAAGAAAATGTTGTTATGGTTTATATTCAGGACGGCACTGCCGACGCCGATATAAACGCAATGGGCGATTCGCTTAAAAAAATGGACAATATTAAAGAAGTTGAGTTCGTTTCAAAGGAATCCGCTTGGCAGGAGCAGCTTGATACTATGGAAGAGGCTCAGGCTAAATTTTTTACGGAAATCAGCTCTGATATTCCGCTTCCGGATGCTTATAAGGTTACGGTAAACGATCTTTCTCAATTTGATTCTACGGTGAATCAAATCAAGCAGCTTCAGCATATAGACACCATCAGGGAAAATAAGGATTTGGCGCAAAAGCTTGTAACAATCAGGCACGGCGTTGAGGTTATTTCTGTTGTAATCGTTGCCGTTTTGCTTGCAATCAGCGTGTTCATTATTCAAAACACCATTAAAGCTTACCGTTTATTCAAGGCGCCTTGAGATAAGCATTATGAAATCCGTGGGCGCAACAAACGGATTTGTGCGCCTGCCGTTTGTGGTTGAAGGCATGATTTTGGGCGTCATATCGGGTGTTATATCGCTCGGTCTTGTTTGGGCGTTTTACGAATTTGCAATCACCCAATTCGGCGATTTGATTTCGTCGCTCGGCCTTGAAGCGCTTAAATTTTCAAACTATGCATTGCCCATGCTCGGCATATTCATCGCAATCGGTATTGTAACCGGTGTAGGCGGTGCGTTGCTTTCAATGGGTAAATATCTGAATAAGGAAGGCAGTGAAAGGAATGGGCTCTAAAAAACTCATTAAGGCTCTTTGCGTTCTTTTCAGCTGTTTTATGATTTTTTCAACCTCGTTTGCGGCAGAGGCACAATCAGTTTCCTCCCTTAAAAAGCGAAAAAGAAAAAATTCAGTCTAAATTAGAGCAGCAGCAAAAAGAAGCTTGATGCCCTTGAGGATAATATTTCAAATAATCAAACTTATGTTAATGAGCTTGTTAAAAAGGTTGATCTTTTTGCAGGATAAGCTTGATAATCTTGAGGACAGCAAAGCAGCTATTCAAAGCGAAATAAATTCCGTTCAAAGCGATATCGATAACACGCAGGCGCAAATAGACGCCGCACAAAAGGAAATCGAAGCTAAGGAAAAGGAATTTGAAAGCATTTATCAGCAATATTGCCAGCGCCTTCGTGCAATGTATATCTCCGGCAATGTTTCCACCCTTGAGGTGCTGCTTGAAAGCGGCGACATCAGCTCCGTGCTCACCCGCTCGGAAATGGTTAAGTGCGTTGCAAAGCAGGATAATGCCACTCTTGACACTCTTATGAAAAAGATGCAGGAGATTCAAAACGAAAAGCAGGAAATGGAAAAGGATAAGCTGAAGCTTGAGGAGGATAAGAAAACCCTTACTCAGCGCAAGGCGGATCTTCAATCCTCCATAAATGATTATAATGCCTCGAAAAAAGAGCTTGACGCAGAGGTCTCCAAGGCGAATACGGCAATTAAGAGCCTGAAAAGCGATAAAGCCGAAATGCAGGAGGCTATTTCCGCAAACAAAAACGAAATCAAGCAGATAGACGCCGATATCAGTGCCGCTCTTAATTCAAGCAGTGCAAATAAACCGGGCAGCGATAATTACACTCCCGGCACCGGCCAGCTCGGATATCCAACCAGTTATCACAGTATTTCAGCGGGATATCCGAATTACAGCAGCGGCAGGTATCACGGCGGCGTTGATTTTCCGTGCCCTGTGGGAACGGCGGTTCACGCGGCGGATTCCGGCGTTGTTGTTCTTGCCAAAAACCTTAATTACAGCTATGGTCATTATATCGTTATCGATCACGGCAACGGGCTTTCAACTCTGTATGCGCACAACAGCAGCTTGTGCGTCAGCGTAGGTCAAAAGCGTTTCGAAAGGGCAGCTTATTGCGTATTCGGGTCAAACGGGCAATGCCACCGGCCCGCACTGCCATTTTGAGGTTCGCAAAAAAACGGCACGCGCGTTAATCCTATGAGTTATCTTTAAAATTTAATAGTTTGAATTATCATTACAATGCTGTAAATAATATTTACATAAAAGCTATTTTTAATATATAATGGGAAGTGGAGCTAATGAAACGATTTGATATGCTTAAAAAGAGTGTGTGCGTTCTGTTGGCTTCACTCTTTCTTTTATCCGGTTCCTGCATAAGTGCGCCGGCTGCGGATGCCTCCGCAGCAAGCAAGCAGCAGGAGGCCGCGCTTATTGAGCAGCGCATTAAAGAGGCCGAAAACAAACTTGCCGAGCTTGGCGCAAAGTCTAAGGACACTCAGGAATATCTTGATACCCTCACGGAAAAAATATCATATCTTAATCAGCAATACGATATTGTAAGCAGTGAGGCCGAAACGGATAAAAAGCAAATTGAAACGCTGAAAAAAACATATGCGGATAACGAAGCGCAAATTGCCGATATAAAGGAGCAAATCGTTTCTCTCACCGCGCAAAGCGAAAAGGCAAGGCAGGAGTTTAACGATAATTATGCCGCCTATGCCAAGCGCATGCGTGCAATTTATATCAGCGGCGAAACAAATGTGCTTGCGTTTTTGCTTACGAGCAACGATATTTCTCAGCTGCTCACAAGGCTTGAAATGATTAAGCGCGTTTCCAAGCAGGACGGCAATTTGCTTTCCGATATAGACGATGAAATCAGCACAATTCAATATTCGCAGCAGGAAATTTCAGACAGGCAAACAGAGCTTGAGGCAAATCAGCTGGAGCTTTCGGAAACTCAAAAAGCGCTTGAGGAAAAAGTGCCGGAGCTGGAAGAAAAGCAAAAAAGCCTTGCAGATAAAAAAAGGCGGAGCTTGATAAGGAGCGCAATCAGGCAAACACTCTGCTTGCAAGCCTGAATAAGCAAACGGGGAACTACACGGAATATCTTGAGGATAATAAAAAAGCAATGGAGCAGATTGACGCCGCAATTGCCGATGCCGAAAAGAAATACGACACCCCCACCACCACAAAAAAAGAAACCACCACAAAGAATAATTCCGGCGGCACAACGGCACCGACCGCAACCGCCACAAAAAACAATCAAAACGAAGGTAAATATATCAGCCTAACATATCCCGTGCCGTCGCAAACAAGAATAACCTGCGGCTTCCACGGCTACACGGGCCACAGCGGCGCTGATTTCAGCTGCCCCACAGGCTCAAAGGTTGTTGCCGCCGAATCGGGCACGGTTATTATTTCCGCGGATTTGCATGATGATAACGGTAATTACAGAAGCTACGGCAGATATATTGTTATAAAACACGATAAAACAACATCCTCCGGCGCGGCGGTTTACACGCTCTATGCGCATAATTCCGAAAGGCTCGTTTCCGCCGGTCAGCATGTTGAAAAAGGGCAGCAAATCGCAAAATCCGGAAGCACCGGCAATTCCACCGGCCCGCATTGCCATTTTGAGGTGCGCACTCCGAGCTCATCGTATTCGGATTGCAAAAATCCCGCAAATTATCTGCCCTGATAAATCATAAAAATCAAAGGCGCTGAGTCAAATGTTTTTTTAAAAAAATCAAATAAAAAAAGCACTTTCTCTTGTGCTGGCGATTATCTGTGCTCTAACCTGCACTGCGGCAAACTGCACGGCAGTGCTTGCCGGGGAAACCACCACGGCTCATCAGGAAACCACCACGATGACCGAGGAGCAAAAAAAAGAAGAAGTGCGCAAAAAGCTTGAGGAGCAAAAAGCACTTCTTGATGCTGATTTAAAAAACGCCGAAAGCAAAATAGCCTCTCTTTCCGCCGAGTCAAAGGAAACCGAGGAATACATAGACGCGCTTGACACAAAAATCGGCATTATGAATAAACAGCTGACGCTGCTTGATGAGCAGGTTGTTGATCTTGAAGCCGATATCACAACGCTTCAAAGCGGTATAGATGAAAATCAGGCTCAGGCAGACGCTTTGCAGCAGGAGGTTGACAAGGTTCAATCTGCTCTTGATGAATTAAACAAAAAAATTCGCGGCGAAATATGACGCTTATCGTATCAGAATGAGGGCAATTTATATCTCCGGCGATTATAATCTTTTAACCGCTTTGCTTACCTGCAAGGATATTTCCGGCTTTCTCACAAGATATGAAATGATAAAAGCCGTTTCCAAAAACGATGCTCAGCTTATGAAAGAAATTCAGGAGCAAACCGCGCAAATCCTTCAGCAGGAAAGCGATTTAACTCAAAAGAAATCCGAGCTGGACGATATTAAAAACTCCCTGCTTGCTCAGCAAAACGAGCTTAAATACAAGCAAACCTCGCTTACTCAAACCCAGGAAAGCATAGCTTCCAAAAAAATCACTTTGGCGCAGGACCGTGCCGAAAGCGATCAGCTTTTTGCCATGCTCACGGCAAAAACGGGAATGTATACCGAATACAGAAATGAGGATGCGGCGCTTACCGCGGCGGCGGAAAAGCAGCTGAACGATTTGATGAACGGCGTTATTTCCGCGGATGAGGTTAAGGATATCACCACCGGCAGCAGAAGCGATAATCCGAATGTTTCTTATAACAACACGGATGTTTATGCCAATTCGGACGGCGTTTATAATATGACCTATCCCGTGCCCGGCCACTACACGGTTTCCGCAGGCTTCCCAAACTACAGCAACGGCAGCTATCACGGCGGCATTGATTTTCCGTGTGCGGTGGGCACAAAGGTTGTTGCGGCGCAAAAGGGCGTTGTGGCAGGCGTTCAAAGGCTTGATTACAGCTATGGCTATTATGTGCTTATCTATCACGGCACGGATGCAAGCGGCGCCAAGGTTTTCACTCTTTATGCGCACAATTCATCTATTCTCGTTTCGCCCGGCCAATCGGTTTATAAGGGCCAGCAGATAGCAAAATCGGGCAGCACGGGCAATTCCACCGGGCCGCACTCGCATTTTGAAATCCGCGTGGGCAGCACAAGAATAAATCCGAAAAATTATTTAAGCCAATAATATGAACAAAAATCAATTACAGCAAAAAAAACAGAATCAATTATCGAAAATAATAAGAGAGAGCAGATTCTGCCCTCTCTTTTAATTCATGCATGCTGTGCGCCGTGTTCGAGCGCATGCCTTGAATATCTTAATAAATATTTTTAAAATCACCGTGTTTTTATTATAATCCCAACATCTCGCCTAAATCGGAATTCGATAAAAAGGCTTTGCAGAGGAAAAAAAGGTTGCTCAAAAAGCATGCCGTTTGAAAAATCCGGTTGATATTATAGACGGCGAATATGATTACAATGAATTTTTAAGCATAGCGCGCGGGCTTGAAGCCGTGCCGGAGGGCGGCGAACGCTGCTTTAAATGCTATCGCCTGCGGCTGGAGCAAACCGCAAAGCTTGCCAAGAAACGCGGCTTTGATTATTTTTGTACCACGCTTTCCATAAGCCCGCTTAAAAATTCTCAAAAAATAAACGAAATCGGCTATGCCGTGGCAGAGGAATACGGCGTTGCGTGGCTGCCGTCCGATTTCAAGAAAAAAGAGGGCTATAAGCGATCGATAGAGCTTTCAAGGCAATATAATCTTTATCGCCAAAATTTTTGCGGCTGTGCATTTTCAAAGGCAGCCTCCGATAAAATAAAAGGGGAGGGCGAAATAAATGAATGATCCGCTTGCTTCCAGAATAAGGCCGCAAGAGCTTTCTCAAGTGGTGGGTCAGCGCCATTTGCTCGCTCCCGGCAAGCCGCTTTATAATATGATTGAAAGCGGCAATATTCCCAATTTAATATTTTACGGTCCTTCGGGCACGGGCAAAACCACTGTGGCGTCAATTATTGCAAAGCGCACAAATCGCACGTTGTTTAAGCTAAACGGCACAAATGCCTCAACAAAGGATATTAAGGATATTGTTTCAAGGCTCGACACATTTGAAACCCCAAACGGCGTGCTGCTTTATCTTGATGAAATTCAGTATTTTAATAAGCGCCAGCAGCAAAGCCTGCTTGAATATATCGAAAACGGAAAAATCGCATTGATTGCCTCCACCACGGAAAATCCTTATTTCTATATTTATCCCGCCGTGCTTTCGCGCTCAACAGTGTTTGAATTTAAAAGCGTTTCGGCTGCCGATGTTGCGCCCGCCGTGCGCCGCGGATTTGATATTTTGGCTAAGGAAAATGAAACCGCCGTTTTGGTTGACGATGATGCGGTTGCAAGAATATCGGCAGGCTGCGGCGGCGATGTTCGCAAAGCGATGAACAGTGTTGAAAATTGCTTTTTCTCCTGCCGCTCGGAAAACGGAGAAAAGCATATTACGGCTCAGCTCGCGGCTGAATTAACTCAGTCAAGCGCAATTAAATATGACCGTGAGGGCGATGAGCATTACGATATAATTTCGGCATATCAAAAAAGTATGCGCGGCTCGGATCCGGATGCCGCATTGCATTATCTTGCAAGGCTTTTGCAGGCGGGCGATTTGCCGTCTGCCTGCCGCCGCCTTATGGTTTGCGCCTGCGAGGATGTGGGGCTTGCTTATCCACAGATAATTCCGATTGTTAAAGCCGCGGTGGATGCCGCAATGATGGTTGGATTGCCCGAGGCAAGAATTCCGCTTGCAGATGCCGTTATCCTTGTTGCGTCGGCTCCGAAAAGCAATGCGGGCGAGGCGGCTATTGACGCGGCAATGGCGGATGTGCAGCAGGGAAATTGCGGCTCTGTGCCGAGAAATTTGCAAAATAAGCACTTTGACGGCGAAGATGCGGCGGTTAAGGGGCAGTTTTATGTTTATCCCCACAGCTTTGAAAATCATTGGGTGCGGCAGCAATATTTGCCGGATGCAATTAAAAACAAAAAGTATTATGTGCCGGGTGAAAATAAAAAAACGAGCAGGCATTTAAGGCTTATTGGGATAAAATTAAGGGTAAGAAATAGTTTTTGCCGCTTTGAATTATGCGGCGCAGAAAGGCATTTAAATTGACTAAAAAAGAAAGAGCACTTGCGGCTGTAAATCTGCTTCGCGAAATGTATCCGAATGCGATTTGCTCGCTCAATTATGAATTCCCGTTTCAGCTTTTGGTGGCCGTGCGCCTTTCCGCACAGTGCACCGATGCAAGGGTTAATCTTGTTACTCCGGCGCTGTTTGAGCGGTATAAAACAATAGAGGATTTTGCAAATGCCGATCCTGCCGAGGTGGGAAAATACATATATTCCTGCGGCTTTTACAAAAGCAAAGCGGAATCCATAGTGGGCATGGCTCAAAAGATTCTTGCCGATTACAACGGTGAGGTGCCCGATAATATCGATGATTTGCTCACCCTGCCGGGAGTCGGCAGAAAAACGGCTAATTTAATTGTGGGCGATATATACGGCAAAGCCGCCATTGTGGTGGATACGCATTGCATACGCATCACAAACAGGCTCGGCCTTGTGGCGGAAAAAGACCCGAAAAAAATAGAATTTGCGCTCAAAAAAATAATTCCTGCGCAGGAGGGCTCGGATTTTTGCCACAGAATTGTTCTTTTCGGCAGAGAGGTCTGCACGGCAAGAAATCCAAAGTGCGATGATTGTCGTTTGGCTCAAATTTGCAAAAAAACAGGAGTAAAAAAAGAAATGACGGAGAATATCAACAGCGAAAATGTTATTTTGATCGGTATGCCGGGTGCGGGCAAATCCACCTGCGGCGTGCTTGCGGCAAAGCTCTTGCTTAAAAATTTTTTTGACACAGATTTGCTTATTCAAAGCAGGGAAAGAAAGCGCCTTCAGCAGATTATTGATGAAAGCGGCCTTGCTTATTTTTAAAAAAAGGCCGAGGAGGAGGCGATTCTTTCCCTTGATATTGCGGGAGCGGTTATCGCCACGGGCGGCAGCGCTGTTTACAGCGATGCGGCAATGTGCCATTTAAAGAAAACCGGCAAGGTGATTTATTTGCATTTGAGCTTTGAAGAAATGCAAAATCGCATAAATAATTTAAGCTCACGCGGAATAGCGCTTGAAAACGGCGAAACTTTGCGCGATATGTATGATAAAAAGATTGCCGCTTTATGAAAAGTATGCAGATGCGGTTATTGATTGCTGCGGCAACAGCATTGAAACCACGGTTGAAAAAATCATTGCCGCCGTTCAAAAATAATACTTGAACAAAGGTGTGCAATTGTGCTATTATAAATAAAATAATTTTTAAATACAGGAGGATAACCATATGAGCGAATACGGCGCTAAATTTGTTAAAGAAGGGCTCACCTTTGACGATGTGCTTCTGATCCCTGCGGAAAGCGATGTTCTTCCCAATGAAGTTGATCTTTCAACTCACCTCACAAAGAATATCAAGCTTAATATTCCGCTTATGACCTCCGCTATGGACACCGTAACGGAATCCGGCATGGCAATTGCAATTGCGCGCGAAGGCGGTATCGGCGTAATTCATAAGAATATGACGATTGAGGATCAGGCAACGGAGGTTGATAAGGTTAAAAGATCCGAAAACGGTGTTATCACCGATCCTTTCTTCCTTTCACCTGAAAACACTGCGCTTGATGCGGAAAATCTTATGCGCAAATACAGAATCAGCGGTGTTCCGATTTGTGAAAATGACGGCACTTTGGTTGGTATCCTCACAAACAGAGATATGAGATTTATGAGCGATTATTCCGTTAAAATCGCTTCCGTTATGACTCCTAAAGATAAGCTTGTAACCGGCGTTGCGGGCATGACTCTTGAAGAAGCAAAAAAAGTGCTTATGGCATCAAAGGTTGAGAAGCTTCCGCTTGTTGATAAAAAAACGGAAAGCTCACAGGCCTTGTAACAATTAAGGATATTGAAAAAAAGCTTTAAATATCCCAACACCGCGCGCGACGCGAAGGACAGATTGCTCTGCGCCGCTGCTATCGGCGTAACAAACGATATGCTCGACAGAGCTAAGGCTTTGGCAGATGCTCAGGTAGACGCGTTTATTCTTGATTCGGCTCACGGCCATTCAAAGAATATTCTTAAAGCCGTTGAAACGGTTAAAAACGCTTTCCCGGAAATTTCCCTTATCGCCGGCAATGTTGCCACGGCAGAGGGCACGGAGGCTCTTATTAAAGCAGGCGCAGATGCTGTTAAGGTCGGCATAGGCCCCGGCTCAATCTGCACCACCCGCGTTGTTGCCGGTATCGGCGTTCCGCAAATCACCGCTATTTATGACAGCGCCGAAATGGCTGATAAATACGGCATCCCGATTATCGCAGACGGCGGTATTAAATACAGCGGCGAAATCGTTAAGGCCATTGCCGCAGGCGGCAGCGTTGTTATGGTAGGCTCTCTTGTTGCGGGCTGTGAGGAATCACCCGGAGATACGGAAATTTATCAGGGCCGTCAGTTTAAGGTTTATCGCGGCATGGGCTCTCTCGGCGCAATGAACAAAGGCTCGGCAGACAGATATTTCCAAACCGGCACCAAAAAGTTCGTTCCGGAAGGTGTTGAAGGCCGTGTGCCTTATAAGGGACCCGTCGGCGACACCGTATTCCAAATGATGGGCGGTCTTCGCTCCGGTATGGGCTATGTGGGTTGCCACAGCATTGAAGAGCTTCGCACAAATGCAAAATTCATAAAGATAACAGGTGCAGGCTTGGTTGAAAGCCATCCGCACGATGTTTATATCACCAAAGAAGCTCCTAACTATTCGGGCAGCAAACAGGATTGATCATTTAAAACCAAGGGGCGTTAAACGGCAGTTGTTTAATGCCCTTTTCTATTGAGGGATGATGATGGAAAACAAGGTTTCCAAATGGCAAAAATTCAAAAAGTTTCTGAAAAGAAATATGACCCCCACTTGGGCAAATCATTTTTCTTATCAAGTGGCGGCATTTCTTGTTTCAGTTGCGCTTGTTGCGGGGGTCGCAACATATGCCATCACGAAATCCTATGATGAAAGGACGCTGAAATTTGTGGATGGCTTCACCGTCACCGCACACACGGGTTCTCTCGGCGCGGAGGATAATTCTCTTGAATTTGTTCAGGCGGCTCTTGATAACAATGTTGCCGTTATGGAAATTGATATTCGCCAAAGGCCGGATAAAACTCTTGTTATGAATCATGATATTGCGGTAACAAACAGTGACGGAGTGCCCGTTGCAGATGCTTTTAAATTGCTTCAGGGCGGCACCTGCCTTATAAATCTTGATATCAAGGAAACACGAACTTTAAACGCTCTTCACGACTTGCTTGTGGAATATAATTTGCTCGACAGAGCGTTTTTAACCGGTATCAGTCAGCCGGATGTTAAGGCGGTTAAGGATTCGGCCTGCTGCGATATGGAGTATTATTTAAATTATCAGCCTTCTCGCTTTAAGATTTTTCGGCGAGGATTATCAAAAAAAGCTGCTGCAAATTCTTGATGAAACGGGTGCGGTTGGAATAAACTGCAATTTCACCGGGGCAAGCGGCACGCTTTCAAAGCTTCTTCACGAAAACGGCTACAAGCTTTCCGTGTGGACTGTTAATCAAACAATCATAATGAAACGAATTCTTGTTTTAAAGCCCGATAATATTACCACAAAGCAGTATGAAAAGCTTAATTCGGTTATAGAAAACTGGGGAAAATAAATAATGACAAATGCAGAATACCTGATTGCAATAGATAAGCGCCGCTCGCGCCGCGCCTTTAAGCCTAAGCCGCTTGATGACGATGTTAAGCAGCTTATAAAAGAACTGGTGGCTTATGTGAATGAAAAAGCAGGGCTTGATTTTATTTTTATTGACGATGCACGCTTTGCCTTCAATGTGCAGTCCGGAATGACGAGCCTTATCGCAGTTTGCGGTCCGGACACCATCCCTGCAAGGCAGGCATGCGGCTATTACGGCGAAACGATTGTGCTTCAATGCGCTTTCCACGGCATAGGCAGCTGCTGGGTAGGCAGTTATAATGAAAAACAAAGTGCTTGAAAAGCTTGATTTGCCGAAAGGGCACAGGCTTTATTGCGTTATTGCAATCGGCAATGTTTCGGAAAAGCTAAGTGTTAAAGAAAAAATGATATATGCCGCCACGCACAA
This sequence comes from Anaerotruncus sp., assembly GCA_022009795.1. Lineage (GTDB taxonomy): Bacteria > Bacillota > Clostridia > Oscillospirales > Acutalibacteraceae > Eubacterium_R. Next base: position 1,915,705 of record CP091724.1, read on the forward strand.
AAACAGCAAGCCTTATCAAAAAATGTTTGAATTTTGTGATGATGTGATATCTCCGCAGGTTGCGTTTGCAATGCAGCAGGTTGAAAAAGCACCCAGCTCCGTAAACCGCCGCCCGGTTAAATTCAGGTATGAAAACGGCGAAATTTCCGCTTATGTGGAGGAGCCGTATTCGGATAAAAGCATCGATTTCGGTATAGCACAGCTTCATTTCCAAATCGGAATGTCTGCCAAGGGGGTTAAAGGCAGATGGGAGGACGGACGATTTGTAATCGATTCGGGGCAGATTTTAAAATTCCCCAATGCGGCAAATTCAAAAAAAGGGAGATGATGAAGGCAATGAGTGAAAATAACACTGCCAAAAAGAAAATGAGTAAAAAGAAAAAAATATTGATTATCGTGCTCAGCGTGCTGCTTGCGCTTATTGTGCTTGTGGTTGCGGCGGGCCTTATCGCTCTTAATCAATATTGCAAAACCGCAGATTACACCGTTTATCAAACATCGGAAAATGTTAATCTTGTGGCGCACAGAGGCTTCAGGGCGGTTGCCCCGGAAAACACCGCTCCCGCATTTGAAGAGGCGGGCAAGGCCGGCTTTTACGGTGCCGAGTGCGATGTTTACAGAACCAAGGACGGAACTTGGGTTATTCAACACGATTTTAACACCTATCGTATGACGGACGGTGCCTCAAAGGTTGAAAACAAAACTCTTGATGAGCTTATGCAGGAAACCGTGGACAACGGCGTTAATATCGATGATTACAGCAATTTAAAAATTTGCACCCTGCATGAATATCTTAATATTTGCAGCAGGTATTCTATGGTGCCCGTTATTGAGCTTAAAAGCGCAAATAATGTTGAACATTATGATGAAATCATAGATTTGCTCACAGTTTATCCCGATTTAAAGCCCGTGTTTATTTCCTTTAAATACGAAAATTTGCAGGCCATGCGTAAGCTGACTGACGCACCTTGCTGGTATATTGTGCAAAAAATCACGGATGAGGATATCCAAAAGGCAGTTGAAATCGGCGGAGATTGCGGCATAGATTTCAACTATAAAAAAGAGGAAAACACAGATGAAATCATTAAAAAATGCGTTGATGCCGGCTTAACCGTCGGCGCATGGACGGTTGATGACCCCGAAGCCGTTTCACGCCTTTCTTCGCTCGGTGTAAAATATATAACAACAGATAATATCGAATATTGATGCAAAAAAACGGGCTTGATTTTTGCCCGCTTTTTAGGGCGGCGGATTAAATTTCGCCGCCCGATTTTTTTGATGGCTTTAATATTATGTTAAATTTGCCGAATTTGGGCTTTGATTCTGTGTATGGTGTCACTGTACATGCGGCATGTGTTCGGAGAGAGTTGTCCGTATACAGTGTGAAGATACCACAAATCCATAAGGCGATATAGTGTTCTTTCGTTTTTTTGGTATTTCTGACAGTAATTTCATAATTTAAACCTCCGTTTAATTTGATATCACTATCATATTACGCATATATTCAATTTCAATCATCATCATATCAATCTTTTTGATTTTTAACGCAGTTTTTTTAACATCTTTGGAAATCCTATATTCTGTAAGATAGATATGATAGATATATAAATATAACTATATATCATTCTGATTATATATCATTTTAATTATGCATATACGTTTTGTTATAATCACAAAATGTGATAATCACAAAACGTACTTTTCACAAAGTGCACAATTTCAACATTGCTTTTTTGTGCAAGTTGTGAAACATACGAAATGTATATATCACGATAACAGTCCCAAAAAGGAAAAAGACGGAAAAAAATTCCGCCTTTTTGAAAAAAATTATTGACAACTTGCAAATTAACTATTAAGATTAGTCTTAGAAATAAAAAAAGACAACCTCATATATATCCACCCGCGCCAACGGGTCGGATATATCCCGGAATATGTTATACAACCTAACATATTCGGTTTTCAGTTGCCGTTTTTTTCTGTATTAAGATTATGGATTAAATGCGTTCAATTGTCAAGCCATATGTTATTATAGCATATTCGGCTTGGCTTTTTTTGTTTTACAAGTAAATATAATCTGATGATCAAATTCTTTTTTTATATGTTGTATTTGATTTTGCACTAATCCTTGTAAATGCAAACTCCCAATCATATGATTGGGAGTTTGCTTGGTGGGAGAGAGTGGATTCGAACCACTGAAGTCAGTGACGACAGATTTACAGTCTGTTCCCTTTGGCCGCTCGGGAACTCTCCCATATTTATTGGTATCCCGTATTAAGAAATGCGGCATACCAAATTTTGGAGCTGGTGAACGGACTTGAACCCCTGACCTGCTGATTACAAATCAGCTGCTCTACCAACTGAGCTACACCAGCGTTTCTTAACGCCTTAATAATATAGCATATGGAAACCCGATAGTCAAGCCTTTTTTTCAAATTTAGTGGCGAAAAAAATTTATGCGGGCATAATATAACGGTGAAGTTATATATGAGGTGATACCATGTGCGGAATTGCAGGAATGTTATCTGAAGATATTGATTTGAGGCAGCGCAGGGAGCTTGCCGCAAAAATCGGCAGCAGTTTAAGGCTTCGCGGGCCTGACGGAGCCGGCTATTTCACAAAGCCTTATATTTCGCTCATCCACAGGCGGCTTGCCGTGATTGATCCCGAAAACGGCGCACAGCCGATGAGCTTCGGTAAATACACAATAACATACAACGGCGAAATTTATAATACGGATGAAATCCGAAACGAGCTTAAAAGTATCGGCTACACTTTTTCCACAAATTGCGACACGGAAGTGATTTTAAAGGCATACGATTGCTGGAAAGAGAAAAGCTGCAAAAAGCTGAACGGAATTTTTGCATTTGCAGTGTGGGACGATGAAGCGCGAAGGCTTTTTCTTTGCCGCGACAGAATCGGCGTTAAGCCGCTTTTCTATGCTCAAAAGCAAGGCATATTTGCCTTTGCCAGCCGCATAAAAAGCCTGCTCTTAATTCCTGAAATTTCGGCGGATGTTGATGAAAACGGGCTAAACGAAATTTTTATGCTCGGCCCCGCCAAGCCGATAGGCTCAGCTGTTTTTAAAGACATAAAAGAGCTTCCGCCCGCATGCTTTATGACCGTTAGCGGCAAAAAAACCGAAATTCATAAATATTGGCAAATTACGGCGGCGAAGCACACGGAAAGCGAAGCCGAAACGATTGAGCACACGCATTATCTTGTTTCGGACGCAATCAGAAGGCAGCTTGTTTCCGATGTGCCGCTTTGCACTTTTTTGAGCGGCGGGCTTGATTCTTCAATAATCAGCCGCATAGCTTCGGACGGTGCAAAATCGCACGGCAGGCGGCTTTGCACGTATTCCGTTGATTATACGGATAACGACAAATTCTTTAAAGAAAGCCTTTTTCAGCCGAATAAGGACAGTGATTATATTTCGCTGATTTCAAATTATATCGGCAGTAAGCACAAAAACATTGTGCTTGATAACAAAGCGGTGGCGCACGCGCTGGAGGAAAGCACCGAGGCGCGCAGCTTGCCCGGATTTACGGATGTTGATTCATCGCTGCTTCTGTTTTGCCGCGAGGTGCAAAGGGAGCAAACCGTGGCTCTGTCCGGCGAATGTGCGGATGAGATATTCGGCGGCTACCCGTGGTACCACAACAAAGATATTCTCTTTGAAGAAACTTTTCCGTGGAGTCGTTCAATCGATGTGCGCCAAAGCATATTGAAGCCGGGGCTTTTGAAAAACGGCGGTGAATTTGTGCATGAAAAATACCTTGAAACGGTGAAATCCGCATCATACCTTGAAAGCGATTCAAAAATGGAGCGCAGAATGCGCGAGATGTTTATGCTGAACATGGATTGGTTTATGCAAACGCTGCTTATGCGCAAGGATATGATGAGCATGCATTGCTCGCTTGAGGTTAGGGTGCCGTTTTGCGATTATCGCATAGTTGAATACGCCTACAATATGCCGTGGAAGTTTAAATCGCCGGGCGGCAGGGAAAAGGGTGTGCTTCGCAGGGCTTTTGAAAACGAGCTTCCCTATGAAATTGCGTGGCGCAAAAAAAGTCCTTATCCCAAAACACACAATCCCATATATTTTAAAGAGGTTTGCAAAATGGCGGAAGCCGTGCTTGCAGATAAAACCACGCCCTTGCACGAAATGCTAAACGAAGCGAAAATCCGCGAACTTATGCGCGATCCTGACGCCTTGCCTGAGCCTTGGTACGGGCAATTGATGCGCGGACCGCAGGTGCTGGCATATATTGTGCAAATTTATTATTGGATAAAAAGATTGCAATGTGAATTTTTATATAGGCGGTCGGTGCTTTGTGAGCTGCCGAGGAATTTTTAAGCAGTCGGAAGTCGAACCCGATATGCCTAAAATGGGGCGGCGTGGCGACTTTTCACATTTTTTTGTTCTTGCCGTGCGTTAGCACGACTGCGGACGCAAAAAGCAAAAAAATTCATCCACGCCGACACCGTTTTTAGGTGCTGGCAGTTTAAAAAGCAAAACCGATTTTTTTGTGGGCAAGGCATAAAACGCAGTTAATCCTTTCGGATTAACGAGTATTTTTAACGCAGCACACGCAGAAATCGGTTGCTTTAAACCTTATTGTGTTCGATTCCCGTCTGCTTAAGCCGTGTTGTGCTTGAGTTTTGCCTGCCGAAGCATCCGAGCACGATATATTTTTAAAAGTGCGCCGCAATGAATTTGCGGCGCTTTTTTTATGCCGATTTTTTTGTAAAAAAAGCCGAAAAATCAATAGCTTGAAAGCGAATAAGTTTTTTTCGATAAAACAGATGGAATTTGAGGCGGCACAAAGCAATTATTTTATTGATTTTTAACGCATATGTTTACTATAATTAAAGCAAGAGGGTGAATTTTATGAACACGATTGAATTAAATGCAAACGGCTGCGTTTTTTTCACGGGCTTGAATTTGAAAAAGCGCACGGAATTTCGCGGCATAAGATACGCAAATGCAAAGCGCTGGGAATATCCCGAAATGTGCGAATACACCGGCGGCGGTTATGATGCCCGCAATTTCGGAAATTGCTCACCTCAGCACAGGGCATTTGAGGATGATGCCACCGTAAATTCCTTTTACCACAAGGAATTTCGCAGGGGAGGCACCTTCACTTACGGCGAGGACTGCCTTTTCCTTAATATTTATGCGCCGAAAGAGGCGAAAAAAGCCCCCGTGCTGATTTATATTCACGGCGGCAGCTTCACGGGAGGCAGTGCAAACGAAGGGCATATCAGCGGCGAAAAATATGCCGAAAAGGGCATTGTTTTCGTGAGCATCAATTACAGGCTCGGCGCTTTCGGATTTTGCGCGCATCCCGATGTTGCAAGGGACGGTGCTTGCGGCAACTTCGGGCTTTACGATCAGCTGGCGGCAATTAAATGGGTAAAAAAATACATATCATATTTCGGCGGTGACGATGAAAACATAACTCTTTCGGGCCAAAGCGCGGGTGCAATGAGCGTGGATATACTTATATCAAGCCCGCTGTGCAAAGGCCTTGCCCAAAAGGCGATTTTGCTGAGCGCCGCAGGGCTTCAGCGCAAAATAGCGCGCCCTGTTAAGCCAAGCTCCGTAAAAGGCTTTTGGGAAAAAATAATGAAAAATGCAGGCGTGCAAACGATGGCACAGCTTAAAGAGATCGATGCCGAAAAGCTTTATTTTGCATGGAAAAAAGGCTGCAAAGAGGATAAACTCAGCATGCTTTACACCTTGCCCGTTTATGACGGCAAATTGCTCACAAAAGAAACCTTTAATATGCACACGATTCCGCAGATGCCCAAAATAATCGGAATCACAACAGAGGATATGGTGCCCGCAGTTTTGCAAATTCTTGCGAAAAAGTGGATGAAAAACGATAAAAGCAATTGCTATCTTTATTGCTTTGCACGCCGACTGCCCGGCGATGAAAACGGCGCATGGCATGCAAGCGATTTGCTTTATGTTTTCGGCATGCTGAAAAACAGCTGGCGGCCGTTTGATAAAACCGATTACAAAATATCGGGTGAAATGATAAACGCGCTTTGCGAATTTGCCAAAAGCGGAAATCCGAATTGCGCCGAGCTGCCGAAATGGGAACCGGGATATAAAAAGGCGATGATATTCTGCGAAAACACGCAATTCACAAAGCTTCCCGGCAAATTGCTGTGGAAAAACACATTGTTTAACAGAGGACCTAAAGAATGAAATTCAACCATGATTTTAAGCGCGGTGAATTCGGCGAATCACACCGCGAATACAAATGCGGCAATATAAATGCCGCTGTTGATTTTATCGGCGAAAGCGCAATGCGCGTGGCAATTTATAAAGACGGCTGTGAAATGCTGCCCACCTTCACCGTTAATCCCGGCAACGAATTTATGCTCGGCGGCAGGGATAAGCTTTCAACCGCCGATTTTGCACCGGGCAGCCCGAAAGTGCGGGCGGCAGATAATGTTGACTCCTTCACGCTCGACTGCGGAGTAACGGCAGAACTTGATTTGCACAATTTTTTGCTTAAATACTCCGCTCCCGACGGCAGGGTTATATTTGAGGACCGCGCGCCCCTGGCATATAATTTTGAGGGCGAGTTCGGCGAGGAAACATATCATTACATTTCCCGCGAAAAGGGCGAGCACATCTACGGACTCGGCGATAAAAGCGGCAGGCTCAATAAGGCGGGTAATGCCTATCGCATAGAAACTTCGGACAGTATGGGCTACAACGCCGAAACCTCAGACCCGCTTTACAAACATGTGCCGTTTTACATCTGTGAAAATTCCGCAGGGTGCTACGGAATTTATTATGACACGAGCGACACTTCTTTTGTTGATCTCGGGCGCGAAATAAATAATTATTATGAGCCGTTTAAATTCTTTAAAACAAACGATGATTGCCTTGTTTATTACATCTTTTTCGGCACGAAGCTTTCGGTTTTGCAGCAATATGCAAGGCTTTGCGGCAGGCAGGCGTTTCCGCCGAAATGGAGCTTTGATTACTGCGCCAGCACGATGGCATACACCGATGCACCGGATGCGGAAAATCAAATGAATGCATTTCTTGAAAAGCTCGGCGAGCTCGGGCTTGCATGTGAGGGCTTTTATCTTTCCTCGGGCTACACCTCAATCGGAAATCAGCGCTGTGTTTTTAATTGGAATCATGATAAGTTTCCGAATCCGCAGGCGTTTATTGAGCGCTTTGCGCAAAACGGAATTCATTTGATTCCGAATATCAAGCCGGCGTTTTTAACGGATCACCCAATGTATTCCGAAATAGCCGAAAAGGGGCTTTTTGTTAAGGATAAAAGCGGCAAGCCGTTTATTACCCAGTTTTGGGACGGGCTCGGAAGTTATATAGATTTCACAAATCCGGCGGGATTTGATTTTTGGAGCAGGCAGGTAACGGAAAAGCTGCTTGATTTCGGAATAGACGCCACATGGAACGATAATAACGAATTTGATATTAAGGATAAGGATGCCATGGCGGCAGGCTTCGGCGGCGGAGAGCTTTCGGCAAGCCGAATCAGGCCGATACTCACTTATCTGATGGCGGCGTCATCATACACGGCGCAAATCAAAAAGCGCCCTAATGAGCGCCCGTTTCTTTCCACCCGCAGCGGCAGCAGTGCATTAAGGCGCCTTGCCCAAACCTGGAGCGGGGATAATTTCACATCGTTTAACGATTTAAAATATTGCCATTATGTTGGGCTTACGATGAGCCTTTCCGGCTTTTTCATTTACGGCCACGATTTGGGCGGATTTTCGGGCGATATGCCGAGCGAAGAGCTGCTTTTGCGCTGGATGCAGCACGGCGTTTTCGAGCCGAGATTTACCATTCATTCCTGGAATGTGGACGGCTCTGCCACAATGCCGTGGAGCTATCCCGAGGCAATCGGCGCAGCTAAGGAAATTCTTGCCGAGCGCCACCGCCTTGTGCCGTATCTTTATAACTGCGCCTATGATTGCGTGCAAAACGAAATACCGATGAACGCGCCGCTTTTCCTTTACTACAATGATGAGGAAATTGATGAAAACTGCCATTCCATGATGGTGGGCAGGAATATTTTGGCAACCTTTATTTTGGATGAGGGCGAGCGGATAGCCAAAGCATATTTGCCGAAGGGCGAAATTTGGTATCTTAACGACCGTGCATATATGGGCGGGCAAACCGTTGAAATCGATATTCCCGCAAGGGGAGCCGTGCCTTATTTTGTAAGGGGCGGCAGTGTCGTTGCCGAAAACATCGGCGAATACGGCTTTAAAAAGGAAGAAAAGCTTGTGTTCACTGTTTATCCGATTGAAATCGGCAGCTTTAAAAGCAGTTTCTTTACGGATGACGGCAAAAGCTTTGATTATCTGCGCGGTGATTGCGTGCTGCTTGAATTTACCGTTGAATGTAACGAATCGCAGGTTATCGTTACTTACAAAAATCTCGGCAACACGCCGTTTGAGCCTGAGCTGAGGCTCACGCCGGGCGACGGCCGCGAGCTTGCGGTGCGCAGGCAATAAATTTTGCAATGCATTAAAATTTACACTGCAAAGATATACATTCAAATAACGCCGCAAGGCAAAAAGAAACCCCGTCTTGGTTTTCAAGACGGGGCGTTTTTGCTATTTATAATGTCCTAATCACAGCCGGATTAAGCAACCTTATGAGCTTCTGCTGCTCTTTCAAGAGCTGCTTTGTAATCCTTTTGATCCGTGAAGATCTCATTCTTATACGGATTCTTGTGCTGAGCCTTGGAGCGCTTAATGATTGCGGCAAATACGCAAACATTGATTGCAATTGCAAGGATGGAGATAACAGCCTGTGCCTTCGGATTTGCGGAGGTGGGGGCAATGCCGTCCATCATCATTGAGGGAGTGTAGCCCTCCGGATAAACGGTGGTGAGCACGCCGAACGGCTCCATATCCTGAAACAGCGGGAATACTTGGGCAAACATGCACCAAATTGCAAGGGTGTTTGCGCGATTCTGAATCCAGCCGCCCTTGTTCCAAAACGCATTTGCGAATGTGGGAGCAAGCAGAAGAGCAAGACCGCAATACCAGGAATGTGAGGGCAGATTAAGATATGTATATTCAAAGTTCCAAACATCATATGCAAGGATATAGCACCAGGTCATATCCGGCCAAAGCATATCTTGCTGATTTTTAGATGAATAAATTCCCCACCAGCCGGTCATGCAAAGGATGTTGATTAAGCCGGCGATACCGTTGAGCCAGTTCCACCAGCCGCCGTAGATGTAAACGCCCTCCGAAGAAAGCCACCAGCCGCCTGTGAAGCCGCCCTTGATTGCAGACTCGAAATCGGATGCAACCGCAATAAGAATGTTGATTGCAACGATAACAAACGGGAAAACCTTAAACCATTCTTTTTTGCCGATGCTCCATTTGTATTTAAGCATCATAAAGCCTATGCAGCCCGCCGTTGCGGCATAAAGCTTTGCATAGTGGAACCAACCGTTCATATAAAGATATGTTTGGTTGTTTACAGCCCATTCCGCGCCGTTTTTGGCTGCCACGGCAACAACGATGAAATAAACCGAAAGAGCCGCGGGAACCGCAAGGAACAGACCTATTCCGCCCGCCTTGGAGCGGCGTGCGATTTCATTGAGAACAATGAGGCCGACGAAAACAAGCACCCAGCCCAGAAGCTGATAAAATGAATGTTCGCCGTAAATTTGGAACAACATAGTTTCCTCTCCCTATAAAAATATATTTTTAGGTTCAAAAAGTGAGCCTTAGCTTGCTAAAGAGCCTCTATTTCCTTAATGTTTATTTCATTTCCGGAAATGAGGTAGGTGTTTTCCGAGCCGCACAGCGGGCAAATTTTGCCGTGCTTCACCGTTTCATAGGTGCCTTTGCAATCCTCGCAAAAGGTTACGGCGGGAATAACCTCGATTTGCAGCCTTGCGCCGCTCATCAATTCATTTTTAGCGCACGCCCAATTCCAGCAATCATCAAGATAATTGTGCAGCACGCCCGAAACCTCGCCGAGCTCTATTGTGACTGCATTCACCTTTTTTAATTGATTTTCTGCGGCAACGCCTTCAATGCTTTTTATAATGTGAAAAACTATTCCCAATTCGTGCATTATTATTTTCCTTTGTTTGCACGCTTGATTTTGATGTTTCGCTTAATCATATACGGCAAAATTGCTTTCATCTTATCATCCGAATTAACCATGTTGCTGCATTCCGGGTGATCGCGGTGAAGCTTAATCGCGTCAAATTCACACTTTGTGGTGCATATTCCGCAGCCGATGCATTTGTTTTCATCAACAACCGAAGCGCCGCAGCCGAGGCAACGCGCGGTTTCGATTTTAACCTGAGCCTCCGTGAGCGGCTTATGTGCGTCGCGGAAAGACTTTTTGCGGTCTATGCTGCCGTCCGTTCCCGGGATTTGGCGGGATGAATTATCGTAGCTTTCAATTTTGATGTCGTTTTTATCAAGCTCAATAAAGTCGCGTCTGTTTCTGCCGATGGTAAGGCTTGCATTGTAATGAACAAAGCGGTGAATTGATTCTGCTCCCTCCTTGCCTGCGGCAATTGCGTCAATTGCAAATTTGTGCCCTGTGTAAACATCTCCGCCAACGAAGATATCCTCCTGAGCGGTTTGATAAGTGAGCTTATCGGCAACGGGGCCGTTTCCTCTGCCCAGCTCAACCTTTTCGTTTTTTTAAGCATATCGCCCCAAAGAATGCTTTGGCCGATGGAAAGATAAATATCGTCGCATTCAAGCTGCATTGTGTCGTTATCGTCATACTGCGGATTGAATCTGCCGTTTTCATCCTTAACGGAGGTGCATTTTTTAAGAATGACGCCGCAAACCTTGCCGGAATCGGTGAGAATTTCTTTTAATCCCCATCCGTTGTTTATTGTTATGCCCTCGTCCTCCGTTTCAAACACTTCTTCATCGGAAGCGGGCATTTCTTCTCTGCTTTCAAGGCAATACATGCCGATAATATCGGCACCGCAGCGCTTTGATGAGCGCGCAACATCAACCGCAACATTGCCGCCGCCGATAACAACGGTTTTTCTGCCGGAAAGGTCAAGCTCGTGGTTTTCGGCTATCTTGTGCAGAATATCAACCGCACTCATAACGCCCTCGGCATCCTCACCCGAAACGCCTGCCTTGCGGCTTCCTTGGCAGCCGATTGCAATGTAAAATGCTTCGTAGCCCTGAGCACGAAGCTCGTCAAGAGTGATGTCCTTGCCAACCTCGACTCCGCATTTGATTTCAACACCGAGTGCGCGGATAACATCGATTTCCGCTTCAACAACATCTTTCTCAAGCTTGTAAGACGGAATTCCATATGTAAGCATACCGCCGGGTTTTTCGTTTTTTTCAAAAACGGTGGGTCTGTAACCGGTTACCGCAAGATAATATGCGCATGAAAGCCCTGCGGGGCCGCCGCCTATTATTGCGATTTTGTTGTTGAATTCTCCTCTGTTTGAGGGAATAACTTTTTTAGGAATATATCTTGTTGCAGAATCAAGATCCTGCTGTGCTATAAAGCGCTTAACCTCGTCAATTGCAACTGCCTCGTCAATTGTGCCTCTTGTGCATGCATCCTCACAGCGCCTGTTGCAAACTCGGCCGCAAACGGCAGGGAAGGGGTTTTCTTTTTTTATAAGAGCAAGCGCATCTGTGTATCTGCCCTGAGCTGCCATTTTAAGATAGCCCTGAACGGCAATGTGCGCCGGGCAGGCGGTTTTGCAGGGCGCCGTGCCGGTGTCGTAGCAATTGATTCTGTTTTTATCTCTGTAATCCGGGCTCCATTTTTCCTTGCCCCATTTAACCGCATCCGGAAGCTCCTGCTTGGGATAAGTTACCTCTGAGCCGTCTTTCTTGCAAAGCTTTTGGCCAAGCTTAACGGCGCCTGCCGGGCAATATTCAACGCATCTGCCGCAGGCAACGCAATCCTTTGCCTCAACCCTTGCCACATATGCCGAACGGCTCATATTCGGCGTGTTGAAAAGCTGCGATGTGCGAAGCGCGTTGCAAACCTTAACCTGGCAGTTGCAGATTGCGAAAATTTTGTTTTCGCCGTCTATATTCGTAATTTGGTGCACAAAGCCGTTGTCTTCTGCTCTTTGCAGAATTTCCATAACCTGCTCGCGGGTGATGTAGTGCCCCTTGTTTGTTTCAACAAGGTAATCCGCCATATCGCCAACGCCGATGCACCAATCCTCGGGATCATCGGCACAGCCCTCGCCCAAAACAGAGCGTGAATAGCGGCAAGAGCACGGGCCTGCGGCATATTTGCCGTCATATTTATCAAGCCAGTGAGAAATGTGCTCAATCGGCACGGATTTGTTTTCCATATCTATGGCTTTTTCAACGGGAATAACATGCATTCCTATTCCCGCGCCTCCGGGAGGCACCATCGGCGTTATCTTTTCAAGCGGAAGCTGAGTCATTCTTTCAAAAAAAGCTTGCCACTTCGGGGTGCTCGCAGATGTTTTTCCCATTTCATATTAAAGAATTCGGCACTGCCGGGCACAAACATAGGCAGCACATATTGCTTTTCGTGCAGGGGGTTTTCCCAATTGTATTCAATCAGGCCGATTTGCGCCATATCGTCAAGAATTTTTGCAAGGTAAGCTTCGTCCTTGCCCGTGGCTTTAATCATTTGGGGCATAGTCATGCCCTTATGCACTTTCATTTTAAGCGCAACCTCTGCCATTTCATCCGTTACCATGGCGGCAAGTCCCCAATATTCGGGGTCATTTACCGTCAATTTTTTCGCCCACTTTGGGCATCCACGGCATTTTTATAAAGCACGCGGTCCGTAATCTTTGTGCCCATCTTTATGATAAGCTCCCTCGGCGGCTCGTTGCTGTGATTTTTCATAATAATGCATAACGCGCTCCGCGCTCGGATACGATTTGCCCTCGGGCTTCATTTTGTCAAATTTATATTCATACATAAAACACACTCTCCCTCGCTTTATGCCTTATTTTTGCCACTCGTGAACTTCGTTAAGCAGCCAGTTTGCCCATTCGTCTATGCCCTCGCCCGTTTTTGCGCAGATGAGGAAAACCTTTGCGTTCGGATTTCTTTTCTTAATATATTCCCTGCATTTTTCAACGTCAAAATCAAAATATGGAAGCACATCGATTTTGTTTATCAGCACAACATCGCAAATTGAAAACATAAGCGGGTATTTAAGCGGCTTGTCGTCGCCCTCGGGCACGGAAAGAATCATTGCGTTTTTAACTGCTCCCGTGTCAAATTCCGCCGGGCACACAAGATTGCCCACATTTTCAAGAATTGCAAGCTCAACATCGTCTGTGTTAAGCCCTTCAAGGCCCTGCCTTGTCATTTCCGCATCAAGGTGGCACATTCCGCCGGTGTGAAGCTGAATTGATTTAACTCCCGTTTCGGCAATCTTTTTAGCGTCCACATCGCTGTCTATATCGGCCTCCATAACGCCGATTTTAACCTTATCTTTAAGCGCGCCTATTGTGGCTTTTAAGGTGGTGGTTTTGCCCGAGCCCGGAGAGGACATCAAATTCAGCAAAAAAACACCCCTCTTTCCTTTAAGCTTTTGCGAAGCGCAGCGGCTTCGTCATCGTTGTTTTTTTAAATACGCTTTGCTTAATTTCAAGAATTTTTTTACTTCATCCATTTCGCACTTCTCCATAATTGTTTTATCGTTTTCCATTCTACAATGTGTGTGAATAAATTGTCAATATGATATTAATGGATTTTACAATTTTGTTAGATTTGTAAATAATTGTGTGAATTTTTTTGTTACGATATTCGGTTTTTTTATCATTTTTTTAACATTGACAATCATTTGTCATTCGGTTAATATATAAGCGAATATACATTGCTTGAGCCGCGCAGTTTGATTGCCCGGCATTATTTTAAGGAGGATTTTGTTATGGCATGTTTTCTTGTTCCCGCAGCAGAGGCGATTATAGTTTCCGCAGCTGTGAAAATATCAGAAAAAAATGAAAAAGCCAAATACAGCTTGCCTGAGGGTGCTGTTAAGCATACGGAAACAGCAGGGGATTCTCATAAGCTTCCTTTTTTTCCAAAAAGCTTTCTTGGCTCAGAAATTTGCTTTTGGGGCGACACGATTTTTGCTTGTGTTCGAGCATTTGTGGCACGGTGAAATTTCGCCGTTTTTCCCATTTTTAACGGCGGCGTCAAATCCGCAGGATACGGCCGTGATGCTGCATGAATTGGCAACCGTCGGCGTTTCAATGACGGTGGCGGTAACCGCAATTTGGGGCGTAATGCTTTTGGCGGCAAAAATCAAGGAATCAAAAATCGAAAAAGCCGAAAGGGTTAAGGAATAATGACTTTGCTTATATCAACCGCGGCAGCAATTGCGGCAACCCTTGTGTGGTATTTTTGCAAAAGGCGATCCGAATTTAAGCTTTCGCTTCTTTGTTTCATGTTTTGGGGCGCTTCGATAATGTGGCTTGTGGATGCGGTTTTTGAATATGTGAGCGATGGCGCTGTAATATTTACCCCTGCGGCTTCGGATATGCTTAACGATGCATTTCTCGGCGCGGCGGTTGTGATTTTTGGCGCTTGTTATTTGGCTTGCGGCACTTTTGATAAAAGACCCAAACGGCGTTCTCACCGATTTGTTTAAAAACAAAAGCGGCAATGCCGATAATAAAAAAATGATAAATAATTATTAAATATAGAGTAAATAAGAATGCAGGGCACGATAATCCGTTGCCCTGCGTTTTTTTAATGTGCAATGATTTATATTTGCCAAACAGGATATTCATGAGGCTGTATTGCGCGTTAAAACATCTTTGAGCATAATCCGATTGTGGTTTTGCGGCAGATTTGATATAATATAGAAAATTACGATGAGCGGGCGATAAATGCGTGCGCGATTTGCCTGCACGGATATGCAAACGCAATTTTAAAATAAAGAAAGCGAGTCGGTGATATGCCGCTTCAAATAATACGAAACGATATAACAAAAATCAAATGTGATGCCGTTGTGAATGCGGCCAATTCCTCTTTGCTCGGCGGCGGAGGGGTGGACGGAGCAATTCACAAAGCCGCAGGCAGGCAATTATTGCGCGAATGCAAAACGCTCGGCGGGTGCGAAACGGGCAAAGCAAAAATTACAAAGGGATATGATTTGCCCTGTAAATATGTTATTCACACTGTGGGGCCGATTTGGCGCGGTGGCGATTTCGGTGAGCGCGCTTTGCTTGAATCCTGCTACCGCGAATCGCTTAATCTTGCGCTGGAGCATGGGTGTGAGTCCGTGGCGTTTCCGCTTATTTCTTCGGGTGCTTACGGCTATCCCAAAGAGCAGGCATTGCAGATTGCCGTGAATGAAATCGGCAAATTTTTGCTTTCGCACGATATGCTTGCGTATATTGCGGTGTTTGATAAGGCAAGTTTTAAGCTCAGCCGCAGGCTTGTTTGCGATATTGAGGAATATATAGATGAAAAATTATGTGGATTTGAATTTTGAAGCACGAAGCCGCGCCCTTTATGCGCCGATGTGCGCTTCGGAAGCCCTTTTGCCGAAAGAGGATTTTGCGGACGCAGCAACTTCTTTTTGCACTCCTGCCGAAAGCCTCGGCAGTGCCCTTGAAAATCTTGACGAAAGCTTTTCGCAAATGCTGTTCAGAAAAATAGATGAAAAAGGGGCTTACGGATTCGCAGGCTTATAAAAAGGCAAATGTGGATCGCAGGTTGTTTTCAAAAATTCGCTCGGATGCGAACTATAAACCGAGCAAGCCCACCGCCATTGCCTTTGCGATTGCTCTGGAGCTGAGCCTTGAGGAAACAAACGATTTCTTAATGAAAGCGGGCTTTGTACTTTCGCGCAGCAATAAATTTGATGTGATAATCGAATATTTCATCAAACACGGCAATTATAATATTTTTTTGAAATCAATGAGGCACTGTTTGAATTCGATCAGCAGCTTCTCGGCGCATAGCGCCCGAAAACGGCAGGAAAATACAATGAACTTTAATGATAATCAAAGCGAAAACGCATTGCAGCTTCGCGGTAAAAAAATTTCGATTTTCGGCGATTCGATAAGCACGCTTATAGGCTATAACCCTAAGGGATACAACTTGTTTTTCACGGGCGGAACCTGCCAAAAGGCGGGCGTGCGCACGGCAGAGGATACCTGGTGGGGAAAGGTGATCGGCTCTTTGGGCGGCGAACTGCTGGTTAATAATTCCTGGTCGGGCAGCTGCGTAACGAAATTGCCGAATAGGGAAGGGCTTTTCCCCTCCGGCTGCAGTGACGAAAGAACAAGCGCCCTTCACAGCGGTCTGCAAATGCCGGAGATTATTATTGTTTATCTCGGCACAAATGATTGGGCAAACGGCGTTTTGCCGCGGTACGGCGGCGAATTTGCCCGCGGTGAGGTCGATTGGGAGTTCGTTTTTGAAGCGGCTTATTGCGAAATGCTTAAAAAGCTGAAACATAATTATCCCGCGGTGCAAATATTTTTGCTGCACGCTTTGCGCGGCTTATATGTCGCAAAAATCCCGAATTTGTTTTTTTAACGAAAATGCGGGCGGAATAAATATAAAAGAGTATAATGCCGCAATTTGCAGAGCGGCAGAAAACCAAAATTGCAGGCCGATTGATTTGTATAAATATGCCGTGCCGTATGATTCGATTGACGGCACACACCCCAATAAAGGCGGAATGAGCACCTTGGCGGATCTTATTCTGCGCGAAATGCTCGGCGAAAACAATGCGTGATTGAGGATGCGGAAGGATTTGCCTTTAAAATATTGTCGCCCGGCAGGCGACCAAACACTGCCTTTCGGAAATTATAATGTGGTTGTAAGGTTTAAAAACCCCGCAACCGCATTATTTTTTTAGGATGTAAACAGTGTGAAAAATCACACTGTCAAATTATATTGCCTTCAAAATTTGCCTGCGGCATAATTTGAACCGGCTGAAATCACCATTTACGCCTGCTCAGGCAACGCAGGTCAATCAGGTGATTTTTAATAAACTATTTGTTGCCTGAAAGGTTATGGTGATTAAAATGAAAAAGGCAGAAAAACAATATCACGGAGCTTGTGTTTATTTTTGGACCGCAGCGGCTCGATGTCGGGCCTTGAGGGCGACACAATCGGTGGCTTTAATTCGCTGATAAAAAAAAGCAGAAAAAAAGCAGCCGGGCGAATGCTTTGTTTCAACAGTTTTTGTTTGATAACGAAAGCACGGTTTTTGCACGACAGGGTTGAGCTTTCGCAGGTGCGCAAAATGACCCGCGAGGATTATGTTCCCTGCGGCTCAACCGCGCTGATAGACGCCATCGGCGGCGCAATTCACCACATTGCAAATATTCATAAATATGCCCGCCGGGAGGATGTGCCTTGCCGCACAATGTTTGTGATTATAACGGACGGCTATGAAAATTCAAGCCATATTTATTCGAGCGACAGGGTTAAGGCCATGATTGAAAAAAAGAAAAAAAGAGAAAAATACGGCTGGGAATTTCTTTTTATCGGCGCAAATATAGACGCTGTTGAAACCGCAAAGCACTTCGGAATAAGCGAGGATCGCGCCGTTGATTATTGCGCGGACGGGCAGGGCACCGCCGTGGTTTACGACGCGGTTGCCGACACGGTTTGCGAGATGCGCGCCGCAATGCCGATATGCAATGATTGGAGCAAAAAAATAAAAAAAGATTTTTAAGTGGCGCACTAAGTAAAAAAATTAAGCCGTATTTTTTTACGAGGCTGTGACAAAGGGCAGAAAAAAATTTGCCGCCGGCGGCCACTGCTTCAGCAGGCGCGGCGCTGAAACGAAAATATATAAAAGCATAATAAAAACGGCGGAGCGGGATTATACCCAAAGCTTCGCCGTTTTATTTTATCGTTTATTGACTTTTAAAAAAAGCCGATTCAATTTGCACCGGGATTTATTTATATGTTTTAAATGCTTTTCGGGGCACAGACTGTTTTTTTGCCGCGCTTAACGCTTTTTACATATGAATGTGTTTTTTGCGGCGATTTAATCCGCGGCTTGTTCGCTTTTCAGCTTGCCTGCGGGGATTTTAACCGTGGCTTTAAACAAATCGCCGTCTATCACTATTTCAAGGCTTCCGCCGTGCAGACGGCAAAGGTCCGAAGCAATTGAAAGCCCAAGGCCGTGACCGTCCGTCTTTCTGGATTTATCGCCGCGCACAAAGCGCTCGGTTAATTCGGCGGCGGAAATGTTAAGCGCTTCCTTTGAAATGTTTTTAATTTCAAAGCAGCCGAAATCGTTTTCGGTGTAAACGCGGGTGTAAACGCGCGAGCCGGGCGCGGAATATTTTCTTGCGTTTGAAAGCAGATTTTCAAGCACGCGGTAAAGCTTTGCGCCGTCTGCCGAAACAATGTTTTTGCGCGCGGGCTCTTCAAACACCAATTGCAAATTCGCTTTTTCAAAGCCCGTGGTTTCCTCCACGATTGCCTGTGTTGCAAGCTCGTTTAAATCCAGCAGGGTTTTATTCAGCACAATGTTGCCGGAGGAAACTTTTGACGCTTCTATCAAATCCTCAATCAGCTTTTTAAGCCTGTTTGCCTTATCGGCAATAACCGCCATGTATTTTTTTGCGCGGCTTCATCCTTGATATCGCATTTTTTTGCAGCAAATCAATATAGTTGATAACGGAGGTGAGCGGCGTTTTTTTAAATCGTGGGAAACATTTGTGATAAGCTCGGTTTTGGTGCGTTCGTCCTTAACCGCCTTGATAACGGCACTCTGCAGTGCGCAGCTTTGCTTATCAAGAGAATCGGCGAGGATTTTAAGACTTTGCGGCAGGCTTTGCAAATCCACTTCAACCGGTGCGCCGGCCGTGGCGCAGGCAATGATTTTATCAAGCTCGCCCATGTATTTTGAAGCCTTGTATGCGCCGTAAATATCCGCTGCCAAAAGGCATGCCGTTAAAATCAGCGCAAGGAATATAAAAATTCCTCTGTTGAGCGCAAATAAAACCGCAATCAGCGCAATGCCGAAAAGGTTTAAAACAACAAAGCCCGTTATTAAAAGAATTGTGTTTTTTTTCATTTCCTGCGGCTTATATGCAAATGCGGAAATCACCTTTATGTTTCGTTTTGTGATGCGCTTTATAAAATTGCCGAATTTGTAAATCAGCGTGCTTTTCCATATATTTATGCCGCTTTTTGCCATGCGAGCATATGATGTGAAAAGCTCAAGCAGTGGCAAATAAATCACAATGCCCGCCAAATATAAAAATCCGTAGTTCGATGATATAAGCCTGAAAATCTTATAAAGATTGTTTACAGAACCGTAAAAAACACCCGAGCCGACGGATATTATCAGCCAAAAAGCAAGCGCTTCAATCGCCGCTGCAAAGGCAAAATGCAGGTCGGCGGGAATTTTATCCGTAAATGCGGTTTCGGCTTCGGCCTTGGTCTTGCTCGGCGATTTGCGACCCGCAAGCCTGATTGATATAACAAAGAATATTATGCAGGCAGCCGCGCTTGCGGCAAAGTAATAAACGCAATAATCGCCGGTGTGGTTTGTTGCCGCTTCTATGGCGTTATTAAGCGTGCCGTATGTATCGTCGGCGGAAAAGGAGGTGTCTATCTGTGCATAAAGCTTAACCTTTGAAAGAGTTTGATCGTAGCCGCTGTAGCCGTAGATTGAAAGCGATGAATCGGATGAAACATCCAAGATATCGGATTCTGCTTTGCCGTTTTCGATAATATAATAATCATTAACGGCGCGGTTCTCCATATTGCTCAAAAAAGCCTGCGGATCCGCAATGTTTGAGGCAACGGAGCCGTCATCATAAACGGCATAATATTGAATGTTTTTCAGCGCAAGCGAATCCGACTCGCCTGCTTCGTTTGTGTCGTTGCAATAATATCGGTAAAAAAATTGTTGCCGAATTTTTCTTGCGATTTGAGATTTTGCATTGTCGTCCGTCAGCCCGCTGCTCAGCGAAACGGAAAGCTCGCTTTCGGGCAATTCGCGTATGGGCAATTGAAAAAACACTTTGCCGTCTTCAAATCCGTAATCCGAAACGCCGTATTGCAAAAGGCTGATCCGAAGCTGTTCGTCGCTCGGAGCGGTAATCTGCGTCATGCTTTCACCGCCGCCTGAATCGCTTTGCAATGTTGTTGTGGTCTCCGTGGTTGCGGTTTTCGCATAGGCGGTTAGGATTTTGTAAACCTCAAGCCCGCGCTGAGCGGCGGAAGCCTTTGCGGCATCATATGTTGCCTGATTTTCATTGTGGCTCACATCGTCTATTATCTTTTGAATATCGCTTGCGAAATTTTCTTTAAATATGGTTGAATCCACGGTTCTTGTGTTGTCGCCCGCGAGCGCCTGCAAACCGAAAAGCTCAACCCTAACAAGCGCTCCGATTCCGTTGAAGCCGCATAAAGCCGCCATCAGGCAGCCTAATAATGCGCATAAAATTTTATTGAATTTGCTGAATTTAAATTTTGTCCACTTTGTATCCAAGGCCGTACACCACCTTAATATATTTAGAGTCTTTTGGGTTTATTTCGATTTTTTCCCTTATGTTTTTGATATGCACGGTTACTGTTTTTTCCGTTCTGAAGGCAGGCTCGTTCCAAACCGCTTCATAGATTTGCGCTGATGAAAGCACACGCCCCATGTTTTTGCACAGGTATTCCAAAATCATATATTCCCTTGCCGTAAGCCGCACGGATTCGCCGTCCACGCTCACGGTTTTTGCTTCGGTGTCCACCACCAAGCCGCCCGTAACGATTTGTTCGGCCTTTTGCACAAAGCCGGAAAAGGAAACATATCTGCGAATCTGCGATTTAACTCTTGCCACAAGCTCAAGCGGGTTAAACGGCTTGGTAACATAATCATCCGCGCCAAAACCAAGGCCGGCGATTTTATCCGTGTCCTCCGATTTCGCGGAAAGCATAATAATCGGAAAATTCTTTTTTTGCTCTCTTATTTTAAGCGTGGTTTGCAAGCCGTCTGTGCCGGGCATCATAATATCCAGCACAAGGCATTGGATTTCATTTTCGGCAATAACGTTAAGTGCCTGCTCGCCGCTTTCGGCTTTAAGCACATTAAATCCCTCTGCTTTAAGATAAATCTCAATTGATTCCAAAATTGCAATATCGTCGTCACACACAAGCACGGTTTCCATGCCTTCACCTCCGTTTGATTTCTTAAACAGTATAGCATATGCCTTTGGGTTTAATCAATCCCCGAGACCCTATGCCTTTATTAAACAGCAGTATAATAAATACGGGGTAACGGAAAAATAAACAATTATAAAGTTGGCACAAATAAGCGTTAAGGCTTCTTGTTATTGACACGGTCGTTGCCGCTGTGATAAAATAAAAACAGCCAAGCGTTGGAAAAAGCAAAAATCAAAAGCCGGTGAAAAAATGGAAAAACATTATGCTCCCGCAAAAAAGAGCATTGTAAAGCACTTCGTTTGCTGTGCGGTGCTTGCGGCAGCTCTTTTGTTTATTTATCATTGCCCTTTTAAACTGCTTACCGGAATTGATTGCCCGGGTTGCGGATTAACCCGTGCTTTTGCCTGCATGCTGCTGTGTGATCCAAAAGCGGCATTTTATTATAATCCCGTTGCACCTTTGCTTTTCGTTCAGCTTGCGGGGCTTCTTTATTTCCGGATTGTGGCAAAAAAGAAAGTTTTGCAGGGCGTAATAATCACTTTGGCGGCGGTTAATGCGGCGGCACTTCTTGCCGCGTGGCTCGTTAAAATTATTTAAAGCAAAATCTGTGCCGCGCGTGCGGCGCTTTAATATGAAAGGTTATAAAATTATGGCAGATTCGGTTATGTTGAATATCGGTCCAAATTTTGATTTTAATGCATTTGCAGACAGGCTTGCGCAAATGTATGCTGCTCAAGGCTTTGCCGTAAGCGTTGCCGATATAAATAATGCAAAGGTTATCAAGTTTGAAAAGGAAACAGGCGGAATAAACACCGTGCTCGGCCTTGGAGTTGGAATAACAGCCACTTGCTCAATTTATAACGGCGTGCTTCAAATTATGTATACCGATGCGGAATGGAACAGTAAAATCATTGGCGGTTTGATTGGCTGGTTTGTGTGCCTTGTGCCCTTGATAACGGCCATAATCGGTGCGGTAAGGCAAAGCGATTTGCCGAAGAATATCGGCAGAGATGCAGGTATGATAGTTGCTCAAATGGGCTGATGAAAAGATTGCGCCCGCTGCGGCTCGGCTTTTTAAGCTTTTTTAATTTAATACACAAAATTAAGCGCACCCGCGGATTGCCTCGGGTGCGCTTTTGTGTGCTGCTTTGAAAATTATGTTATTCAACGGTAACGGATTTTTGCAAGATTGCGCGGTTTGTCTATCGGCAGTCCGTTTGCATCTGCCACATAGTAAGCCAAAAGCTGAAGCGGAATAACCTCAATAAACGGGGTTAAAAACGGAATTGAATCCGGGTATGTTATCACCGTTTCAAACTGCGCCAAATTTTCTTTAAGGCTTTCGGGTGCAAAAACTATCACCTTTGCACCTCTTGCAATAACCTCAATAAGATTTGAAACCGTTTTCGGCAGCAAATCCTTGTTGCTTATCAGGCCGAAGCAAACAGTGCCTTTTTCAATCAGGCTTATCGTGCCGTGCTTCAGCTCGCTTGCGGGGCAGCCCACGCAGTCTATATAGCTTATCTCTTTAAGCTTCAGCGCGCCCTCAAGCGAAACTCCGTAATCGGCGTTGCGCCCAAGGAAAAAGCATTTATTCATATCCTTAATATCGGCGGCAAGCGCTTTGAGCGAATCGTTTTTTTGCAGCACACGCTCAATCTTTTTGGGCAAAAGTGTGCTCATATTAACGGCAATTTCACTGAAAACCTCAGTGCAGGCATTTCGTGCCCTTGCAATATAAAGGCAAAGCATGTTAAGCATTGCAAGCTGGCAGGAAAATGCCTTTGTGGTAGCAACGGCAATTTCTGCACCCGCTTTTGTAAGCAGATTGTAATCGCTCATTTTTGCGATGGAGCTTTCGGGCACGTTAACAATGCTTATCGTTTTTGCGCCGCTTTCCTTTGCCTGCTTTAAAGCTGCAAGGCTGTCGGCCGTTTCGCCGCTTTGGCTCATTATTATAACAAGGCAGTTTTCGTCAATAACAGGGTCTTCATATCTGAATTCACCGGCGTATTCGGCAAAGGTGGGCACGCCCGCGATTTTTTCAAAATTGTATTTTGCAATCAGCCCCACATGGTATGCAGAACCGCAGCCGACTATATAAATGCGGTTAATGCTTTTTATATCGTCGTCCGTAAAGGGCATGTTTTCAAGCACCACATCGCCGTCACGCGTGACGGAATTTATCGTCTCGCGCACAACCGCCGGCTCTTCGAAAATTTCTTTAAGCATAAAGTGCGGAAAAATCGCCCTTGCTCGCCGCTCTTTTGCTCAATTCAATCGTTTTTTTGTTTCTTTTGCCGTTTCTGCAAAGTTTTTTTATCGTAAACGGTGATTGAATCTTTTGTGATTTTTTTGCGGTCTCTCCGTCTTCAAGATAAATTGCGTTATTTGTGTGCGCCAAAAGAGGATTGATGTCCGATGCAATAAAGTTTTCACCGTTACCCTTGCCTATAATCAGCGGTGAGCCGTTCTTTGCGCAGTAAAGCGTGTTTTCATCATCTGTGCAGATTATTCCAAGCGCATAAGAGCCTTCCAAAAGGCGCAGCGTTTTTTTGATTGCCTCAAGCACATCTCCCGAATAGTTTAATTCAAGCAGCTTGGGCACAACCTCCGTGTCGGTGTCGCTGACAAAGGAAACGCCGCTCATTTCAAGGCTTTCTCTAATCTCTTTGTAATTTTCTATAATTCCGTTGTGCACCACGGCAAAATGCTTGCTGCAATGCGGATGGGCATTCGTTTCGTTTGCCTTGCCGTGAGTTGCCCACCTTGTGTGCCCTATTCCGAGCTTTCCGTAAGGAGGCTGCTTTTTGATTTTTGCCTCAAGGTTTTTAATTTCGCCTTTTGCCTTAACAACGGCAAGCTTGTGCATATCAAGCACTGCAATGCCGCCGCTGTCGTAGCCTCTGTATTCAAGCCCTTTAAGCCCTTTGATTAAAATTCCGGTTGCGTCGCTTTCGCCGATATAGCCTATAATTCCGCACATATCAAACACCTCAAATTTTTAATTTTTTATAAAAAAATGTGAATATTGTCATATAATATGTCAATATAGCCTAAGTATAGCTAAGACGATATAAAAAGTCAAGCACGATTTTAATTTTGGTATTGCTGCTCTGAAAAGCGGTGAAGCTTTGCGGCAATAACGCTCATATCGTCTTCTTTCATATCTTTGGTTATGTTCAGTGCTTCGCGAAGCACGGCGTTTGCCGTTTCCTGCGCCGTCATATCCTCGCCGCCCGTCAGCAAAGCGGCAAGCCAGTTTCCGCCCGGGTCGGTTATGCCGTCGCTCACCATCAGCAGCAAATCGCCCTCGCCGAGCACAGCGGTGCGCTTTGCAAATTCGATTCCGCGCAAAATGCCCGCCGGCATGGAAGATAGCTCGCATTTTGTGATTTTGCCGTTTTTGGCAATGTATGTTGGCGGTGCTCCCGCCTTAAAAATATCCGTTTTGCCTGTGAAAAGGTCTATGCACGAGCAGTCAAGCGTTGCAAGGCTTTCGTCGTTTGATTTCACAAGCAAGGCGGAATTAACAACTTTGAGCGCACTGTCAAAGCCGAAGCCTGCGGTCAGTAATTTTGAAAGCAGGCCGGCTCCCATTGCGCCGTCCAGCGCCGCTCTGCCGCCCTTGCCCATGCCGTCGCTGATTATAAGCACGCTGCGGCCCTTGCCGTCGTTCACGGCTCTGATGCAGTCGCCGCAAAGCCTGCCCTCGGCGCTGTGCTGGGCGAAGCCTATTTCAAGGCTGAAATTCGGCTTTTTCCGTAAAGGTTATCATCGAATATTCGCTGAAATGCGTTGCCGTGCATTTTTGAGAAAAATATCTGCCGCAAGCCTTTGAAATCGCAGTTTGCAGGGCTTTGCTTTTTAAATTTTGATTCGCCGCCCGCGGTTAAAATTTCTATGCGTATTCTGCCGAATTTGTCCTCAATAACGGAAATGTTGCGCGGATAAATTTCATATTCGCTCAAAATTCGCCTTATTTTTCCCGCGGCAATATTGTCAAAATGCTCTGCTTCGTCAAATTCCGTTGCCAAATCGGCAAGCATGTCGGAAATGGAAAAGAATTGATCCGCCGCCACACGGCGTATTTCGTTTGTTTTTTCATTTATTATTTCGCGTGTTCGGTATTCTTCGGGGCTGAAATCGGCGCGGCTTGCCTGCGAATCGCGCTCGTTAATATCGTTTATCCGCTCGCGCACCTCGTTTACGCTTTCGCTTATGCAGCTCATTGCGCCGGAAGCAAATCTCAGCCGCATAACAAGGCTTTGGCGCAGGGAACCGTCGGGCGTTATGTCGGCACCGTCGTGGAAGAAAGAGCGTATTTTTTCGCTGAGAACTCTCGGCAGCACGGCAACGGCACCGCAGCCTATCGCCGCCTCGGCAAAATAAGACGCATCTGCGCCGAATGCCACATTGAAAAGCGCAAACGAAAGCGTAAACGCGCCTGCGGTTGCCGGTGTGCCGAATTGGCAGAAAAAGGCATCCCAAAAGTGCCGAAAATCCGTATGCCCCGGTTAAAAAAACAGCGAATCCGCGCTTTGAAGCGAAAGCGCAAAACCGGCGGCAAGCGCCAGCATCAGACCCGAAAGCTCTGAATCGTATCGCACTACAATCAGCACCGCCGCCGCGGCAAGTGCACGCGCGGGGGATATGCCGAAAATTTCCGTTTGCGAAAGGCTCATCAAAAGCAAAGCTGCGGAAATTACTATGCACACGGTGTCAGAAAGAGGCAGGGATTTAAATCTGAGCCTGTTTAAGTTGCAATTGAGCGCTCGATAAAAGAAAAACGCACCGCCCGCACCTAAAATGCTCTCCGCTGCGGTAAGCGCAAAATCCGCGGTGCCGCCGCCGGTTTTAATGTCCGTCACAAGCCCGGTGGCAAGTAAGGCGAAAAAAAGCATATTGCCATCGGCAAAAAGCGGCTTGCTTTTTCGCCTGAGCAAAATCAAGCGCAAGCACTCCCAAAAAAACGATAACCGCCGCCGCGGCATACCTTGCAAAAATATTGTGGCATAAAAAGCAGGCAGCCGAGCGCCGCGCCCGCTGCACTGTAAAAATAATTTTTGCGCTTGGAAACGGATATCAGCGCTATCGCAAAAGGTGCCGTTCCGCCAATCACTCGGCTTCTTGCAAGCAAAAGCGCCGCGGTAACATAAAGTGCCGCCTCCGCGCCGCGGCGCACGGCGGGCTGCCGAAACACCTGCTTTACCTCGCTTATTGTTTTTTTGCCGCTCTTTTTTTAAATTTTTTCCGCCGGCTTTGTTTTTCATATTTTACACTTCCGTTTATATTTCACATTCGCTGAAAGTATAATATAAATGAAAGAAAAAAATTTTTGTCATAAATTATACGCGCTGCGCTTTCGGCATAAAAAAACGGCCGTGCATCGAACATTCCTTTTTCGGAATATGCCGATTTTGCACAGCCGTGATTTAAAATGCTGATTTTGTTATTTTGCCTTTTTCTTTCTGTTTCGCAAAATTATCATAAATATCATGCCTGCGATGCCGCCTATGGCGTTCATCATCATATCCGTCATGGTATCCACAAGGCCGATATAGCCGTATTCGCCGTGGTATTTTGATAAATCAAACATCGCCGTTTCGTGGCCGGCTTTTGCAAGCTGCAAATTTGTGCCGTGAAGCGTGTCCATCAAAAACTCGTAAAATTCCCAGCCAACGGCTATGGAAAGCGCAAACATAAGCCCGAACATTGCGGCGAGCGTGGCAGCGCATTTGCCTTTCTTGCGCTGAATAATGCAGGCAAAGTCATAGCCGAACGAGGCGCACACAAAGCCCGAAAGAATATGCATGAAATTATCAAACCAAGATATTTTGTCAAACAGGCCGAGATATGAGCCGAAAACGATGCCGACAAAAATTATTATGCTCAGCAAGGTTTGCGAAAGCGGCGGCACGTCTTCAATAAACGAGCCGTTTCCGAAGGTTTGAAACATATCCCAAAGGTGGGTGAAAATAAAGCAAAAAACAGATTCAAAGCCCATAACAAGGTCGCCGTTTATAAAGGAATAAGCAGCGCAGCAAAGCAGCGCAATTCGTGTTATAATCCAAAAAAAGCAAGCTGCGCTTTGGGCACGGCTTTAACGGATAATTTTTTTATTTTTATATGCCATTTTTTTAGCCCTTTCGATAAATAATAAACAAGAATATAATAAAAACGGCGCAGTGTAAAAAGTCAAACCAAATATTGTGAATAATTTATTATGCGCGTTTTATTATCCTGTAAAGTTCTTAACAAAGAATAAAAAAATTAAACAATTCGCTTGAAAAACAAGCGCTTTTTGTTTGTTATAATGCAAATTACTATCACAGAAATGAGGAATTCGCGTATATTATGGAATACACATCAAAGTATAATGTAAGAACCACAATGTATCAGCAGTTTGAAAATGCTGCAACAGAAAGAACAACAAATCCTTGCCTTTACTATTATAACAACACACTCAGCTGGAATGAAACATCGGAGCTTGTTGATAAATGTGCGGCGGCGCTTGTTGCAAACGGTGTTAAAAAGGGCGACAGAGTTATCGTTTGCCTGCCGAATATGCCTCAGTGCGTTGCGGCTGTTTATGCAATCAACAAAATCGGTGCAATCAGCTTCAATGCTTCATCCGCTTTCCGTTAAATCAGAGGCGGATTACGCAATCAATCTTGTTGGTGCCAAATTTGCATTTTGCTTTGATGTTTCGGAAAAATCCTTCCAAAATCATCCCGAACTCACGGTTGTTATGTGCAGAACGGCTCAGTATTTCCCGAAAACGGTTTACGGCCTTGCCGCAAATATGATGTATAAAAAGAAAATCAAGGGCAAAACCGGCCCGGCAGAAAATGTTAAGAAGCTTATTGATTGGGCCGATTTCATGAAAGAGGGCGGCAATTATATAGCAGAGCACGGCGTTCCCGAAACGGAAACGGATTACACGGCTACCGCAGCTATTATGATGACCGGCGGCACAACGGGCAATCCCAAGGGCGTTATGCTTTCCTCCGAAAACATCAACAACCTTTCTTATGAGCTTGTTGATGTTGTTGAGGATACTCTCGGAATGGCCATTGATAAGGATAACGACGGAATGCTTACCGCGCTTCCCGTTTTCCACGGCTTCGGCTTTGCACTTTGCATGCATGTTTCAATGTGCGTTGGCATGGCTCAGGCTCTGTTCCCGGCGTTTGACGCAAAAATGTGCTCGCAGGCAATCAAAAAAATATCACCTTAATTATATTTTTCGGCGTGCCCGATTTCTTTGAAAAAGTATTTAAAGCAGGATATCTTGAGGGTATCGATATGAGCACCATGAAACTTATCGGCTCCGGCGGTGATGTTGTTCCTTATTCTCTCACCGAAAAAATGGATAGACTTCTTAAAGAAAACGGCGCAAAGTGCCATTTCGTTTCCGGCTACGGCTTAACGGAATGTGTAACCGTTTGCACTTTCACCGATCCCCGCCGCGAGGCTCCTCAGGGCTGTATCGGCGTGCCGACCTATAATATTCAGGTAATGACGGTTAAACCCGGCACCACCGAGGAATGTAAGGGCGAGGACGGCGAGCTTTGCATCTACGGCCCAACAATCATGCAGGGCTATTGGAACGATCCCGAGGAAACCGCCAAGGTGCTCGTTAAGCATGACGACGGCAAGGTTTGGCTCCACAGCGGCGATATGTGCTGTATTGACGAAAAAGGCGACATCTATTATCGTCAGCGCCTTAAGAGAGTATATAAAATCAGCGGCTATCTTGTTTATCCTTCGTTTATTGAAGAAACCTACAGATCAATGGCTGAGATTTATGATTGCTGCGTAATCGGCAAGGAAGACGGCGGCAAAACCATGCTTAAGCTCTTTGTTGTTAAAAAAATAAGAAATTTGCAAAAAGATGATGAGGAAGCTCTCACCGAAAAAAATCAAGCAGTTCGGCAAGCAAAAATCTTTCTAAATGGTCTCTCCCGAGAGAAATTGTTTATATAGATGAATTGCCGCGCACAAAGGTTGGCAAGGTTGATTTTTAAGGTGCTCAATTGATTTGTTTTTCAAATACTTTCCGCCGTGCAGAATTGTGCGGCGGATTTTTGCGCAAAAAAAGCAAAATTTAAACCGCTTCTCTTGCATATACATCCTTTGAATGATATACTCTTTAATATAAAGCAATAAGAATTCGGTGATATTATGAAAGAAATAACAATCAGAGAATTAAAAAGGAAAATCCGGTTAAGCTTATCAGCGAGGATTGGGCGTTGCTTACTGTTAAGGATGCCGAAAAAAAGGCTCTTGCAATCCCATGACGGTTTCATGGGGCGGTGTAGGCGAGCTTTGGGGCGCCGATATGGCAACGATTTATGTGCGTGAAAGCAGATACACAAAAACTCTTCTTGATAATGAAGATTATTTTTCTCTTTGCTTTTTCGGCGGCAAGCAAAAGGAAGCATTGTCGTTTTGCGGCTCAAAAAGCGGCAGGGATTACGATAAAGTTAAGGAAACCGGCTTAACGCCCGTTTATGCGGAAGATGCCCCTTATTTCAAAGAGGCTGAAATTGTGCTTGTCTGCCGTAAAAAAGCCAGAACTTTTCTTGGAGAGGATAGCTTCCTTGATGAAAATATTATGAAAAAAATGGTATTCCGATCATAATATGCATTATATCTATTTCGGAGAAATAGAAAAGGTATTGATTTCGGAATAATTTTTAGTATATAATATATAGGCAATTAAGTCGGCGAAGTTAAACGCCGTGCGCCGGTAAACAGGCGGTTGCATTTTCGGCGTAGCGTATGGGCCCTGTGCGACGGGATGCTACGAACCTTGTCAGGCGGGGAACCGAGCAGCAATAAGTGGATTATTCTGTGCGCCGCAGACAAGTCTGTACGCTACGCCGAGAGTGTAACCGTTTTTATTTTTTTAAAAGGAGGGTGCGTTGTATGTATCAAGTGCTATACAGAAAATACAGGCCAAAGGTTTTTGCGGATGTTTACGGCCAAGAGCATATAACATCCACCCTTATAAACGAAATTAAAGAGGGGCGTGTTTCCCACGCTTATCTTTTTACGGGCTCAAGAGGAACGGGCAAAACCACATGCGCTAAAATTTTGGCAAAGGCCGTTAATTGCGAGCATAATGAAAACGGCGAGCCGTGCAATGAATGCGAGATTTGCAAAGGGCTTGATGACGGCACCATTTATGATGTTGTTGAAATTGATGCCGCTTCTAACAACGGCGTTGATAATATCAGGGATCTGCGTGAGGAGGCAAACTATACTCCGTCAAGAGGCAAATATCGTGTTTTCATAATTGATGAGGTGCATATGCTTTCAACGGGC
The DNA here is from genome assembly GCA_022009795.1 of Anaerotruncus sp. Lineage (GTDB taxonomy): Bacteria > Bacillota > Clostridia > Oscillospirales > Acutalibacteraceae > Eubacterium_R. The sequence goes on from CP091724.1 coordinate 1,946,155, forward strand.
GCTTTCAATGCTCTGCTTAAAACGCTTGAAGAGCCGCCTGAGCATGTTATTTTCATTCTTGCCACCACAGAGGTTCACAAGCTTCCGGCAACAATTCTTTCCCGCTGCCAAAGATTTGATTTTAAGCGAATTCAGCCCGAAACAATGGCAATCCGATTAAAGCAGGTTGCCGGCTTTGAAAATATGCGGCTTTCGGATGAGGCTGCAATACTCATTGCCAGAATTGCGGACGGCGGTATGCGTGATGCGCTTTCAATTCTTGATCAATGCGCAGGCAGAAGTAAGGATATAGATGAAAAACTCGTTTCAGAGGTTGCAGGCATTGCGGGCAGGGAAGCGCTTTATGAGCTTTCGCAGGCGGTTGCCGCAAAAAGCAGCGGTGCTGCACTTGATATTATAGCAAAGCTTCATGCAAACAGCTATGATATGGAGCGCCTTTGCGTTGAAATGATAAATCATTATCGCAACTTCCTTATTGTTAAAACGGTTAATAAAAACAGAGGCTTGATCATCTGCACCGATGATGAATATAATTCGATTTTATCAGGCGCGCAGGACTACACTCTGACGCAGGTTATATATGCACTGGATCTTTTTCAGGATACTCTTGTTAAAATTAAGGGCGGCGCAAATTCGAGAATAGAAATGGAAATGAGCTTTATTAAGCTTTGCGAGCCAAAGCTTGATTCCTCCGTTGAATCAATTCTTTCAAGGCTTTCGCAGGTTGAAAATGCCGTTCGCCGCGGAATTTCCTCAGCGCCTCAAGGCCCGCAGGCTGCCGAAAGTGCTCACGCGCGGCAGGTGCCCGAACCGAAAAAAGAAACGGCTCAAAGCACAAATAATCTTCCCGAGCAAAAGCCGCAGCCCGAGGATTTGCCGTGGAAAGAGGATTTTGATTCCGTTTCCGAAAAAGCGGCTACCGCAAAAGAAAACGCGGCACAACACACTCCTTCAAACGAGGATTTGCCACCGGACATTTTCAATGCAGACGAAGCACCGCTTCCTCCCGAGCCTCCCGTTCACAGAGCCGAGCCGACACCGCCGGCGCAAAGTCATGCTCCCGCTCAAAACGGCGATCAGGTTCTTTTTGACGGTTGGGCGGAATTTATGGATGAAATCTATAAAAAAAGATATCGCGATTTACGGTGTGCTCAACGGCTCTCGCGGATATGTCAGGGGCGAATATTTTCTGATAGACGGTAAAAACCCAACGCTCAGGCAGTTTATAAAAATTCCAACACATTCAAAGGCAATTAAGCAGGCTCTTTATGATGTTACGGGAATCAATTATAAATTGGGTTTGATAAAAAGCAATGCCGAAGCCAAGGTCAAAAAGGGATCCTCTTGAGGATTTGATTTCCAAGGCAAGCGGTAATATTAATATAGAAGTGGATTGAAAAAAATAATATCGGCAGGCAATTAAATTGCTTGTTTAAACGCATAATGCGGCCACGGCAGAATGCGCAAAAATAAATTCATCGTGGCAGGAAAGGCATAATTATGAAAGCAAGACTTCCAAAGGGAATGGGCGGCGGCCCGCAAAATATGCAGGCGATGCTTAAGCAGGCTCAGCAGATGCAGGCGGATATAGAAACAAAAAAGGCCGAGCTTGAAGAAAAAGAATATGTTGTTTCTTCCGGCGGCGGTATGATAGAGGTAACGGTAACCGGTAAAAGAGAAGTTAAGGCAATCGGCATCAATCCCGAGGTTGTTGATCCCGAGGATGTTGAAATGCTGGAGGATCTTTTGATTGCGGCGCTTAATGAAGCAATGAGAAAGATTGATGAAGAAGAGGAAAGAGAACTCTCCTCCGTAACGGGCGGCCTCAATATTCCCGGACTTTAATTTTTTGCCGCGCTGCGGCTTGTAAAATCAAAAAAATCAGGCAATAATTTAAGTTGTAAGGTGTTAACAATGGCATATAATCTTGCGCCGCTTCAAAATTTAATAGAGCAGTTTGAGCGCATGCAGGGTATTGGGCATAAAACCGCCCAAAGAATGGCCTTTTATGTGCTCGATTTAAGCGATGAGGATGCCAAACGCTTTGCACAGGCAATCACCGATGCCCACACAAAAATCAGGCAGTGCAAATATGCTGTGATTTGGCGGATGATGAGCTTTGCCCTATCTGCAAAAGCGAAACCCGCGATAAAAGCGTGATTTGCGTTGTGGAAGATCCCCGTGATGTTGCCGCAATTGAGCGCACCCATGAATATAACGGCACTTATCATGTGCTTCACGGCGCAATTTCGCCGATGAATAATATCGGCCCCGATCAAATCAAAATCAAAGAGCTGCTTGCCCGCCTTAATGACGGCGTGGTTGAGGAGGTTATAATGGCAACCAACCCAACTGTTGAGGGCGAGGCAACGGCAATGTATATAGGCAGGCTGCTGAAGCCCATGGGTATCACCGTTTCAAGGCTTGCTTACGGCGTGCCTGTAGGCGCAGATCTTGAGTATGCGGATGAGGTTACATTGTCTCGCGCGCTGGAAGGCCGCAGCCTGATTTAATTCGGCGGGAATTTAACTGCAATATGCAAAATTTTCGCACAAACGCGGAATTTTGCTTGTTTAAAGAAAAGGAGCAAGGCAGTGGAAAAACAAAACAGCGGCTTTCTGCCCATAGCTTCAAACAGAAAAGCATATCACGATTATTTCGTGCTTGAAACGTATGAGGCCGGCATAGAGCTTTACGGAACAGAGATTAAATCAATCCGCGGCGGCAGGGTTAATCTTAAGGATTCGTTTTGCAGTGTTGATAACGGCGAAATGTTTGTTATCGGAATGCATATATCACCTTATGAGCATGGCAATATTTTTAACCGTGATCCGATGCGCAAGAAAAAGCTTTTGATGCATAAAAAAGAAATAATAAAGCTTTTCACTCAAAATCAGCAACAGGGCTTAAGCATAATTCCTCTTAAGCTTTATATAAAAAAAGGCCGCGCAAAGCTTGAAATCGGGCTTTTGCAAGGGCAAAAAGCTGCATGATAAGCGCAATGTTGCCGCAGAAAAAGAGGCAAATCGCAGCATAGAGCGCGCACTAAAGGAACGCAGCAAATATTAAAATTTAATATGGGGATGAAAGGATTTCGACGGGGTTGTTGAACCTTGGTCAGCGAGTAGCGGAGTTGCACCGCTTTAAAAGTAACACTTTAAAATTAACTGACAATAACAGATCAGTAGCTCTTGCTGCTTAATTAGCGGCTTGCGTTCTGCCGGAGAGTGCCACGGCTCCGAACAGAGCGTCGATTTAGTGGCGAACATGAATGGAAGAGCGCCTTGGCTTCCGTCAGGTATAAAAGGCTACCGATGCCGATAGGCTGTTTGTTGCCGCTCGGTTTGGGGAATCCTAAATAATAAACTACACTCGTAGAGCCCTTGGCAAGATGATTTCGGACGCGGTTTCGATTACCGCCATCTCCACCACTTTTAGCCTTTTGAGCAGTAATGTTCAAAAGGCTTTATTTACGCCGAAAGCCGCATAAATAAGGGAATTTCACGATATGACGCACTTTCTTCAAAACTGACACAACCTCATATAAATTACTCATAAAATTAATCATAAAGGGGTAGATTTTTGGGGTACCGAAAACTATATACTCATCTTATTTCTTGGATGGTTTTCTTTAAGAATATGGCGAATTTTGTTTGTGCTTATGTGAGTGTAAATTTGAGTAGTCGTAATTGAACTGTGACCGAGAAGCTGTTGAATATATCTTATGTTGACATTTTCATCCATAAGTGCTGTTGCAAAAGTATGCCTGAACATATGCGGAGTAATATGTAAATCCACACCGCTCCTTTTTGCATAATCACTTATCATATTTCTTATGGATTGCTCCGAATACCTGTTTCCTAATTTGTTGATGAAAACATAATCGCTATCGCAATCACAAATCTTAATATATTCATTTAAAAGTCTTGATACTTTAACATTAGCAATACACATTATGCGTTCTTTTGAACCTTTGCCGTAAATGTATATCGTGTTGCTGTTGAGGTCAAGACTTTTTCTTTTTAGATTGCTGATTTCCGATACCCTCATTCCGGTAGAAAACAGCAGTTCAATAATTATAACATTTCTTAGTGCCATTTTTATATTGATAACTGCTTTTTTTGCATTATCAAACTGTAAATATCCAAATTTCAATATACTTTTTTTATGTTCTCAATCGGAATAGTTTTTCGGCAGGGTAATCGGTTCTTTGTATTTTTAATGTAATTTTTGTGAAACGGATTGATTTCAATAATGTCCTCAATTTCCATATACCTGTAAAATGCTTTCACGCAGGCAATTTTTCGCTTGGCAGTTTTAGGTTTGTAACGCTGATGAAGTGAGTTTATATATTTGTTTAGCTCATTCTTGCTAAAGCAATCCTTATCTTGCATATAAGAGCAAAACTGCTTTTAAATCAATTTTATACGCTTTTATCGTTAATGCACTCAGTCCTTTTTAAATTACTGCAAACCTCAATGTAATTCCTTGCTTCTTTTTCTATCTTTATCATAATAAAAACCTCCTAAAATATATGATTTTTATTATGCTTGCTTATAAAAACCAAAAGTCGATAAAATTTGATTAAATATCTCAAAGTTATGCTATTCTTGACCATAAAATACACCAGTTTTGTATTTGTTATTGAAAAAAATATTGAAATGTGCTATCTTTTAAATGAAATAAATGTAGTTTGAAAGGAATGCAGGATAACTATTGATTATCCTTTTTATATCAATTTATATCAATGGAAAAATTAGATTATACTTTTTCAATAAAAAAAGTAAAAACGACAGATACAGATTATATAGAAGCAATAAAAATATATAACGAAAAAAATACCATATGAAATTCGAACTCCTTCAAATGAAATAACAATGTGGATAAATGAAAGCCAAAAAAAATCACCATTTGCTTTATTTTTGCTTTTATTCTATATTTTTTAATAATGAAGTTGTAGGATTTTTCAATGGAAACATATATAAAAAAAGAACCAAAAATAATGTTAGGAGAATACATTTCATTAAAAAAACAGGATTTGATTTTTGAAATAACAGTATTTACTTTTTTTAGATTTAATGAGAAACTACTATAAATCAAATAATGTAGATATATCTTATTTTTATAGATGAAATAAATTATAGAAATTCAGGTAAATCGATTGACAAAGAAAGTCGAAAAATTTAAAAAAATCGTTATGTGTTCAAGGCTATGGGGAAATTGATTCAATTCATACAATATTGCCTTTGGGACTAAATAATTTTTGAAAGTTCTTTTGATGCCAAAATATATATAAAAATCTAATGATAAAATTTCTGAAATCTCAAAAGATACATACCTTCAAATAATTGAGTCAATATATTATGATTATTATGTAGCCTGGTATAAAAATCCTTTTTTTCTGAATCTGATCTTAATAAATACCAATTAAAAAGTAGATACGTTATTTCAAGATTTAACAAACAAATTAATGAAAAACATCTAAATTCAAAGTTCTTTATACAGATTGCCCAATATTAAATGATAGAAAAAAATGCAATACGATACAATTAGTGTTCCAACAAAAAAACATAAAAGTGGTTATGTATGGATAATTATTGTTCTATTAGTAATAATCGTTCCACCAATGGCCGGATATATATACAATTGGTTGTTGAATATAATGGAAATAGAAATATCAAGCGTAGAAGCAATAATTGGAGAAAGTATCAGTGGAATATTAACTTTTATTTCAACTTATATTGTTTATAAAAAAATATTATAATTTTTTTAGTGTCATAATAATATTTCCAGAATGCTTTTTCATATAATTACTTTTTATTGAAATAATCGTCAAATTTATTTAGTTTCTCAGCAATATTTTTCATGATTAGCAAACAGAGCATCTAATATGTGGAATCCTTTTCACATCAACAACTTTAATACACTTAAAGCTCTCAACAACTTTTCATTATATATTCATAAGAGTAGATCCATTGTCTTTGAAATTGATCTAAATACGGTGTTGTAATAATAGCCGCATCAGATTTATAATACTTATTAAATAAATATTCAAAACTATTACTATTTTTCGAATTCTAAAATAATAATTCCTTCCGATTTTTGTCACTCGAATTAACTCTGAAATTGAAATAATAGCATCTGTATAGTTAATAACGCTGCCTACACATAAAAACACCATCAAAAAAATACAATCATCAAATGGGATTTTTTTCAATTGAACCAACAGTATATTCTTTACAGTTTTTCTATTTTTAATTTTTTGCTATGTCAATGTGATGCATTCTACATTTTTAAACCATAAGCATTGCCCGCCGATCCTGCATTTAAAAATATAATTTGATTTGACTATTTCGCTATTATTAATGTAATTATCTATGTAGTTATAAGAGTGTTTATACCATGAAGAACTAGACCAAACAGATTCTGCTTTTTTTCATAAAAAAATTTTTTTAACTATGTTTAAATCAAGCTTTTTTTCATAAGTGAAATTATAGTGGATAATCAATAGTTATCTTTTTATTAACAACCAAACATCTGTATATAATTAAAAGCCTGTCGGTTAAAATCGGCAGGCTTTTTTGTATATATAGAACTAAAACGGAGGTGTTTTTAACGAAACAAACAAAAGTAATTGCAATATGCAATCAAAAAGGCGGTGTAGGTAAAACTACAACCGCCTTAAATTTTGGAGTCGGTCTTGCAAATGAGGGCAAGAAAGTCTTGCTTATCGACTGTGACCCACAAGGTGATTTGACAACAGCTTTGGGTTGGAGAGATACAGACGAACTTTCGGTTACTCTTGCAGACAAACTCGTCGAGTATATTGAAGAAAGGAACAAGAACCCAGCAAACGGTATTCTCCACCATAAAGAAAATATTGATTTGCTCCCGGCAAACCTTGATTTGTCGGCACTTGAACTTAGTTTGGTCAACACAATGAGCCGTGAAACCGTGCTGAAAGGTTATGTAAATTCAATAAAAGCTGCGTATGATTATGTAGTTATTGATTGTATGCCGTCTTTGAGCGTGCTTACGGTTAATGCATTGGTTGCTGCCGATTCGGTTATCATTCCTGTGCAGTCGCAATTCCTTGCAGCTAAAGGTATGACACAACTTGTTAAAACTATAAGTAAAGTTAAAAGACAAATTAACCCGTCACTTAAAATTGACGGTGTTTTGCTTACACTTGTAGATGGCAGAACTAACCTTTCCAAAAGTACAAAGGAAGCTATCGTAAATGACTACGGCAAATATCTTAAAATTTTTGATACGCAGATACCTATGGGTATTAAAGCGGCTGAAACTGCAATAAGTGGCAAATCAATATTCGCTTATGATAAAAACAGTAAGGTCGCAAAAGCGTATGTAGACTTTACGAAGGAGGTATTGAAACTTGAGCGAAAAGAGAAAAACAGACTTCAGTCTGAACAGGCTCGATGATTTATTCACATCACAAAGCGAACGAGAAAACGGACTTACTCCGACTATAAAAGATATCCCTCTTGAAAAACTTGTACCGTTTCCGAATCATCCATTTAAAGTGCGTGACGATGAAGAAATGAATAAACTTGTTGAAAGCGTTTCTGAAAACGGAGTGTTGGTTCCTGCTATTGTTCGTGAGAAAGATAACGGTGATTATGAAATCATCTCAGGACACAGACGAAAATTTGCAAGTGAGATTGCCGGTAAAAACACATTGCGTTGTATCGTTTCAAATTTGGATGATGACGCCGCAACCGTCATTATGGTTGACAGCAATATCCAAAGAGAAAACATTTTGCCGAGTGAAAAGGCATTTGCATACAAAATGAAATTGGATGCGATGAATAGACAAGGTAAAAGAAACGATTTAACTTTATGCCAAGTTGGCACAAAGTTAAATTCTGCTCAAATAATTGCAGAAAACACAGGCGAAAGTACAAGGCAAGTCTTTAGATATATTCGCCTTACCTATCTTATCCCCGAACTGCTGCAAATGCTTGACGAGGGTAAAATGAAAATGTTACCGGCTGTCGAAATATCATTTCTTGATAAAGAATGTCAGCAAGATTTGTTGGAAGCAATAGAAAGCGAATGTTGTACTCCGTCTCATGCACAGGCTATTCGTATGCACAAGATGTTTAATGACGGAGAACTAAACAGCGATACTATTCTTGAGGTTATGTGTGAATTGAAACCAAACCAACAGGAAAGGCTCATAATTCCACATAAGACGCTTGAAAAGTATATCCCAAAATCTGTTGCACCTGAGAAAAGACAAGATTATGTATGCAAGGCTTTGGAGCATTACAACAAGTTTCTGAAAAGCAGAGCCGAAAGGGACAGCAGATAGTAGGAGTATATTTTTCTATTTTCCCCCCTCTTTTCAATATACCCCCCTAATTTAACATATAAACTTGCAGAAAAGAAAGAGCCTTATAAATCAAATAAAGGAATGATGTGTATGATTTAATAAACGCACCTTTGCCGAAATTACCAAAATCTGTTAAATTGGCAGTGAAAAGCAAAGGAGGAATGCTAAATGAAAAAAAGTCAGTGATTTTGTGTATGGTAGCAGTTGTGCTAATCAGCGTATTTGTAGGTTGTTCGGTTAAGAACAGTGATGTAAATGAAAATGCAGAAACAAGTTCTTTTTCTGCAAGTAAAGAAACAACACTGCATATTTCGACTGCTGAAAATGATACGAAAGCCGATACAACAACTACTGCTCCAACTACAAATGCAAAAATAACGAGCACAACTTCAAACAAGATTGAGTTGAGTGAAACAACCACAAAAAGAAAGGTTGTGTCTACAACATCAAAACCTGTTCAAACAACAAAATCTACAACACAGCATACAAAAAAAGCAACGACTACATCAAAACAACCAACAACCAAAAAAGCAAGTAAATGCAGTAATAACAATAATCACTCAATGAAATGTGGCAATATGGGCAGATGGTTTGACAGCAAATCGGATGTTAAAGCATATGTTGATTCGGTAATGAAATCTTGGGCAGATAAATGGGAAAGCGGAGAAATATCCGACGATGAATATTTTGCTAACTGCCCACAAGGCTATGAATGCTGGAGTTGCGGTTACTGCGGTAAATGGACAGGCAATTTCAAATAACAATATCATAAATTTAACCTGAGAAGATGTAACAATCTTCTCTTTTTTTATGCCTTAAAACAGGTAGAAAGGAAAAGTTATGAAAGATAAATTCAAAAGTTTAGGCAAAAGAATTGTTGCAGTTCTTTTGTCGGTATTAACAGTTACAATGATGTTTCCGTTAAGTGCCTTTGCGGCAACGGAAAACCTCGGTGCGGTATCTGGTATGAAGAAACTTGATATCAGCGTTTCAAAACATTACGGACACGAAGTTCATACTACGAAAAAAGGCGGTACAACTTATCCGCTTTTCTGTATTGAATACGGCACAACATCGCCGAGTTCGTCATATCTTAAAGGCAAAAAAGCTATGGCAAGTGACACAGCAATTAAAGCTGCAAAGTGGATATTTGCAGGATATTATCTTGAACACGGCAACTCGATAGATTGGCAGGATATGGCTTACTGTCAGAAAAAAGTGTGGTCTATCTTCGGTTCCGATACAAGCTGGGATTTCAGCGACGGCGGATACAAAGCGTGGTGTGACAAGGCACAGGACAGAATGGACAACCTAAATAAAAAGCCGTCATTCAATAACACCAATGTCGGAACAATCGTTGCAGGGAACAGCCTTACCGTTACCGATACAAACAAGGTGCTTTCTGATTATCCCGCATTCACGAAAAACGGAAGCGGTTGGAGCATTACCCACAGCAAAAATTCTAACTCATTAACAATTAAGGTTGATAAATCTTGTACTGCGTCAAGCTTCAAACTTGCCAACGGTGAATATTACAAAGATGGTACAGGTGATGACGATGAACTTTTGCTTTACTATCCCTATGGCAGTGAAGCATATCAAAAACTTATCTATTCGGCATATTATGACCCTGTTTCGATGGCATTTTCGGGTTCGATTACTCCACTCGGTGATATGAAACTTGTTAAAACTTCCGAAGACGGTATTGTAGCCGGTATTAACTTTACTGTCACAGGCGCTAATGGGTTTTCAAAAACTGTCACAACAAATGCAAACGGCGAAATTGATATTTCTGATTTAGCCCCCGGAACATATACGATTACGGAAGAAAACATTGACAGATATGTACCTAATCAATCGCAAACTATAACTGTTTCAAGCGGTAAAACATCATCGGTCAGCTTCTATAACATACTCAAAAAATTCAGAGTAACCGTGACAAAACAAGACTACGAAAAAGGTCACGCACAAGGTGATGCAAAATTAGGCGGTGCTGTTTATGGTTTGTATAAAGGCGATGAACTTGTTGCACAATATACAACTGACAGTAACGGCTCTTTTACTACCGACTATTATGTATGTGGTACTGATTGGACAATAAAAGAAATCAGTCCAAGTGAAGGTTATCTTTTAAATGATACTGTGTATAAAGTCGGTGCGGATCCAAGGGATTACAACATTGAATATAACACAGCACCCGATATGACTGTTATGGAACAAGTTATCAAGGGTAAAATCGGCATTATTAAACATACGGATGATGGTGAAACTCAAATCGAAACACCCGAAAAAGGTGCAGAGTTTCAAATCTATCTTAAATCGTCAGGCTCATTTGTAAACGCTGATAAAGACGAACGAGATACTATTGTTTGCGATGAAGACGGCTTTGCAAGCACAAAACTACTCCCATACGGCGTATATACAGTTCATCAATCAAAGGGATGGGATGGCAGAGAAAAAATAACCGATTTCGATGTGTTTATCAATACCGATGGTAAGACATACAAATTCCTTATCAATAACAAGAATTTTGAATCATATCTCAAGGTGGTTAAACTTGATAAGGAAACGGGTAAACGAATCCCATACGAAGGTGCTGCTTTTGAAATCTACGATAGCAACAATCATAGAATTACAATGCAGTACACCTACCCTCAAGTGACATCAATTCATACCTTTTACACCAACAAAGAGGGATATTTAATCACACCTGAAAAGTTGCCGTATGGTGATTATACTCTTAAAGAAGTACAAGCACCGTATGGATATGTTCTTGACGATACTCCGATTCCGTTTTCTATCAGTCAAGAAAATTCATCAACCGATACAGGTGTTACCGTAGTTAAAGTTAAGGCACGAGATGTTGCACAAAAAGGTGTAATCAATATCACTAAAACAGGTGAGATTTTTTCATCTGTTGAAGAAAACAAAGGCGTATACACTCCGAAATACAGTATAAGTAATCTTAAAGGAGCAATTTTTGAAATCTATGCTGCCGAAGATATAACCACTCTCGACGGTACGGTAAGATATGAGCAAGGCACTTTGGTTGATACTATCACAACCGACGATGACGGTGTGGCTAAATCAAAAGAACTTTATCTCGGTAAATATACAGTTATTGAAAAGACTGCACCAAACGGATATGTTCATAATGCCGCCAAGTATGATGCTGAACTCACCTATGCAGGACAGAATGTTTCCGTTACCTCAACCGACATTTCGGTGTATAACGATAGACAAAAGGTTTCGGTTTCACTTAAAAAGATTATGGCAAATGATAAGACATTCGGTATCGGCAATAACGGTGAAATCACTTCTGTAAGATTCGGTATTTATGCCGATGAGGACATTAAAGCAAGCAACGGCGATGTTATTCCAAAAGATGCTCTTATCACTTTTGCAAATTGTGATAAAAATGGAAGCATTGTCTTTGATTGTGATTTGCCGGTAGGCTTTAAGTGGTACGCAAAAAGAAATCGCAACCGATGCGCACTATATCTTATCCGATACAAAATATGAGTTTGATACCGAATATAAAGGTCAGGACATAAAGGTTATTGATATTAAAATCAATAACAATAAAGCTATCGAAAACAATCTCATTTATGGTTCTGTTAAAGGCTTAAAAATTGACAGAGAAACGCAGGAAGTAATCAAGGGTGCAACCTTTGGTTTGTTTAAATCAGACACTACCGAATTTTCAGAAGATAAAGCAATCTTAACTGCTATTACCGATGAAAAACGGCGTATTTGTTTTCAATAACATTCCTTACGGTGAATACCTTATAAAGGAACTTAAGCCAGCCGACGGCTATCTTGATAATGAAGATGTCTTTACCGTAATAATCAAAGATAATGAGCAAGTTGTTGAACTTACTGCAATCAATGATAAAGTGCCAGAGTTAAAAACAACGGCAACCGTCAATGGCAAAAAAGAAGTCATCGCAAAAGGCGAAATATCCATAAAAGATACTGTTGAGTACAAGCATTTAGTACCTAATACCGAATATGTTATCAAAGGCACATTGATGGATAAATCCACAGGCAAGCCGTTTATGGTGAAAGGTAAAGAAGTTACTTCAACTGTGAAATTCACGCCAGACAAAGCAAACGGCAAAGTAGAAGTCACCTTTACTTTTGACGGTTCGGCTATTAAAAAGGATACCGAACTTGTAGTCTTTGAGACATTGTCTCGTGACGGTGTTGAGTTAACCGCTCATGACGATATTGACGATAAAGGACAGACCGTAACGATTAAGCCGTATATTCCTCATAATCCGAAAACGAGAGATGATAGAAATATCAATCGTATTTTTAGGTATTGCCGGTGCTTCTCTTGTCGGTATCGCAGGCTGTGTATATTTCTTTATTAAGAAAAAAAGGAAAAAAGGAGGCACAGATAATGAGTGACAGAACTAATGCAGGCTACACCATTATCAATGCCGTAACCGTCGGCAAAGGTGAAATCGTGCTCGGTGAAAGAACTACTGCAAATAAAGAAAAGCAATATGTTACTTGGGAATGTAATAACGGCTCGTATTATTACGGTCATTATATTGAAAACAAATTTGATGCGTTAAAAGACTTTGGTCAAAGGGTTGCCGATAAGGCTGAAATGTATCGCTGTTTTGAAAATGAAAGACAACGGCATAACCGAGAACGAGATGAGCGATAATGAAAAGGAGGTAAAAAGATAATGACAGTTAAAACGATTGTGTCTATTGTACTCGTTGTCTTTATTGTTGCAGGGCTTGTTTTTCTCCAAGTCAGAAACAAAAAGAAAAACGATAATTAAACTTATTTGGGCGGTAACTTCGGTTGCCGCCTTTAATAATAAAGGAGGCTAATATGGACAAAGAAAACGAAGTTATTAACGGTTATGAAATTATTGAGTCTATGTATGTAGGTGAAAACGAGGTCATAATCGCAGAAAATCATAATGAAAACGGCGATAAATATCTTTGCGGGTATTATGAAAGCAATGAACTTTTTGCAAGAATTAACGCTATATGCACATCAAATTCTTATCCCGATATAGTCATTGCTTTTTTTGCGATAATGTGAAAGAACAGGCAGAAAAAAGAAAAGAACAAATAATTGACGGAATTGGCGTAATCACAAATGATATGTGTGCTGCTATTGATGAAAACACAAAACTCGTTGGTAAAGTTATTGTACTCAAACCGTCTATCTTAAGGCGAGAATACCGTTATGCAGACAGTCAGCTTTTTTACTGCACCGGAGGTAACGGTGCAATGCCTAATGCAATAGGCACAAAGGTATATGGTTGTTCTCTCTCAACCGGAAAAGAAATGTATGTGCGCCGTTATGACATACTCGGAACGATTGATAAAAAAACAATTTGCCTGAATGGGCAAAGGTCGGTCTTGCCAATATTCAACGAAGTGAAAAGGCAAAAGACAGAGGTGAACGCTGATGGATACAGATTTCCAAACAAAAACGAAAGTGCTTTTAAAGCTTTTTAAGGCAGGCAAATGCAATGAAGCAGATATTTTGAATATGAAAACAGAAGAAATGCTTGATTTGCCTAATGTTTCGATTAAAGAAATTAAGGCTATATGTGCCATTAAAGGAGCTGTGAAAAAGCACACGCTTTATTCATATCTCGGAGGTAAACAAGATGAAAGGTGATGACTATGGCTACAAGATTTGAACTCATTTCTGCTCTTTATGATGATGTTTCAAAGGATGTTATCCGTTCGCCGAGTAATTGGCAGGAATTTTTGAAAAGTTCTTGCAATAACTACGGATTGCCTTTTAGTGAGCAACTGCTTGTATATGCTCAAAAGCCTGACGCTGTTGCAGTTTTACCTATGGCAAGCTGGAATAGGAGGTTTGGCAGATGGGTAAATAAAGGTGCTAAAGGCATTGCACTTTTTGATGTGTCAAATAAAAACTACCCAAGGCTTAAATATGTGTTTGATGTCAGCGATACCCACGAGGGCGAGCAGGCAAAAGAAGTCCCTATTTGGCATATGAAAAACGAATATGCCGATAATGTTATTAAGACACTTGAAAACGTTTTCGGCGCAGTTGATGATAAATCAGATTTAGGCAGTGCCGTCATATCTGCTTGTAAAAACGGTGTAAACGACAATTTGTCCGATTATCTTTTTGAACTTTGCAGTGCAAAGCAAGACAGTTTTCTTGAAGATTTCTCCGACGATATTATTTCATCAAAGTTTCGTAAATTGGTTTCAAACAGCGTTTCGTATACAGTTCTTTCAAGGCTTGGTGTTGACGCCGATTTAATGCTTGATACGGAAGATTTTGAGGATGTTGTTAATTTCAATACACCGAACACTTTTAATGCCCTCGGTGAAGCAACAAACAATATTTCAAAAACAGCACTCCTTGAAATATCAAAAAACATATTTGCACTTGAAAAAGAAAATCGCATATTTGAAAAAACTTCAACAAGTCCCTACAATAAAGATGAAAACAAAAACGAAAGGAGCAATTCAAATGAAGATAACATACACACAAGTCGGAAAAACAGCTTTATCCGAACCTGATTATGCCGACAAAGAAGGAGCAAATGGGATATTACGCACAGAAAAGACAGGAATATCTCAAAAATCACAAGAAAGCGATATTCACAACTTTATTGACAACCTGCAAGCTGACGGAACACCTGATGTCGATTCAGGAACAGGCACAGCAGATGGAAGAACAAATCATAACTCAGATGGCAAAAGCACAGGGAGTGACAGAGAAACTCAAGCAAACGAATATGATGACTTGGGTGGGAATGATGAACAATATCAGGAACTCGGCGAGGGAAACAGTCTTGAACGAACTGATTTACACGATGTAACCGATGAACTGCCGCCTTTTGTTGACGAACAGGCTATCAGGTATTTGTTAAGCAATCCCGATGATGATTTGGTGCAAAGAAAACCTGCAATCATCAAGGCTTACCAAACCACCAAAAAGGATAATGAACTCATAAACTATACAAAAACGCTGTATCCAAGACGGTTTGACGAGTACGATAAATTCAATAAACACTTTGGCTTTACTTTAGCCGATAACGGACTTCTTATGTATGAGGGTAACTACAAAACCCGAACAAAGGAGTCCGTTTTTTCGTGGGATATTGTTGTTGGTATCATTAAAGAACTTATCAATGACGGCAAGTATCTTGATACAGAAAAGGAAGGAAAAACACAGCTTGACTTATTTAGTTTTTCTTATGATAACGAGCCTGTATATGATGAAATACCTCAAACATCACTTTTTACCGATTTTGGCATATCGCAACAGATTATTGATGAAGCACTTTGCTGTGGCTTTAATGATAAAAACAGCAGAGTACAAATTGCTATGCACTTCAGACGGGACAGAGGTATTGAGTATAACGCAAGAATGCTCAAATTCCTTTACGGCACTAACGGTGCAGGCTTTGTCTTTAACGGTGAAAAGGTTTCCTTTTGGTATGATGAAAACGGTATAAGTATTGCTAAAGGTACATCGGCTAAAACAAGTACGGCAACACATCTCACTTGGGAGCAAGCTGCTGTTCGTATTCGTGAACTTCTTGATGTAGGCAGATATATGCCACAGTATGAACTTGACAAGGTCGATGACTATGAACTCAATAAAGTTGCAGACAGGCTCACAGAGTTTATCCGAGATTTGAGTGACGATTATCCCAATAAAGATAATTGTCTGCAATCAATACAAAAAGAAATTGACGGCGTTTTAGGCTATCCCGATATGGTTGAAAAAATTACCGATATGCTCAAAGATGATGAAAAGCGTGCTCAAATTTTCAAAGAGTACGGCAAACTGATGGATGACTACAACGCCGGTATGAAAATCATTCGCTTTAATTATGCAGCTCAATATTCTATACCATATATTGCAGAGATTATTGAGGGTATGAAACGAGAGCCTATTCCGTTTAAAGCTGAATCGGGTTATCTGCCTGACAGAGAAATGTTCATCTCACAAGATGAGATAGACAAGATTATCATAAACGGCAAAAACAATCACGCTTACAGGCTTGAAACCTACACCTACTTTGTTAATCACCCTGATAAAGCAGACAGAATTAAATATGTAGGCAAGGATAATCAAAGCGGATATTTAGGCGGTAATGACAGCGTTAATAAAACAACAAAAGGTATCGAATTCAGCCACGGCTCGGTTATGGAGCCTTATGCAAAAGTTCTTGTTAAATGGAGCGATGTCGCAAAAAGAATCGATACTCTTATCAAGCAAAACAAGTTTGTAACGCAAGAGGATATTGACGCTATACCCGATATATACAAAAACGAAATATCAAGAGATTTGGAATCGTTCTTTGAAGGTTTATCCGAGAATGACGCTAAGCCTTATCCGAACGATATTGAGCCATACAAGATTTCAAGAGTTATCAAGGCTCAATTTGATAACCCACAGGCACTTGATGACATTGAAAATATGATGTCAAATGCTTTGGCTCTTATGGATAAAGAGGACAGAATGTATCAGTACCGTAAGCAAATCTATGATGACTTTATCGCTTACAAAAACGGCACATTCAAACTTTATGATTATCCAAACCTTGCGCCAAAAGTAAAACAACTGAGTAAGTTTACTAAACCGGCAGAAAAAGAAAAGGTTGATGCAAAAATTGAGCCCGTTGTATCGGAAGCTGATGATGGCTTAGACTTAATCGGTGAAGAAATAGATATTGACGGCAGACACTTTGTTGTTGATTCCGTCAGCAATGGTTATGTATCTATGGCTGACCAAACTTTTGCCGATGGAACAGGCTTTCCTATTTTTCGCAGAGAAGCCGTTGAATTTGTAAGGCAATATTTACCGACAGAAAAAGAACAGATAATTCCTGTTCAGAATACAAAACAGCATACTGAACATAGTCAGTGGGATATTCATCCCGAAATTCCTGTTGAACAAAGGCACGACTTTGATTTTGCCGCACATCCTGTTGAGATTGTGGGCAAAAAGGAACGCTTTCGCAGGAATATGGAGGCTATCAAGGTTTTTAAAAGAATGTGAAGCCGATAACCGTTTTTGCAACACCTAATGAACAAATCGTTCTTTCAAAATATGTCGGTTGGGGCGGTATTCCCGAAGCGTTTGACGAAAACAATTCGTCTTGGGCAAATGAATACAAGGAACTCGTTGAAGTGCTGTCACCTGATGAGTACGCACACGCTCGTGAAAGCACATTAACTGCTTTCTATACTCCTCAAGAAGTAGTTAAGGCTTGTTATGATATTGCCGAAAATCTTGGCTTCAAGCAAGGCAATATTCTTGAACCGTCCTGCGGTATCGGTAATTTTATCGGTATGAAGCCAAAGAGCATGGCTGACAGTAAGGTGTACGGTATTGAACTTGACTCTGTTTCGGCAGCTATTGCACAACAACTTTATCAAACTGCAAGCATTGTTAATAACGGCTATGAAAAGGTGGATTTACCCGATAACTTCTATGACCTTGTAACTACCAATGTACCTTTTGGCGATTTTAAAGTATCGGATAAGAAATACGATAAGCATAACCCGCTTATTCACGATTACTTCTTTATGAAGTCACTTGATAAAGTCAGAACAGGCGGCATAATGATACTCATTACCTCTAAAGGTACTATGGATAAAGAAAACAGTAATATCAGGAGATATATTGCTCAAAGAGCAGACCTTCTCGGTGCAATAAGACTTCCTAACGATACTTTTAAGGGCAATGCAGGCACAGAGGTAGTATCGGATATTCTTGTTCTTCAAAAGCGTGACAGAATGCTTGATATTGAGCCTGATTGGGTACAGCTTGATAATACCGAAGACGGTATCAGAATGAATAAATACTTTGTTGATAATCCCGATATGGTACTCGGTAATATGGAAACGGTTTCAGGTCGTTTCGGTCCGGAATCAACCTGTATTTCGTATGATGATAGAAGTCTTGAAGAACTGCTTGACGTGGCTGTTAAGAATATTCAAGGACAAATTACAGAGGTGCAAATCGGTGATGAATTTGAAGAAGATTTATCTATTTCTGCATTACCTGATGTTCGTAACTTTTCATATACTGTTGTAGACGGAAAGATATACTTTAGAGAAAATTCAAGAATGACGCCTGTTGATGTATCCGCTACTGCCGAAAACAGAATCAAAGGTATGATTTCAATTAGAGACAGCACCCGAAAACTTATTGAACTTCAAACCGATGATTATCCTGAAGAAGACATACTTGCAGAACAGAAAAATCTTAATGAACTGTATGATAAGTTTACGGTAAAGTATGGCTTAATAAACAGCAGAGCAAACAAGTCGGCATTCGGCGAGGACGCTTCGTATCACCTTATATCTGCTCTTGAAATACTCGGAGAAAACGGCACTCTTGAACGCAAAGCAGATATGTTTACCAAGAGGACTATTAAACCTCATATTCCCGTAACGGAGGTTGATACTCCTTCGGAAGCACTTGCCGTATCTATGGGTGAACGGGCAAAGATAGATATTGAATATATGAGCAATCTTTGCCATAAGTCCGAAAAAGAGATTTACGATGAACTTCAAGGCGTAATATTCCTTAACCCTGAATACAATGCCGATAATCCTACTGCTCAAAAATACTTGATGGCAGACGAATATCTTTCGGGTAATGTAAGAGCAAAACTGCGTTTTGCAAAAGCCGTTGCAAAGACACAGCCTGAATATCAAATCAATGTTGAATCACTTCAAAAGGTACAGCCTAAAGACTTAACGGCAAGTGAGATTGATGTCAGGTTAGGTGCTACTTGGCTTCCTGTTGACGTTGTTGAGAATTTTATATATGAATTACTTGAAACTACGTACTATTGCAAGTTAAATATCAAGGTGAATTTTTCACCGTTCAGCAGTGAGTGGAATATTACAAACAAAAGTGGCGACAGAGGAAATGTTAAAGCAAACAGCACTTACGGTACAAGCCGTATCAATGCTTATCAAATTATTGAGCAAACATTGAATCTTAAAGATGTCCGTATTTTTGATTATGTTATTGATGACGACGGTAAGAAAAAGCCTGTGCTTAATAAGAAAGAAACAGCTATTGCTATAGAAAAGCAAGACGCAATTAAACAGGCATTTAAGGACTGGATATGGAATGACCCTGAAAGACGTAACCGTTTATGTGAAATGTATAATGAGAAGTTTAATTCAATCAGACCTCGTGAATATGACGGCAGTCACCTTATCTTTCCCAATATGAATCCCGAAATCACTTTAAGACCTCATCAATTAAACGCTGTTGCTCACAGTCTTTACGGTGGTAACACGCTTCTTGCTCACGCTGTCGGTGCCGGTAAGACTTATGAGATGATTGCAATAGCCGAAGAATCAATTCGTCTCGGCTTATCAAGTAAATGTATGATTGTTGTACCTAATCATCTTACCGAACAATGGGGTGCAGATATTCTCACTCTCTATCCAAATGCAAAGGTACTTGTGGCAACCAAAAAGGATTTTTGAAAAGAAAAAAACAGAAAGCGTTTTTTTATCCCGAATTGCTACCGGTGATTATGATTTGATAGTTATAGGTCACTCACAGTTTGAAAAAGTGCCTATGAGTATTGAAAGGCAGCAAACAATTCTTCAAAGGCAACTTGACGAAATTATCGAGGGTATATCCGAACTCAAATACCAAAGAGGTCAAAACTTCACCGTAAAGCAGCTTGAAAAGGCTAAAAAGAGCATTCAAGCAAAACTCGATAAATTAAACGACCAAAGCAGAAAAGACGATATTGTGACCTTTGAAGAGCTTGGTGTAGACAGATTGTTTATTGACGAAGCACATTATTTTAAAAACCTTTTCCTGTATACAAAAATGCGTAATGTCGGCGGTATAGCACAGACAGAAGCACAAAAGTCAAGTGACCTGTTTATGAAAACACAGTATCTTGATGAAATTACGGGCGGTAGAGGTGTAGTATTTGCGACAGGTACACCAATCAGTAACAGTATGGTTGAGCTGTATACAATGCAAAGATATTTGCAGTACAACACCCTTCGCAGGCACGATTTACAGCACTTTGACGCTTGGGCGTCAACATTCGGCGAAACGATAACCGCCATTGAATTAACTCCTGAAGGTTCAGGTTACAGACCGAAAACCCGTTTTGCTAAGTTCTATAACCTGCCTGAACTGATGTCAATGTTCAAAGAGGTGGCTGACATTCAAACTGCCGATATGCTTAAACTTCCCGTACCTGAAGCTGAATACAAAAATATTGCCGTTAAGCCGTCGGACATTCAAAGTGAAATGGTTAAATCACTTTCAGAGCGTGCAGAAAAGGTGCGTAACGGTGGTGTTGACAGCAGTCAAGACAATATGCTCCTTATCACAAATGACGGCAGAAAGCTTGCTTTAGACCAAAGAATGATTGACCCATTGTTACCAGACTTTGAGGGCAGTAAGGTCAATGCCCTTGTTGACAATGTATATCGTATTTGGGACGAAACAACACCGAACAAGTCGGCACAACTTATCTTTTGTGACTTATCAACACCTAAATCATCCAATGATTTTTCTGTGTATAACGATATTAGAGATAAGTTGATTAAAAAAGGTATTCCACACGATGAGGTGCAATTCATTCACGATGCGAATACAGAAACGAAGAAAGCCGAGTTGTTCAAAAAGGTACGCTCAGGTGAAGTCAGAGTTCTTATGGGTTCAACTCAAAAGATGGGTGCCGGCACCAATGTGCAAAACAAATTGATTGCCATGCACGATTTAGATTGCCCTTGGAGACCTGCCGATTTGGAGCAACGAGCCGGAAGAATTATTCGTCAAGGTAACGAAAACTCTAAAGTGGAGATTTACCGTTATGTAACAGAGCAAACCTTTGACGCATATCTTTATCAGCTTGTTGAGGGTAAGCAAAAGTTTGCTTCGCAGATTATGTCGAGTAAATCTCCCGTTAGGTCTGCCGAAGACATTGACGAAACAGCGTTATCCTATGCCGAAATCAAAATGCTTGCAACTGGCAATCCCTACATCAAAGAGAAAATGGATCTTGACATTCAGGTGCAAAAAAACTTCGTATGTTAAAAATCAAACTTTTTTTATCGGAAAGATATTCTCTTGAAGACAAGGTGCTTAAAGATTTTTCCTCGTGACATTGCAAGATACACATCGAGGATTGACGGCTTTATTAAGGACATAGCTACTGCAAAACATAACCCAAAGAATATTGCCGATACCTTTGTCGGTATGATTGTAAACGGTGTAAGGTATGACGAAAAGGCAGACGCAGGTCAAGCCATAATTGATGTATGCAAGACATTATCTGACAGCAATACTTATCCTCTCGGTGAGTACAGAGGTTTCAAAATGGAAGTTCATTATGAACCGTTCAGTCATCAACACAGAGTTGAAATCAAAGGTGCAATTTCTCATCAAGGTGTGCTTGGTTCTGATCCATTAGGCAACATTACCCGTATTGATAATGTAATTGACGGTTTAGAAAAGGTTCTTGAAAATGAAAAAGCAGAGCTCTCAAACAGTCAAAAACAGCTTGAAATTGCAAAAGAACAACTTCAAAAACCGTTTTCAAGAGAAGATGAACTTAAACAAAAAGAAGCACGGTTAAGCGAACTTAACGCACTTCTTAATGTTGATAAAAAAAGAAAATGAGATTGTTAATGATGACAACGAAATAGTTAATGATTCTCCTCAGCGAAGTGAAGTTGACAGAGAATCACGGTGAAATCAGAAACAATTTATATTTGATTTGCTTATTTATAATGAAAAAAATAGTGAAAAAAATAGTGAAAAATTTAGTGGAGATTTTTTTATAAAAATAGGTTATAATATATTCAGGAGGAATGCAGTTATTATGATTAAAGTAACACTATCTAATGAAATATTAAAATATATAACCGAAATTGATAAGAACAGATATAATGTTTCTTCTGTAAATTTATCTCCGAATATCGCTAATAAATTGCGTAAAAAAATTCAAAGAAGAAAAAGTTCTTATGCCTCAAATAAAATCGAAGGAAATCCGCTGACTGAAAATCAGGTTGATGAAGTGATTGACAATGATGAACGAAAACACTTTTTTAAAAGCCTGAACAGGAAGTAAGAAACTATTTTTTTGGCATTAAATTATTTGGAAGAAAAAAAGCGAAAAGCAAAGAACCTTTTTTTCAAAAAAAACTGATTTTAGATGTTCAAAAAAATTAGTTGAAAAAAAGGTGCGTCAAAGGAAAAAAATCGGATTAAGAGGTCCTATGCCACCGGGTGTGCTTTTTTTGCCGTTTATGATTCAAAAAAACAGGCAATGCCGATTATATTCCGCCCGAAGCCAAAGATATACCCGAACTCATAGATGAATTGGTAGAGTATGTGAATACTACCGATGATCACCCGTTGATTGTCGCTGCCATAGTTCATTATCAGCTTGTTACAATTCACCCGTTTGAAGACGGTAACGGCAGAACTGCAAGGCTGCTTTCGGGCTATATTTTGGATATTAACGGTTACGGTTTTAACGGTATAGGCTCACTTGAAGAATATTTTGCTTATGATGTTGATGAGTATTATAATTCGATTCAAATAGGACTGCCTGCATTGTATTATTCGGGCAGAGATAATCCGCCACATTCGGAAATTTGGATTAACTATTTTTTGCGAATGGTTTTGCTTTATTCAAATAAGGTTTGCGACTTACAGTTGAGCTCAAACTCCGATGAAGTCGCCGGTAGTCTTTCATATCTTAAAGCGAGAGAAAAAGAATTGCTTTTGTTCTTGATACAAAATTATAATCGTGAATTTACACCTAAAGAGGTCAGCGAAGAAATAGGCGTTACAAATAAAACAATAATTAACCGTCTGGCTGTTTTTGTCAAAGAATGGTTTTTGTTGTACCGAATTTGGTTAAACAAAGAGTACGTTCGTATGAGTTAAGTGATTTTTACCAAAAAAATTATAAAAAAATGAGATTGTAGATAAGATAAAATAACAATTACCATTAAGACACTTGTATTTATTACAGGTGTCTTTTTTTGTAAGGTGGTGAAAAAAATATGATTAATGAAGAGCAACTTGACAATATGCTCTATGAAAAAATGCAGAAAAGAGTATGATTTGTTTCTTGAAAAAAATTAAATCCGAGCAGTCGGTAAAAACCCAATCAAGCTATTGAATCGGCTTATGAAATCGTATATAAGCAAGACATTTTGTATTGCTTTGAAGATAACGATTTGAATTTAAGCTATAACGAAAAGAAGCACTTGCTGTTAAAGAAAAGACCGCTTGAATTTCTTTATCAAGAGTGGCTTACAACAGATTGTACTCATATGCAAATGATTCGTGATTGTATTAAGAACGGTACCGGGCACGATTTAAAATTGACACAAGAGCAAAAACAAAAATACAGAGGGGAGCGATGACCTTGCCATATTATTCAAAAGAAGTAATCAAAAAAGCAAAGGAAATGGACTTGCTCACATATCTTCAAAACTACGAACCTGATGAGCTTGTTCACTTTTCAGGTGATACCTATTGCACTAAAGAACACGACAGCTTGAAAATATCAAATGGGCTTTGGTGTTGGAACTCAAGAGGTATAGGCGGCAAAAGTGCAGTTAAATATTTGACCGATGTTAAAGGATATTCTTTTATCGACGCTGTCAAAATTATCGTTGAAAAAGAAAAATTGCAGCCGCCGGTTAAAGCGATTGCACCTAAAAAGAAACGGGTATATAACTTGAAACTGCCACCAAAAAGTTCGACAGATGATAAGGTTAAAGAGTACCTGACCAGCAGAGGTATTGACGAAAGTATCATAGATTATTGCCTTGAGCATAACCTCATATTTGAAAGTTTACCGTATCATAACGCTGTTTTTTTGTAGGTTTAAATGAACAAAATAAGCCTAAGTATGCAGCGTTTCGTGTAACGGAGAACAAAAGAATTATGGGCGAATGTGAGGGAAGTGATAAGTCATATTCCTTTAAATTGACAAATGATAATGCAAATATTCATCTGTTTGAATCTGCAATCGACCTTTTATCTTATGCCACTCTTGTTAAAATGCACGGTAAAGATTGGCAAAAATGTTTCGATGATTTCTCTTGCAGGTGTGTATACGCCTAAAGAAAAAAAATCGAAGAAAGCAAGATACCGAAAGCACTTGTGACATATCTTAAAAAGTCATCCGTATATTGAAAAAATATATTTGCATCTTGACAGCGATTATGCCGGAAGATTAGCTACAAAAACATTAAAAAAATCATTTTTACCAACTGAATATCCCAATATTGAAATCGTTGACAAACCTGTTCCGAGAGGAAAAAGATGTTAACGATTTTTTTGCTTTTAAGTAAAGGTATGAAGCCGGTTGTATCTGAAAGGAGAATACCAAGTGAACGAAGAAAACCCGATAAAGGTATTGCTCGTTGAACCGTTTGACAAGCCAAAGATAATTACAATCGAAAACAATTATCAAGCGATTAGTGAAATTATCTGCGGTGATGTAGACGAATATATGCCGTTTGAAGATGATGTCGCCTTGCTTTGTAACGCTGACGGTAAAAGACTTTCTCTTTCTGCAAGTCATACTGTAACAGATATTGAAACAGGTAAAACAGAACTCATATACGGCAGTTTTATCCTTGTAGGTGCAAGTGAATTTGATACCGAATATCATTCGTTAGATGATGATTTGATTGATAAATATATGGATTTATTCAGTAAATGAAGCAGCATAATACTATGCTGACTTGTCTTAGCAAGCAGTGCGTTTTTTTACTCCTAAAGAGCAAAAAAACACGCTTGTTAGGGGTTCTCCCCTAATACCCCAATTACACACAGAAAGGAATAACAAAATGAAAAACTATAATTATTTCAATACTCTCATTTTTATTCGGAGGATTTGCAGGAATTACAACAATGTGTTTGGTGCAAATCAATAGGACTAACGGCAATGAGCGTTTTGAAAAGGAGGATTCATCCGATGAACAAGACGATTAAAAAACAGTTTTGGATAACACCTGAAGATGATGAAATTTTAAAGTTGAAATGCGAAAAAGCCTGTTTGTCCGAAGCCGCATTGATGAGGTACTTGATAAGAGGTTATGAGCCGAGAGAAAAGCCTGACGAGCGTTTTTATAAATCAATGAACGATTTATCGGCTATCGGCAGAAACATAAATCAAATTGTCGCAAAGGCTAATACATTGAATTTTTGTTGACGCACCTCTTTTAGCAGAAGAATTAAATAAACTTAAGGTGTTGAGAACAAAAAAATTGAGATTTTGTATCTCAGACCTGTTGAGAATGATAAATGGCAGTAAGTAAGATATGGAATGTCAACAGCAGACTTGACAAAGTAATAAATTACAGCAGTAATGAAAAGAAAACCACAAATCCTGATTATGATCCACTAAAAACAGTTCTCGGTTACGGTGATAATCCCGATAAGACCGAAAAGCAGTTATACTCTACAGGTATAAATTGTGACGCTGAATTTGCTTACCAACAGTTTATGACAGTTAAAATGCAATATGGCAAAACAGACGGAATTCTCGGTTATCACGGATATATGAGTTTTAAGCCGGGAGAGGTCACACCCGAACTTGCACATAAAATCGGAATTGAAGCCGCCAAACGAATTTGGGGTAAAAAATTTCAAGTGGTTGTGGATACTCATTTGAATACTGATTGTTTGCATAATCATTTTATCATTAACTCCGTTTCGTTTGTGGACGGCAAAAGGTGCAGAGAAACTTCGTGGTTTAAAAAAAATAAAATGGTTTTTTTGATGAGGTTTGTAAGGAATACGGTATTTCTGTAATTGATAAACCTAACAGGACAGTTGACAGAAGTTATATCAATCAAAAAGAACAAGCAGGAATGCCGACAAGATATAACCTTGCAAAAGAATCACTTGATGTTGCAATCGAAAACAGTAAGAGTATAAAAGAACTGGAATACAATCTTAAAAAGCTCGGTTACAGTTGTAATTTCAATGTAAATCATAAGTATTGGACTGTGACACCGAAAGGATACGACAGACCTATCAGAACATATAGGCTTGGTGAAAAGTATTCAAAGAAAAATATATTTTTGAATGCCGTTTTGGAAAATAACAGACCTGTAAAATATAAACCGTTTATGCAAGGTCAGGTGCAATATAAACTTTCAACGAGAGGTACAAGACTACGCAAGGTCAAAGGACTTCGTGGCTTGTATTTCTATTACCTATATAAACTCGGTTATCTGCCAAAGAATAAACCGAGAAACAATTCAAGAGTTCATTATCTTTTTAAGAGAAGATTTGATGAAACTTGATAAATTATCAAATGAGGCAAGGCTCCTTGAACAGTATCGGATAAATACTGTTGAGGAGCTTTTTCTCATATAAATCGAAAGCCGAAAAGAAAATCGAAATATTAACCGAAAAACAGAAAGCAACTGCGAAATAAATCAAAAAAAGAAAGAATTGCTCAAATCTGAATGAGGTTAAAGAAGATATATCCGAAATCGGCAAACGGTTAAAAGAATTACGCAAGGAAATTTTGCTCATTGACGATATTGCCGAGCGTTCAAATGAAATTGAAAAAAAATTAGAGCAAGCAGAAATTGATGAGCAAAAAGAAATTGCAAAAAGGAGGAAAAGTATCGTGAATAACTCAGGCGACGCCGCCGAACAAGTTGTAAGACTGTCACTTGAAGGATTTGAAGTTGTTGCAAAGGTATCGGGAGAAGCTGCAAAGAATATTGCCGTTCTTCTGCTTGCCGCATTAAAGCAGGAACAAAAAGCCAAAGGTAAGGCAAGACTTTCAAACCTGATTAAGTCCGGCAAAGAACTTAAAGTGTTTTCAATTCCACAAAAGGATTTGAAAAAGTTTACAGAGCAGGCAAAGAGATACGGTGTTTTGTATTCTGTTCTTAAAGACAGAAAAGCAAAAGGTAAAAATGTCACCGTTGATATTATTGCCCGTGCCGAGGACGCATCCAAAATTGATAGGATTATTGAAAGATTTAAACTCGGTACAGTTGACAAAGGCTCTATCACCAATGAGGTTGAAAAGTCTGTCAGCGAAAAGACAAACAAAAGCAACGAAGAAAAAACAAATGGCGACCTTATCCTTGAGCATATTGAGGCAAAGAGTACGGAGAAAACGGATAAAAACCCCTCTTTATCTCGGACGGAAAAAGACAGTCTGTCCGAGAGTTCATCGAAAGCTATCAATGATAAGGACGCTAAAGACAAAAAACAGTCTGTTAAAGAATTGCTTGACGGTTATAAAGATGAGATTAAAGCCGACAGAGCAAAAGATATTGCAGATAAATCAAAAAAACGGTTGCAGATACCGTAGTAAAATCTGCTAAATCAATAAAGGAAAGGTAATTGATATGAGTTACGGTTACAAAAAGGATATAATCCACAAAAGTATGCCGAAAATGGAAAGGCAGAAAAGGAAAGAACATATCAAATGATTGACGATACGGCAGTCGAGGTTTCAAGAAGTCCCGACAAGCTCAAAGAATTTCTTGCTGTTCAGGCAAAGTTTGATATGTATTCGGCGGCAAATACTTTGCTTATCTTTAAGCAAATGCCTAATGCCACACAGCTTAAATCTTTTGAAGATTGGAACAAGGACGGTGTCAAAGTTCGTCAAAAGCAAAAGAGCATAGCAATCCTTGAGCCTGTCGAATATACAAAGAGCGACGGCACACCGGGTCTTGGATATAATGTCAAAAGAGTATTTGACCGTTCACAAACAAATTCAAAAAGAGAGGCAGTTCAAAAGACCGATGATTTGAAACATACTCTCAAAAATTTTGTAAATGCTTCGCCTGTTGAAATTGTTGTAGGCGAAATACCAAATTCAAATCTTGGTGCGTTCTACAACTTTGAAACACAGCAAATTACACTCAATGAAAATCTTACCGATACAAAACAGATTTTTGAGTGCCTTGCTCAAGAGGTTGCATTTGCTCAGCTTGCCGACGGTAAGAAATCATATAGCCGTAGAGACGAAGGGTTTAAGGCAGTTTGTCTTGCATATATGATTTGCACCAAATACGGTGTTGATAAAAACGCTTTCGCTATTGAAAGCCTGCCGGATAATTGGAAAAAGGCGGACGCAAAAGATATTCGCCGTGAACTTTCTTCTGTAAATTCTGCATACAAGGAAATTGTCAGCAGAGTTAATGATGAAATCTATCGCCAAAAGGCAGGCAAAGAGCAAGGAAATGGAGCGATAATATATGAAAGAAGGACGCTACCATTTAGTTCTTGATGATTTTGAACAAGGCGTAGTTATTCGTGCTCTCAATGATTTACGCACAGATTTAATCAGCGATAAAAGAGAAACCGATGCCGTAGATGAAGTGCTGTTAAAGGTTTGCAAAGCACCTACCAAAAAGATAAAGGTGGTAAAGCAAAATGAGGAACGATAACAAAAAAGCAGAAATTATCGCTTTTGTAGTTTTTGTTGTACCTTTGATATATATTGGGCTGAAAATTGCACCGTATATGTCAAACGGTTTAATATCAATTCTTAATAGCTTTGGCGAAATATTTGCACAACCGTTTAAGATAACCTTATGTGAGGACAGTTTAAAAACTGTCCTCATTTTGCTTTTAATCTACGGTATTACTTTGTTGGTGTATTTTTCTTCAAAGAAAAATTACAGGCGTGGCGAAGAACACGGCTCTGCAAAGTGGGGCAAAGCAAAACAGGTTGGTAAAAAGTATATTCAAAAGCCGATAAATCAAAACAAGATATTGACTGATAATGTCGCTATTGGTATGAACTGCAAAAAGCACAGGCGAAATCTTAATACGATAATCTGTGGCGGTGCCGTTGCAGGCAAAACAAGATTTTACGCAAAGCCGAATTTAATGCAGTGCAACACCTCTTTTGTTATTCCTGATCCAAAAGGTGAAATAGTTAAGGCTGACGGTAATCTGCTTGTAAAAGAAAGGTTATGATGTCAAGGTTAATGATTTGATTGATATGGAAAAGAGCTATTGCTACAATCCGTTTGTTTATCTTGAAAATGACAATGACATACAAAAAGCTTGTAACTAATCTTTTTCAAAAGCACAACACCGAAAGGCTCGCAGACTAATGACCCGTTTTGGGATACGGCGACACAAATGCTTTTACTTGCTTTAATCTTTTATCTTCACTATGAAGCACCCGAAGAAGAACAGAATTTTGCAATGGTAATGTATATGCTTCGTGCAGGTGCTATTGAAGATGACGAGGACGGCCCATGCCTTACACCACTTGACCGACTGTTTTACAATCTTGAAACCGAGAAACCCGAACATATAGCAGTTAAGTATTACAAGTCTTATCATTCAGGCTCGTCAAAAACGCTTAAATCAATTCAGATAACCTTGATGTCAAGACTTGAAAAGTTCAATCTTGAAAGCCTTGCAGCTTTAACCAAGACAGATGAACTTGATTTATCAACTATGGGAGAAAAGAAAACAGCCTTGTTTGCCGTTATTCCCGACAATGATACAAGTTTTAATTTTCTTATCTCGATTTTATATACTCAACTGTTTCAACAACTCTTTTATTGTGCTGACAAAAAGCATGGAGGAGCGTTACCGATACCCGTACACTTTCTCATGGACGAGTTTGCGAATGTATCATTACCCGATGATTTTGATAAGCTACTCAGCGTAATGCGTTCAAGAAACATTTTCGTATCCATAATACTTCAAAATCTTTCTCAGCTTAAAGCCTTGTTTGAAAAGCAATGGGAAAGTATTGTCGGCAACTGCGACCAATTTCTTTATCTCGGTGGAAATGAGCAATCAACACACAAATATGTTTCCGAGCAACTCGGCAAGGAAACTATCGACACAAACACATACGCACGAAGTTTTGGCAGAAACGGTAACTATTCTACCAACTACCAAATATCAGGCAGAGAGTTAATGACGCCTGCCGAAGTGCGTATGCTTGATAATCGCTATGCAATTCTCTTTATCCGTGGTGAAAGACCTGTTATTGACCTCAAGTATGATATTCTTAAACATCCGAATTTGAAGTATACAGAAGACGGCAGAGCCAAGCCTTTTTATTTACGGTGAAGAAAAAAATCTTCTATTGCCTCAATTACTTTTTACTTTTTATTAAAAGTGATAAAAAAAGCAGGAAAAAAAGATGATATTGCAGACGATTATGATTTTGACTTAATTACAAAAGAAGAACTTGAACTGATGTTCAATATTTAGGAGGAAAACTTATGTTTAAATTCAAAACAAAAAAGAGTGATGAAGTCAAAACTTCACCACTCACTAATAAATCAAATGCTGTTGCAAAGGCAACTATGTTTTTTTGCAACGCTTATTGCAACAATGTTCTGTTTTGCTGTTACTGCTTTTGCAGACGATGATCCACTTACGGTTGTAAACAATCTTTCAACCTTTATTTTCGGTCTTATCCGAGCAGTTGGACTTATCATTCTTGCTTGGGGCATTGTTCAGGTAGGCTTGTCGTTTCAAACGCATGATCCGTCACAGCGCTCTAACGGATTTCTCACCCTTGCCGGTGGAGTAGTTATTACCTTTGCAAAGAAAATTCTGGATGTAATTATTGGGTGAAAAATTTAGTCGTATCTTTTTCGATACGACTTTTACATATTAGTTAAAAATCAGAAATAGACTTTTGCTTTATAGTATAATAATATCTATATTCTTACACTATATTAAACATTAAAACATTGAAAAAAATTAATATTTTTTTATTAAAAAAACTAAATGATACTCAAGTCCTTTTTTTAGTCTTTTTCTCATTCTCGGATTTTTGCCATTTCTGTTCAACAATTTTAAAATCATTAAAAATATTTTTTTAGCAAAATCTATAGAATGTGCTCCATTACCATTAGGCAACATTAATAAATTGTCAATTAAATTATAATATGTCTCTCTAGTTTCTTTAATTGTTTTTCGCAAGTTCTCCTTTAAATACATACTCGCCTTGTTGTAAAATATTTAGGTCATGAAAAAAATACGATTGCATAATATCATGTAATTCTCTGTCTCTGTCCCCTTTCATAGCACGTTGCAATAAGTCAGGACATGTTGGGTTACTGCATGTTTGTGAATAGGTAAGTCGTTGACTAACCCATATACTAAATATCATTTTGTTTTCATACATTAAAAACTCAAATAAATCCTCCCACTCCTCATCATCTGAATTAATTTCATAGTTCATGTCTCTAATACTAAAATAAAAAAATCTGAAATGAAATTTATAAGTCTAAAAAAACTTTTTAATCTTTTTTTCAAACATTGCCGTCTTATTTTGTTTCCTTGTTGTATAAATAGTTGCCCATATTGCTACAGTAGCTAACAATATTGAAGTTATTGTTGTAACATATTCAAAATAATCGTTGAAGTTACTATTTGTATTCAATGTAATTCTATAAACAATAAAGTTTTCCATAATTCATCCATCCTATTTTTAAATAATAAATATCATGTGCCTATAAAAAAATCCTATTATTAATGTCCATGAGCAATTCTTTTTGTAATGTTCGAGTTGCTGTGATATATGTACTTAAAGCGTAAAAAAACATGCATTTGTTTATCATTCAATATCTACCAATTACATATGAAAAAAACTTACCTTTACATATATAACTCATATGGTTCACAAACCCGTATTTTATGTTCTTTAAGCAAAAATTGTATAATTAATTTATTGTTTAATTCCAAACAAATAAATTCACTTTCGTTAAAAGTTAGTAATTTAACAACTAAGTTATAGTTATTAATGTTAAAAATGTTTCAGTAGTTCAATAATATTAAAAAAATGCTTTTTTTATAAAAAAATTGTTGATAAATATTAACTTTATTTCGCCAATTATTATGTGTGTTTATAACATCATACGACATTCTGTTAGACATATAGCCTCCTCCCATTGAAATATATTTTTTTCCTGGATTTGTTTCTACAAAAGAAGTTATTCCGGCTTTTTCTAAACTTAGCAACTGATTCATCACTAATGGGCTCTGCAAAGCGAAACGATTCCTTCAATTTGATATTTACTTAATAATTCTGGCCAATTATTCTCAATTATTCTAACTAATTCTATTTTGGAAAACAAATATGGCTCAATGTTTTTATTGTGATTGTAAATTTGTAGCAAATATGCTGAGTTATTAGTGATGTATGCGAATAGTAAATAATCACTTCTGTCAACAAATGTTTTTTTATTGTTAAGCCTATTTAAATGAAAATGATATATATTCCAATCATATATCAACATATCTTTTGAATCTTTCTTTTCGATCTTTCTACTCATATACGGTGTAAGGGAAAATCCACGCATTAATTTGAGCACTATTTCGTTGAATGCTTGTTCACGTTCTTTTGGACAATTTAATTCTTTTGAGATATAAACTTTTCTTGGAATAGTACTAATATTCCTTTTCAGTATATTTAAATATGAATATACATTGTCGCCGGATTTATTTGGACTATATCCCATATTTTTTTAAACCATCGCACGCAATTGTATTTAAATCCTCAGCGAAATTAATTTCTATTGAATAATTTATTTTTTTCAGGTATTTGAGAATTAATAATCATATTTTTTTATTCACCAGCTAAAACTAAATTTTTAAAAAGTGTTGTTATAAATACTATTCTATATCTTTCTCAAAAAAATTCAATAATAAAGTGAGTATTCGTTAGATTAACTAAATACAAATGATATAATTATAAAAATTTAAGTATGTTATCTAAAAAGTTCCAAACGGCGAGTCGACACCGTTTGGGGCTTTTTATATATAAAAAATTTTAAGAAAGGAGTGTTTTAATGTCAGATAACTGGGTAGTACGCAATCTTGAAAACGCTCTTGAAACTTGGAATGATAAGCTGACAGAGATATGGGGATTGCTGACCGCTACACCCGAAGAATTCAAAGGCGGTAAAATATGGAATGTCATACTCGATATTAACGGAGCATTGCAGGTAATCGGTACAGCTCTGCTTGTTTTGTTCTTTGTTGTCGGTGTTATGAAAACCTGCGGCTCATTTGCCGAAGTTAAGAAACCCGAACACGCATTAAGACTTTTTATCCGTTTTGCACTTGCAAAAGGTGCAATAACCTACGGACTTGATTTAATGCTTTCTTTATTCAAAAATTGTTCAAGGTACAATCTCAACAATAATGACTTCTGCCGGATTCGGACAAGCAAACAAAACGACATTGCCGCAAGAAATGATTACGGCTATTGAAAATTGCGATTTCTTTGAAAGCATACCGTTGTGGGCAGTAACACTAATCGGAAGTCTGCTGATAACAGTCTTATCATTTATTATGATAATGACTGTTTACGGCAGATTTTTTAAGTTGTATATGTATACTGCCATTGCACCGATACCGCTTTCAACATTTGCAGGAGAACCGTCACAGCATGTCGGCAGGTCATTTATCAAAAGCTATTGTGCTGTATGCTTGGAAGGTGCAATTATTGTTCTTGCCTGTGTCATATTCTCACTCTTTGCAGCATCACCGCCGCAAGTTGATACAACTGCACCTGCGGTAACTATGGTGTGGAAATATGTGGGTGAACTCATATTCAATATGCTTGTACTTGTCGGTTCAGTTAAAACATCAGATCATATTGTACGGGAAATGATGGGACTTTAAGGAGGTAAATAATGCAAATACAAATCAATAAAGAGTTTAGAGATTATCGGGAAAAGGTGTATTTCGGACTGAGTATTCGACAGTTGATATTTTCATTTCTTGCTGTCGGCGTTGCAGTAGTATCATATATTTTGCTTAAAGATAAGCTCAGTATCGATACAATATCGTGGCTATGCATACTGCTTGCCGCACCGTTTGCTGCTTTGGGTTTCGTAACATACCACGGTATGACTTTTTGAGAAAAATTGGCTTTGGCGTGGATAAAATCAGAAGTCTTAATTCCTAAAAAGACTTGTTTTTAAAGCGGAAAGCAAAACTCATATTGAGAATAAAGAAATGATTAAACAAAAAGAAAAGGAGGTTTTCAAGAATAATGAAAACTCGCAATAAAATGAAAAAAAACTTGAACAGGAAAAGTTCGTTGTACCCAAAACTGTTCAAAATGTTATTCCTATCAAAGCCGTCTATAAAGACGGCATTTTTTTCTTGTCGGTAAAAAAATATGTATTCCAAAACATTCCTTTTTACTGATGTTAATTAATATATCGCTTGTGAAAACGAAAAGAATGATTTAATGCGTCAGTATTGGGCAGTTATCAATTCTTTCGGAAACGGTGTTACCGTTAAACTCACAATCAATAACCATAGATTTGATAAGGAAGATTTTGAAAAATCAATCCTTATGCCGTATTACTATGATAACCTTGATGTATATCGTAAGGAATATAACGAAATGCTGCTCAATAAAGCGGCAACATCCGAGTGTATTGTTCAGGATAAGTATTTTACCGTTACGGCAAACAAAAAGTGCTATGAAGACGCAAGAGCTTTTTTCACTCGCATTGAAAAGAATCTGTCAACAAATCTTTTTGCACTCGGCAGTAAATGTGAGCCGTTAAATGCAACCGACAGACTTAAGATATTCCATAATTTCTACCGTGCAGGGAGTGAAGAAAACTTCAATCTTGATTTTGAACTTTTGCAAAATCAAGGTTGTGATGTCCGTGACTATATCTCTCCCGATTCTATGGATTTCAACAGCGACTATATGATGATTAACGGTCAGTATTGCAGAACTGTTTTTCTTCGTAACTACGGTACATTTGTTGATGATAATATCATAACCGAGCTTACATCAATCAATAAAAACTTAATGCTTTCTATTGATTTTATCCCTATTCCTGTTGATGAAGCAAACAAGGATGTAGATAACATTTTGCTTGGTGTTCAATCGGATAAGGCAAACTTCAATCGCCGTCAGGCACAAAACCAAAACTACGGTGCTACCAATTATGACCTTGAGCAAAGAGAAAAGGAAATACTTGAAATCAGAAACGATATGCGTTACCGTGACCAAAGAATTTATGACACGATAATTTCAATGGTAATAACTGCCGACAGTAAGCAGGAACTTGATAACTTAACCGAAAGTATTTTTTTGCCAAAGCGTCCGAGAACAGCACAGCACAGTTTGCAACGCTTCGTTATCAACAGCTTGACGGACTAAATACTGTTTTACCGTTTGGCATCAAAAGAATTGAATGTTACCGTACACTTACAACGGAATCGCTTGCGTCTTTTATGCCGTTTCACGCTCAGGAGGTCAGTCATCCGGGTGGAGCGTATTACGGTCAAAATGCTATCAGTAACAATATGATATTTGTTAATAGGCATTCGCTTCTTAACGGTAACAGCATTGTGCTCGGTGTACCCGGTGGTGGTAAATCATTTTTGGTTAAGGAAGATATTGTATCAATCTTTCTTTCAAATCCCGATGCCGATATTGTAATTATAGACCCTGAAAGAGAGTACAACGCTCTTGTTAAAGCATTCGGCGGAGAGGTAATCAACATATCGGCAAATTCACCAAACCATATTAACGCTATGGATATGAATGCAAACTATGAAGATGAGGGCAATCCCGTAACCACAAAATCCGAATTCATTATGTCTCTTTGTGAACAGTTGCTCGGTACATCTGCCGACGCTAAAGACAAGTCTATCATTGACAGATGCTGTAAGAATGTTTATGACGGATATATCAAAAACAATTTCAGCACACAGCAACCTACACTTAAAGATTTTAGAGAAGAACTGCTAAAGCAAAAGGAAACCGAGGCGCACGATTTGGCACTTGCCATTGAGTTATTTACAGACGGCTCGCTTAACACTTTTGCACAGCCTACCAATGTTGATATTAACAATAGGCTAATATCATATGACATTCTTGAACTCGGTGATTCGCTTCTGCCTGTAGGTATGCTTATCGTACTTGATAATCTTTTAAACAAGATTACTTCAAACAGAGAGAAAAGACGACAAACATATATCTTTATTGATGAGATGTATTTGCTTTTTGCTCATCAATATACGGCAAAAATTCCTTTATCGTATTTGGAAACGAGTAAGAAAATACGGAGCGTTTGCGATAGGCATTACACAGAATGTTGGAGATATGCTTGAAAGCAACACGGCAAGAACTATGGTGTCTAATTCCGAGTTCGTTATTATGCTTAATCAAAAAAAGCAAGTGACGTGCTTGAGCTTTCAAGGCTTCTTGAAATCACACCTAACCAAACGCAATATTTTACAAACAAGGATGCCGGTCAAGGTCTAATGAAGATAGGCAGCAATCTTGTGCCGTTTGTAAATAAATTCCCAAAGGATACACAACTCTACAAGTTAATGACATCAAAACCGGGAGAGGCTATATAATTATTAAATACAATCATACAGTGCCGCTGACTTAAAGTCGGTGGCATTGTTTTTTAAGGAGTTATACACTATGAAAAAATCTGTTTTTGTTATTTTACTCGTATTATTCATATCTGCTTTTTCAATCAGTATGTATTTTGTTGTTAAAGAAACTGTTGAGGATAAAAAGCAATATGAAGTATTTGAAAATATTGTTTCATCTGTTCAAGTTGAAGATGACAGTTCTGATTATACAGATGACAAACTTAAAAGATATATCGAATTGAACACGGAAAATTCCGACTTTGTAGGTTGGGTAAAAATTGACGGTACGCACATAAATTATCCTGTTATGAAAAGCAGTACACCTGATTACTATTTGCACCGTAATTTTAATAAGGAGTATTCATATTACGGCACACCGTATTTAAGTGATAAAAGCGATACTATGAAGCCTACCGACAACATAGTTATCTACGGCCACAATATGCGAGATAACACTATGTTCGGTGATTTGAGTAAATACAAATCAAAAGAGTTTTTTGAAAAGCACAGATACATTCACTTTGATACGCTTGTAGATTTAGGAAAGTATGAGATTGTATGTGTATTCAAAACCACACCAATCAAATTCGATTATCAAAATTATACCGTCTTTGATTCTACCGATGAATTTAATTCGTATATTCTAAAATGCAAAGAAAGCGAATACTACAACACCGATGTATCTTGCAATTACGGTGACAAGTTAATAACGCTATCCACTTGCGAATACAGTCAAGAAAACGGCAGGCTTGTAGTGGTTGCCAAAAAGGTGAAGTGATATGAGCGAGATTGAAATTAAAAAGGTTGCCGAGAAAACTCTTAAAACTGCCGACAATCTTGGTATAGCGACAGAAAAGGCAAAAGGGATAGCTTTAAAAGCGAAAGAAAAGGTATCGGAAAGTGTTAGTGATAATTCCGAAAGCCCTGTTAATTATGCTATTGATAAAGTTCAGGATGATGCTAAAAATATTTCGGAGGACGCAATATATCTTTTCAAAAAGCAAGGCAAAAAGAGTGTAAACGAAACTGTTAAGAATACAAAAAAGCTCGAACAATCTATTGAAGAAGTTCGAGCAAAAAGAAAAATTAAAAAAGATAAAAGCAAGGTAAATAACCCTGATAAATATACACCCAAAGCACCTGATGATACAGTTAAGACCGATGATATTGTATCTAAAAACACACCAAAGAACACTCAAAACAAAGTCCGTAGTGCAAGCAGTATCAAAACAAAAGAAACCGTATCTGCCGTTAAATCAAACCAACCTATTATAAAGGCAAGTAAACAATCTGCGAAAGACACAGCAAAAGCCATTAACAAATCATCTCAAATAGCTAAAGAAACGGCAAAGCAATCAGCCAAAGGTGCAAAGAAAGCTGCAAGAGCAACTAAAAGAGCCATCAAATCTATGATTGAAAGCACAAAGGCACTCGTTAATGCGATTATTGCAGGTGGTTGGGTATCTGTTGTGGTAATCATTTTAATATGCCTTGTAGCTGCTTTATGTTCATCATTTTACGGCATATTCTTTTCAAGCGAAACTTCGCAAAGCGGTATGAACATAACTTCTGTAATTCAGCAAATCAACAATGAATTTGATGACAAGATTGACGAGATTAAATCATCGGGCAGTTTTGACGGAGTAGAAGTAATCGGCAGTCGTTCTAATTGGAAAGATATACTATCTATTTATGCAGTTAAGACTACTACCGATGAAAACAACCCTATGGAAGTCGCTACTGTTGACGAAAAACAAAAAGGCAATTTTATCATCAATCTTTTGGGATATGAACAACATATCAAAATCTGTTGAAACACGGACAGAAACGATA
Organism: Anaerotruncus sp.; assembly: GCA_022009795.1. GTDB lineage: Bacteria > Bacillota > Clostridia > Oscillospirales > Acutalibacteraceae > Eubacterium_R. The sequence goes on from CP091724.1 coordinate 1,984,745, forward strand.
ACGAAAGAATCAACCGATGAGCAGGGGAACAAGATCGAAACTACAAAGCAAGTTGAAAAGAAATATCTTGTAATAACCTTAACCGGCAAGAGTGCCGAGGATATGTCAGCTACTTACTCATTCAATGATACGCAAAAGAAATATTTAGCCGAATTGATGAGTGACAAAAACAACAAGCTTTGGGCATCGCTTATCTACAACATCGGCGGAGTATCGGGTGGTAGCGATATTGACATTAAAGGCCTTGATTTTTCAAACGAAACGGTCAATGACACGCAGAAGAAAATCGTTGCAGTAGCGACAAATTCGGCAAAATACGGTATTTCTGCCCGTTCGGGTTACTGTCAGGCTTGGGTTGCAGATGTATATCAAGCTGTTACAGGTTCAAGAGGTTCTGCTCACTGTGCCTTGTGTGCTGCAGATATGTGGGCAGTATCAAGCGACTTTTCTCAAATTCCCGTTGGTGCAACTGTTTACGGCTATTCATCAAGCAAATACGGTCATGTCGGTATCTATATCGGTAATGGTATGGTCGCTCACAATATCGGTGAAATAAAAATAGAAAGCCTTGAAAGTTGGGTTAAAAATTACAAAGGCTTTGCTTGGGGGTGGGAGAATGGATATATAAAAGAATAAGGAACATTAAGTTCCTTATTCTTTTATACATACTCAGATAGTATTCTATTAACTTGTTCATACCATTCGTTACTTTTTTTATTCCATATTCACAATACATTTGTGCATCATTTAGTGCTTCTGTTAATTGGCTTTTATTATAAATAGATGTGTTATCACAAATAAAATCAATCATACTTGTAGAGTATTTAAAAAGAATATCCCATTTTTAAATTCCTCCTAATTGTATTTGATGGATTCTTATAATTTAAATATTATGGATAATATTTATTCAGTATTTTTAGAATTGGAAATATTCATATTTGGAAAGATTAATCTTGTTATTAAAGATTGATTTTTCAATTTTTTTAATACAGCATTTTTCATTTTTTTGTTATAATTGCTTGAAATGAAAGCGTTTGCATTGCTATCTAAATAAATTACACCATAATCTATTGCGTTTTTCATTATAGTAGATTTTTTTATGAAAGCTGCTATTGTACTTAGCTTTTTCAGAGGAAGTATTATTAGTATTATTAGCTTCTTCTAATAATGCTGCTAATTCATCATCAATTTTTGATTTCTGTTTCATTTCCTCCAATTGTAACAGTTATTTTATTGATTTTATCTATATCAAAATTTTTCTTTAATTTGTGTTCTCTTTTCGGTTACTTGATATGGATTTGTTGGCTCTTTATTTTTTTGGATATTGTACAAGATGAAAAAGCAACAAGTAAACATATAATCAATAAAATTGATATTATTTTTTTCATTTGTTTTCCTCTAATACCATTTATTTACCCAACCTTTATCATCTGTGAATGATTGGGTAGTGGATTTTGTATTTGATGTGCTTTGAGCTTTTTTTGTAGTTGTTTCATTGTCTTTTTAAAGTGGTTTCTAATATTTCTGTGTTATTATTATTTTTTTAGAAATTTCTGATTCGAATGAAGTTATATTATCTGATTCACTTTTAGAAGAATGGTTTTGAATATTGGAAAATGATACTTTTTGAGTAACAGATTCTGTAATATTCGAATGCTTTTTTGTTGTGTTACCCTTATCACTTGTTGATGGCTCTTGATTTTTTGTGTATATGCCACCGTATTTATTTGTAACAGCAGCAGAATTATTACTACTGCTGTTATTTGTGCAAGCAATAAAAGAGAAAAGCACAACTAAAATTGAAATCATAATTAGTATGCACTTCTTCATATTACCAACCATCAGAACCGTCTACTATATTATCATCTTTTCCAATGTCATTTGAACTTGTTGTGATAACATTTGTAGATGAAAACTCCTGAATCTCGGTATTTGGTTTAGTGTATATTTCTTTCATCATTAACCCTCCAATAATTTGTTGATTGCATTTTTTTAGTGTCTTTATCTATTTCCTTGTCATTGATAACAAGATTTGATACTTCGCTAAATGAGCCGCTTAATGTATTTGAATAAAAATACATTCCGTCTATACAAACATATGCTCGTGCAGTAATATTATTGTTGTAATAAGCTTTGGGAATGTTTGAAATTACAAGATTGAATGATGTATTTCCATCATTTTCCACTCTGTTTGGAGCAAGTGCCTTCTTAACGGTTGTACCATTTACTGCTTCAATAGATAAATCTTTAATTCCTTTTTGACTGTAGATAAATCCGTATTCAATATTTGAAGCCAAATTTTTCAATTTCGGGTATTTCGCTCCAGTCAAAACCAAATCTTAATCCTGCAACCGTGGTGCAAATTGATCGCCCTTTAGCGTTGACATTTATTGCATCTTTTTGATCGCTTTCTCTTTTGTCACTTGTAATGAATTTTATGTCATTTTCTTTAGCATATGTTTCTGCATAAGAACCGCTTGGAGCAATAATTGTTGCCTGTGTTGCTGGGTAAAGTTCATTTTCTTCAAATTTATCTGACAAGTACAACTTGAAATCCACTTCTGTAGGTAAGCCGCCGATATACTCAATACTAGGCAAATAAACCCATTCTAAATTGCCGCAACATAGGATAAAACCTCGTTCACTTGTTACTGCCTTAGGAGCATAAATGAATTTTAAACTCATTGTTTTACTGTTTTCTTCTTCACTTGAAGGGAAAATTGCTGGAAGATTTACGGCATTAGGAAGATAAAGTTCCTCTAAAGAAAAACAATCGGTAAATATGTTTTGATAATCAGCGTTATAGCTTTCAACAAAATTAGGCATATTGATATGCTTAAGTTCTTTGCATTGATAAAATGTACGTGAACCAAAATTCTTAACATTAGGAATATCAATATATTCAGCGTGACAACTGTCAAATGTGCTGCCTTCAAGCTTTTCGGGTAAAGGTAATTCTATGTTTTTTTAAAATATGAACCTTTAAATGCACCTGATTCGACTTCTTGAATATTTCGTAAATCATATTCGCCTTCTTTTACAAATTCGGTAAGTTTAATACAATTATTAAATGCACCGTTTGCCAACTTTTCTATTTCAGGTGCGTATAAATGTTCAAGTGCATAGCAATTGCTGAAAGCACCGCTTGCCCAATATATTAAAGGTAAGTCTGCTGATATAAGCGGCGTATTCGCAAATGTGTCTTGAAAGTTATAAACATTTGGAAAATATGCATATTTGAATCCTGTTGCCTCAAATGCACTCGAATATAATTCTTCAACTGTTTCATTAAAGTTGACTGTTTCAAGCTTTTTACAGCTTTCAAAGGCCGATGTGTTTACAAGCGAAACATTAGGCATATCAACATTTGTTAATGATGTGTCAGAATAAAAACAAAATGTGCCTATTTTTTTGTTACTCCTTTAGCAGTAATTGAGGTGAGCTTTGCACATTTATTGAAAGCATTTTTGCCGAGTGTTTTTACTGTTTTCGGCAATTGAATTACTTTTATATCGCTGTTTGCAAATGCATTATTTGCAACTGATACAGGAGTTATTCCGTTAATTGTATCGGGAACTATAATACTTGTCTTTTCACCCGAATAGCTGCTTACGGCACCGGCTGCCGTGATTTTAAAATCACTTTCGTCTGCTTTGTATATGATAGAGTAATTGAGAGGAACATATTTGCTTTTTCCGGTTTCGTTTATTGCAACAGCAACAAATGATTTGCTGTCATCAATAGTCATTGTGCCATCAAAAACTTCTCCGTTAGTCAAAGTCGGGATAGTATTATCGGTAGTGTATTTTATTGTGTATCCGCTTTCTGCATTTGCCGTAAGATTGATAACTTCATTGTATGCACCGCTTTTTTGGCTGAATATCGGCGCAGGTGCAAGTATTTCTTCATAAATTGCAGAATAGTTTAAAATTCCTGCACCGCACCATTCGGCTTCTGAATTTGAAACAATCGGAAAAGCAGCATCTTTAATTTTGTCTTCAACTTCTTTAGATGTTAGTGTGTTGTCAAGCATCAAAACCGTAGCTGCTGCGGCAGTTACAAACGGTGCTGAAAATGATGTTCCACTGTGACTGTTTGTATATCCGCCACCTAAATTTGTTGTGTAAATGTTATCGCCCGGAGCGGCAATGTCAACCACGGAGCCGAAATTAGAATAATAACTTTTTTCATTTTTCGAGGTTGATGCCGAAACCGTTATTACATTATTTATGTTTGAAGGGGAGTAGTTACCTGCGTCGCTTGATTCATTGCCTGCTGCAACAACTACGGTGCACCCCTTTCCAATAAGGCTTTCTATAAGACTGCGAAGAGTTTTTTCAAACGGGTCAAGCTTATCGTATTCGCCGCCTAATGAAAGGTTGATAACATCGGGAGCGTCGTTTTCTGAAAGTATATGATTAACGGCGGCAATAATTTGTGAAGTGGCACATTTACCGTCGCTGTTGAGCACTTTATATGGCTTTATTTTTACATTTTCGGTAGTGTTTTGCATAACAATACCTGCGACCATAGTTCCGTGTCCCTGATCGTCCATACTGTCATTGGTTTTGCCGCTTGTTGAGAAATTCAAATTTGTATCAACAATTCTGTTTTTCAAATCTTTATGCGTATAATCGACACCTGTATCAATAATTCCAACTGTTACCTCCGACAGTTTTCTGTCGGAGGCTTTTATTGCATTTAAGGTTTCAACTGATTCAATTCTGTCATTACCCCAAGTTTTCGATGTAGCTTGTGTCGAATTTACATCAGCACATGAGAGCACCGAATCATATTCAGCGTTAAATCCGTCTGAATTTATACGCTCCTTTGCGTTTTTTGCAAGTTCATCAGTTTCGTATTGAAGAATTGTATATCCAAGACCGATTACTTTGTCGACAGCACCGTAATCATCTGCAACATTACCGGATGATACTATAAGTCTGTCTTTAATTATTTTTTGGTCACTTTCAGCATCAGAAATATAATCTTCATCTGAATCATATATATCTATTATATCATTTAGCGAGTCGGAAAAAAATACCCGATACTGTGTTTGTTGACTTGTGCCGCTATTACGCTTTGACACGGAGCAAATACAGATATACTCAATATTATTGACAGGATTAAACATAACTGCTTTTTCATAGTATCACCCTTGAAATTTTATTCTCCTATTTTATATGGAGAACTTGATGGCTTGATATCATACATAGTTGCTGCACCGGATTGCTTGTTAATTACAGTGTCCATATAGTTGTTACCATTGCTTTTTTGAACTACATTTTCGGTAGTTTTGAAAACTCTGTTCCAGTATTTTTTATCGTCTTTATCCTGTACAGTTGCCAAACTTAAACCGAAAATAGTCATTTCATTTTTTACTTTTCCTTGTAACTTAGCTGGAACAACACCAACTTTAATAGTGTTTAACTGTTCAATGTTTAATGCAGATAAAATATTTGAAGCAGTATCATATGATGTTGGTGCATAACCGCTTAAATCAACATTATTTACATGGTCATTATTGCAATAATTAAATAGATTAGCTCCTAATACTTCACCCTTATTTTTGAGCTAACATATTTATATCGTCTGCATTTATAAATCTACCCCACGATGGACTGTAGAAACGATTTTTGACTATAATATAGACCTGTTTCATAGTCACAAATATAGCCTTTATAAGTTTGTTGTGTGGAAGTCATTTCACCAGAAGCTAATGCAGAAAAGATTATTGCATACAAGAATCCTAATAATAATTTTATCCAAATACTACTTGAGCCTTGAAGCTGTTGCTTTATGTCATGAATAAAACTACCCGCAAAAGACATAGAACAATTTCCATAAGCATCATATGAGAAATGAATTGTTAAGTCCTCATTTGCATTATACATATCTGTAATGTTTCCTTGACCATCTCTCAAAATGTAAAAAAATAAAATTTATTCGTAGTAGGAGTTACAACAGTTGTTTCTTCGCCGTTTTTCATCTTTTTTTAGTTGTATATTCGTATTGAGTTAATTTTGTATCAATTCCTATTGACTCATTTGTACTGTTATAAATAATATTAGAAATAATGTCACATTTTACGGTTTGTTTTTAATTCTTTGTCAGGTGAATTATAGAATACAGTTTTATGACCAACTAAAATATCATTTTTCATAAATATAATTCATAGTTGAAATTAATTCATTAGGATTTTTTTGAATTATAAGTGAGTTTTTGTGTCCTATAACCGTCAGCTGAGTATTTGTAAATGTATTTTTTTGGTCACCATCATCAAAAAGACGATAGTCTTGTTCCATCCCAAACCATATTTCCGTTTATATCTGAACCGAAAATATTTTTTTACCAACATATGTTGTTGGGTTGCCCATTTCATCATAGGTGATTTCTTTTCCGTTATAATTATTTAAAACATCACTCCATTCTGAAGAATATCCGTATGTTGTTACTACAGCTTTTTTTCTTCATTGAAAACATATTTATTAGTGCTTTTTTTGTAGTGAAATGCAGATTTATCCTCTGAATTATCATTTTTCATAAGTGGTTTTAGAAACGAGATTTCCGCCAGCATTGTATTTATATTTTATCGCAATACAAGAATCAAAGTTAACATCAAGAATAACTTGACCTGCCTCATCATATTCATAATGCTTTAATAATTGGTTTTTTTCATATTGTTTACTGAATTTGAAGTTCCTTCAAAGTTTTTCTACAATATTATTAACAGATGCTCTATATACATCTGTAATTTGACCTCTGTCATTGTAAGAATATGTTAATTTTCTATAAATTCTTGGTTCTGATGCATCTTTCAATCTTGTAACAGATGAAATATATGTTTCTACTAAATTGGTTGTTGTTATACCTTTTGTCATAAATGAACTCTTATTTTTCTACAGTAGCGGTCTTATCAGTCGCAATTGTTGAAAATGTTCTGCCGATAGAATCATAAATTGTAGTTGCAGTAACAACATTTGATGGCAGTATTTTACCATCAGTATATAAGTTTAATACTTTTGAATCTGTGGTTTTGCCGGCTGATGTGGTGACTTTAGGATTTGTTGTGGTTATTTTTGTCCCGTATAGTGTCCTATTGGTCCCGTTGTTTAGATAAATCGTTTGACCATTTTCACCAGATTCTTTTATCGTATACACTCCATCTTTTATAGTCAAAGTTGTATTATTAGAATTATCTGTATATGAAGTTACATTACCATCATTATCATATTCGTAAGAATATACTATTTGAGAATGTGATTCATCTGATGTCTTTGGTATATATATTATTTTTTTGTAATATAACCTAATTGATTATATTCATAAATAATTTTTGCACCATTACCATAGGCGATGGTTCCAATGTCATCATTAGAATATTCGTAAGATACAATAGTGTTTTTTTGTTTTGAGAATTAGAAGCATATTCTGAAACACTTGCTACTCTTCCATTTGAATCATAACTGTATTCATAAGTTGTTCCATTATGGTTAATTGTTTTGATTTTTGTCGTTTTTCATATCCATAATTTGTATTTATGTTTATAGTCGATTTGCCATCGATTTCTGTAACAGCTTGATTTACATTTTTTAGAAGTCCTACGGCTGTGTAATTATACTGTGCATTTTTTTATTGGTGTCACTGTTATTTCCTTTTTGAAAGCAATAATCCGCTATCACTGTCATAATTATAATAAGTTGGTATGCCGTTATTTGTGACTTTACTTATATAGTTTTCATCATCTGTATAATTATAAAAAGGCACCTATTTCATCTCCATCTACGGAGGTTTTTAATTTCTTCAAGAATACTGTTATTTTTCAGAATAATCGTATTCTATATCAGTTGACGGAACTATATTTTTAGCATCAATTAAGTTCTTGCTTGTGGTTTCATATATTTCTATATTATCAAAATCACAAGTTCCTGACATATTGTTATAACTTAGATAAACAATGATTGATGAAGTGTCTTTTTGTGTAGTGAAAAGCGTTTTTCGCTGTTGCCAGGTTTCACCCAATGTATCGTCAAAATCCATTTTTGTTAAACATTTATCTGGAATAATAGCACCATTTGAGTCTGTTTTTGTATCATATACATATATGCACAAATCTCTTGTGTCACTTATAGATATAGGATTATCATTATTATAGAGGAAACCGCTTAGTACATACGACTTGTTTGCTTTAAATGTATATCCGGATTTTTCTACAATTTGATATGCTCGACATACATCTATATCATTACTCATATGTAGAGTATAATTATCTTCATCGTCACCCATTTTTAACTTTGTTTTTGTGTAATTTGAGAGCTGTTTGTTTCATAAACCCATTGTGTTGGTTGACCACCTGAAGTATCTTCAAATGAGCCGTTTTTTTACAAAGTTTTCGGCAACTGTATCTGAAGTTAAAATGTATTGTAATTCATTATTTGAATAATTTAAAAAAATACTCTACATTGTTGTAATTCTTTAATCGAATCATGTTGAAATTACGGTCAAATGTAAGTTCTTTGCTTGTTTTATCGTTTTTTTGTGAATTTTCTATTGTATATGCTTTGATCAATGGCACTTATTGTCATTGTGTCATTTGTAGAACCATTAGAAGAAACAGAACTGTATTTTTGAAATTTTTATATGATTCTCCATCAAATTTTTGATTCATATTTAAATAATAATTTTTGAATCATCAATGTTTTTTTAATTTGTTCGATTTTGTCGTCTTCACCATATATATAAGAAATCTCTTTTTTTCATCTGCGTATGTAACAGATTTTAAAAGATTATTGCTATAGTTATACATGATTTTTTTAACGGATGTTCTGTATCCGTAGTGTTCATGTAAATTGGTTCGTTATCTGAATTTAATACATTTAAAGCTGACAAATGACCATTAGAATATGAAAAAAACAATATTGTCTGCCATAACCATCTGTTACTTTTGTTAAGAAATGTGAATCGTTTTCTATAGAATAGTCGATAGTTATGGAATTATTATTTTGAGAACCATCTGTTATCTCAACAAGATATCCAACATTGTTGTATGTATCAAATTTGAATTTTTTTGCCATTAGAATCAGTAATTGTAATTTTTGTTAAAATTATAATTGCCATTACTGTCTTTAGAAACTGATCCGCTTCTAGTATAAGTGATGTTGTTTGCTCCTGTTACTTTGTAATTTTTTTAAAATAAAGGTTTTTCACCTTCACAATTTTTTTCCACAAATAAACTCTTGATTTTTTTCATCATAAGTAAGTGTACTGTAATAATTTATTCTTGTGTGTTTTCCAAATCCGATATCATCGATATTGTCCATAGGATTGAAAATAGTTTGAATTGAAACAGGTGCTATTTCACCATATAAACTTAATTCGTCTCTAACAATGACAGGGGAACATGTATAATCATTTATATAAACTTTACCTGCACGACCTAAATCCACTTGCTCATATTCGAAATTTGAATCTACATCTTCAATTTCGTGGTAATACATTTCAACTGTAAGATTGTCGAATGTTACATCTGTTCCTTTTTGTTCGGAAGTAAGTGCTACGCCATTATTTTGTATAAGACCGATTCTTGTAAAATTACAATATTTGGTTAAATCAAAGTTATATACTTTTGAATCAGAATCACCATCATCAACATACATTTCTACTAAATCATAATTGGTAGTAATGTCTTTTTATAAGACTACTTGATTGTACACCGCTTGACCATTCGCTAGCGATTGCGTTTTTCTTCAATTAAATTATAATCACCAACTATGTTTTTCTGTTGAAACTTCAGCCTTTATTGTGGCAGAAGTAACAAATACTGCGTGATCTGTCGGAAAATATGGCTTGATGTATATTTCCGATCTTTTTGTGTCTTTTTTATCACGTTTATAAATGACACTTAAGTTGTTATTTCCGCTTGATGAATAAGTACCAATTTGTGTTTGACAATTATCTACATATGTATCACCATTTGAAGTAATTGTTTTAACCGGTTGATTTTCTTCACTTTGTGTAGATAACTCAGCATCAATTTGCTCATTAACATATGTTTCGATATCAGATACTGTATTAACTTCAGTATTACTTGAATTTGATTTATCAACCCATTCGTCGTCAACTCTATTGTGCAATGGAATGGCAGAAGTTATTTGGTAGTACCCATTGTCATCTGTTAAAAATGTTTTTGAGTTTTCTGTTCTCATACTTTCAATTTCTGTTTTGACGGTGATTTCGTCATTGTCAGAAACTTTCGGTTGAGTATCCTCTATTGCTTGCTTTTGAACAACATCTTTTGCAAATGCGTTTAATGGTAATATTTGAATCACCATTAATGTTGCCAAAAAGACAGATAATGCTCGCATCCATATTTTTTTCTCTTTACATCCATTAATTTCTACTCCTTTTTATTAAATTTATAATGCTGATTAACTATAAAATATAATATTCTTAAAAAAATGCAATAAATATTACAATAGTGGTATGGTTTTTGGTCATTTTTTTGGTTGGCAATCATAAAACAGTCATGAACAAAATTGTTAAAAACGCACAAAAGACCGCAACCTATTTTTTTATAGATTACGGTCTTTGAGGATTATTGAATGTTTTTTTAATGTTTAAAAAAATAATTGTTGTTATAAATAGCTTTTTGTCATTTTCATAAAGCCATTCATATTCAGCATTATTCTTTTTTGCGTATTTTTCTATAATTCTTGTACCTAGTCCATGTTCTGCTTTGGATTTTTTTGTTGTTAATAATTTGTGTTCATTATCAATCGGAGGAGTATCGCAACTGTTGGATACTTTTTAAAATATCGAAATTATTAACACGAATAAGCGAAAAAAATCTATAACTTTTTTTCTTTGCTTTTTTTAGCCGATTCAAAGGCGTTGTCCATTAAATTATTGATTATCATTGAGAGATCAGAATCGGAAATATGATCAAGATTAGCTGTTCTGACTTCAATATTAAGCTTAATATTATTGTTATTGCATAATGCACTGTATTTGCTCAGTAATAAATCAAGAAGCTTGTTATTTGTTAATTGAACGATGTCATATTTTTTTGAATATCACCTATAACACCTTTAATATATGAATCTATTTCTTCAATATTATCTATGTTTGCTATTGTTAAAAAAATGATTTTTTTGTATCATGAAAAAAAGCATACGCATTTCATTGTTTTTGATGCTTTTAAGACTTCTATGTAATCATTGTTAATTTCAAGCAATTTATTCTCTGTTTGCAATTCATTTAGATATGCATCACTTTTTAGCTAATCTTTGATAGTAAATAAAAAAACATAAATACAGGCAATAATCATTATTATATTTAAAATTATAAAGCTGATGTTGTACCTGTTATCATAATTATTAACAAAAGACATTCTTAAAAAAATAAAACAGAAATAGCAATGGAAATGAATGGGAATATAAATAAAGGTATAAATCTTGTTGAATTATTACTTTTTAAATTTCAGTTTATTGATGATAAAAGCAATAAATTGAGTAACTGCAAAATATATTATCTTACTTATAATTGTCAATATATAAAAGGTTGCCGGGTTTGTTTTTGTACGCATTTGTGGGAAATTTCATCACATAAGATGAAAAAAAGAGTGCTATCATTTCTGCACCAAACATAACCGCATCCAAAAAGAATAGAATAAATTATAGCTTCTTTAGTTTTTTTATTTTTAAAGCATATTATAAAAAAACAGCAGATTTAATATAAAAAAACACAACGAGATTTAATATTTCGTTATTTACAAATTTTTAAAATCAAAGCACCTGTTAAGAAAATGAAAAATCCTATAAACAAAGTATTAATTGTTTTTGCTTTTGGTTTTTTATCATAATTATATGAAATGAATATAAATGCTATAATCATTTCAAATGTATAAAGAAAAAAATATCAAATATCAGTTTCATATTACATACCTGTCATATATCTAACAAAAGCTTTGTGTACTGCGGATTTAAAAATTCCTTGACACAGGAATATTATAATTATTATCTAATTGAACAATGTCATTTTTCATATTTGGTTATATATTCCATATTTATTATATAACTTTTTATGTGTTTTTAACAAAGAGTGAACTTATTAAATGCTCTTCCCAAAAAAAGCAATTTTGTTAGAAGATATATATGTCTTTTTCTTCTGTAACAACCTTTGTTTTTTTCTATGACCTATAGGCTCAATTTCGATATATATAATATCACTGGCGTTTATTCTGACAGACGCATTATTTTTCCCTTTAGAAAAAAATTTTTATTGTGGTATTATCAATTCTTTTTAAGAGCATTATCGAGTCCGTCATAAAAATCTTTTTGAATCAATTGGTTTTTTTCCAAAAAATCTTGCAGCATTAAGATTTAACGCTTCATCAAGGTATTTTTTATGAGAGGTTATATACATTAAAAACTATGTGATGATTCTTTTTCTCTGAGTATTTTACCTAATTCAATTCCATTACAATCCGGCATTTCTACATCAAGGATAGCGATATTGAATTTAATATTGCTGTTAATTAAATTTTGGCTGTTTGTAAAAGTATGTATTTCAAAATCGGCATTGTGCTCTCCTGAATAGAATGACAAATGCTCTTTTTATAGTTTTGATGAAATTTAAATCGTCATCACAAATTGCAATTAACATAAAATATTCCCTTTCTATGAAATTTAGAAAATATATTTCGTATAATATTAACATATCGTTAAATTTATTGTAAATAAAAAAATCGGCAGTAAAGACTGCCGATTAAGAATTATCTATTATTTCTATTGTTAATGAGTGAATTTGCTGTGTCATATAAAATTGATATTTCATAATCATTACATAATTTGATAAGGTCAATAAAATCTTCACTTGGAGTATCTCGAATTGTTCCTAAAAAGTAAGTAATCTGGAGTGATTTTTCAATGCATCGCACAAATCTAATAATACTTCTAAACTGACTGAACCACCGTTTTCAAATTGTGATATATGATTTTTTGAAATGCCAACAATTTCTGCCAATTGCGGTTGAGTATATTTTAATTTCTTTCGTCTCTTAGCAAGTCGAAATCCTATCTTATCGTATTTAATATTCATTTTATCACCAATATTATATTATCATTAAATAAATTAAATTAACACAAACCAGTAGTGGAAAAGTTAACTATAAGTAGTTAAAACATGATAATTGTGTGATATGTTCTAAAAAAACTGTGTGTTTTAACATAAATTGAAAAATAAATACACTGGTTTTGATTAACCTATTGAATTGTTTTTAATTGACATATTATGATAAACGCATAAATGCTGATTAATGAGTTAAAGAAAGGAGTGGCTTATATGCAGATTAAGAATAAATTCTTTGATTCTGTGAAAAAAGTTGTTGAAAATGAAATGAAAATTTCTGCAAATAGCACTACTTGTGGAATTTTTTATCAACCAACTTATCCGGATTCATTGAAAAAAATTTAGCAAGATAGAAAAATGATAGGTAAACTATCTGTACTTTTTAGCAAAGAAACTTGTGAAAAAAATGGCAATATACAAGAAAATGAACAAGAAATGTATGTATATGGATTTTTTTATGTTTTTTTATCACATATGTTTTATTTGTTTGTAGCTTGTATATTCGGTATTGTCTTTAATTGTTTTTATTGAAAGTGTAATATTTTTATGTTCTTTTTTTCAATCAATTAGAAGATATGCCGGTGGTTATCATGCTAAAACAGAAACAAAATGCGAGATATTATCAACAATTTCAATTGCTTTGTGTGTATTCGTGGTAAAAATAACTAGAGTATATGATATTAAAATATTTTTTTACTTGTTTTTATCTTGTATATTTACTACTCTTGTATTTATATTATGCCCACTTGATACACCGGAAAAAAAGCTGACAAAAAAAGAAAAGAAACATTTTCGTAAAATCTCATGGATTATTTTAACTTTTATTTTGACTGTTGTAACTATTTCTTATTTATTTGAACTAAATATTCTATTTGCATCATCTTGCATGAGCTTAATACTCGAAGGAATTTTTGGTATCGTTAGGAAAGGTGCAAGAACTAAAAATAATAAATTAAAAAAATACTGTGAATCGATATACATAAAAGATAATATTTTATAATCAGCAATAACTAATATCTTAATATGTATAATAAATTTATGTGTCATTAGCTATATTGAAATAAACATAATCTTACATTTAAATAAAAAAATTTTTGAGGTCTGACGATTTTTTTCGTCAGACCTCTTTTATGTTGTTCTGACGAAAATACGAAAGGACAACGATGAACGAGTTATGGCAATCATACATAGCTAAATATCCATAATCTTTTGATTTTTTTGAAAATTCACAAATCAAAAAAATCAAGGAGAATATATATGAAGAGGATATGTGAAATATACGATGTTTCCAAAGATTATGAAATGCCGATAGGTACTGTTTTTAATAATTGTCAGCGATATTGAAAAGGATAAAATCATTTCAATGTTGTTAAATACAGAGATGAAAGAAGATATGATTTTTTTAATAACACCGAATGGCAAGAATATCTTGAAATTAACAACAAATATAACCGTAACGAAGCAAAAATATCAAATGCGAGAAATAAGGCAATCGAAAAAGGCTTGAGAGTGATGTTTCTCACATTTATGAAATTGATATAGGAGAATCATTAGAAAATGAAGAATTTGAAATTCACTTAAAAAGAATTTATGCTAAATCTAAAAACCTGTTCAAAGACGCAGGTTTAAAATGTATTACATAGATAACCTTACATATCGCCAAATAGCAGATATTGAAAGTAGAAATATCAAGTCGATTTATGAATCGGTACAAGCAGGAAAAAAGAAGTTTTTAAAATATTTGGACAAACACCCCAACAAAAATACCCCAACAAGTTTAAGTTAATGAAAGGACATCCTTTCGTACAACTTAATATGCATTCATCAGATACTTTCCTGCTGTTGTGCAAAGCATAAGCCACTTTATCAATTACGCCAAGACGCATTAGCTGAGCGACAAATAATCGGTATAAATTTCGGACTGCTACCGAAACGGCAATAACAGGCAGCAGGCATAATGATACTCCTGCTCAGTCACAAGTCGAGCGTGATAAAACCGTCGCAACTAATGAGAGCAGCTCGGATGAACTCGGAGAGGTGAAACTCCTGTGGAGTCTGCTCGCAACAGACCGTTTGATGATTTCCTTTTGATAATTGGGGTGTCAGGGACAAATTATATTATCTTCTGATAAAAGCCAACCGTAGTTAATTCTGTGGTTGGCTTTTTACATAGGCAAAAGTCTATGAAGGAGGTATATAAAATGAAAGACAAAAAAATACTCAGAGGCGATATGTTTTATGCTAATCTCGGTAGAGGTATAGGGTCGGAGCAAAAAGGTTACAGACCTGTACTCATTATTCAAAATAATGTAGGCAACAAATACAGTCCTACTGTCATTGTTGCATCAATTACAAGCAGAGTCGGAATCAAAGCGAAGCTGCCTACGCATTATTTCATAAATACAGAAGACGGACTCCAAGCTCCGTCTATTATTTTTGCTTGAACAAATTAGAACAATTGATAAAAAAACGACTTGATTCATATATAGGTCATTTTAAGTCAAAAAGAATCTTGACGGAGTTAATGAAGCACTTTCAATAAGTGTTGGATTGCATAATTAATGTCAATTATGCAATATGAAAAAAATCGCATAATTAACAAAATAATTGAATCTAATATAAACTTCAGTCAAAGGAGGCAATTAAAAAGCAGTATGGATGAAAGACAAAAAAACAAACTTATATATCAAGTGAAGTTAAATTCTATACAATTTCAGACCTAAAAAATATGCTTGGTTGGAGCGAGAACACAGTACAAAAAAATTATTTAATGATCCAAAAATTTCCGTCATCTGATTTTTGGAAGGATAAAAGTTGTTGAGGCACACGCATTGATTGACTACTTTTCAAAAAAACATTTAAAACAAAATGACGGGTATTGGAAATAAGGAGAATAGTTATGGCAAAACCTAAAAATCAATGCAGAAACGAAAAGGGCGATGGCACTTTTAGGCAACGTCCAAACGGTACATTTGAATATAGGATTGTATATGTCGATGAATATGGTGAAACAAAGCGTAAATCATTTTATGGGCAGAGTGATGTTTTATGTATTGAAAAAGCGGAAGCATTTCTTTATGATTTAGAAAAAAACAAAAAAACAGGAATTAATATTAATGCTACAATATGCGATATATTAAAGAATAAATATTTTATAGATCTTGAAAAGAATTTTTGTTCACGAACAAGGGTATTCTCGTAATATGGCTAATCTTCGTATAATTGAAAAAAAGTTTTATAGGAAAATTGCCAATCCGTTATTTAACTGAATTGCAAGTAGATATGTTTCTTCGCTCAATTACTCATTATTCTAACAGCACAATTTGTAAAGTATATCTACAGTTAAAATTAGCTTTCCGAGAAGCTTTTTAATCAACATATTACTGACGAAAATATAATGCTTTCAAGTAGTTTAAAAATGTCCAAAGTCAAACAAACCGGATAAAAAAGTCAAGTCGCTTACAAAAGTGGAACAAGCAAAATTTGTTAGCTTTTTAGAAAGCTATACCGGTCAACACAATCGAAATAATTATAGTAATCAATTGATGATAGAATTATTAACAGGGATGAGAATGGGAGAGATTAATGCGCTTACTCCTGAATGTATAGATTTTGAAAAAGGTATTATACATGTTAAATCAACAGTTGCACGGGGTGAAAATTATAGAGAATTTATAAAGAACGGTACAAAAACAGATGCAGGTGTTAGAGATGTTCCAATGACAGAAGCAATAAAGCCTATATTACGAAGTGCTCTTAATAATCGGGTGGATAATTCTTTGAATTTACTTTTCTATGATATTCAAAAAGATGGGATAATAAGTACAAATCAAGTTAATTGTTTTTTTAAAAGGGTTTGTGAAAAATGTGGAATTGAAAAAAGAGGGCAACATGCATTAAGACATACATTTGCTACTCGTTGCATTGAGGCAAATATTCCGGCAGTAGTATTAAAAAAAGTGGTTGGGTCATACAGACATACATATAACATTAGATACTTATGCTGATGTTTTTTTGATAGTATGTATAACGATTCAATAAATAAATTAGATAATTATATTTTTGAATATAACTGTTTGAATATCGTTGTGGGGTATAATAAGGGGTAGATTTAAAAAAATCATAAAAAAATTATATCTTAAATTTATCAGTGTTTTTAGGGCATTTTAAGAAGTTGACAAAATTTCGATGTTGGACATCTCCACCAAATAAAGAGCACCATCCGGTGCTCTTCTATTTTTAAGCGGTAATCGAAACCGCGAGAAAACTTTGCTTGCAAATGTTTTTCGGCTATAATATGAAGTAATAAGCACTCCGAGCGCAAGGCGCGATTACGGAGTGCGATTACCGCCATCTCCACCAATAAAAAAAGAGCACCATCCGGTGCTCTTTTTTTAAACGGTAATCGAAACCGCGAGAAAACTTTGCTTGCAAATGTTTTCGGCTATAATATGAAGTAATAAGCACTCCGAGCGCAAGGCGCGATTACGGAGTGCGATTACCGCCATCTCCACCACTTTTAGCCTTTTGAGCAGCAATGTTCAAAAGGCTTTATTTACGCCGAAAGCCGCATAAATAAAGGCTTTTCATGGTATGATGCTTTCTCTTAAAAACTGACACAAACTCATATAAATTACTCATAAAATTAATCATAAGGGGTAGATTTTGGGGTACTGAAATTTATATACTCATCTTGTTTCTCGGATGGTTTTCTTTAAGAATATGGCGAATTTTGTTTGTGCTGATATGAGTATAAATTTGAGTAGTCGTAATCGAGCTGTGACCGAGAAGCTGTTGAATATATCTTATGTTGACATTCTCATCCATAAGTGCTGTTGCAAAAGTGTGCCTGAACATATGAGGTGTAATATGTAAGTCAATTCCGCTCCTTTTTGGCATAATCGCTTATCATATTTCTTATAGATTGCTCCGAATACCTGTTTCCTAATTTGTTGACGAAAACATACTCATTCTTGCCACTACAAATTTTTAATATATTCACTTAAAACTCTTGATACTTTAACATTAGCAATACACATTATTCGTTCCTTTGAGCCTTTGCCATATATAGCCTTCTGTTCGGTCAAGGAATTAACTATTTTTTATTGATTTGATAGACGCAAAACCTTTTATAAGTCCTCACAAATGTTTATAAACCAATGTGAAAAATGGCTTAAAAATCAAGGTTTTTCCGCATATCTTCATTTTTTTCTTGTCATATCTCCGCATAAGGTGTTTTTGTAAGACCGGGCACCATTTTAGCACCACAGAATATAAGGAGGACGACATGAAAAACGAACTTTTGACTAAGGGTATTATACTTCCGTCCGGCGAAATCGGCAAGGATAAGATAAACCTTGTCGCCGGGGCAATCACGCAGCCGTTCGCGGAAATGGTATGGGTAACGACAGGCGGCGACATGGAAACAATCAACCGCCTTACCAACGTACTTGTAACCATGAACAACCCCACCGACCGGGGCAAGCTGTTCAAAAATCATCAAACTGCTTTTATGGGCTAATGGGCTTGCCTTTTTTTCAGAGGAAGCCGAGCCTATGGACGCAGACCCCGACGTTTTTGGAATACTTCATCTTTTTCTTTCATGGCAGACTTTGGAGAAGTCATGCAAGAACTGATAGCAGAAGAAATGAAATAGCGATCCCGCACAGCGGCGTTTCTCACCTCTCACTGGGAGAACAGGAACGCCGCTATTTTTTTATGCCCCTCATGTTACGCAGTAGGGGCAAAAAAGCCTTGATTTATCGGGCTTACAGAACGCAAAACAGAGGAAGCAAGGAAAAGATACCTTACCCCTCAAAAATCCGCGTTCTACTGCGCGACAAATCTAAAAGCAAAGGAGTGATGAAGCTATGGCAGTTTTTCCGTGTGGAACGCAACACAGGCTACACCGTAATGAGCAACCACCACTTACGCAATAAGGAGCTTTCCTTAAAGGCAAAGGGGCTGTTATCTCAAATGCTGTCCCTGCCGGAGGATTGGGATTATACCCTTTCGGGGCTGTCCTACATCAACCGGGAAAGTATCGACGCTATCCGTACCGCCGTTTGGGAGCTTGAAAAAGCCGGATATATCACAAGGCGGCAGGGACGCGACGAGAAAGGCAAAATGACCGCTATCGAGTACACCATTTACGAACAGCCGCAGCCGCCGGAATTGGATTGCCCGGTATTGGAAAAATCCAACAGCGGATAACCCGATATTGGAAAAATCCGACAACGGATAATCCGACGTCGGAAAAATCCAACGCAATTAAATAAAGATATACAAAGAACTAACTTACCAAAAAAAGAAAAATCAAATACGGATTTATCAAGTACCCATTCCATTCCTATCCATTCCCTAAATCCCTTGCCTTATGGCGAGGACGAAACGGCACAGCCGCCGGAACGGAAAAGAACGGAAAGGAACGACGCTTACAGAGTGTATGAGGAAATTATCAAAGACAATATCGCCTATGACATTCTCTTACAGGACAGAAGCCTTGACCGCGACCGTCTGAATGAAATTGTTGACCTCATGCTTGAAACCGTCTGTACGGCAAGAAAGAAAAATCCGTATTGCCGGGGACGATTACCCCGCCGAGCTTGTGAAGTCAAAGTTTATGAAGCTGAACAGCGAACATATTCGCTTTGTGCTTGACTGTATGCAGGAGAACACCACGAAAATCCGCAACATCAAGCAGTACCTAAAGGCGGTGCTTTTTCAATGCCCCGTCTACCATTGACAGCTACTATACTTCCCTTTGTCGCTCACGATATGGCAAGCGGCGCGCTTGCACCGAGAAAGCCAAAGTACGGCGACCTGGACTATTACACCTACAACGAGGGCGAAAGCCTGTAAACGAAAAAAAGGAGGATTTACCACATGGCACAGAAAAACAGGAGCTTTGATTTTTTTGATGAAACCGCTGACCGCTACGACATTCGCTTTGACATTGCCGACTATTACGGCGGCTTGCATTGCGGCGAGTGCATGGACGTATTCACAGGCGGCAAATGGAAGCCGACCCGGATTGAGTACGGGGACAACTGGTATCTTGTAGGTATTCGCGCCGAGGACTTGAACGGGCTGCGGGTGCGGATTTAACGGGGCGGCGTGAACAACGGACGCCCTTTTTTTCACGCCCAAAAAGCGGCGTACCACCCTAACACTATCATTACTACCGGGAAAGGAGGACGGTAAACATTGCAGGACGAAATCAACGAAAAAGTGGTTGCGCTCTCGGTCAAGGGAGCAAAGCTGACCGCTGAAATGCTGCAAAAGGCAATCAAAGCCATGCTTGCACAGGCAAAAAAGCAGCAGGAAAAAAACAGCCCCACGGGAAGCAGACGCTAAAGCAGCTTGCGAAGCAGAACGCGGGGCTTTCCAACATTGAGATAACTGAGGGCAATATCAAAGCCTTTGAGCAGACGGCAAAAATACGGTATCGACTTTGCCCTAAAGAAAGACAGCACCGAAACGCCGCCCCGTTATCTTGTATTTTTTTCAAGGGGCGGGACGCGGACGCTCTGACCGCAGCCTTTAAGGAGTTTTCCGCAAAAAAGCTGACGCAGGAGCAAAAGCCCTCTATCCGAAAGGCACTTGCCACATTCCGGGACGCAGCAAAGCAGCTTAATGCGAACCGTCAAAAGACAAAACACAAGGACAGGGAGGTATCGCTATGAAGCCGAATATCAAGAAGTTGCTTATCCTAAACGCCCCCTATCTGCTCTTTGTGTATCTCTTTGATAAAGTCGGACAGGCGGTGCGGCTCTCGCCGGGGGCTGGCCTCTCCTGCAAGCTGCTTTCCATTGGCAGCGGCTTTTCCGCTGCCTTTTCAAATGCCCTGCCGAGTTTTTGCCCCTATGGACTTGCTTATCGGCATTGTCGGGGCTGTCGTTATCCGGCTTGCGGTGTATGTGAAAGGCAAGAACGCGAAGAAATACCGTAAGGGCATGGAGTACGGCTCTGCACGTTGGGGCAATGCCGAGGATATAAAGCCCTATATCGACCCCATTTTTGAAAATAACGTGCTGCTGACGCAGACCGAACGGCTGATGATGTCAAGCCGCCCGAAGCACCCGAAATATGCACGAAACAAAAATGTACTTGTCATCGGCGGCTCCGGCAGCGGCAAAACGAGGTTTTTTGTAAAGCCCAACTTAATGCAAATGCACAGCAGCTATGTAGTCACTGACCCGAAAGGAACGGTTTTAATCGAGTGCGGGAAGCTCTTGCAGCGGGGCGGGTACAAAATCAAAGTGCTAAACACCATCAATTTCAAGAAATCCATGCGGTACAATCCCTTTGCCTATCTGCGCAGCGAAAAAGGATATTTTTGAAACTGGTAAATACCATTATCGCCAACACCAAAGGCGACGGGGAAAAAAATCCGGCGAGGATTTTTTTGGGTGAAATCGGAACGGCTTTTTTTACTGCGCCCTTATCGGCTACATCTGGTACGAAGCCCCGGAGAATGAGAAAAACTTTACGACGCTGCTTGAAATGATAAATGCGTCGGAAGCCCGCGAGGACGACCCGGAATTTCAATCCCCCGTTGACCTCATGTTTGAACGCTTGGAGGAAAAAGACCCGGAACATTTTGCGGTGCGCCAGTACAAGAAGTTTTTGCTGTCTGCCGGAGATGTATGCTCTAAGTGACTTCTTAATCATGGTTTTTGTCATGGTTAGTGAAGCAGTCACTTAGAGCATTTTCATTTCAGGAGGTACAGCCATGAGAAACGAGAAAATCACCCCACTGTATGAGCGTTTGAGCCGCGATGATGAGTTACAGGGCGAGAGCAACTCCATAAGCCATCAAAAGCAGATGTTAGAGGATTTTGCCCGCCGGAATGGGCTGCCCAACCCTACGCACTTTACCGATGATGGTATCTCAGGCACCCGGTTTGATCGCCCCGGATTTTCCTGGCGATGATGGAGGAAGTTGAGGCAGGGCGTGTAGAGGCAATCGTCATCAAGGACATGAGCCGCTTAGGGCGTGACTATCTGAAGGTCGGCCAGGTCATGGAGATTTTACGGCAGCGCGGCGTCCGGTTAATTGCCATTAACGACGGTGTGGACAGTCTGAAAGGCGATGATGATTTTACCCCGTTCCGCAACATTATGAACGAGTTTTACGCCCGTGACACCAGCCGGAAAAATCCGCTCTGTGTTTAAGTCCAAAGGCATGAGCGGCAAGCACCTGACCGGCACCGTCATCTACGGCTATCTGTGGGACGAAAAGCGGGAACACTGGCTTGTGGATGAAGAAGCCGCCGCTGTGGTACGCCATATTTTCGCGCTTGCGATGGAGGGCTACGGCCCCTATCAGATCGCAACCAAGTTGTCAGAAGAAAAAATTGAAATGCCAGCCGTTCACCTTGCCCGCTATGGCGAGGGAGTGAACAAGAATAAGGCCTTTGCGGATATTTATCGTTGGAGTGCCTCTACCGTTGTTGAAATCCTGAAAAAACAGGAGTATTTAGGCCATACGGTCAATTTCAAAACCCGCAAGCACTTTAAGGACAAGAAAAGTCACTATGTTGACGAAAGCGAATGGACGATTTTTGAGAACACCCATGAGGTCATTATCGACCAGGAAACCTTTGACAATGTGCAGCGTATCCGGGGAAACGCCAGACGCTACCCGGACGGCTTTGGGGAGGCCCATCCCCTGACCGGCCTGATGTACTGCGCCGATTGCGGCGGCAAGATGTATGTTCACCGCACATACAACGGCAAGCGCGTCCCGCAGTACACTTGCGGCCAGTATGGGAAGTATCCTATCGGCTCCCTTTGCCCTACACAGCACCGTATCAAGGCCGAAGCTGTTCTGACCCTGATTGCCGATATGCTCCGGGCCATCGCGGAGTATTCCAGGAATGACCGGGCCGAGTTTATCCGCACCGTCCAGGAAACGCAGGCCGCCCAGCAGACCGCCGATGTATCCAAGAAGCGGAAACGGCTGGCCGCCGCCCAAAAGCGGGCCGGGGAACTGGAAAAGCTGATTTGCAAAATCTATGAGGACAACGCCCTGGGTAAGCTGCCGGACGCCCGGTATGAGGCCCTGGACGCACAGTACGCCAAAGAGCAGGACGCCCTCAATGCGGAAATCGTGAAATTGGAAAAGGCCGTTACCGGCTATGAGCAGAGCCGGAAATCTGCGGAGAAGTTTATTGCCCTGATTGACAAGTACGAGAACTTCGACACGCTGACAAACACCATGCTCAACGAGTTTGTAGAGAAAATCTTTGTCCATGAACGCGCCCGTAAAGGCAGCCAGGACACCACACAGGAGGTTGAAATCTACTTCAATTTTGTGGGCCGCTATATCCCTCCTGCCTTGCAGCCGGTTCCCCTGACCCCGGAGGAACAGGAAGAACTGCGGAAGAAGGAGGAACGCAAGGACAGGCTTCACCAGAACTACTTGCGCCGCAAGGCTAATGGCAAGCAGAAGGAATGGGAAGAACGCTACAACGCCAAGCGCAAGGCGAAAATGGAGGCAGCAAAGGCCGCGATCCGGGCCGAGGATATGGAGAAGGGCATTTTTACCACCGTCAGCCAGTTACCCAGACAGGAGCCGCGCAAGGCCACCTTACCGGCCAGCGCCGCAGTTTAACCATCACCGTGCAAAGGAGGACAAACATGAACGAATTGACTTACACCCGCTGCGGGGATTACTACATCCCCGACCTGGAGTTGTCCGAGCAGCCGGAGGCCCCCATCGGCAAGTATGGCCGTATGCGGCAGCGATACCTGAAGGAACACCGGCCCGGCCTTTACAGCAGCTTGATTTTGAGCGAAAAGCTGTACCCGCACCTGTTGGAGATTGACCGGGCGGCGCGGGAGCGGATGGACGCCATGCTGCCCCGGATGATGGAGATGGCAGGTGTCACCGAGGAACTGAAAGCCCGTGCCCCCATGTGCTGGGTGGGCCTGATGAACACGCTGAAAGCGCAGGTGGAGGAAACTATTTTTCAAGAGTTGATATTTCAATAATCATGTGAGCGCCAGAGTTCCCCCTGGCGCTCATTTTACTTTCGCTGTGCCATTTTCCTATACTCCGCCGGATAGACACCTGTACTCTTTTTGAACATACTGGCAAAGCGCCCTGCATTGTTGTAACCAACGGCAGCAGCCACCTGTTCAATCGTAAAATCTGTTAATGACAACAAGGTTTCCGCATGGCTTAACCGTCTCTGCTGAATATATTCCGTGATAGAAACGCCATAAACTTCCTTAAATGCGAGTTTGAGTTTTGTTCGACCCATACAAGTAATATGGGAAAGTTGATCGACAGAAATATCACAGTTGAAATGATCGTTGATATATGCAGCTCCATTTTCCAAAGCACGAAGGTCTGCGTTAGAGATTTTGACAGAGGGTGTGCTGGATTGCTGCCTATTGTATTCCATAATGAGTGAAATAGCTTCAATTACTTTCCCTTCATAGAACAGTTTGGCCGCAATTCCATTCCCTTTGTAATTTGCAATCTGGCGAAGTACTTGTATCATCTCAGGGAAACGGTCAGTTAATGCAATATTACTGAACGCTTCATGTGGGTCTATATATTCATTTGGAAATTTTTCTTTCAAATAGCGGTCATAGTAGGCTGGTGTAATCTCAATATCCACAGAACGCACAGGGATATTTTTGTGTATTAGTGTTTTGCATGGCTCCATTCCTCCGATGAAACTTTTTACGCAACCGGCAGTTAAGCGGCGATAAGGAGAGATTTCTTCTCCAGATATGGACTCATAGTAACAAATTCCCAAGCAGCCTTGTGGAATACCGAAATCAAAGAATGAGTCTTTGTGAAAACAGAAATCATGTATTTTGATGTCGTATAAATCTTTCGCTGTATATCCAATATGTGCCTTCACCGTATTCTTTTGGAACTGAATATAATCTCCCAATTCCGCTCAGTTCATTTGTTGTCGATAATTCTTTGAATCCATATTCCAGCAAATTGGTATGATACCTACTTTCAATATCAGACATATTTCCACCTTCATTTCATACACTTTGGTCGTTTTTTCATACGCTTTGGGCTTTCATGTACCAAAGGTATTGGATAAATAATCCCTGCTCTATATAATTGATAACGTGATTAGCAACAACTAATCAAATCATACCACGAAGGCTTCTAAAAAGTCAATTGGTATGAACGACTATAAAGAAATCGGAGGTTTAAGTTATGCCAACAGCAAAACAGGACAAAACAAGAAAGAATGGACTGACGGTAAAAGATTTGATTGTCATGGGCGTTTTCGGTGCGCTATTGATGGTCTGCTCTATGATAGGGGGCGTATTATTTGCTGTCACTCCGACTCTTACTTTTTATTTCTCCATCGGAGCCGCTTTGCTTCCGGGGCCAGTATTTTTACTTCTTCTTGCAAAAGTGCCAAAGCGTTGGGGATTGACGATTATTGGTGTCATTATTTCTCTGCTTAGTCTTATTATGGGAATGCACTGGGGAATGTGTGTTGGAGGTTTAATTGGAGCATTCCTTGCCGATATGATTGCAGGCGCAAAAAACTATCGAAGCAAAAAGTTGAATATTCTGTCCTATATCGTATATTCTTTTGGGCCAATGGGAACCTATATTGCTTATTTTGTTGATCCAGAAGGATGGGCAAGTACCATGTTGCAGAATGGAACAACACAAGAGTATATCAATGCCATGAACAATGCCGCCGCATGGTGGGTATTGGTTATTATGATTGTGGGGACGGCACTTATAGCATGGTTGAGTGGACTTGTTGGGTGCAAACTGTTGAGAAAACAATTTGAAAAGGCTGGTATTACAGCATGACCAGCGAAACACGAAAAAGAAAATGGGATATATGTTTTGATCCGCGGACAAAAGTGCTTCTGCTAATTATCAGCATGATTATTGCAACAACAGCCCCATCTCTCTCATACGAATGTGCTTTGATCTTGCTGATTGCATTTATGGGGATACTCTGCGGGAAAGTTAGATATTCCATAATCGGAACAATAGTTTTTTTAGCATTATATCTGTTTACTACACTCTATTTAGGAAATGTAACAGGAACTGCTTATACCATGTTCACAGCATGGCTGTCCTTGGTTTTCAAGGTGTATCCCTGTGGAATGTTGGCAGGAATTGCCGTATCCACGACAAGAGTAAATGAATTTTTATCCGCCATGAACAAGGCTCATGTTCCCAAAAAAGTTGTAATCCCTTTGGCGGTTATGCTGCGCTACCTTCCAACAATCAGAGAGGATTGGCATTTTATCAAAGACGCTATGCGCTTACGAGATGTATCTCCGTCTCTGAAAGGGCTTATCTCCCATCCTGGCATGACCATAGAGTGCTTGTATTCGCCGCTTCTTATGGCGGCATCTAAAGCAGCAGACGAACTTGCCATTGCTTCTGTTACACGAGGTATTGAAAATCCTCATGCGAGAACCTGTTTGATTCAGATCCGTTTTCGTATACAGGATTTCTTAATCATCTGCTGTTTTGCTGTAATGATGGTAGTGAACTTTATTGGGAGAGGGGGTGCAATATGATCCATTTTCAAGACATTCAATTTAGATATGAAGGAGCAATTTCCTCTGAGATTGGAGTCAAGGAAATAAACCTTATTGTTCATACCGGGGAGTGTGTTCTGCTTTGCGGGCGCTCTGGCTGTGGAAAAACAACTCTTACAAAGCTAATAAACGGATTAATCCCTAATTATTTTCCGGGCGAGTTAAGCGGTAATGTACAAATTGATGACGAAAATATTTTAGGAATGCCCATGTATTATCTTGCAACGAAAGTGGGATCGGTGTTTCAAAATCCCCGAACGCAATTTTTCAATGTAGATGTGGACAGTGAGATTGCTTTTGGAATTGAAAACATCGCTGTTCCACCGGATGAATTAAATCAGCGATTAGAATATACCCTTGACTCCTTAAAAATTCGCAATTTACAGGGCAAAAATATTTTTGAACTTTCCGGCGGAGAAAAGCAGAAGATTGCTTTTGCTTCAGTTTACGCCATGAACCCGGATATATTTTTATTGGACGAGCCATCTTCAAATTTAGATGGGGATTCTATTAGAGATTTGAAAAACTATCTTCGCATTTTGAAGCAACAAGGAAAAACAATTCTGATAGCAGAACACAGGCTTTACTATCTTCTGGATATAGCAGATCGTATCGTGTATCTTGCAGATGGAAAAATTGAGAAGATTTATACACCACAGGAGTTTAGGTCACTTTCAGGTGCAACAAGAAAGCATATGGGTCTGCGGACTACGGATATTCAGGATGTTCATCCTATTAGCTATCAAAGAACTTTCTTACGGCCTATATTGACTGTGAAAGATGTGTCTCTATTCTATAAAAAGCACCCTGTGCTGGAGCATATTTCCTTACAGGCGTCAAAAGGAGATATTATCGGTGTTGTAGGCCCTAATGGTGCAGGAAAAACAACCTTTCTCCGTACTTTATGTGGGCTGCACAAAGAATTTACGGGCTGTTTTTATTGGCGGGAACAACCTCAAAAGGAAAACGAGAGGCTGAAACGCTCCTATATGGTAATGCAGGATGTGAACTATGAACTTTTTGCAGATAGTGTAGAGGCAGAGTGTTCTTTTGGTGTTCAGGGATCTTCGCCTGAACTGGTAGAAAAAACCCTGGATGAACTGGGACTTCTTACAGTCCGTGACCGTCATCCAAATACTCTCTCAGGAGGGCAAAAGCAGCGTGTAGCTGTAGCAGTTAGCATGATATGCGGAAAAGAAGTGCTTGTATTCGATGAACCGACCTCTGGCCTGGATTATGACAGCATGGAACAGGTTAGTGGGTTAATCCGGGAACTCTCCAAAGACAAAGTTATTTTTGTTGTTACGCATGATTATGAATTTGTCTGCCAGACTTGTACCCGGTTAATTGGATTTGACCATCATACAATGACAAATGATATTTTGCTTTCTCAGGAAAATGAAGCAACCATTTTGTCGCTCATGGGATTAGGGAGGGATGAAAGATGAAAACTAAAAAAGAAAATCCTGTTCTGCTCTTGCTCAAATGGGCGGAAAAGGACAGAGGATTTCTAATTGCGTCTGTTATCTGTGCTTTTTTAGGTGGGTTGTTGGCGATTGGCCCCTATATAGGCATTTATAGACTGATGGATGCCTTTTTGACAGATACCTGCTCTATTCAGGTTATTTCCGAAAACGCGGTTCTAATTACGGCAACGGTCATTGTCCGGCAAGTATTTCAAGGATTGTCCGGCATTTTTTCTCATAAAGGCGCTTATGGAGCCTTATTCCGAGTGCGGTGTATGATTACAGAACATTTATCAAAAAGTACCGCTTGGAGCTTTGGATGAATGCAGAACTGGAGATATTAAAACGGTTCTGAATGAAGATATTGAAAAACTGGAACTTTGCCTTGCTCATAATATTCCTGAATTGGTCGGATTTGCGACAGGTCCGGTTGTGATTTTTATTTATCTCATGACAATCAATGTGCCTTTAGCAATGATCTCTTTAATACCTCTGGGCATTACACTTATTATCATGGTTGGCTGCTTTGCTTTTATGGCAGGAATGATGCCCCATGTTACGGAGGCAATGGCGAACTTCAATTCTGTAATCATCGAATATATCAACGGCATGAAATTGATTAAAGCCTATAACATGAGCCGTCATTCTTTTCAAAAATTCTCCGGTGCGATTGAAGAAGAAAATCGTATCTGGAATAAAGTATCACGAAAGACAGGTCCATTCTATGCGGCATTTATTGTTGTTCTTGAATGTGGAATGGCATTGATTATCCCCATTGGCGGGCGGTTATTTTTGAATGGTTCAATTACAGCAAGCATTTTTCTGTTGTTTGCGTATATTGGCTCTCTATACTTATCGGAATTGTTGCCTCTTCAGCAATTATCTATGGAACTTGCACAATCATTAAACGGCGTCAAAAAGGCGAAACAAATTCTTGATTTGCCAATTTTTGATAGCGTTGGCGATTTTCCAAAGTCACATGATGTCACTCTAAAATCAGTTCGTTTTTCCTATGACGGGAAAACAGATGTATTAACAGACTGTGATCTTCATGTTGCAGAAGGGGAAAAAGTAGCAATCGTAGGTGCGTCTGGAGCAGGAAAAACCACTGTTATTGAATTGATTTCTCGTTTTTATGATGTTACAGATGGTGAAGTGCTGATTGGCGGTCAAAACATCAAAGATATTGCCTATGAAAAGTTGCTAAATAATATTTCCATCGTATTTCAAAAGACCTTTTTAACCCGTGACAGTGTACTGGAAAATATTCGTATGGGTAGTAATGCCACACTGGAAGAAGTGCGGGCGGCAGCAAAAGAGGCTCAGATTGACGATTTTATCATGTCTTTGCCGGATGGATACGATACGAAAGTGGGCAGCTTGGTTCTCGCTTTTCCGGCGGAGAAAAGCAGAGGATTGCCATTGCCCGCGCAATTCTAAAAAATGCACCTATTCTAATTCTGGACGAGGCAACAAGTGCTGCCGATCCCGAAAATCAGGTAGAGATTGACATGGCAATTTCCAATCTCTGTAAAGGGAAAACTGTCTTAATTGTAGCTCATCGTTTGGGCGCTATTAAGATGTGTGATAAAGTGGCAGTTGTTGAAAATCATACAATTACGGCCTTTGGAACACATGAAGAAGTGTTAGAGGAGAACCATTATTATCAGAGGGCTTGGGAAAGGTATCACGCGGCAAGAGAAGTTAGCTATTCCATGAAAGGAGTGATTTCGTATGAAAGCAAATGATCCGTTCAAAAAGAATGTTCGCTTTGGTATCGGGGTGTTCTTTACTGTGCTGGAGGGACTTCTTTCAGCTTGTGTTTATATGGCAATTTATTTGCTTTTGAATATGCTCCTAAACAATACTGTCACAATAGAACATTTGAACAACCTGACTTTTTTGATCATTGGATTTTTTACCGTCCGGCTGATTGCCTACGGATTTGGATATACACAAGGGCAAATTGGGGGCGGAGCTGTAGCCAGGCAAATCCGTCTCTATTTAGGGGATAAATTCAAACGAATTCCATTGTCGCGCTTTCATCAAGGCCAGATTGGGCAGTATGTCAACACAATGACAAGTGATGTTTCAAATTATGAACAAATATTGACACATAGGACAGGAAATCTTGTGAAAAACATTTCACTGTCCGTAATGCTGATACTTTTCGTGTGTTTTCTTTATTTGCCTGCCGGCTTGATTTTAATTGCAATAAGCCTGCTGTTTATTCCCAATATGTGGCTTTCCTTCCGAATTGTAAAAAAATATGGAAATGCACGCAATAGTGTTTGTGCGGAGGCTGTCAGCAGCATTGTAGAATATGTAAATGGTATCCAAACGCTCAGAGCCTACGGCATGAGTGGAACAAGGAATAAAACGACAACAGATATTTTAAGGGAGTACAGCAAAGTGAGTTATAAATATGAGGCTACTGGCATTCCTGTATCTTTCTTTTTTAACATGCTAACATGGCTTTCGCTTCCTGCTGTTATGCTCGTGACCTCAAAACCGTGGATGTTGGGAATAGTATCAGGCGTAGATTATTTGATGGTTGCCATGATGCCCATGCTGCTTGCCAAATTATACATGACAATCTCGGTTGATTTGTTTGGCTACAAAAATATGATGATTTCTAAACGAAAAATTCAGGCAGTAGTCAATGAACCTGAAGAAACCGGCAGTATGGAGCCGCTTCAGATAGCCACACATGAGATTACCTTCGATAGTGTGGACTTTTCCTATTTGCCCGGAGAGCCGGTGCTGAAACACGCCACCTTTACAGTGCCAGACCAGAAGCTCACGGCCATTGTCGGGGACTCCGGCTCCGGCAAATCTACTATTCTGAACCTGATTGCAAAATACTACGAGGCAAATGGAGGAACCATTTCAATCGGCGGCAAACCAATCAACCATGTGGCTGCAGAACGTGTACTGGAACAAATCTCTATGGTAGACCAGGATGTATTTCTCTTTGACGATACCATTCGTGAGAACATCCGACACGCTCGTCCTAATGCTACGGACACGGAAATCGAGGCTGCCTGCCGGGAGGCTAACTGTGACAGCTTCATCCGTAAGATGGAAAAGGGATACGATACGCCGACTGGTGAGAACGGAAATCTTCTCTCTGGCGGTGAGCGTCAGCGAATTTCCATCGCCCGCGCTATCCTGAAAAACAGCCCGATCCTGCTTTTGGATGAAGCAACGGCGTCCCTTGACATCGAGAACGAGCTGGCAGTAAAGCAGGCCATCGCCAATCTGCTGAAAGAGAAAAAGACTGTGGTAATGATTGCTCATACCCTTTCCATCGTCAAAAATGCAGATCAGATCCTT
This sequence comes from Anaerotruncus sp., assembly GCA_022009795.1. Lineage (GTDB taxonomy): Bacteria > Bacillota > Clostridia > Oscillospirales > Acutalibacteraceae > Eubacterium_R. The sequence goes on from CP091724.1 coordinate 2,016,235, forward strand.
GTGGTATCTGACGGAAAGATTGCTGAAGCCGGTACTCACGATGAATTGCTGGCGAAAGGCGGAAAGTATGCGGCCATGTGGAACGCCGAACAGAAATTATCTGCATAAGGGAGGTCTTAATGAAACTTCATGCGTCCGGGGAGGACTACCTGGAAACCATCCTTGTTCTCCAAAAGAAACTCGGTATGGTACGCTCCGTAGATGTGGCCCGGCACATGGAGGTGTCAAAGCCCAGCGTGTGCCATGCAGTGGCTACCTTGCGGGACGGCGGCTTTATTATGATGGACGAAGATCACTTTCTCCATCTGACCGATATGGGCCGCGAAGTAGCCGAAAAAATCTATAAGCGTCACTGCTTCTTTACCGAGCAGCTTATCGCCGCAGGCGTTGACCCCAGGACTGCGGAGGCCGACGCCTGCCGGATTGAACACATCATCAGCGACGAGAGCTTTTCACGGCTGAAAGAGGCAGCCGAACAGGAACAAACCTAAACCAAATAAGACAAGCGATCCTGCCCCGCAAGACGGGGAAAGAAAAAAACCGTTGCAGGGCAGGCAGCTTCGTGCGCCCATAATGGATTTCGGGTACTGCGGCGGTTTTGAGTACATCAAGGCCGCCGGTCCTTATGCCCTCAACAAAGGAGTGACGACTACACGCTGACACGGCGGCTTTAGGAGGGAACCGCCATGAAGCACATTGACCGCCGACAAATTCAGACGATATTTCACTACCGTCAAAAAAAGCCCAGTCAACGAACAGGCCCCGTCTGGTAGCCGGTGCGAAAAATTGTCATTCTGTAAGTGAATATTGGAGTTTTTTTGCGCTCGAATAGCTTTCTGCTGTCCGGGCGTTTTTTTCATACCTATGGGGCCGGAACATCGGGCCAGCATGGCCCGAACCCTGGCCCCAGTGCCGTTCTCCCGCCGCCCTCATTCAGATTTTACCCCAAAAAAAATCTGAATGGAGGAAAGGCAGATGGAAGTTACCATCAATTATAACGGACAAGCTGTGACCGTGGAGGTCACGCTGGAAATCTATGAATTTCTTGACCGGGCCGATCACAAAACGGAGAACCTGTTCCATGAGCAGCGGCGGCATTGGGATGGCCGGGAGTTTGACGAGTACATCATTACCACCGAGGGTGTAGGGGTCTACGGCGAAACGCCGGAGGAATACCTTTGCCGCATGGAAACGCTGCATGAGCTGATGGCTGTTCTGGACACCTGTACCGAGGCCCAGCGCCGCCGGTTCCTGCTCTATGCGCTTGACGGGCTGAGCCTTGCAGAGATCGGTGTGCTGTGCGGCTGCTCCAAAGTGGCTGTGTATCAAAGTGTGGAGGCGGTCAGAAAAAAATTTATAAATTTCTTTGAGAACAGGCTTAACGAATGACCTGTTTTCTGGCTACCAAGTGAAAGGGATCATTTCCCTTATCTCAGCGAGGGGCGGACAGCGGACAAGCTGTCCGCCTCTCCGATTTTCAGGAGGTAAGCCTATGAAAACAATCAATCTGCGGTGGATGTATCCCCACTACCGGCATGACGAGTTTGTGGATGTTACGGACGAGGTATGGGCAGCGATGTATCAGGCCCAGCGGGAGATGGAGAACTATGAGCGTCGGAAAGTCTACCACCGCGCCTACTACTCTCTGGACGCATACAGCTGGCTGGAAAATTACGCACTGGAACACAGCAGATCGCCGGAAGATATTTTGCTGGAACGAGAAGAAATGACCACGCGCCTGCACCTGATTGCAGCTCTGCCGGTGGCTCTGGCTCATGCCACTCCGACACAGGCCCGCCGTGTTCACGCCTACTACATCGCCGGTATCAAGCAGCCGGAAATCGCCCGGAGAGAGGGTATCCATAGCAGTAAGGTCAGCGTTGCCATCCGCCGGGGGCTGCGGAATATGCGCCGCTGCTATGATGGCCTTCAAACAGAGTGAGAGCATGCCTATGCAGACCATCAATCTCAAACAATATTATCCATTTTGCAAAGAGGACATTTTTGGAGGTGTCCGATGAGATCGTCGAAGCGTTTCTTCTGGACAAGAGAGCCGAGGCCGCCAGAGATCGCAAGATGTTCCGATATAAGGCGTTTTACTCCCTCGATTGTAACGACGGAATCGAAAATGCTGCAATCGGCTGGGCGCAGCCATCGCCAGAGGATATCTGATAGAAAAAGAGGAATTAGCCGAATACGAAGAATTGATACGGCGATTGTACGAAGCCATTTCTTCCCTGCCACCTATGCAGGCCCGCCGTGTCCATGCCCGCTATATGCTGGGTATGAAAGTGAAAGATATTGCCGCAATGGAGGGTATCACACCATCACAGGCGGGAAAATCCATCCACGCTGCACTGCGGAGGCTGCGCCGGTACTTTGCGCGTCAGAAATGGACGGTCAATCTATGAGCGTTTTCAAAGAAAAGAGGTGTATGACATGAACGAAAAAAATACAGCCCAAACCCAAAAAGAAGAACGGGAGGAAGTCCTGAAGGAGATCCGACAGCTTGAAAACCGAAAGAAGATTTTAGAGAACAAGCAGCGGAATGAAGAACGCAGGGTTCGCACCCGCCGCCTGATTGAGCGCGGAGCCATTTTGGAGGGGATTTTCCCGCTGGCTCCCGACCTTTCCGGCGCGGAGGTCAAAGCGTTCCTGATTGCCCTGTCCCATCTTCCGGGGGCTGCGGAATTGACTGCAAACCTGCCAAAAATCCGGGGACACGCCATAAGTCCCTTGTTTACAAGGGCGCACTTATACACCGTTGCCGGTGCTGTGCGCCCTGCCGGGGGCTGTTGCGCTCTCCGAGCGCGATGGGGAGCTACACTCCCCAAACCCCTTGTGCGCCCCGCGCAGCCAAACACCCGCTTCGCGTTTGTTCGGCTCCACGGAGCCTGAAATATCCCCTCACCGAAAGGAGGTGCCACTCATAGATTTTTGCCATATTCCCGTCAGTATCATCAAGCGCAGCGAGGGCCGTTCCGCTGTTGCCGCAGCCGCCTACCGAAGCGGAACCAAACTGACGAATGAATGGGACGGCCTGACCCACGATTACACCCGGAAAAGCGGCGTTGTCCATGCGGAAATCATGCTGCCCGCCCACGCCCCGCCGGAGTTTGCAGACCGCTCCACCCTCTGGAACAGCGTGGAGCAGATTGAGAAAGCCAGGGACAGCCAGCTTGCCCGCGAGATCGAGGCGGCCTGCCCCGTGAACTGTCCAGCGAACAGCAGCTTGCCCTTGTCCGGGCCTATGTGAAGGACAACTTTGTGGACAAGGGGATGTGCGCCGACTTTGCCATCCATGACAAGGGAACCGGCAACCCCCATGCTCATATCATGCTGACCGTCCGGCCCCTGAAAGAAAATGGCGCATGGGGCGCAAAGTGCCGCAAGGCATACGACCTGGACGAAAACGGCCAGCGTATCCCGGACGGGAAAGGCGGCTGGAAGAACCACCGGGAGGATACCACCGACTGGAACGACAAAGGGAATGTGGAGATTTGGCGGGCGGCATGGGCGGCCTATACCAACCGGGCATTGGAGGCCGCCGGTCAGCCTGCGTTGGTAGACCACCGCAGCTACAAGCGCCGTGGCATTGATAAAATCCCCTCTGTCCACCTGGGGCCAGCGGCCAGCCAGATGGAGAAGCGCGGCATCCGCACCGACAAGGGGAAGTCAACCGGCAAATCGCCGCCGACAACAAGCTGCTCAAGGAAATCAAGGCCCGCATTACCCGCCTTTACAACTGGTCTAAGGCCGAGGCGGAGAAGCCGGAGGGCCAGCAGCCCAGCATGATGGACTTGTGGGAGGCCCAGCAGCAACTCAAGCGGCCCGACACCCGCACCGGCAAAATCCGGGCTTTGCAGGAGAGCGCCGCCCTGTTCAGCTTTTTGCAGGCAAACGGCATCCAGTCCATGCAGCAGCTCCATGAAAAAATTTCCGATATGAACAGTAGCTACTATGACCTGCGGGGGAAGATTGTCCAGGCCGAGCGCCGGATCGCTGTCCTCACCGAGCGCGGGGAGATGTGGGCGCAGTACAACGAGTACAAGGCTGTCCACAAGCAGCTTGCCAGGGTAAAGCCGGAGAAGCGGGAACTGTTCGAGCAGCGCCACAGACGGGAACTGATCCTCTATGACGCGGCGGCCCGGTATCTGAAGGAACTGAAGGACAGCGGTGAAAAACTTACCCCCAAAGCATGGCAGCGCGAGATTGACCTGCTGACCGCCCAGAAGCAGGTGGACACCATAGACATGAAGCCATGCGGGAGGAACTGAAAGCTGTTGAACGGCTCCGCAAGGCCGCCGACCAACTGGCCCGGCAGGAACGGGATAAGTCCCATGACCGGGGGCCGGAACGGTAAAGGGTACGGCGTTTTGGCGACCCCTTTTAGGCGCGTCGCGTTTCACGACACCCCCTTTGCACAGAACTGTCAACATTCACTCATGGAAGGAGATTGCCCTATGAAGCAGATTATTTTACCTGTCACTGTTCACCTGAATATCCGCCTGCCCCTTGCCCTCTTGCAGCCGGAACAAGTAGCCGCGCCCACCGGCCCGGAGCCGGAGGCCCATGTCTGCCAGGGCTGCGGCAACTGCGGCGGGTGTGGGAAGTGCCAGCATGAAAAAAAGCAAGCCTGAACCCGTCCCCGTCATGGACTACCGCCAGTACCGCAGAGCGCGGCGGCTGGTACATGAGTGCTGCAACTATGACGGCGGCCACTGTATCGCGCTGGATGATGGGGAGGAATGTGTCTGCGTCCAGTCCATTTCCTACTCCCTGTTGTGCCGGTGGTTTCGGGCGGCGGTGCTGCCGCTGGACAGAGAACTGGAAACGGCCCTGTTCCACCGCCTGGACACCAAACGGTGCGCCGTCTGCGGGGCGCTGTTCACCCCCGGCTCCAACCGGGCCAAATACTGCCCGGAATGTGCCGGACGCATGAAGCGTATCAAGGCCGCCCAGCGCAAGCGGAAACAAAGGGCGAAATGTCACGCTTTAGGGGCTGAAAACCCCTTGTAAATCAAGGCTTTTTTCGAGGGTGTCGCTGGGGGCCTGATAGATTTATCCTCTGGCCCCCAAAACGGCCCTCTAAAGGCATACAGACCCCTGAAATAAACCCCAAGGAGGAAGCCTATGTCAGACAATCGAAAATATTACTACCTCAAGCTGAAAGAAAACTTCTACAACAGCGAAACGATGGTTATTTTGGAGAGTATGCAGGATGGCCTGCTGTACTCCAATCTGCTGCTGAAAATGTACCTCATGTCACTCAAAAGCGGCGGTATCCTCATGCTCAATGACCATCTGCCCCACACGCCCCAGACCATCGCCACCTTTACCCGCCATCAGGTGGGGACGGTGGAACGGGCCTTGAAGGTGTTCCTTGAATTTGGCCTTGTGGAGATTTTGACCGATGGGGCCTACTACATGACCGACATCCAACTGCTGATCGGCCAATCCTCTACCGAGGGGGAACGGAAAAAGAAAGAGCGTATGCGATTGAAGCGTCAAAAACTGCTCCCATCCGGCGGGGCGGACATTTGTCCACCATATAGCCAGGGGGACATTTGTCCACCAGAGATTAGAGATAAGAGATTAGATATTAGAGATAAGAGTATAGAGAATAGAGAGAGTGAGAGCGCCCACGCCTATGGCCGTTACCAGAATGTTTTCCTGACGGACGGGGAACTGGCAGACTTGCAGGCCAGCTTTTCCCACTGTATGGGGCCAGTACATCGAAAACTGTCCGAATACATGGCCTCTACCGGTAAGCGGTATCAGAGCCATGCCGCCACCATCCGGCGCTGGGCCGGTGAGGACGCGAAAAAGGCGGCCCCGCCCACCCGCAACCGGGATTACAGCGTAAAGGAGGATGAAACCGTATGATGGAGATTACCGCAGAAATCCGGGCGCTGATCGACAAGGCAGCCGCCGGTGTGGAACTGGCCGGGGACGAGTACATAGACCCGGCAGACGGCCTCATTCACTGTAAAAAGTGCGGCGGCCAGAGGCAGACCGTTGTGCCATGCTTTGGGAAACCCGGCTACTTCATGCCCCGCTGTATCTGCCAGTGTCAGCGGGAGGCCGAGGAACAGCGCAAGGCCGCCGAGGAACGGCAGCGCCGCATGGAGCGCATCAATCGCCGGAAGGCCCAGGGCCTGCAAGACCGCTATCTGTACGACTACACCTTTGCCAACGACAACGGCCAAAATCCTCTGATGGACAAGGCCCGCGCCTACGTGGAAAACTGGAAGGAGGCATACAGGAACAACACCGGCCTGCTGCTGTTTGGGGATGTGGGAACTGGCAAGTCCTTTTTCGCCGGTTGTATCGCCAACGCCCTGCTTGACCGGGATGTGCCGGTGCTGATGACGAACTTTCCCACCATCCTGAACCGTCTGACGGGAATGTTTTCCGAGGACAGGTCGGAGTTTATTGCCAGCTTTGACGAGTACGACCTGCTTATCATTGACGATTTGGGTGTGGAGCGCAGTACCGAGTATGCGATGGAGCAGATGTTTTTCGTCATTGACAGCCGCTACCGCAGCCGCAGGCCCATGATCATCACCACCAACCTGAAGCTGGCCGAACTCAAAAACCCGCCTGACCTGGCCCACGCTCGTATCTATGACCGTATCCTGGAACGGTGCGCCCCGATCCTCTTTGCCGGGAAAAACTTCCGGGAGGAAAACGCCGGGGCCACCAAGCAGGCGGCGAAAGACATTGTAAACCGTAAGCATGAGTAATTTTGTGCCGGACGGCACAGCCCCGCCCGGAGAAAGGAGCGCCATGAGCGAAGAAACTCGTACCATGCAGACCGCAGACACCACCACTACCAGAGCGCCGGAGGATGCCCCCGCGCTGGTAAAGAAAATCGGCAAGACCACCTACAAGGTTCATGTCCATTTCAGCAATACCAGCACAGAAACCATGAGCGACAAAATCAAGCGTATGCTCAAAAATGAAATTCAGCAGATGTGACAGACTGATAAACGAAGCCGCCTTGTGTTAAACTGATGATGGTACACGCCAAAATTTTTGCCAAGGAGGTCATCAAAAATGCTGTACACAGAAAAAGAGAGAAAACATGAAATTGAGCGAGTAAAGGAAGTCTTTGCGGAACATCTGCGGCAAAGCCCTGATTTTGAACTGCTCTGGTCGGACAAGGTAGGCTATGTTTGGCTGACGATTGGCGTAAATCCAGTCTATGTGGATACCGGTATCAGGATAGAATCTGCCGCCGATCTCTGCGGCAGGTGCTTTGGATGATGTTGCTATGGATGTTTTTGTATATGACGGGCAACGATCATGCACTGGAAGCACGCCGACCCGTTGGAACTGGCCGAAATCAAACGGCGTTGGAAACCCTATATCGACCAGTTGCCAGAATATGCGTATCTCTGCAAAGAACTGCTGAACGGAGAAAAATGTAATCTATCAAACGAGGTGTCAGGAGCCATACGGTGCTTCTGGCACCTTTTTTGTGGATTTCTTGTGAATTTGATGAAAAAGTCCTTGACAATTTGTCTCTGGAAAAACAAGAAGCTCTATCCTCATTTCCTGCGGTGCGCGGCTTGCACCATTTGACATTCGGGAGCTGCGCGAGCTGATGGAAACCGACGAAATGGAGCTTGACACCTTTGGGTGACCGAAAGACCGCACTTTTTGTTATTATCTCTGACACCGACGACACCTTTAACTTTTGTTGTATCAATCCTTTACACACAGCTTTTCAATCTGCTTTGTGACAAGGCAGATGATGTGTACGGCGGGCGGCTGCCTGTTCATGTGCGCTGTCTGCTTGACGAGTTTGCAAATATCGGGCAGATACCGAAGTTTGAAAAGCTCATTGCCACGATAAGAAGCCGTGAAATCTCCGCGTCCATCATCTTGCAGAGCCAGTCGCAGCTAAAGGCAATCTATAAGGACAACGCCGATACCATTGTCGGCAACTGCGATACGACCCTGTTTTTTTGGGCGGCAAGGAGAAAACGACCCTTAAAGAAATGTCGGAAATCTTGGGGAAAGAAACGATTGACAGCTTCAATACTTCCGAAACAAGAGGACGGGAGCTTTCCCACGGGCTGAACTATCAGAAGTTAGGCAAGCAGCTTATGAGCGAAGATGAAATTGCGGTCATGGACGGCGGGAAATGTATCTTGCAGTTACGCGGTGTGCGTCCGTTCTTCTCCGAAAAAAATACGATATTACCAAACACCCGAAGTACAAGTACCTTTCCGACTTTGACAAGAAAAAAATGCCTTTGACATGGAAAAAGCACTTGCGCCGCCGTCCTGCAATCGTAAAGCCGGACGAGGTATTTGACTATTACGAAGTTGACGAAGCAGATTTGCAGGAGGACGCAGAATGAATAAGCGTATCAGAAAGAAAAAAAGGCAAAACAGCAGCTAATCCGAGCTATCAGCGGGCTTATGGAAGCCGCCGAGGAAATGCAGCGGGAACAGGAATGCAGGACAAGACAGGCAGGTATTTCCTATATCAAGTATATCGAAGCTGTCCGGGAACGGCAGTACGGCATTATGCCTGACTACACACCACTTTTTTTGAAAAGGAGGGAGCTTAAAGTAAAAAAACAATAAACACGGGCTACATGGTACGCGCCCCTACTCCCTTGCGCGTATCGCGGCAGGAAGCCGCACCCTTACAACTGAATACCGCCGCGCCGCAGAAATTACGCAGCGCGGGGACTTATGACCGCGGCAGTTATCAAAAACTGACCGCCGTTTTTTATGCCCTTTTTCGGGCAGCCGCAAAGCGGCAGAAAGGAGTTTTATATGGCATTTTTCAACAGCGCAGTAAACGTATTGCAGACACTCGTTATCGCTCTCGGAGCCGGACTTGGCATTTGGGGTGTTATCAACCTCTTGGAGGGCTACGGAAACGACAATCCGGGCGCGAAAAGCCAGGGCATGAAACAGCTTATGGCGGGCGGCGGCGTTGCCCTTATCGGTGGCACCCTTTGTACCTCTGCTTTCCGGCCTGTTCGGTTAAGCGGCGGGTATAGCTTATGCAGAGCATACTTGACGCGATTAACGAATGGATAAAGGAAATCCTCATTGGAGCCATTAACGGTAATCTGTCAACTATGTTCGGGGACGTAAACGAAAAAGTCGGAACTATCGCCGCAGAGGTAGGACAAACCCCGCAGGGGTGGAACGCAGGCATATTTTCCATGATACAGGGCTTGTCGGAAAAATGTGATTGTACCCATTGCGGGGCTTGTCATTACCTACGTTCTATGCGTGGAGCTTATCAGCATGGTAACGGAAAAGAACAATATGCACGATATTGACACGTTCATGTTCTTTAAGTGGTTTTTCAAGGCGTGGGTAGCAGTGTATCTCGTTACCCACACCTTTACTATCACTATGGCGGTGTTCGATATGGCGCAGCACGTTGTTTCCGGCGCGGCGGGCGTGATCGGCGGCAATACGAATATCGACGTTGACGCCGCCCTCTCGTCCATGCAAGCCGGACTTGACGCTATGGAAATCCCCGAACTGTTACTGCTTGTTATGGAAACAAGCCTTGTGAGCCTTTGCATGAAAATCATGTCGGTGCTTATCACGGTTATCCTGTACGGCAGAATGATAGAAATTTACCTTTACTGTTCGGTATCGCCTATCCCGTTTGCAACTATGACCAACAGAGAGTGGGGGACAGATAGGCAATAACTACTTAAAAAGCCCTGTTCGCCCTCGGTTTTTCAAGGCTTCCTCATTATGATATGCGTCGGCATTTATGCGGTTTTGGTTGGCAGCATGATTGTAGCGGACAACCTGCACAGCGCGATTTTTCTCCCTTGCAGCCTACACCGTGATTTTTGTGCTTCTCCCTATTCAAAAACAGGCGCACTTGCGAAGTCAATCTTTAATGCCCATTAAGACCGAAAGGAGGTTTTTCACTTGGCGTATGTACCCGTACCCAAAGACTTATCAAAAAAATCAAAACGAAAGTCGCTTTTTAATCTGACAAAGCGGCAAATCATTTGTTTTGCGGCAGCCCTCGCTATGGGACTACCGCTTTTTCTTTTTTGCTCAAAGACAGCGCGGGAACAAGCATGGCGGCATTTGCAATGATTGTCGTTATGCTTCCCTGCTTCCTCTTGGCAATGTATGAAAAAAACACGGGCAGCCCCTTGAAGTCGTGATAAAGAACGTCATTCAGACAAAGTTTATCCGACCAAAGGAACGCCCCTATCAGACGGAAAAATTTTTTTATGCCGTCATAGAAAAAAACAACGAAAAACTGGAAAAAGGAGGTATCGGCTATTGTCAATGGCAGAACGAAAAAAACCATGACCCGCGCGGTAAAAAAATCCCGTGAAGCGTAAGCTGACCCGCGCAGAAAAAGAAAGAAATCGCCGCCGTGATACAGGCGGCAAAGGGCGACAGGGAAGCCCCACACCGCACAGCAGACCATTCCCTACTTGCAGATGTACCCGGACGGGATTTGCAGGGTAACGGAAAAAGAAATATAGTAAAAGCCTTGTCTTTGAAGATATTAACTATCAGCTTGCACAGGCAGACGATAAGACCGCCATTTTTTTGAAAACTGGTGCGATTTTTCTCAACTACTTTGACGCTTCCGTATCGGTGCAGCTCTCTTTCATCAATCAGGGCGCAAGAAAGGAAAAAGGCACAGGCGGCTATCGAAATTCCGGCGCAGGACGACGCTTTTTAACTCTATCCGCAGGGAGTACGCGGATATGCTGAAAAAAATCAGCTTGAAAAAAAGGCAACAACGGACTGGAAAAAGTGCAAGTACATTACCTTTTTCCATTGAAGCGGACAATCTCGCAGCCGCAAAAGCCCGCCTTTTCCCGTATCGAAACCGACGTACTCAATAATTTTTAAGGTGCTTGGCGTAACAGCCCGCCCCATGAACGGACAGGAACGCTTGAATGTACTGCATGGGATTTTCCACCCGGAGGGCGAGCCGTTCCGCTTCTCTTGGGACTGGCTTGTACCGTCGGGGCTTTCTACAAAGGACTTTATCGCCCCGTCCTCGTTCCGTTTTGGCGACGGGCGCACATTCCGCATGGGGCGTAAGCTCGGTGCGGTTAGTTTCCTTGAAATCCTTGCGCCGGAGCTGAATGACCGTATGCTTTCGGACATTCTCGACCTTGAAAACGGGATAATCGTCAATCTGCATATCCGTAGTATCGACCAGAGCGAAGCAATCAAGACCATTAAGCGCAAGATAACCGACCTCGACAAGATGAAGATTGAGGAACAGAAAAAAGCGGTACGCAGCGGGTATGACATGGATATAATTCCGTCCGACCTTGCTACGTTCGGCAGCGAAGCAAAGAACCTGTTGCAGGATTTACAGAGCAGAAATGAAAGAATGTTTCTGCTGACGTTCCTTGTGGTAAACATGGCAGACACAAAACGGAAGCTGGATAATGACGTATTTGCTACGGCGGGCTTTGCACAGAAAAACAACTGCGCTCTGACCCGCCTTGACTATTTGCAGGAAGCGGGCTTTATGTCCTCTATCCCTCTTGGAGAGAACCTTATCCCCATTCAAAGAGGATTAACGACCAGCAGCACCGCTATTTTTATCCCGTTCATCACACAGGAGCTTTTTCAGCGGGGCGCAGCCCTTTACTACGGCTTAAATGCGCTGTCAAACAACATGATACTCTGCGACCGCAAGCAACTGAAAAATCCCAACGGGCTTATCCTCGGAACACCGGGAAGCGGTAAATCCTTTGCGGCAAAACGGGAAATGACAAACGCCTTTCTCATTACTGACGACGATATTATTATCTGCGACCCGGAAGCAGAATATTTTTCCCTTGTGCAGCGTTTGGGCGGGCAAGTGATACGCCTGTCGCCTGCCGGAAAAGGCATGGACGGCAAGCCCCAGTATGTGAACCCTATGGATATTAACCTCAACTACTCCGAGGACGACAACCCGCTTGCCTTGAAATCCGACTTTATCCTTTCCCTTTGCGAGCTTGTTATCGGCGGCAAAGAGGGCTTGCAGCCAGTGGAAAAGACCGTCATTGACCGCGCCGTTAGGAATGTGTACCGACCTTTCCTTGCAGACCCCGACCCGGCAAAAATGCCGATTTTGGGCGACCTCTACAACGAACTGCTGAAACAGCCGGAGCCGGAAGCTGCCCGCATTGCGGCGGCATTGGAGCTTTATGTTTCCGGCTCTCTGAACGTCTTTAACCACCGTACCAATGTAGAACTTTGAAAACCGTCTTGTCTGCTTTTGATATTAAGCAGCTTGGAAAGCAGCTCAAAAAGTGAGGTATGCTCATTGTGCAAGACCAGGTGTGGAACCGCGTGACCGTCAACCGCGCCGAGAAAAAAAGGCAACCCGTTACTATATGGACGAATTTCATTTGCTTTTGAAAGAGGAACAGACCGCAGCCTATTCTGTGGAGATTTGGAAGCGTTTTCGGAAATGGGGCGGCATACCGACCGCTATCACGCAGAACGTCAAAGACCTTTTGAGCAGCCGCGAAGTCGAGAATATTTTTGAAAACTCTGATTTTGTCCTCATGCTCAATCAGGCACAGGGCGACCGGGCTATCCTTGCAAAGCAGCTTAACATTTCCCCGCAGCAGATGAAATACGTTACCCATACCGAAGCGGGCGAGGGGCTAATCTTTTACGGGAAATGTGGTGCTGCCGTTCATTGACCGCTTCCCGACGGACACCGAGCTTTACTGTCTGCTTACGACAAAGCCGGAGGAAAGTGAGCAAAGCCATGAAAACAGACGTAATCATCAACCGCGACGCCCTCTATGCTCTGCGGGAGCTTCCGAGCGAAAGCGTGAACTGCTGCGTCACAAGCCCGCCTTACTATGGACTAAGGGACTACGGGCTTGACGCGCAGATTGGACGTGAGGACACGCCGGAGCAGTATATCGGGCGGCTTGTGGAAGTGTTCCGGGAGCTGCGCCGGGTACTCAAAGACGACGGGACATTTTGGCTGAATATCGCAGACACATACTGCGGCAGCGGCATGAAAGCGGGCTGCAAGCAAAAAGGATTTAATCGGTATTCCGTGGCTTTTTAGCCTTTTGCCCTGCGCTCTGACGGGTGGTATTTACGCAGCGATATTATCTGGCTGAAAGAAAAACCCCATGCCGGAGAGCTGCCGCGACCGACCGAGCCGCTGCTATGAGCATATCTTTTTACTGACGAAATCAAAAGAAATACTACTATGACGCTGCCGCCATTGCGGAGCCGATCGCGCCGGGAACGGCTGCGCGGTACCGACAGGGGACGCAGCGCAGGACACAAATACGCCGAGGAAGTACCAGGACAGGGCAAGGTACAGGGTATCAATCAGCCCCGCAGCGGCAGCTATTATGACGACGCCCTTATGCCGACCACAAGAAACAAGCGGGACGTTTGGCTTATCAATACCGTACCGTACAAGGGCGGGCATTTTGCCGCTTATCCCCCGAACTCGCGGAAACGTGCATACTGGCGGGCTGTCCGGCAGGCGGCGTTGTCCTTGACCCGTTTTTTGGAAGCGGCACCACCGGGCTTGCAGCGAAAAGCCTTGACCGCCGCTATATCGGCATTGAACTGAACGCCGAGTATTGCGCCCTTGCAGGGGCGCGGATTGGAGGTGGTAACACTTGAAAGACCCATTAAAGCCCCGTGATAAAATCACGCAGAAAATGACCCGCGACGGGGCTATCGCAGAAAATCAGACCACGGGAGACACGGAACGTATCAGCAAGCGGACGCAGGACGCGGATTTTCAGAAATCCCCGGAGCAACAGGCAGCACAGGACGCAGCGCAGCTACAAGGTGCAGCTTCCCCGACTTCTCCCTTGCCCCATGTGCCGGGAGCTGCCCCCAAAGCGGACGCGGGCAAAACGGAGCGCGTCATGGAGCATATCGACGCCGCCCATACCCGCAAAGCGTCTAAAAAAGCGGTACGAAAGGCACAGGCAGAAGCTACCGCCGGGACGAAATCTTCCCGGCTGCAATTTACCGACGAGGAACGCGCTGCCCCGGAGCTTGAAAAGTATATCAAGAAATCCGACAAAGCCGCTGACCGACTGGATAAGGCAAAGGCAGCTATCCCCAAAGAAAAGAAACTTACGAAAGAGCGCACCTTTGACGAAGCCACCGGGAAAGGCAAGACCCGCCTGCACTTTGAGGAAAAGGACAAGCCGCCCGGATTTAAGGACAAACACAGCCCCTTATCCCGCCCCCGCACAGGAAGCCGGGATTTTTGGTACACAACAAAATCCATTCTGTCGAAAAGGATAATTCCGGCGTGGAGGGCGCACATAAGAGCGAGGAAGCCGCCGAGCGCGGCGCAAAGTACGGGGTACGGAAAATCAAGCAGGGCTACCGCAACCATAAGCTGAAACCCTACCGGGAAGCGGCAAAGGCTGAAAAAAAGCTGCTTTTCAAGGCAAACGTGGATTTTCAGTATCATAAGACCCTGCGTGAGAACCCACAGCTAACCAGTAACCCCATTTCCCGTTTTTTTGGCAGAAAGCAGCAGATCAAGCGGCAGTATGCAAAGGAAGCCCGCAATACCGCAAAGGGTATCAAGGGCGCAGCGGAACGTACCCGCAAAGCGGCAGCCAAAGCCGCCGAGAAAACGAAGCAGACAGCGGCGTTTGTGGCAAGACACCCGGCGGGCGTGGCAATCGCTGTCGGAGTGCTGCTGCTCTTTATCATGGTAATGTCCGGGCTGTCCTCTTGCGGGGCAATGTTTTCCGGCACGTTAAACGGCGTGCTTGGAACGTCCTATACGTCCGAGGACAGCGACCTTGTGGAAGTGGAAAACAGCCTACGCCGGACTGGAAAAGCGAGCTGCAAAAGCGGATTGACACTATCGAGAGCGACCCATCCCCGGCTATGACGAGTACCGCTATGACCTTGAAAATATCGGACATAACCCACACGAATTAGCGTCCTATCTGACCGCAAAATACCAAAGCTACACCCGCGCCGAGGTACAGAGCGAATTACAGCGGATTTTCAATCAGCAATACAAGCTGACGCTGACCGAGGAAGTGGAAATACGCTACCGGGAGGAAGAACGCACCGACACATGGACAGACGAGGACGGCAACGAGCATACGGACACCTACACGGTACAAGTGCCTTATGAGTATTACATCTTAAACGTCAAGCTGACGAACACCCCGTTATCCACGATTGCAGAAAACAATCTGACCCCGGAACAGCTTGAAATGTACCGGGTGTACTTACAGACAAGCGGGAAACAAGCCCCTTATCTTTGGCGGCGGTTCTTCCCGATACTTCCGCGTCGGAAGATTTAAGCGGCGTGGACTTTGTGAAACGGAACGCGCCCCGGCAATACCGCTATCGTTGACCTTGCAAAGCAGCAAGTCGGAAATGTGGGCGGCTATCCGTATTGGAGCTGGTACGGCTTCAACTCCCGCGTGGAATGGTGCGCCTGTTTCGTGTCCTGGTGCTACGGGCAAATGGGACTTTCCGAGCCGCGTTTTGCCGCCTGCCAGTCGCAGGGTATTCCGTGGTTTACCTTCTCACGGACAATGGGGAGCGCGGGGCTATGAAAACATTGCTCCCGGTGACGCTATCTTTTTTGACTGGGACTTAGACGGAAGCGCAGACCATGTAGGGCTTGTTATCGGCAGGGACGCAAACCGCGTCTACACCGTGGAGGGCAATTCCGGCGACGCCTGCAAGATTAAGAGCTATCCCCTTGACTATGCCTGTATCAAAGGGTACGGGCTGATGAACTGGAACTGACATTTTTGAAAATCGAAAGGAGAAAATTTATGGCAATGAGTAAAATTGAAAGAATTGAAAAGGAAATCCAAAAGACCCGTGAGAAAATCACGGAGTATCAGAACAAGCTGCGCGGACTGGAAGCACAGAAAACCGAAGCGGAAAATCTGCAAATCGTTCAGCTCGTGCGCTCCATGCGCCTTACCCCGCAGGAGCTTACCGCTATGCTTGCGGGCGGCGGTATTCCGGGCATTGCCCCTATGCCCGCAGACTATGAGGAACAGGAGGACAATGCAGATGAAGAATAAAATTCTTAGAAGCCTTACCGCACTTTGCGCCGCCCTTATGCTCATGGGCGGCTTTTCTGTTACCGCCTTTGCACAGACACCTACGACGGAAGAAACCGACGACAGCGGCGTGATCGTGGAAACCGAACCGCAGCCCCTTACCCCGGAGGGCAACATGACCCTTGTGGACGACATCGACGGGGACGCTGCCGAGGATAAACAGTTTATCGTCGTGAAAAGCAAAAGGCGGCAACTATTTTTTTACATTATCGTTGACCGGGCAGCCGAGGGGGAAAATTCCGTCCACTTCCTAAATCAAGTAGACGAAAGCGACCTTATGGCGATTATCGGGGAGGAACAGACCGAACAGCCCCCGGCTGTCTGCAACTGTACCGAGAAATGCAAGGCGGGCGAAGTCAACACCGCCTGTCCTGTCTGCTCTGTAACTATCAATAACTGCACAGGCAAGGACACCGAGCCGGAAGCTCCCGCAGAGCCGGAGAAACCCAAAAAAACAGCATGGGCGGGCTTTCTCATCTTTCCTTGTTGTGGGACTTCTTGGCGGCGGCGCAGCCCTCTACTACGTTAAGTTTATGAAACCGAAGCAGAACGTAAAAGGCAGCACCGACCTTGACGAGTTCGATTTTGACGAATACGACGAGGACGAGCCGGAGGAAGAAACTGACATCGCAGACACCGAACAGGAGGACGAGGAAGAATGAAACTTGTGATTTGTGAGAAACCCAGCGTCGGGGCGGCGGTTGCCGCCGCCCTTGGCGTTACGGGTAAGAAAGACGGATATATCGAAAATGACAAGTACATCATTTCTTGGTGTATCGGGCATTTGGTACAGCTTTCCGAAGCTGCCGCCTATGGGGAGCAGTACAGAAAATGGAGCTATGACAGCTTACCCATTCTGCCGCAGGAATGGCAGTACACCGTAGCCGCCGACAAGGGAAAACAATTCAAAATCTTGAAAGACCTCATGCACCGCGCCGACGTTTCGGAAGTCGTGAACGCCTGCGACGCGGGGCGCGAGGGAGAATTGATTTTCCGATTTGTCTATAATCAGGCGGGCTGCAAGAAACCCTTTACCCGTCTTTGGATTTCCTCTATGGAAACGGACGCAATTCGAAGCGGCTTTGAACATCTGAAGGACGGGCGCGGGTATGACACCCTCTATCATTCCGCACTATGCAGGGCAAAGGCTGACTGGCTTATCGGTATCAATGCGACCCGCCTTTTCTCCTGCCTGTATGGAAAGACCTTGAACGTGGGACGTGTGCAGACCCCGACCTTAAAAATGCTTGTAGACCGGGACGCTGCCATTATGAACTTCAATAAAGAAACCTACTATCATGTGCGCCTTATGCTCCCCGGCGCAGAAGCGGCAAGCGCGAAGATCTGCGCCGCTGATGAAGCGGGCAAACTGAAAGCAGCCTGCGAAGCGTCGGCGGCTGTCTGTACTTCCCTGTGAAAGAAAAAGAAAAACCATTGCCCCGCCGAAGCTCTTTGACCTTACCAGTTTACAGCGGGAAGCAAACCGTATTTACGGGTACACGGCAAAGCAGACCCTTGACCTTGCACAGACCCTCTATGAAAAGAAGCTCTTGACCTATCCGAGAACGGACAGCGCATTTCTGACCGATGACATGGGAGAAACAGCGACGGGCATTATCGCGCTGCTATGCGGGAAGCTGCCCTTTATGGCGGGCATTTCCTTTACGCCGGAAGTTTCCCGCGTTCTGAACAGCAAAAAGGTATCAGACCACCACGCAATCATTCCCACTATGGAGCTTGCAAAGGCTGACCTTACCGCGCTGCCGGAAAGCGAGCGCAATATCCTTACCCTTGCCGGGGCGCGTCTGCTTATGGCGACCGCCGAGCCGTACAGTTTTGAAGCGGTAACGGCGGTTTTCTCCTGCGCCGACCATAACTTTACGGCAAAGGGAAAGGCGGTAATCGCTGCCGGGTGGAAAGACATGGAACGGCTTTACCGGGTGACCCTCAAAAAGAAGCCGGACAGCGACGACGAAAACGAACTTGTTTTAGATGTGCCGGACTTTACCGAGGGACAGACCTTTGAAAACCCTGCTGCAAAGGTTACGGAGCATGAAACGACGCCGCCGAAGCCCCACAATGAAGCGTCCTTACTTTCTGCTATGGAACGCGCCGGGAACGAGGACACCGACCCGGACGCAGAACGCCGGGGGCTTGGGACGCCCGCTACCCGCGCCGCTGTCATAGAAAAGTTAGTGGGAGGCGGCTTTGTGGAGCGCAAGGGCAAGCAGCTACTTCCTACCAAAGCGGTACAAACCTTGTGTGCGTCCTGCCGGATAGCCTTACCTCTCCGCAGCTTACGGCTGCATGGGAAAAACAATCTGACGCAGATTGCAAAGGGCAACGCCGACCCCTGCCGCTTTCATGCAGGGTATCGAAGCAATGACGCAGGAGCTTGTAAAAACCTATGCTTCCGTGTTGGGTGAGAAACAAGAGCTTTTCAAGACAGAAAAAACAGAGCTTGGGAAGTGTCCCCGCTGCAAGTCCCCGGTCTATGAGAGGAAGAAAAAAACTACTACTGTTCCAACAAAGAGTGCGGCTTTACCATGTGGAAAAATGACCGCTTCTTTGAGGAACGAAAAACCGCCTTTACCCCGAAGATTGCCGCAGCACTTCTTAAATCCGGCAAGGCAACAGTTAAAAAACTGTAATCTCCGAAAAACGGGCAAAACCTACGACGGAACGGTACTTTTTAGCCGACACGGGCGGTAAATATGTGAATTACAAAAGTAACCATTTCAAAGAACAAAGAACTTGAATAGCAAGCATAGGAAGCGGGTACCCACTTCCGTAAAATCCCCGCTTTTCGTCTGCCGACGATTGCGGGGGATTTTTTTCTTGTTGGGAAGTTTCCCAAACCCTCTGCAATTTTTTTTCAAAAATCTTTTGGCAGAACAGGCGGCGCGTTGTATTTAGAAGCGTAACCACCAACGCGCAGCGTCTACGCTGCCATTTCAGAAAGGAGCGAATACATGAGCGAACAATTTTCCATTCTTATCGACAGCCGCACCCGCTTTGAAACAGGCGAACCGGGCGGCGTGTGGCTTTCCATGCCGACCACAAAGGAGCAGCTTCACGAAGCTATGCAGCGCGTCGGCATTACTGCGGATAACCCGCAGAACTTCTTTATCAACGGCTTTGCAAACACCGAGCAGCAGCCCTTTGACGTGCCGCTTCCCGTTATCCAGAGCGCAGGGCTTGACGAACTGAACTACTTTAGGCAATCTGCTTGCCATGCAGCGCGACGAGGACAGGGACAAGTTTACGGCGGCGGTAGCTCTTGGGGAACGTGCCGGAAGTGTCAAAGACCTTATCAACCTTGCACAAAATCTTGACTGCTACTGGCTTTATCCCACCGTACAGAACGAAGAAGATTACGGCTATTACCTTATCGACGAACTGGACGAATTAGAACTGCCCGAAGAAGCAAAAAAGTATTTCATGTATGAGGATTACGGGCGGGACGCTGCTATCAATGACGGAGGACGCTTTACCGAACAGGGCTATATCTACAACAACAAGAACACCTTTACGGAGTGGTACAACGGCAAAGAAAGCGACATACCGAGGGAATACCGCGTTATGAGCTTCCCGCAGCCGCACCGCCCCGACCCGTCAAAGGTAGAAATGGACGCAGCCGCACCGGGACAGAAAACAGTGCAGACCATAGAGCAGCTGCAGGAGCCGCGCCCGGTTATCCCTATTGTGCTGACGAGCGAAAAAAACCCGCAGAGAAATTGAAAGAGATTACCGACCGTCTGGAACAAGGAATAACGGAACTCTTTGACAGCGAGCGATACCGGGAATATCTGCGCGTCATGTCAAAAATTTCATAATTACAGCTTTAACAATACGCTGCTTATCGCCATGCAGAAGCCGGACGCTTCCCTTTGTTGCGGGCTTTTTCCGCATGGAAAAATAATTTTGGGCGAAACGTGATAAAAAGGGCAAAAAGGAATTAAAATCATTGCCCCGTCGCCTTACAAAAGTCAAACAGGAAATGAAGAAAAATCGACCCCCACGCGCAGCAGCCTATCATTGGGAAAGACGGGAAGCCGGTTACGGAGGAAAAGGAAATCACGATACCCGCCTACAAGGTAGTGTCTGTCTTTGACGTGTCGCAGACCGAGGGGAAAGAGCTTCCCGACATTGCCGTTGACGAACTGACGGGCGACGTGGAGCGTTACAGGGATTTTTTCGCTGCCCTTGAAAAGACTTCCCCTGTTCCTATCGGATTTGAGCAGATACCGGGTAGCTCTCATGGCTACTATCATTTGGAGGACAAGCGCATTGCCATTCAAGAGGGAATGAGCGAGCTTCAAACCTTGAAAACGGCGATACATGAAATCGCACACGCAAAGCTG